>JAUJNL010000086.1 GCA_030448185.1 Cytophagales bacterium | reverse complement strand
AAGAGCCTCACTCGGCTCAGATCTGCAAGAGGATTCTGTCGCTTCGAGATTTTTTTATGCGCTTTGATTCTTGTGTGTATCAGTCTCTAGGTTCTTGTAAGCTGAGTGGTGTTTTTTTTACCCCGTGATCGTTCCATTGTTGTTCTGGGGCAGAAAAATAGCGGAACGGACTCCAATTACGAATTGATACTTGCCGGAAAGAATGCCTTGCCAGACTTCCACCCGTTCGTTATCCGAAAACCGGGAGTGGTAAATACCCAGCTGGTCACCGAATACTTTACGCAGCCGGTTTACAATCTGGGTGGTAAGGGCGATTTCGGGTAACAGATATAATACCTGCGAGCCGCTATCCAGCACTTTTTGGATCAGACTGATGTAAATCTGCGTTTTGCCGCTACCCGTTACCCCGTGCAGCAGTACTGTATCTTTCGTCTTGAATTCTTCTATAACCTTCGTTTCGGACTCCTGCTGGGCCGGGCTTAGTTTCACCTGGAAGTCGCTGATGGCATTCAGGTCTTCGAACCGGGATTTAATAATCTCAAACTCTTCTACAATTTGATTTTTAATCAATGTTTTAAGAGAAGCCGCGGAAATTTCATCCTTTGCCAACAATGATTTATCAATCCCGGCTTCGTTTAAGCCGGGACTCTTCAGCACGGGTACATGCCGCAGGTATTTAAGTACAATATCGAGTTGTTTGGGTTTGGCATCCAGGATCTTAAATAAAGCTTCCAGATTATCCCGATGTTCATAAATACGCTTCAACCGAACCTTCTTTACCACTTTAGGGCGGTACTTCTCCCGTACTTCTTCAAATAAGATTACGGCCCGCTTACCCGTCAGGGATTTCACCACCTTATGCACCTCTTTGGCTCCCAGCATCTTCACAGCCTCGTCGTACGGCAAGGTCTGTTTTTGCCGGACGGCATCCAGCAGCAGGATTTCTTCTTCGGTCAGGGGCAGCGGGTTGGCATCGAAATCCGGGTTATACTGTATTTTGGATTCACTCGAAATCTTCAGTCCCGAAGGCAGGGCCGCATTCATCACTTCCCCCACGGTGCACATATAGTAATTAGCCGTCCACCGGAATAACTCTAATTGGCGGGTAGTTACTACGGGCTCTTCGTCCAGTAGCTCCAATACGTACTTAGCACTGTATTTCTGCGGCGGGAGGTGATGAATTTTAGATACAATGGCCGTAAGCACACGGCTGGAACCAAATTGTACGACTACCCTAGCGCCGACTTTAATGACATCATTCAGGGAAAGGGGTACCCGGTAGGTAAACAGGTTGGGTACGGGCACCGGCAGAATCACATCCACAAAAAGGGTTACACGTTCCTGAGAATCGAAAAGGGACTGTGACCCTGTAAAGGAATTTGGCGCCGAGTGCATACCTAAAGTTAATGCTAAATTTTAAATGTTGAGGGCTGAATGAGAACAGGAAAAAGAAGAAGAAAGCTGCCCGACTGTAGAAAGTTTAGTTCTTACGGGTTGATATTCAACGGACATTGCTGTGGTGTGCATGCGAGTGCAAAAATTCTTTTTCACAAAAAAACCCGGCTGGTCTTTTGAAAACCAGCCGGGTTAATTAAACAGAGAACAATAGGCTTACGATTGCTGAATATCAATTTTGCGGTGAATCTTGCTATTATCTTTAAAAGGTAGGAATACCTTCAGTTCCCCATCCTCATACACTGCCTCAATCTTGTCGGTATTGATAAATGCCGGTATTTCAAAGGAATGGTGAAACATAGGTATGCGCACCGGACTATTACCAAGCATATCATTGAGCTCTCCGGGCAGCTCAGAAAAGACAATTAGTTTATCAGTATCTACGAATACATTAAAAGATTCTCCTGCCACTGTCGGAGCCGATACGTGCAGCACAAAGCCGTCTTGCTGTTCGCTCAGATTCATTGTGGTCATGCAAACACCGCCATTAATTGTATTAAGCAAGTCGATAGGACGGATAAATTCGCTCAATATATTTTTATGATTTAGTTTCATGTGTTGATCCTCCATTAGTTAGCTACACCTTCAAATAGTCAAAAACCATACCGGAAGGTGAGCGCTCCGCGTTAAGTTAAGTCATACCGGTTTATACGCCAATTTGACGCAGGTGTTACCTTAATCAGCTGATAATTTGCCATTAAGTCAGTAATTTATTTATGAGTAATATCCAAGTATTCTGTGAGAAGGCATGCCGGTTGCCGGCCTTCGATTTTTTTGATTTAGCCCGTTAATGGGTATTTTTCATTTTTATTGAAAGAGTAACCAGCGGATCATCCCGTATGTTTTAAACTGGCTGATTTAAACACCAAACCACTTAAATTGCAAATACTTGCCGGTCCAGATCGAACTGGTATAGAAGCACATCATCCTAATTAGCACCGTTACGTATGTCCGCTCCGAACCTCCTTCCCCTTTCCGAACGAATGCGTCCGCAGTCATTTGACGCACTGCAGGGTCAGATACACCTTACTGGCGAGACTACCGTTTTGCGCCGGGCTTTGGCCAGCGGCAATGTTCCCTCTATTATTTTATGGGGACCCTCCAGGCATTGGCAAGACTACCTTAGCGCAGATTATTGCCCGGCAGGCCGGATTGCCCTTTATACCCTGAGTGCCATCAGTGCGGGCGTAAAGGATGTGCGGGAAATAATTGAAAGATCAAAGATGGAAGGCAAGGCTATTTTATTCATCGACGAAATTCATCGTTTTAATAAGAGTCAGCAAGATGCCCTCCTGGGAGCCGTGGAAAAAGGCATTATTACCCTGATTGGGGCTACCACCGAAAATCCATCCTTTGAGGTAAATGCTGCGTTGTTGTCGCGGTGCCAGGTGTATGTACTGCCGCTGTCGGAGGAAGAAATGGTTAGTCTGCTGCAAAAGGCTATTAGACAAGATGAGATTTTAAAACAAAAGGACATTCAATTAAAGGAAACGGCGGCCTTGCTTAATCTGTCCGGCGGTGATGCCCGGCGGCTACTCAACCTGCTGGAGCTCGTAGTAACATCCGGACAACCGGGTCAGCCCATTCTCATTACCGACGAAAAGGTGATGGCCGTAGCGCAGCGAAAGTAGCCTTGTACGATAAAAGCGGGGAACAGCATTATGATATTATCTCGGCTTTTATCAAATCGATCCGGGAAGCGACCCCAACGCGGCGCTGTACTGGCTGGCCCGCATGATCGAAGGCGGGGAAGACGTTAAATTCATTGCCCGGCGGCTGGTGATTCTGGCCTCGGAAGATATCAGTAATGCCAATCCCAATGCCCTGCTGCTGGCAACCAGTTGTTTTCAGGCGGTAACCATGATTGGTTACCCGGAAGCCGAGATTATTCTTTCGCAGGCCGTGGTATATCTGGCTACTTCTCCCAAAAGCAATGCTCTTACACGGCCATCTGGAATGCGAAGGAACTGGTGCGCCGCAAAGGAGACTTACCTGTACCTCTGCACATCCGTAATGCACCTACCAAGCTGATGAAGGACATGAATTACGGCAAGGATTACCGCTACGCCCATGACTTTGAAGGAAATTTCGCCAATCAGGAGTTCCTGCCGGAAGAAATCAAGGGGACCAAGCTCTACGATCCAGGCAACAATCCGCGGGAAAACGAGATCCGCCGTTCACTGAAAGGCTGGTGGAAAGAAAAATACGGTTATTAAAATGGGCACTTTTTTACAAGACTACCTTCCTGCGTTTACCGAGCAGATGCTCTTGTTCTTCCAGTGCGGCTTTCATCCGGTCAACTGTCCGCTGCTTTAAAGCCGGCACATCTTTCAAGGTCAACCCTTCGGTAGGAATGGGGTCAAGAAAAACCGTGGTGATCGTACCTGGTCTGAGTTCAAAGGGTTTGCGCGGCAACAATCGGCGGGAATTCAGAATAACCATCGGAAAAACCGGCGTTTGCATCTCTACGGCCAACCGGAAAGCGCCATCGTGGAAAGGCAGTAGAGGATCAGCCGTTTGATTCATCTTGCCCTCCGGAAACAGAAAAATGGAGATACCGCTACGCAGCTTCTGCCGTAATTGCCGCATACTTTTTAGCCGGCTTTCCACGCTGCTACGGTCCACAGTAATCACTACATAGGGATATAACCACCCGAAAACGGGGATCTTTTTCATTTCCGTTTTTCCCAGTGGCCGGAACTGGCCGGGAATGGCCGTCACAAAGGCCGGAGAATCCAGGTAGGAATTATGATTGGCTACGAACACGAAGGGCTGATTCCGGAGAATTTTGTTCCGGCCAACCGCCCGGAAACGGATGCCGCAACATAAGCCGAAAGAATAGCCCCAGACTTTGAGGAAGAAATACGCGATGCGCCCTCCCAAGCGTTCCCCCAGTACAAAAGGCAGCGTCACCAGCGGCAGCGAGGCCGTCATAATCAGGCAAAAGACCGTAATAGAATAAGCGAGGTAAACTTTCAGCAGGAACTTTTTCATGCACTAAATCAATCTGTACCAACTTAACCTTTAAAAAATTCCTTCTCTTCCGGATGCCATTCGTGACTGAAGGGTGAATTGAGGTTATGCATCCGGATTGCTTTCAAGGAAAAGTAAATACCTGCAATAAGTGCGACTAGTGCCCCAATAATGAGTAAGGGTATATTTTTCATAAACAGGCAAAAATCGTAGGTAGCATGTAAGCCCGCTGCGGTGGCAAGGGCGGCTACTTTAGGAAAGCTGATCGATTGCTGATGCTTGAACTTGGCCAGCCCCACAAAGTAACCCATGATGACGCCAAATGTGGCATGGGCCGGTACTGCCGTAAACATACGCACAATGGCTACACTTAGCCCACCGTCCATTACGTAAAAGACGTTTTCAAGAGTGGCAAAGCCCATCGCAATCATCACGCCATAGGTAATTCCGTCAAAAGGCTCATTAAACTCCTTCTTGGGGTAGGCAAACCACATCAGAAAGATGAATTTGCTCAATTCTTCACTCAATCCGACAGCCAGCGCGTAGTGGGCGGTAGTATCAATATCCAGGGTCTGCGCAATGCCGTACGTTTGGGCCAGCGTTTCCAGCAGTGCCGCCGGGATTATGCTGATTGCTCCTAAAAAAAAAGATTTTACCAGCAAATGCAGGGGCTCGCGGTCCAGTTTGTCCTTTTCATAGATGAAAATGGCAATGGCCAAACCTGGAGCAACCGCCAGTGCGAGTAAAATCAGAATCATGCTCTAAGATACAGAAACAGGGTACAGGTTGCAAGGAAAACTTACCCGCACCAATAATACCCGTAGTGGTACACAACTACTCATTTTTTACCTTATCAGAAGGATACCGGGAATGGGAAAGCCGCCTTTTATATAATGGTGGTTACTACTTTCGGCTACTATGTTACATTACTATTATAAGTAGGTACCTTATCCGTAACTACAGTTCCCAATGACACCTCTTCATTTTAATACATTTTTCCAAACCTTTGAGAGGGTTTTTCGTAAAGAGAGCACCGCCTTTGGATCTATATATAAGTATTGCAAATCGTCTACTTTATCCCGGTAAAAAAAGCAGACATATTATAAATTACGATAACTGCCCTTAATGGGCATTCACTGGTAAACGTATATTCGGGAAAATGACAATTTTGTCAGCAATATTAGTTAAGAGTATTATCGCCCTATAAGGATCATATAAAGTTATGGATACGAAACCGGTTATTGTTCCCAATTCAACTGCCAGCAATACGTTAATGATCAGAAGTGAGCATTTTCTCATACTCATTGACGACAATGAATGGGAAAATCAATTCATGCGGGTTATGCTTCATCAATTACCGGGGATCAAGGATTTCAGAATACTTTCCAGCGTCTGGAACGCCCTTATCTATTTGGATCTGTGCAAAACCAAAAATGCTTTTCCGGATTTGATTCTGGTGGATCTGCATATGAAGGAAATAGGGGGATTTGAGTTTATTGAACTTTTCGAAAAAAATTATGCGGGAGACCACCCCGATTGCAAGCTTTTTATTTTAACAAATTCTGAAGATAGTGACGACCGGAATAAGGCTGCGCAGTACCCGTCGGTGAGGGCTTTTATTAATAAACCGCTTACTCCGGAAAAATTCGATGCGTCGATCAAACCCTATTTAACCTGACCTTAATAAAAAAGCCTTTCCGCAGAAAGGCTTTTTTATTGGAATATACTAGCACCGGACTACAAATCAATTGCCTTCAAAAGCTCCCATACTTTAATGCCGAACAGATTACAGACCGTCATTAAAGTAGCCAATGAGATATTTACTTTCCCTGATTCGATCCGGGCAATATGAATTTTGGATGATTCATAAAACGCACGCTGAGTTAGTTTCCGATCCTTCCGTACTGCTTTCAATTGTGCTCCCAGCTTTTTAAGCATGGAGATCACCTCTTTTCGTTCCATTCTCATAATTCAGAAATTATATCCTTATATCTAACTGCCTGTGTGCAAGTTATGATAACGTTATTCGGAAAATTTCTTAAAATGTTTCATGGAACTATCAGAATGATTTTCGGAAACGCAATTGATTACCGGATGATTGAGGACTTTCAGGGAGTATGACACTTTTATTTATTCAGGTAAATTACCTTGCCCTCCTTGGCCGATTTACGGGCTGCCTCCAGAATTTCCACCACCGTTATATTTGTTTCCAGGGAAGTAAGTCCTTCTATTTCTTTTACTTCTCCCCGCACTACGGCAGCCAGATACGAAAAAGGATCATCGTACGGAATTGCCCGATTGGGCGCTATTACTTCTTTCTCCGGCTCCTTAGCATTCAGCCGGAATCGCATCCGGGATTTATCTAAGGCGAAAATGGCTCCCGTTTGCCCGTAAACCTCCATGTCTTTGCGGCTATACGGCCAGTTCCAGGATGCCTGTATAATGCCCTGCATCTTGGGATAGGTCAGAATAATACTAGCTTCATCATCTACTTTCGCATATATATCAGGTTAGATCTGATGGGTAGTAGCCGATACAGAAACCGGCATTTCTCCCTTCATCAGCCGTGGCAATCATACGGTCAGCATAATGCCCTGCCGTAGGTCAGAATAATAGTGACCATCATATTATTTCGGATATATATCAGGTTTGATCTGCTGGGTAGTAGCCGATACAGAAACCGGCTTTTCGCCCTTCATCAGCCAGGTAATCAGGTCAGCACCGTAGCAGCCGAAATCAATCAATGCCCCGCCGCCATTCTGCACCGGATCAGTGAGCCAGTCCAGAAACTCCTGATTCACCCCTATTTCTTTAGGTCCCTGATGCCCATCATGCACCACTACCTTTCGAATCTCACCAATGGCCTTTTCCCGATGAATCATGGCATAAGCCCGGTGATTGCTGCCGTACCAGGTCGTTTCGTAATTGGTGAGCAGGTGAATATTGTGCTTTTTAGCCAGGGCTTCCATCTCACGGGTATGGTCCACGCTGACAGCCAGTGGTTTTTCAACCATTACGTGTACCCCCCGCGGCGCACAAGCTTTTACCACTTCCAGGTGCCCAAAGATGGAATTAAAAGCGGTAACGGCTTGCGGCTTAGTCTTATCCAGCATTTCTTCCAGGGTATTATATACCAGACTCATAGGCAGGCCATGCTGCTTGAGAAAACGCTGGGCCAGTTCCCGGTTAGGTTCTGCAATGCCTACAATCTCAATATCGCCCCGTTTCTCCCGGCCCAGAATCCAATGAACGTGTGAATGCGTCAGTCCCGCTACGCCAATCCGAACGGGAGCCATTTTGGTGGTTTGACCTTTAACTGATTTTGCCATAAGGAGCAGAAAGATCAGACAACATTTTAAAGTAAGGAAGTAATGTCTTTGCTTCATACGGATAATGGCTTAGTGGTGGTTAGAAGGGGATTTCTCTGAGTAAGGTAACAGGATGCGGGGAAGAAATAAAACGGGTGCTTCCGGAAAACGCATACAATCCATAGCCCGCGGTTTAAACCCCGGGCTATGGATTGTATGCGTTTAAGATGAGTATAAAACTAAAACCGTACTCCTGCGCCCAATCTGATATGTAATCGCTGGAAGATCTCAGGATAAGGCCGTAGATCAGCAGGAAGCCAGTAACGCTGTTGTCTTACTGGCAGATTTGGATTACGAACCCATTGATGTTGGGTCAGAAGTGTCAAAAAATCAATTGGAATATTAAAATCCAGAAAGAATGACCGTGGTAGATTGTAGCGAATCCCGGGAACTAGACTCAGGGTATTGCTGAAATCAAGCCTTAGGCTTTCATAGATGGAAGAAGTATGAGGTTCTATTTTCCTCCGGTTGAAACCAGATAAGAGGGAAAAGCCCAGGTAAGGGTCAATTCCCTGGTCCCTTTTCAAAATCCGCCAATCGTACTGGTACCGGAAGGCAAGCTCAAAATTATTTCTAACTGCTTGCACCCCCGTAAAACTATACTCCTCCATCCGCCTTATAGAAAGATTATTAATCTCTATTTCATGAATATTTTGCCGCTTATTGGCTAACATCAGTACGGGAGCCAAATTACCAAAGGTAAAATTTTCGGTATTAAAGCCTTTTTGGTAATTCACATTTACCTTCAAGCTTCTTCCCGGTGAAGTAGCCTTTTCCGTCTCCTGAGCCCACACATTAACAACTAAAGCCAGTGTCAGCAATAGGAACCAAAATGTATTTCTTGCCATAGTGTCTGTTTTGGTACCCCGGACTAAAGTCCGGGGCAATTTATGCTTGCTACAATTGCTACAATTAAAACCGGAGTCTGTAGCTGATACCTACTTCCCGCTTCTTGTCTCTTACTTACAGCTGGCAAACATTAGAAGACGTTATGAATAACGTCTCTACATCGAACATGGTCAGTCAAACATCCGGAAGCCGACATCCAAAATTCCTCTCACTCTTCTCCCAGGAACGGGTACTTGTAATCCACAGGTGGTACAAAGGTTTCTTTAATTGTTCGGGGTGATACCCAGCGGAGCAGGTTAAGCAGCGAACCAGCTTTGTCGTTGGTACCCGAGGCCCGGCTGCCGCCGAAAGGCTGCTGGCCTACCACGGCTCCGGTCGGTTTGTCATTGATATAAAAATTACCGGCAGCATTAGACAGTTTTTTCGTAGCCAGTTCCACCGCGTAACGGTCCTGGGCAAAAATGGAACCCGTCAGGGCATACGAAGTCTGGTCGACCAGATCAAGCATCTGCTAAAAATTTTGGTGTTGATAAACGTACACCGACAGCACTGGTCCAAAAATCTCCTCGCACATCGTTACCGACAGCGGGTCTACACTTTCGATTATGGTAGGTTCCACAAAGTAGCCTTTCGACTTGTCATAGCCGCCACCCGCTATAATCTTATTACCGGGGTCTTTACGGGCATTTTCGATGTACTTGGCAATTTTATCAAATGATTTCTCGTCAATGACTGCATTCACGAAGTTCCGGAAATCTTCTACGCCTCCCATCCGGATTTCCTTCAGCTGAGTCTGCATATAACCTTTTACCGCTTCCCAAAGGTTGGACGGAACATAAGCCCGGGAAGCGGCCGAACACTTCTGGCCCTGGTACTCAAAGGCCCCGCGAATCAGCGCCACGGCTAAAGCTTTGGCATCGGCGGAGGGATGCGCCATCACGAAATCTTTGCCTCCGGTTTCCCCCACAATCCGCGGGTAGGATTTGTATCGGCTGATGTTTTCGCCAATAGTCCGCCAGATCTGCTGGAATACCTTGGTGCTGCCCGTAAAGTGGATTCCGGCAAAATCAGGGTGATTGAAAATAATATCCCCAGCCGTAGGACCATACACGTAAATCAGATTGATTACGCCGGGTGGCAGGCCTGCTTCCAGAAATACCTGCATCAGCACATTGGCCGAATAGATTTGAGTATCAGCCGGTTTCCATACCACCGTGTTGCCCATCAAAGCGGCGGAAGCCGGCAGGTTCCCTGCAATAGCCGTAAAATTGAAAGGCGTAAGGGCAAACACAAACCCCTCCAGTGGACGATGCTCCAGCCGGTTCCATACTCCCGGACCCGATTGTGGCTGCTGGCTATAGATTTCGGCCATGTAACTCACGTTAAACCGCAGGAAGTCAATCATTTCGCAGGCAGAGTCGATTTCGGCCTGATAGGCATTTTTGGATTGCCCGAGCATAGTAGCAGCATTTACCCTGGCACGGTACGGCCCGGCAATCAGTTCGGCCGCCTTCAGAAAAATACTAGCCCGCCCCTCCCAAGTCATATTGGCCCACAACTCTTTGGCATTCAGAGCAGCCGTAATCGCCTGTTCTACATGATCCGCATCTCCTTCGTGATAATAGCCCAACGTATGTCCGTGGTCATGCGGGGGAGCCAACCGTTTTTTATTACCAGTACGCACTTCTTCCGCCCCAATGTACATGGGTACGTCCAGTTCCTGGGCACGGGCCTCAGTTAACGCCTTCTTTAAAGCCGCTTTTTCCGGGGAACCCGGGGCGTAAGAAAGTACGGGTTCGTTGCGTGGTATAGGTACGTGAAAGAATCCTGTTGACATAATTTAAATTGTTATATGGTTTTATTGCTGAATTGTTAAATGGCTGTTCTGACAAACATATTTTATTAACAATTTGACAATACCAACCATTCAACTATATAGGCCGTGAAGTTAGGCAAATTTGCAATTCTGCCTCTTTTAGAAACGGGTAGTATAACCAAAGTGGATTTTGGAATAATTGAGTCCGAATGGCCGGTCTTTGGATTGCCCTAAGGCGTATACAAAGCTGAAAATACCCGCATTGGTACTCAGACTCATGCCAGTGCCCATTCCGAAAGGCCCGTCTTCGTAGTACCCGCTGCGTAGATTGTATTTTAGCCAGGCTTGGTCATAGAAAAGGAACAAGTAAGAGTCAGGCTCAACGAAGTACCGGTATTCAATGGTGCCGCTGGCAAAATCAGAAGCAAAAAACGCATTTTCATTAAATCCACGCAGGCTGGTTAGGCCGCCCAGCCGGTAGAGTTCATTCCCGAACAGATTCTGATTAACCAGTTTTCCGACCCTCACCTGGGTAAGTAAGGTAGAACGTTGCGAGACTGGGGTAAACTTCCGGATATCAGCCTGTACGGCAAATTGCACGGAGGCTAACGGCAGGGAATCGTACAGGTCCGGCTGAAGCAACGGGTTTTTGAGAATCCGCTTGTTGCCGGCTTCTGCACTTATCAGTACCTGAAAGCCTTTTAGCGGATAGAAAATATCATCCAGATTGTTCCAGGTGTAGTTTGCCCCGTAAAAAACCAGACGGCTGTCGGCAAAGATCGGTACCGGCAGCGTATCTATTGCAGCAGCTGCATTCCCCAACCGGGAGTTGCGTAGCCCAGTCCGGAACTGGATCTTTCCGTAGCCAGAGAGGGCGTAACCTAAAGATAATTGCTGGGTCAGGTTGAAGAAAGTGCTGTCTTGCTTGAGCAAGTTAAAATTAACCTGCAGTTCCAGCGGGGTGCGCAAAAAAGCCGGATGCCAGTAGGAGACATCAAGTCGGGGCGAGGCAGGTTTTATTTGTTGCCACTGCAAGAGCAGGCTTTCCCGTTTTCCCGTATTGAACAAATTTCGGAGCTGCAAGTGTCAGCTCTCCGGTGACTAGTAAACGATTAGCTTCCAGTTCATTAGGTTGTACCCCCACAATGCCGTCAATGGAACTGGTCTGGCGGCTATCCGCAAAAAATACCGGATAAGCGCGGTCATTCTTGAAAGTTACCCCGTAAGGAGCCGTAATCCGCACAAACGTCAGTTGCCGGAGCCAGCGTTGAGCTCGTTGCATCAGCGCTTCACTATACGGTTGTCCCGGAGCGATGCGCAAATAATGGGCGAGAAAATGGGGTTTCAGACGGGCTGTTCCCTGCAGGGTTAGGGTATCAAATACAATGGTTGGCCCAGGCACATAAGCCAAGCTTGCCGAAATCCGGTCGCGTAAAATAGCGATAGAATCAAGGCGGATTGAAGCAAAAGGATAGCCCCGATTGTCGGATTCAGTCAGAAGCGCCTCCTGAAGCCGGGCCAGAGCAGCCGGTGAAAATATTTTTGCAGTGTAT
This sequence comes from Cytophagales bacterium, assembly GCA_030448185.1. Lineage (GTDB taxonomy): Bacteria > Bacteroidota > Bacteroidia > Cytophagales > 172606-1 > CADCTQ01. Next base: position 12,530 of record JAUJNL010000086.1, on the reverse strand, counting down.
AATTTTTCCTGGTAGCCGGTTGCCCTTAGTAACGCCTCCGGTACATTGCCCGGGCGCAGTGAAGCCCAGTGGTATACTTCTCCCAGGTGCAGCCAGACCGTTAATGTATCCCCGGTTTGCCGTAGGCTATCAGCAGCAGCCAGCAAGTACCCCTTGGACTGCAGTTTCAGCAGAACCTGCTGCAGACGAGTCAGAACCTGCGCTGAATCAGTCTGTACCGGATTAACGGAATAGGAACGGGGTAGAAGCGCACTGGTGCCACCCAGACGAAAAAACAATGTATATGAAGGCTGCCCCTGCACCATACCTGCAAGCACGGCTATGATACACGTTACCATGGCTACCCGGAAAATCCTCATTACACTCAAAACTAAAAAATCATTTTCAGCTGCTAACTACACAGCTTTGGGAGGGCAAAGGGCCAAGCCTTATAAATACCATAAAACAATATTGAAGATGTAAGAGATATTTGAATCTCTCAGGAAAAATTCTAGATTTATCAGTAAAACCAAGTTATCTCGCACATCCTTAATAAAGGCAAAGGTTACCTCATATAATTGAACTATTCAAATATTTAATTATTATACTGCATAGCCGGACTTGCTCCCGAAATATAAATTTCTTTGCTTCAATACATTAAAAAAAGGCTTCTGTAACAAAAATAGGGCCTTCAATGGTTAATGGCTACCAATTACGTGATTGATAATGAACCCTGCCGGCCAGATTAACGTATTGAAAGAAATAGATAAACCGGTAGATGCATTTTTAACTTTTGGGTATTTTAGAGACGCTGCCCTAAAATAGTTTTATAAAAGTGTTTACCTTTAGGAGTTTCTGTATATAAATGGTACTGGTTGTATGGTCAATGTAATTTTTGAACTATTTTTGCCCAAAAAGACCGGAACATTCACTAAAAAATTAGACCAGCAGGGGATGCATCCCTTAATATGCAGAAGGTAAAACAAACTTTGGAGCTGATGGCAATCACTTAATGATTAAATCGAGACTAAGGATCTGATTATAAAACACTTACTTATTGAATTTGACTATTACCGGCCCGCATTATTATGTATAATCAATTCATACTGGAAGAGCTCAAGACGCTGAGTGACCTACTGAACACGGGAGCCATTTCTCAGGGAGAGTTCGATCACCTGAAACAAATACTCATTGATGGAACCCGAACGGCGGCGGCCGCTGAACACGAGAGTACCCTTGTCGATAGCTCCGCAGGCAGCCCCGAAGAAACAATCAAACAGTATATGAATGAAGCTAAAACGCTGCTGCTATACCGGCAGTTTGATAAGGCTTATTCATTTCTGCAGAAAGTAGTGGTATTACGGCCTGAGCATAAAGAAGCATTAAGGCTCCGCAAAGAGGTAAAATCCCAGTTTACAAAAGATTACCTGATCGGAGGGTTGACCGGTATTGCAATTGCTTGCGGCCTGTCATACCTGCTCACTGCCGAAAAAGATGTTAATTTTGCTATCTTGTGCGCACTCCCGGTTATGTTGGGCCTGGTAATGCCTAAAATGATCAGCAGTCTGTTTGGTGGCCGTATACGCCGGCCCGCCGGCCGTTATGTTACCGCAAGTCTGGTAGTGGTCTTTTTTGCGCTCACCCTCAATGTAGTACTGGCGGGTACCCTAGCTCAGCTCGAACAGATGATCATCAAAACGGACGCTCCGGTGGCTGCAATAGATACGCTCTCTTCCGAAGATCCACTGGCTAACGATAACGGGAATAATGTACCTATCGATACCGGAGTCACACAGGGTAGCAACGAAACGCTGACCTCTGCGGAAACAGGTAAAACGAATAATAATACTCCAAAAGAACCTCCAGTAGAGGCAACTCCCCGGGAGAATAAATCTGAGCCAGCGCCGGCTAATACCCAGGAGCTTGTGATTCGTAATATTCTGAAACAATACTACCGCGATTTCAATGAGCATAAATTTGATGCCTCCAAGTATTTCGCCCCGAAGGTAGACCGGTTTATTAGCCTGAAAAACACAACTCCGGAGGAAATTAATCATGCAATCAACACTGAATTTTATCCCGAATTTGAGGGAGCAGCAAGTAACATTGATTTGAAAACCTTGTCTATTTCAAAACTTCCCAATGGAAACTACCTGGCCGACTTTGAGGAGTCAATGAGCTGCTACCGCAAGTCAAAAGAGCAACACCAGTACATTAAGACCAAAGTAAAAGTGCTCTTCGATAAGAATATGAAAATCAGGTATAATCATCAGGAAACTATTCTGGAGAAGAAATTTGGCGTAAAAGCGAGTAATGATTCAGATAGTAAAGTGATTTATACCCGCCAATAATGAAACAGCCCTTGCGGCGTTATCTAATACACAGAAATTAGTACCTAAGAAAGTCGGACTATACGGGGTAACCTGATAGACTCCGGCTTTCTTATCATTTCAGCCTGCCCATGCAGGGTTACCTGAGGTGTGGCAAGGCTGATAGCTGGCAACCACCAGCAACCTAATCCACCGTTATTATGAAAAATGCAATTATCCGATTGGGCGTGACAGTATGGATACTACTTACTAGTACCACACATGGATTTACGAACGATCTGGACAAGGCGTTGCGGGCATTACAGGAGAAGAGATTTACGGAAGCAAAAAAAATGCTGGACCAGATGCTGGCAAAGAGTCAAAACGACCCCGGCGTATATTATGGCCTTGCCGTGTATTATGCTGACTCCGACAACCAGGCATACAATCCATTTGAAGCTTACACACAAGCTACCCTTTCCCAAAAATACTATGCAGTATTGCGCGAAAAAGACGCAGCCACATTGATTAAGAAAGGAATAACGCAGCAACGCTTGCAGGATTTGCAGCAGAAAACCGGTATTGACGCCCTGCAACAGGCGAAAACGGCAATTCACTGGATTCACTCCAAAAAGTGATACAGCATTTTCAAGGCTTGCATAACATTGTTACCCTGGCCCGGGGACCTTCGGGATGAACTGGCTTTTGCTCAAGCTCAGGAAATTAATACCTATCAGGCTTTTCAAAGCTTTATCGTCAAATACCCCAATGCCAAGCAGGTTGCGTCGGCTAAAGAAAAGTATGAACAATTACTTTCGAAAGCCTTACGGCAGCCGGTGGTACGGTACAGGCGTATGAACTTTTTTATAAAAATTATCCCAATAGCCCCCACCGACAAAAGCCAAAGAACTGTATGAAAAAGGGCTGTATGAAAATGCGGTTGCTCAACATTCGCTGGAAGCCTACCAAACTTTCTCCGGGATTATCCGCATAACGCTTATGCCCCAGAAGCCCGTCAGCAGATCGCACTCCTAACCATGCGGTTACCGATCCGGCAAGGTGCAAAGTGGGGTTATATCAATGGGTGCGGCAAGATAATAATAGCACCGGCCTTCGAAAAAGCGGGCTCCTTCGCGGAGGGAATAGCCCGGATACGGCAAAATGGCAAATGGGGTTATATTGATGATCGGGGCCGCATTATCATCCGTCCGGTATTTGATGCAGCAAGAGACTTTAGTGAAGGGCTGGCTATTGTTCTGATCAAGAAACAGAAGAAGTCTGCTTATCAAACATTCTACATTGATATCAATGGTAAGCCGGTATTTGAAAAGATATACGATACCGATGGTACCTATATGCCTATCTACCTATAAAGAGGATACGCGGCTGTAGAAGATGCCGCAAGCCGCAAGTTGGGGTTCATTGATAAACAGGGCAACTACGTAATAGCTCCGCTGTTTACGCCTTACGCAGATATTACTAAGACAATGCCAGATTATCCGTTCTCAGAATTCAGCGAAGGCTTCGCCTGGGTAAAGAAGGCAACACGATGGGATTGATTGGCAAAAACGGGCATTTCTACTGAAGGGCAATTTTCAACGGCCCTTTACAGACAGCACCTCCGTAACGCCCCGCTACTGGCAATCTTTTTCGAAGGACTTTGTCCAGTCCGCGAAGTTCCGGACAAGTAGTATACATAGATCCGGCCGGAAAGAAGGTGATTACCCTGCCGCCAGGTACCGTAGCTTTTCCATTCAGCGAAGGAGTGGCCTGGATCAAAAGGCGAGGAGAAGAACAGTTTAAGCTGATTGATAAGCAAGGCAAGGAGCTATTAAGCATTTCTGCGTACCGGGTAAGTGCTTTTGCGGCGTGGCAGCCGTGCAGAAAGAAAGCCCCGGCCAAACGGGTATATTTCTACGATGAATTACCGCAGGAGAAGATAGTATATGTAGATAAAGCTGGAAAAAACCCATTCCAGCTTGAATTTACAGTAGTCAAAGATCCTTCCTTTCCTTTCCTGGATGGAAACTTCCGGCAGGGTCTAGCCTGCGTACTTGTTGGAGGCAAACAAACTTATATTAATAGCAAAGGGGAAATTATCTGGCAAAGTACCGAAGCCTGGTGATGTTCTAGACGTTAGATGGGAAAGAAGGAAGACAGTAGCAAAGAATCTATTGTTAGCTTTTTTTGCCCAAAATGGGATTATGATTCATAACTATTACGGTTCCGTTTTCATTTTGACCTTATTCTGATAACCAGGAATCAGAAACTTAAAACAAGAAACTACACTTGGCCGGTTTATATATACATATTCCTTTTTGCGGCAGGCGTGCCACTACTGTGACTTTCATTTCAGTACGAGCCTGAAAGGGAAAGAGGAAGTTTTGCGGGGGCTGCACCAAGAACTAGCCTTGCAGAAAGATTACCTGGATGGCGAACCCATTGAAACCATTTATTTTGGCGGTGGAACTCCTTCAGTACTGGAGGCTGTTGATGAAAAAGGGCTTGTTTGACACCATTTACCGTTATTTCGCGGTGGCTGATGCCGCTGAGATAACCCTGAAGCCAACCCCGATGATTTAAGTAGAGAAAAATTCAATCGTTGCGGCATACCCCCGTAAACCGGTTCAGCATTGGTATTCAATCATTTTACGAGCCGCATCTCCGGTTTCTCAACCGAGTGCATACTGCCTCGGAAGCAGGACAAAGCGTATTGGAGGCCCAAGCTGCGGGTTTCCATCAACCTGACCATTGATCTGATCTATGCCATCCCTCACCCCGATCATTCAGTATGGGAAGCGGATCTGCACCGGGCTGTGGAGCTTAACGTTCCGCATATTTCGGCTTATTGCCTTACTATCGAGCCTAAAACTGCCTTCGGCAACTGGCTACGTAAAGGCAAACTCCCGGCCATCGATGAACACTTTTCGGCTGAGCAATTTGAGTTGTTGGTGACCTGGCTACAGACACATAATTATGAACAGTACGAGATTTCCAATTTTGCCCGCCCTGGTTTTTACTCCCGGCATAATACCGCTTACTGGATGAACCAACGGTACCTGGGAATCGGTCCCAGTGCCCATTCATTTAATGGTGCTACCCGGCAATACAACGCATCCCGGCAATGCGCAGTATGTGGCTTCCCTGCAAAAGGATAAGGTACCTTTTACCGTAGAACAGCTCTCCCCGCAGACCGGGCCAACGAGTATATTATGACCAGCCTGCGCACACAGTAGAGGTGTGACCTGCAGCATTTGCAAACTCATTTTGGTGTTGATCTTCAAGCGCTTAATAGTGAATATCTGCGTAAAGGGCTGGAACACGGACTGTTTGTACTGGACAATGACAAAATGCGCCTAACCTTACAGGGCAAACTACTAGCTGATCAAATTGCGGCTAATTTATTCATCGAATAGCTAATTTATTATATATAACTTCCAGTAGGTAATCCCGTAAAATTATAAGATCATGCGTAAGTCGATTATAAATAATCCCTATATTTGTATAAGACAGATTTTTTACATGCAACAGATTGATCTCCTGATGACAAGTGAGCAGAAAAAAGCCTTTCTGCTTTTAAAGGCTGTTATATTTCAGTATCACGGGCTCAATGAAGAAGAAGGCCGCGTACTCCGGGAAACGGCCGAAAGTCTGGGTGCATTGGGTGAACTGGACTGGGTAACCGAGTTTATTTCAACTGACTTATATACTGCCTTTGAGCGGGCTAAAATCTGCCTTAATGAACAGACGGCAGAGTGGGATGTCGATACTAAACTTTCGTATCTGGCTTCGGTTTGGGAATCGACCAACAAAAAGGGACACGTGACCGAGATGGAAGCAACCACCATGCTGAAGATTGCCAAGGAATGGAAGGTGCAAAAAGAACTGATGATGATTATCCGGAAAAGATAAAATGAGGCAAAAAATATTTCTTTAGATGCATAAAGCCGGTTTTGTTCCGGCTTTATGCATTTTTACCCTTTCCGATTCTGCTGTTGCAAGATACTGTCAGAAAGCAGCTTGTAAATTCTTTGCAGATGCGGAGCCTGCGCTAAATACGTTACATGGGCATCAATCAAGCGGGCATCCCCCCGGGAAGCAGGCCCGGTCTGAACTAACGCCGGACTTTCGGCCGTTAATGCTTTCCGGAAGGTCTCTTCAATCAGCGGCTTCAGCAAGTCAAATTCCAGGTTTTCGGCATCCAGTATTTGTTTGGCTAAGGCCAATAGATGGTTTGTGAAATTACAGGCGAAAACAGCTCCCACGTGCATAACTTTTCGTTCCTGCGAACTCATCAGATACACGGTCTGACTCAAACTCTGGGCAATTTCTACCAGCACCTCCTCAGTGTCGTCATTACTGGCCTCCAAACAAAAAGGCACCCGGCTTACGTCCAGTGGCCGGGACTTGCTGAAGGTTTGCAGGGGGTAAAATACTCCCGCATTGGGATAACGGCTCAGTACTTCCAATGGCTGCGTACCTGAGGTATGACAGATAATAGCATTTTCAGGTATTTGCAACGATTCCAACAATAGAGTGGCGGCATCATCGGCAACGGCAACCACAAAAACAGTGGACCGACTACGGGAAAAATCCGGTACATCTAATATATCAGCATCATACAAGCGGGTAGCCAGTTGTTCAGCATGGCGCAAACTCCGGTTATAGATTTCCCGCACCCGGTGTCCGGCCTTTTCCAGTGCCGGCGCCAGGTGCCAGGCTACATTGCCTGCCCCAATGATAGAAACAGAGTAAGACATATAAGTAGCAGTTAGAAAGCAGCCCTTAGTTATGGGCTTGCTGTTCAACGATTGAAACGGAAAATAATCTGAACTAATTTTGCTCAAGTACTGATGAACATTTTTTAAGGTAGTCAGTAGCCTTGACCGTTATGCAGTACCAGCAATGCCGAACTGGATACTTCCCAGCTTTTTACGCAACTAACAGGAAAGTATTCTAAAATACTTTTAATGCAAAATATTGTTTCAGATTACTTTTACGACGTAAAACCGGCAAATCAACCTAATCTATAAAATGAGGAGCAAGAGCGGGACAACTCTTGTCTTAAAACCGATAAGTCAGTTATGGTGAGAAGCAGAATCTTTTTCAGCCAGTGAGATAATTTCGTAGCAGGCATTATTCTGAGCCGTATATTGCCATACTAGTGTAAACCTCTGTTACTTATCAAACCGTACAATCATTGAGTATAGCAACCCTGAAAAAAGTGCAATTGCCCCCGTGGGCTGGAGCAGCTATGGTAGGCTTTGCTGCGATCTGTTTTTCGGCCAAAGCCATTATGATTAAGCTGGCCTTTGCGCATTATCACGTCGACCCACTGACGCTGCTGTTTCTGCGGATGACTTTCGCGCTGCCTTTTTTTATAGTCATTCCGTTGCTATACCGCCGACCGGAAAACACCACTCCCCTGCTCCCTGCCGACTACCTGAAACTGGCTGGATTAGGGATACTAGGCTATTATGCCTCCAGCCTGCTTGACTTCCTGGGGCTGCAATACGTAACCGCCGGGCTTGAGCGGCTGATTCTGTTTGTGTATCCGACCCTTGTGGTACTGATTTCGTGGCTGATCTACCGTAAACCTATCGGTGTCAGGGAAATAGCTGCGTTGCTGCTCACCTACGTAGGCATAGCCGTGGTTTTTGCTCATGATGCCATCCGGTCACAACCTAATATACTCAAAGGGGCTTTATTGATTTTTGGCAGTGCCTTCACCTATGCCATTTACCTCATTGGTAGTGGTCGTCTTATTCCCCGGTTTGGTACGATCCGTTTTACTGCCTATGCCATGATGGTTTCGGCCGGAGCTGTCATCCTGCACTATCTGCTGACAGTTACTCCCTCAGTGACCGACCTGCCCGCGGGACTTTTCGGATTCGGACTGGCACTGGCTATTATTTCTACCGTAATTCCAACCTTTCTGGTATCGGCCGGAATCAAGGCCATTGGGGCAAGCCGGGCAGCTATTGTTGCCAGCGTGGGCCCAATTGCTACGATTGTCTTAGGCTATTTCTTTCTGCACGAACCCATAACGCTCTACGAGGTGGCAGGTACCGCACTCGTGCTAACCGGTGTGTTATTAGTGAGTTCCCGTAAATAATAGAATAATGCACTTCTTACCAGCTAGGAAATACCAATTTTAAATCGCAAGCAATTTTATAAATTGCAGTATTCGACAAATAGAACACCATTACTCTAATGCCTTTTCAGAAGCAAACAGTCAGCAGGTTGCCTACACCACACCCTGTGTTCAGGATTTTACATTGAAACTTAACCACTTATGCCAGACCAATCCAGTAAACTTATCCGCATTCTCTCCATTGACGGTGGCGGCATCCGGGCTATTATTCCGGGCCAGATTCTGACCGCACTTGAAAACAAACTGATTGAACGCAGCGGACGGCCTGAAACCCGCCTGGCTGACTATTTTGACCTGATTGCCGGTTCTGGCTCGGGTGGTATTATGGCCTGCGGGTTGCTTAGTCCGGTGAAACCGCATAACTCCACTCCCAGGTTCCGGGCGGGTCAGCTTACCGATTTGTTTTTACAATATGGAGGCAAGATTTTTAATGAAACGCTGGACCACAGGATTCTTACCTTTGGAGGTTTGCTTGATGAAAAATACGCTGCCGATGATTTGGAAAAGGTGCTGATGGACTATTTCGATGAACTACAGCTGAGCCATTTGTTAAAACCTTGTCTGATACCTGCTTATGATATTACCCGGCGCCGGGCCCATTTCTTTACGCAGCACAATGCTGATAAACCAGCTTCAGATTTCTACGTGCGCAGCATAGCCCGGGCTACTTCAGCCGCGCCTACTTTCTTTGAATGTGAGCAAATACAGTCACTTTCCGGGGTGAGCTATCCGCTAATAGATGGGGGAATAGTCGCGAATAACCCGGCCATGTGTGCTTTTGTGGAAGCCCGCAAGATATTCTCCCATCAGCAGGTTTCTGCTGAAAATACCCTGATCCTTTCGCTGGGCACCGGGTTGCCTAAATCTCAGTACGAATATGATGATGCAAAAAATTGGGGCTTAGCCAGTTGGTCGAGGCCACTGCTGGACATGACTACGGCTGGTATTGCCGAAACAATTGATCATCAGTTACGGATATTCTTTGCTGCTGCCGGTTCTTCAAAACAATATTTGCGCATCAACCCTGAACTACCGTTGAATGTAAAACCCGACATGGATATAGGATCACCGGATAACCTGCAGGCATTAAAAGAATTAGGACTGTTTGTAGCGGAGGAATACGACGAAAAGCTAGACGATCTGGTTACTATGATCCTTAGCAGTCAGGAAGTATAATCAACGATTGGTCACTTGTCATGAATGAGCTAAGATGGCAGATACGGGCATAACGTTTTGCCTCGAATGGCCTCTGCTTACTCTTTGATAGGGGACCAATTTTTTGTGCGTACTCAGCAACTTTTTCATTGCTTCATCTCTATATTTTTCCTTCCTTAGCATGACATCTGATCCACCTGATTGGATTCAAAAACAAGTATTGCGTCAATTTCATTAAAAGATGCGATAAAATCTTAATTTTTGTTACAGTTTATTGACAAATAGCTGTTACCAGCTCATATACAGCGTATTACTGCTAGTAATAAATTACTTTCGCCTAAGCGAAACTATTTTCTATAAGTTACGAATAAGTAGAGCTTTGTCACCGAAATAACAGATTCGGACGGTTACAAAGGGAGCAGATTTGTATACCAATAAGGAACTGCTCAGGATGAGTGCTACCGGAAAATTTCGGCCCGAAAATTGTAAATCTCTTCCACATTTACCGAACCTAACTTAGAAATCACTTAACGCCATGAAAAAAGCTCTCTCCGGAATCCTGTTAACGCTTATTGTTACCGGCTCCGCCTTCGCCCAGAAACCATCCGGTTCCGTTTTTACGTTTGGCCCTAAAGCGGGCATTAATTACACCACTTTAATTGAAGATACTAAATCACTTAGCTCTAATTACCAGCTGGGGTATCACGGTGGCGCATTTATCCGGGTGTCTCCCGGCAAGTTCTATCTGCAACCAGAAGTGTTACTGACGGCCAAAAAAACGGATGTAATAGTCAACCAGAACAGTAATACGAATACGGAGGCGGGTACGTACAAAGTAACATTTACGAATGTAGATGTGCCATTGATGATTGGCACCCGGCTAGTGGGTAACGAATCTTTTAACCTGCGGGTATTTGGTGGTCCACTGGCTTCTTTTAACCTGGGTGGCAAAGGATTGAAGGAACTGTTTAAGGAAAATCAATCAGCAGCTGAATATTACGAGAAGACGGTTTGGGGTTTCCAGGCCGGTGCAGGCTTTGATCTGGGAGCCCTCACTTTTGATGCCCGCTACGAACGCGGCCTTACCGGGGCGGCTAACCTCAAAAGAGCCGATATGGGCAAGCCTAATACGGGTCTGTTCCAGTTTAGTCTGGGTATAAAACTGCTGTAAAACGCTTTGTTTTTAGTTAAAACAAAGGCGCTGCAAGATTTTGCAGCGCCTTTGTTTATTTACTGTACTGCTGTTGCGCATTTATAACGCTGTCACTTACATTTTTGTCGGCTCAGGGGCGACCAATAGCTCTAGGATGAACTTCTAAACGGTAAATACCTGCGATTGCCAGAAGCAGTTAAATAATTTCATAATTTCGCATTTAATAATGCAAAGCAAACCAGAAGGGCAATACTTATTAAAGGAGGTTTAGGGAAGCTATGATCTAAAAGATGCGCACTTTTCGATAGTATTGATCACATTAATGACTTCTTTATCTACTTCTGACAATTCTAAATTTTGAGCAATTTTATTTGGGCTAAGGTTTACTTTAAAATTTTCAGAAGTCCATCTACTCAGTTCAGAAATTAATGTTTTTCCTGAAATTCTATTGATTAAAGTATCTATACATTCTTTTGCTTTTCTTATTGCTGTAGTGATACTAAGCGCGCGATCTTGGTTTTGAATTTCTGTTGCAAAGCAGTGAATTATTGTCTCTTCATGTGCTTCAACAATTTCCGATATCTTCCTATCAATATCAGATACTGTAATTGTTACTTGGGTTTTGCTTTCTTTCTTTATTATTCTAAGTATTGCCGCTGGTACAACTAAATAATTTTCTATTTCTTTTCTACTCCAAATATGTATTTCAGTACCCAAGTCCTTTGATTCTTTAATGCGTTCTTGCTTTTGAGAAGCAGTATGATAGTCTGAATCAAACAAGCAATATATTTTGATATTATCGTCTATAGTTTCTCTAAGTAAAAGGCTACTTCCTTTTGCATAATTCCATCCGCCCCATCCACCAATGTCAAAGTTGGGAATGGCATCAAAAGGCTCTTCCGAATTAGGATAAATTATATTTTGAATCCTTTTTAAGATGGATATATCATCACCCTCTACAATTAATAGTTTGCGTGACGCCCAAAGTTTTGTTAACTGTAAATTATGTATGCTTCCAATTGAATTTAATATTCTCTGTACTACAGGGACTTTTGAAGCAAAAATCGACTTGTCCGTATTCTTATCGATAATTAAAATATTCTCAGGGTCTACTTCTGATATGATTTCAATAGAGTGAGTTGAAACAACTACCTGCTTAAACTTATTTTTAAGGAGCCGGATCAATTTTCTTTGAAGATCCGGATGCATATACACATCTGGTTCATCAAGTATAATTACTTCATCCGAATCTACCCGAGATAAGAACCACATTACTTGTAACCACATTTGCAAACCATGCCCCATCCATCCTATTTCTGCAACAAATCCATCATCTTGGATAAGAAGTGAAAGTTTTTCTCCTTGTAGTCCCTCTCTTCCATTCAATTCCCTAATTCTTAATCCATTCCATGACTGTTCTGCCATTTCCTTAAATTTGGGGAAGTATTCATGAAGCTGCGCAAGCTGATTTCTAAAGTGTAATGAAGCTAAATCACTCGATATATTTTGACGAACATATTCCCACTTCAGCAGCCGTTCCTCTTTCTGAACTGGGGCAATTTGCGGCAGGATATTTACTTGTTCAATTTTTAATTTATTAGCCTCAGCTTTGCTAGTAACATAATCTCCCCGAGCATCTTGAAGAGTACAATGGACTTCTGCTTTGGTTCCTAGGTAGATAGTTACTACCGTTTGATTAGAGAAAAATGCTTTAATTATGCTAGGAGCATTTCCATATTTATGGAACATGTTCTCAGTATTAAAGCCAAAAGTTTTTAGG
>JAUJNL010000085.1 GCA_030448185.1 Cytophagales bacterium | reverse complement strand
GACTAACACTCTGAAGGTCTGTCCAGTCTTCCACAGAAGTATAATACGAGTGGCAGCTAGTCCTGTCCAAAAGAATTCTGCTTCAATTAAGCAGAGACTTTGTAAGAACTGGGTTGCCTATGAGATGGAGAATCGGGAGCCAATGCGTAGCAGAAAATCCATCACTCCGGTAGACGCCAATCACTATGATACTTTATTGCTACGAATGAATGGAAAGTATTATCGTCATACGGATGGCAATATCTACCAAGGTAAATGGGCTACCAATGCAGATTCCACCCAACTGATAATTTTACCCGTGAATCTAAGTCATAAAGGAGGAGATATAATCCGAGAACTAACGGATTCAACCTTGCAGTTAAGCCGTTCATGGGGAAGAGAAGGGGAATCGGTCATTACCAAATATCGTTTGCTAGAAAGAAAATAAAAGGAGGAACATCAGCAGCCAATCGAGTAGCGAGAGGTAGGGAAAATCCCTACCCCAGCGCTCTCACACCCCCTACCATACGGCTCACGTAGTAGGCGGTTATCCGTAGTAGGCGGTTCATCAGGCATAGAAAAGTGGCTCTTTTCACCCACTTTTCCTTGGTTTGAGTTTAAGAACAGGCTGGCAAACTTTTAATTTGAACCTCCTGGTCGAATGATGGACCTGAGCTTTCAGCTCATTGGTCCAAGACCACCTGATGTTGAGCCCTTCCCTCTTTAGGAAAACCTCTGACTCTCTCTGACCGCTCGTATCCAGAGGTACTATGGCTATGGACCGATGAAGCCTGGCTTCAGGTCCAATGGCTGACTTCCTACTTCTTTTGAAGAGAGGATCTGCCTGGGTAAGACACTTATCCTTCCCCCGATTCCTGCCGCATCTACCCCAAAGCATTTGTTGGTCAAGGGCTTCCCAAAGGGGTGCTTGCTTACCCACGCTAAAAGGCCTCGTCTAGCCGGACCCGATGCTGACACTCGTCTGCTGGACCTGCCACGTGCGTGAGCATCGGGTCCGTTTCTGTTCGTCAGCTCCAAGGTTTGCCGTCCGACCCTTCGGGCGATACCTTCGCACTCCCGTGCTCGGTATCCTTCAGACCCTCACTTACCCGAGACGCCCTTGCCACTTGCTAACTGGCTTCACCAACTGGACCTGCCCATCCTGAGCATCGGAGATCCGGCCAGTAAGGGACTTGCACCCTCTGGATAATCCTCGTACCTTTCTTATCAAAATGTACCGTGCCATGCTGGGCACACTCACCAAACCCAACGTCCAGCGGCCCCTCCAAACGCACTGCCCTACCGCAGGGCTGAACCCGGATTCGCTACCGGTATGCGGTTGCGCTTGGTCCATCAGCGGCAACCTAAAAGAAATTCTTTAATGGCAACGAATGATAGTGAGGATAGTTTGACGAACGCTACTGACAGGAGCCTAGCAGAATTGATAGAAGCAACAAAGCAAACACCGCCTCTGTGTTGGAAAGCTTATGAAGCACTGGCTTCTCATCCTTCAAATGAGGCAATAGCCGCTTTAGCTCAGTTAGTAAACCATCCTGACTGGACTCATAAGCGAGCAGCGATAGCCGGGATTGGGAATCATAAAAACGGGATTCAGTTAAAAGATTTATTACTGACTTTTTTAACGAACAGTAATACTTTTATTGTTTTAGCTACCATCCGGGCTTTAGCAAAAATGAAAAGCACTAAAGCACATGAGAAAATACAACCCTTTACCCAATCAGGGGAACTTCCCATCCGTCAAGCTGCTATTGAAGCCTTACGGACCATTTGGCAGAAATCAGATTTTGATTATCTGATTGAGTTATATTCTAGCGAAAAGCAGGAAGCTATCCAAAAAACCATTGGATTTGTATTAGTAGAGCAGGTGAATGCAGAAAATTGGGAAGCCTTTTTTAGTCTATTTAAGAATGACCTTCTTGCTCGACATAGACTGTGGGCATTACAAATAGCGACGCAATACTCATCTGATAAAATAAAATATGCCAATTATTTTTTACAGGATTTGGATGGTCATATTCAAAAAAGAGTAAAACAGATTAAATTAATAGCTAGCCGCTAACACCGCGCAAAATCCGCCAACCGGGGCTGCCTCACCGCAATGGGCACAGCGGCGGGAATGCATGGTGCGTTAGGCAATATCAAATAAATCAAACTACTTAAAAAAACTCAATATGAAGAAATTTCTCTTACCACTCCTAATGCTTATAGTTACTACTGTATTGGGCCAGTCTTCAGGTATTACCTTTGTTAATGACGACTGGCAAAAAGTGCAGGCAAAAGCCAAAGAGACCAATAAGCCGATCTTCTTATATGGCTATACGCTGACATGTCAATTTTGCAAGAAGATGGAAAAAACAGCTTTCTTAGACTCTCTTGTTAGTAGCTACTATAACCGCACTTTTATCAATTATAAAATTAATATTGAGGAAGGCATCGGGAAAGAACTTGCTAAGATGTATGGGATTCAATCCTTTCCTAAATATTTATATTTTGATCCTACTGGCAATCTGATCCATATAAGTGGTTCGGCAAAATCTGCAGAGGCCTTTATTGGGGATGCAAAGGATGCTTTTAATCCAAAGAAAGCATTCTTTATGCTCAAAGCAACGTATGATGGGGGAGACCGTAGAGCTGATCTGCTCTATGACTACAGCATGGCTTTACATACTAGTTCTCAGTCAAAGGAGGCCTATAACCAAGTAACGGCAGAGTATTTGAAAACACAAACCCAAGTAGAGCTGAGGTCCAAAAAAAATATGGAGTTTCTGTTCGATTTATACACTGATTTTTCTTCACCAACAACACAGTATTTTTTAGAACATCAAAAGAATTTGCGACTCATTTTGGAGAGGAGGAAGTGAACAAAAAGATGCGTAGACTTATTAGTGGGGTCTCTAGAGATGCAGGTGTGAGCAAAGATTCTCTGCTGCTCGGTCAGGTGCAAGAGTCCATTAATAGAAATTTAGGAGAACAGGCCCCTAGATGGAAAGCGTTATCTTTAGTAAGCTATCAGGGAGGTAGACAAAACTGGCAAGCTTATGCAGATGCTTCCCTGGATTACGGCAACAAGTACGCGGCTATAGATAACTGAGGGGTGGTCATAAAAGGAAAAGGTAGAAATAAAACAAACAGAGGGGTTAACTTAGGGGTAACGACACCACCTCAAGTTAACATAAACCTCTGTTTGCCATGAACTGTAAGTTAGCCATTCTTTATGAAGTTTTGCAAAGTGCTTGGTCTCCACCGACCGCTAAACGGGGTAAACCCTATTGTTATAACTGGCCTTCGATGGTGCTATTCTTTATGGTAATGTTTTTGAAAGGGATTCATTCCCATAAAGGGATGGCAACGTATGCTAAAGCCCATTATCAATGGTTTGGGTGGCCCAGTGCGCCTTCACGTAAAACGATTGCCCGTCGTTTTGAAGCCTTACCAGGGGTAATCTACCGGCTCATGCCGCACGTTGCTCAGGCTGCCAGGCAAGTAAACTGGGCCGTATTCTCTTTTCGTTGGGCCTTCATTGATAAGAGTGTTTTTAGAGCTAAAGGCGGAATTTGGCATCAAAAGCACCGGCAAGAAGGCATTGTTCCTCATTCGAGTATTGATACGGATGCTTCCTGGGCCAAGAGTGCTTACCATAACTGGCGGTTTGGCTACGGTTTGCACCTGGTTTGCAATACCAATCGTTTCCCGATTGCCTGTTCGGTCACTACCGCGGCGCAGAAAGATACTACCCAACTCGTGCCACTATTGGTTCACTTTGTTGAGCAAGTAGGCGTAGTCGTGGCTGATGCCGGATATATTGCCCTCCAACTCATTAAGCAATTGCTTACTTGCTGGAACGTGTTTGTCCTTTTACCTTACGGTTTCAAAGCAGCCGCTCTCAGTGAGTGGCAACAACAATATAACTGCTTAGCCCAAACACCCCAAGCCCGCCTACTCTATAAACAACGCAAGCCCAGTATTGAACCAGTCTTTTCCCTCATCAAAGAGTTGTTTCATCTGACGGGGGAAAATCAACTCCCTTACCAGAAGCTCTCAAAAGTCAAACCCTACTTAATGATGACTGCCTTCACTATCCAATTGATGATGTACTACAATCACCTGCATCAGAAACAATTAGCTACCACCCACTTGTTTTTGACTGATTTTAAATAATGGCCACCCCTCATAGATAACTACACCCTGTATGAGTCAGCTTTTTATTTATATTATTTCACCCAGGAAGCAGAACATCTCAAAAAAGCAATCCAAATTATTGAACAAGCCATTCGGGCAAAAAGAAGCTATAACAATCTTGTCATACAGGCTAAACTACTCAAGAAGATAGGAGATGAGAGTAAGGCATTAAAAGTAGCCAATGAAGCTCTGGCCGTAGCTAATAAAAGTGGAGAGGATAGGCAGGATGCCCAACATATAATTGACTCACTTAAACAAAAAAAATAGTAAAACATTGCCTAACATCAACTATTTCGGTCAGCCGCCCGCCAATGCTACAGGCTAATTCATGAGGGTACGCCGCCGCATAGTCATATTCCATTACCGGCAATCTAAGAAATGAATAATGAAAAGTTTGCTGCTATTTTGGCTGATTTGGTTGAATACAGAGCCGCAAAAAAAGACTTTCTGTATTAAAGGACAAGTCGTGCTAAAAAGTGACCAGGAGGGGATGCCTGGAGTAAAGATTTCATTTTCAGGGGCAGCATCCCCAATCCATACTACGGCGGATGGTTCTTTTTTGCTGCAAGTAAACCGTAAGTCATCTTACTCCTTACAGTTGGAATTTCCCACTATGGCTTCTGTACAACTAGTACACGACCAATTTAATTTCTAAGGTTTCTTATTCACCGGATTGACCTGTTCATATTTAGTTTGGAGGGTGGCTCGGGCTTTATCGACCGTGAAACTCCAGTGAATCTTGGTTTTGGCTTCATTCCGTTGCTTACTCCAGAGTAATACTTCTTTTTCCAAGGTGTCTTTATCTTTAATTCTACGATCAAGACATTGTTTAGCTAAAGCCGAGAACTCAATTTCAGCCATGTTTAACCAACTGCCATGCTTAGGAGTGAAATGGAATTGGATTTTACGGGCTAATTCTCCGGCTCTTTGCAGGGGCAAGTGCTCATAAAAAGAGCTCATAGCATGCGTATTTAAATTGTCCTGCACGGAGCCGATGTTACGCAACGTATCAGGTAAATGGATTTTGTCTGCCTGTGGGTAATGCTCTTTCACTAAGTAGTCCATGTATCCTATCTGTGTAGTATGTGCTACCAACTGGGCATAGTCTTTTTTAGTACGGGTTTCTCTTACCTGTACATAGCGTTGTGCAGTATCGATATCATAGGCTAGCAGTACACAAGCCGTCCCTTTCCGTTCATACTCAGAATGCTCTCTTTTAGGCTTATTTTCCTGCATCGGTAAAGGGGCTAAAACTTCATCAAGTAACTGGCAAGGTCTCTCATGGACCTGCTACGTGCGTGAGCATCGGCTCCAAACTGATACGAACTATTTTTTCTTTAGGCTCCTGCTCATAAACTCCTAGGACATCCTCCATCTTTGCTACATACTCTCCATTTATCGTCCCAATACACCATTGCCTTTTCTGCCAAGGCTTGAGGTGACTTTTTTTAATACTCCTCTTACTGATTCATCCCCTACTTCATAGCCCAACTGGACTACTTGCTGGTGAATCAAATCCACCGTCCAGCGGCTTCTACCTGCTGGAGCCTCACTACAGGCAATCCGGGTCACGTCTGCTTCTAATCGAGGCGTGACTTTGCCGGGCTGCCCACTACGAGGTTGTGCTTCTAGGGCTTGCGAAAGCTTACCTGGCTCGTAGCGGTGATACACATTGTACACCGTCGCCTCACTCACCCCAGCTTCTTGGGCAATGTCAGGCACTTTCTTTTCTGTGGCTAACAGCAATAACACTTTGGCTCGTTTGAGTTTTCGTACCGAATGTTTCCCTTTCTTAAATAAAAGCTGTATTTCTTCCCGTTCCTGCTCAGATAAGGATAAGGGGCTTAGTCTTGGATTCATCTCTCTATAGATTTTTAGTACCTGAAAGATATCTACTAAACTCCTAAAAACTAAATTGGTTGTGTACTAGTACGCTGTCCGAAGAGGAATGTCCCTTTGGATTACTTACTGCCTGAGGGTAGCAGGAGTGAGCAGATTATAAATAAGCGCAGGCTAAATAACGTAGGCTGAGCGAAGTTAGCCGGTGTGGGAGACTATAAGCATAGGTTGCCGCGAGGCTTTGTGGAGCGGCCCGCTTGCCGACGACCACCCCTTTTCCCCCTCTTTACTCCCCAGTTTGAACGGATAAAAATCACTACCCTAATTCGTTCATTTTTCTGACCTTGTAGTCTATATTCTGACAACATAGTCAATGTAAGTACCGTAGTTAGTATAAAATAGTAAGCCTTACCACTTTAGGGGTAAGGCGGCCCCTTAGCACTTAGGCATTGCCTGCGCTGTGAACGGTCACCGGCACCGGATGATTTTCTCCCCTTACTCACCCTGAACCACCTCCATTGATGAACCACTTCCACTGATGAAAAATCGATACTCTCTCCCAACAAGCCTGCTAGCTAGCTATTGGGATCCTTTTGGCAATGAGTAATACCTCCCGGAATGCCGTCCTCTTGGGCGCACCCAAACAGGTCCTGCCCTCTAAACTTGCGCCCCCGGCCACTTTCACCCCCCGGGGCATGGGCGGTGGCCGCCCAGGAAGGACTAGTGGATGAAGCGTTAGAAGCTTGACAGTTATTTTATCTTTCTTTGCCCGGACTCATCCAAATACTTCCTATGGGCAGAGGTAAACCACCCGCAGCAGCCATTCCAATGAGTGAGCGGCAGTACCGACTACTGGAGAAGGAAAACCGTAAACGTACTACCCTTATTCAGTACCGGGAGCGCATTGAAATCCTACTCAGGTCCAGTAGGGGAGAAAGCAACGGACAAATCAAACGTGAGATGGGCCTGGCCTTGAACACGGTTAAGTGCTGGCGAAAACGTTGGCATGATCATTACGGGCATCTTACCCGTTTTGAGCAAGGAGTTGGCCCAGAAGGGGTAAGTGATGGAGAGTTACTCAAGCACCTGTTGGCCTTGCGCAAAGACGCTCCCGGCAGGGGTGCCCCGAACGCATTAGCCTTGCCCAGAAGCAACAGATTGTGGCGCTGGCCTGTCAAAAGCCAGAGCGGTTTGGTATTCCCCTTACTACTTGGACGCATCAACTGCTGGCACAAGTAGCCATCCAAGAAGGCATTGTAGCAAAGGTCTCGCCCCGCCATGTAGGGACGATTTTGGACCTATACAGCTAGAATACCTGGCTCCAAAAAACACAGCCGCTCCAACCCCACAGGAATGAGTACTGGCTTTTCCTAAAATCACTGATTGGCCGGCTTTTTTGGTAAGGGTAGCCCTGATTTGCCGGCTCATTATCCAAACCCTTGAAGGAATAAAGCCTAAACGGTATCTGATCAGTGTGGACGAAAAAACGGGCATTCAAGCTTTAGAGCGATTCGAGCAAAGGGCTCCCTTTGAGTAAAGGCCATCATCAGCGAGCAGAGTTTGAATACATTCGTCATGGGACAACTACCTTGATGGCTGCCTATAGTGTTGCCAGTGGATCAATTATCCACCATCAGCTTAACCCTACCCGCACCGAGGAAGACTTTTTGTCGCTTTATCGAGCAAACCTGCCAACCCTTACTGGCCGACCCTGAGGCGGAAGTGATCCTGTTAGCCGATCAACTCAACACCCATCTCTCCCAAAGCCTGGTCAAGTGGGTGGCTCAGCAAATTGGCTTTTCTGGAAGTCTAGGTAAAAAAGGCCATAGAGGCATACTCCAAAACCAGCTCACCCGAATGGCCTTTCTGGAAGAGGAGTCACATCGTATTCGTTTTGTGTATACTCCCAAACACTGCTCCTGGCTCAACCCGAGCCAAAACTTACTTTGCTAAACTGCAACGACACGTAATTCAAAGCGCTAGCTTTACCTCTGTCAAAGAACTCAACGCAAAAATTCAAAGCTATATCTGCTACTATAACGCTTGCCTTTCAAAACCCCTCAACTGGAAATTCAAGGGCTTCTTCAAAGACAAACCCTTAGCTAACTTAAACTGTCAATCTATTAGTCCTTGATGCACTAGTCCCACGATCAGCCCCCATAATTCTAATGAAGCGATAGTTGGTTCAGATATGGGCAACTTGTTTTTTACCAGAAGTCTAGGTAGCGAGTGGGATATGCTCAATTCACTCAAATTATCACCCCATACCACTGCCTTACGTTCAACCTCCACCAACGCAATCCAGTATACGAGCAACCCCGAACGCTATATTACCTCAAAGATAGCACGGACCTGAACTATCTTCCCGTTAAAAGTACGGATGGTGGGGCTACCTGGCAAGCGCTGCCGGGCGCCCTCAAAATTGCCCAAGCCCGCAAGTTGTTTGCCGATCCCAATCACACCCAAAAACTACTACTGGCCACAAAAATACGCTCTATTTCTCCCATAATGGGGGCCAAACCTTTGAGCCCAAGTACTCGCATAAAGATGCCGCCGATAAGAATACCTCAGAGAATTTGCACGTAGCCGGCGTTTTTTTCGACGGGGAGTGGAATATCTTCGTGGGAACCAGTCACGGATTGATCGTTTCCCAGGACGGGGGGCAAAGCTTCTACCAGGAACGAACTTCCCTTAAGACTATTCCAGCGGGGGAAGCCATGCTTTCCTTTACCGGAGCCCGGGTAGGATCCACACGGCAGTTTTTCTGCGTGACCTACTGGCGGGCCACGGTCGAGAAGCTGGCCGCCGCCGTGTACCATTTACCCTAATCTCCTTTAATGATTATCGGGGCGTATACCGCTTGCGCTGGGACGAACAAAAATGGCACCCTAAAACGACTGATATAACCAAGGGAACTCATTTTCCCTTACTGGTGGCTAGCTGCCCCACCAACGTAAACCGAGTTTACCTGGCGGGGGCATACCTGGTCAAAAACCCCGAAATGGATCCCAAAAGCGATACGATTCCCGGCCATCCGCTGGTAATGAGATCCGATGAGGCCGGGGAAGAATGGGGTTCCACTAACGGACAAGCCAGTAAGCTGGGGGTATTCAAGTTTACCGGTAACGAGAATATTTACACGGGCTGGGCGGGAGTGGGGCGGGACGAGAACTGGAGTTTCGGCAGGGGATTCCGGGGCCTGGCGGTGGCCCCCACGGATGCTAACCGGCTGATAATCAGCGATTACGGCTTCGTGCACGCTTCCTCGAACGGGGGCGCTACCTGGGAGCAGAAGTACGTCCAGCCGCCGATAGACATTCACCCGGTGATGCTACCAAACCTCCGGAAGGTAAATTTACCAAGGAAACGGGCTGGAGGTGACCAGCATCTGGTGGCTGCACTTTTCCGGCGGACGCTAAACTTTTCGCCGCCGCCACCGATTTTGACGGGATGTATTCCGCCAATGGCGGCATCGCTTGGCGGCGCACGAGCCATAAACTTAATACCATTTATCACGTCGTACAGCCTCCTCAAACCACGGAGCTCTACGCGGCCGCTTCCTCGGTCCACGATTTGTACCAGGACGGCTATTTAAGCGATGACAAGATTGATAACGCCCACCAAAGGAGCGGTAAAATCCTCTACTCTACCAATAATGGCAAAAGTTGGGAGGTAGTGTATGATCTAGGCTATCCGGTGGTCTGGCTCTCCGCTTGACCCCACTAATCCCCGTCGCATGTACGCCAGCGTAGTCAATCAAAACCAGGACAAAGGTGGGATATATGTCCTAACTGATTTTCAAGACCCCAAAAAACGTTCCTTCCGGCAGCTGCCCGCGCCCCCGCGTACGCAAGGCCATCCGTTCACGATCTCCGTGCTACGGGACGGCACCCTGGTCTGCACGTATTCGGGCCGCATGGAGAAAGTGGCGGGGAAAGAAGTTTTTACGCCCAGTTCGGGGGTATTCGTGCTAAAGCCGGGCGCGGGGGCTACTTGGGAAGACGTGAGCGTAAGGGAATCAGCAATGAACTCCTGGATGGATTACTGGACGAAAGACCTGGTGATTGACCCCCATGACCCCACCCAGAACACCTGGTACGTAGCCGTGCATTCGCACTGGGGAGAAGATCCGGTAGCCAAGCAACAGCCGGGCGGGTTGTACCGCACCACCACCCGGGGGCAAAGTATTCCTGGTGGCAAGAAAGCCTGGAAGCGAATTTTTCCGTCTTATCGGGTTTCCTCCTGCACGATTAACCCCTTGAACCGGAACCAAATGTACGTAACCACCACCGACGGCCTCTGGTACACCAACAACCTCCAGGCCGAGGACCCCGTCTTCACGCGGGTGGATTCTTACCCCGTTCTACCACCCCTTGCGGGGTATTCTTTAACCCTTTAACAACAACGAAATCTCGGTTACCAGCTTCGGAAATGGACTCAGGGTAGGTTACGCGCCGGTTACACCCAAGGGGAGTGGCAGAGTGAGGAGTGTCCTTGAGGCGAATGCCACCGACCACATAAAGAAGCCCCCTTGAGAATAGCCCCAATCCTTTTCGGGAAACCACCACGATCTCCTTTAAAGTGAGTGGGCCTACCGAACGGGTGAAGCTGGAAGTATGATTTGCGGGGGTAGTTGCAACGGTAGTGGATAAGGTCCTCCCACCGGGAAGGTATTCCTATGATTTTAGGGCGGCGGGCCTGCCTTCCGGCGTGTATATCACGCTTTAAGAACGCCCCAAACATTCATTACCAAAAGAATGGTGATACTTAAGCAGGTACTGGCCCCTCGCCGGTAGCGAGGGCTAAAATGTTGCCAGTTGACTGGCTGCCCTATCCCCGGGTCCCTATTTGAGTATAATGATGCGTTTGACAATCCGGCGATCCGACAGCCCGATGAGCAGCAGGTAATTTCCGGGCGGCAGTCCTTTGGTTGAGAGCCTAACCGAAGGCCCGTTGATGGGCTGGCGCGATAGAATCTTTCCGGTTGGGGACTGCAAGGTGAGCGTACCCGGCTCCCCGGTAGTGGCCGTTAGCGCAACGGTAAGGAACTGGTCGGGCCCAATGGGATTCGGATACACTTCGACCAGCGAGGCTTCCGTACTGGCCCCATCGGGAGTACTATTCCGGCGGGCGGCGGAAAGCGGCCCGGGAGCAAGCTTATAGCGGTATTTGGTATCGACGTGAATGCGGGAGATCTTCCCGTCAAGCTGGCCCCTTGGGTCAGCAGTTACTTTCACGAAGGCATCCTCGTAGTTACGTTGAAACGAGGCAATGTCGATTTGTTTAACAGACTGCTTGACTTCAATTTGCGCCCAACCTTTAGCCGGATTGGCGTCGCTCTCGTCAAATACGGTGATTAGGGTCCCCACGTCCACCCACTTGAGCCGGCAGGAGCGGGCCTCGTCGTTGCTCCAGCCGTGCCGTTCGGTGAGCAGAATAATCTGGCCGGGGGCATCGGTGGTAGTCCCTACCCGGTCCTCCCGGAAGCGGTTGTCTTCGTAAAACTGAATTTGATGACGCACGGGTTCTTCCCACGGTCCTCTATCCCCCCACCAGGTGTCCTTGTAACGAATACCCCAAGGGCCGCTTGTCACATCCCCAACGGCCCACATTTCCCCGATTTCACCCCAGCGGCCCGAGTAGCGCATCCAGGCCGGGGAATTTTCCGTCACCCGCACCAGGTTCAGTTCGGTGTTCCACACCGGGCCGCCATTAGCGGTGTAGTCCGGGAAGGGAATGTAACGGTCCTTTTTGCCGGGCGAGGGGTAGCTGGCGTGCGAGTGCTTGGCCGAATAAGCGATTGGGTGTCCTTGCGCAGTAAACTGGACCTGCCCGGGGGAAAACCAGCCGCCTTCCTTCTTGGGATCATGGGCGGCAAAATACATCGCGACAAATTGGTAGGCCTTCACCCGAACCGTGACGTGCTCAAAGTCTCCCTCGTGGGCAAAGTCTGCCGGATTGCCGCCCCTGGCCATATCCCCGTTATATGGCCAGAAAAACCAGAATTGCAGTCAATCACTTCGGCCCCCACGTCAGGCCGTGGGACTACGTTTACGTAACAGGGGGCCGAAGTTCCTTCGCCCCGATACACGGCATCATGGTCCTTAGGCACCTCCAGGTAGAAACTAGGGTCCCCTTGCAGAATCGTACATAAATCCTCATCGTGTAGTTGATGCCCACTCAATCTGCTTACGATAGCGTTTTACACTCGACATACTGATTCCCGTTAGGCTGACCGTTTCGGCCACCGACAAGGCCCGTCCAACGGCTTTCTTTACTTTGGCAAATTTCTCGGCATCAAGTCCTTTTGGACGACCGATATGTTTGCCATTTGCCGCAGCCAGCAACTGACCCGCCTGTGTCTTCTCCAAAATGCTTTCCCGGTCGTATTCGGCTAAAGCCGCAAAAATCTGAAGTACCAGTTTTCCCGCAGGAGTGCTACTATCAACACCTAAGTCTAACGCTTTAAAGTGAATGCCTTTTCGGGTGAACTCACCGATGAGTTGAATTAAATGGTCCCGGCTGCGCCCCAGCCGAAAGAAACGTGCCACCATTACCGTATCCCCTGAGCGTAACTGGGTCAAGAGTTGATCCAGAGCCGGTCGGTTGGTGCTGACTCCGGTGATTTTGTCCTGGAAGATTTCGTCACAGCCTGCTTTTTGCAAGGCCTCCAGTTGGGTGTCTAAGTTCTGGTCCAATGTGGAAACGCGCGCGTAACCAAAAATTTTGTTCATAGAAGGGTCAACAAGTTGGGGTTCTCCTAGCATGGAGGTAAACCAATTACGTTAAGAAACTAATCTTTTAGTTAATTACCCATATCAATATAGAGCAATTCCTGCCTTTTTGGAAAATAGTAACAAAAACAGTTGATGAGTAAGTTTTCGCGTGTATTGATTCGTATGAGCGAGTTTTTGTTACTATCCACCAAGAGGCACACTAGTAATCGGAATGAGTATGTGGCAGGACACGTAAAGGGGCATTTGTTGAAACAAATGCTTAATAATTAGCACATTACCTATTTATATTTTACTTTAGACCCGAATCAGTAGTGCCAGCCAGTGTTAACTGTAGATTCCTTTTAGTACTTCCTTCATTGGCCGAAATTTCAAATTAAGGCGTTTTTCGGCAATTTCGCTAGAATAAACCTTTATTGGTTCCTCAATAGCATTTTTACCATTGAGTAATAAGTGCATATCGGAAACTGTGTAGCTCTCGCTTGAAAGTAAAAGGTTTACCCCATGATTATCTTTCAGATTGATTGCGGCATAAATGCTTTTCGCCACATCTTCTACCCCTATCATTGCGAAATAAGGATTGGAAGTATAAAGCACCTCCGAAGCATTGGGCGCAATGCGATTCTTAACTAAATACTGAAAGCCTGCCGTAGTGGAATCATCCTTCCGGAGAGTTGCTCTCCATGACGGATGTTGGGGAGATAGTGAGGATATCAAAGTTGATATTCCGGTGCTCCCTAATGAATTGTTCAACAACCTGGTTGGCCTTAAACTTGCTTGTGCATAAGGATTGCTCGATTCTGAATAGTAAGGCTTATCTTGTTCAGTGATCGGATCCTCTGGTCCTTTTCCGTCGGGCGGAAACGGAAAGTTAATTGTAGGAGGATACCGACGAAACGAAAATAACTTTTTCAATGGTACCCGCATGGAGAAGAACATCCAGTAAATTTTTAGTTCCTTGGATTGTGGGATGGAAAGGGCTTTTGCGGATTAGTTACGTCCAGTCGAAAAGGCGTACCGGCATGAACCAGAATATTGGCATCCTTTAATAAAGTCTGCCAACGTATCCATTTGCAGTACATCCACTTGGGCAACGTCAAGGTTATTGCTGGTTGTTATCTTGGAAAAGATGGTCATATTTACTTTGCTTAGCCTTATTGGTAACGCCTACTTTCACCCGAGACCTTTCTCTGAAAAAGGCGAGTACAGTAGCTGCCAATAAAACCAGCGCCTCCGATTATGCACCCCTTGCTTTGTTCATGGGTGTTATTTGTTAAATGCTTGCTTAGCCCATTCTTCAAAGCTGGGCAGTTGTATACCCAATAGGTCTATGATGGCTGATGAATCAGGGGTTCAATAAATGCTGTCCTCTCGTGTCTTGGTACTGGTAAAACTCGGCGTAATCCTTGGCAATACTTTCCCCAAGTATGGGTGTTAAAAAACCGCCAGCTGCTCATGCGTAACCGGCACGTACTTGAGTTCTTTGCCAAGCACGGTGCCCAGTCTTTGTACGAGACTATCTCCATCCATCGCTTCTTTGCCACCAATCCGATAAAGTTTTCTCTGTTAGCCCGTCAGAATTTAGAGCTGCTTCGACGTAGGTTGCCAGATCATCCCAGGATAAATAATTGACTGGATAGTTTGGGGGAATGGTTTGGGGAATAACGCCATCCTTTTCGATGGTTCTTCGTAGGCGGTAGCAAAATTTTCTAAATATTCGGTAGCACTAAGAATCGGCGTATCTGGTAGATGAGTTAGGCATAATCTTTCATTTCTACTCTGGCATCCACGCTGTTTACCCCACTTTTTCATCGGGCACGGTGCTGCTGATCACGAAAACGCTCTTGGGATAGCTGGCTTTTTTATGGCATCAATGGCTGTTTTTGGCAATGGAAACCATTTGGGAAGGAGCAATTTGAGCAGGTATCTGAAGGACTACCTGATCTGCTTTTTTGAGTTCAAGGAATCAGCGACTGCTTAGAAAAATCGGTTACAAAATGCGTGAAGGCCCTGGTGCTTTCACTTAGGGCTTTTTCTTCCGATC
Source organism: Cytophagales bacterium (assembly GCA_030448185.1). GTDB lineage: Bacteria > Bacteroidota > Bacteroidia > Cytophagales > 172606-1 > CADCTQ01. Next base: position 21,855 of record JAUJNL010000085.1, on the reverse strand, counting down.
TTACTGGTGCAATAATTGAATGGCCGCTAGATTTTAATCTTTTGGGCAATGGCCTGGCCCTGCATTCCAGTGGCATTAAATAATAGGATCCTACTCATGTTTTGCTTTTAGATGAAACATGATGCAAACCTAATGTTACTTGGTATATTAATTATAACAGTATAAATTTGTATACTAGTATAAAGTATACCATGAAGCAAATCCAGCAGGATTTTTAGTCCAAATAAGGAAAACTAACTCCCCGTTGTGGATACGATGGAGTTACTCAGCGGCGAGTGGCGGATTGTGATTATGACGGCTTTGTACATTGGAGGTAAGCTGCGGTTCAATGAATTAAGAAATTACATACCTAAGATTACGGGGCGATCCCTTTCTATAGATCTTTAAAATATTTAGAGGAGCACGGAATTGTATCCAGGACCATTAAGGATACCTCTCCCATAACGGTCGAGTATGCGCTTACCGAGTATGGGTTAACTTAGATTCCGTTTTCCGCGCGTTAACTGACTGGGGGATCAATCATCGAAAGAAGATCATCGGAAGTAGCCGTAATCACCGCTAGTTAGACTCAGCCGAAGGGTCACCCCTTCCGGCTGGTCCTCCAAAACCGGACTTGACGTAGAGTAGATGGCCAGCGAGGTACTCAAGGAGCCCTTTTCCAACCATCCCTCCCCAAACCGGACGTGCAACTTTCATCGCATCTCGGCTTTCCAGTAGTCATTACCAATCATTGATGGTAAAGAGATAATTGGATTGTGGCTCTACGCATCGCGCGTACCTAATCTTTCTACCCATCACCTACCTGTTCCCCTTCGCCTTGTAAACGGCTTTCCCTGCCCACGGGTAGGACGTAACCCCCTACGACTACTACGAGAACTCCGTGACCTTGCCGTCTCGCGCGGAGTAGGCCATCCCAGGTCTCCGTCACCAGTTGAACGTTCTAGCCTCACGTAGGCTTCCTATTCCATCCTTTAATACCTTCATAATAGGGCATCGGCTCCCAGTCAAAGCGTAACCAATGGAAACTCTACCACTGGCTTACCAGGAGTATCGGAGTATAGATGTGCTTACCGATAGATGTGATGTTCCATCCCTGGATAGTAGGATTCAAGCAGGTTAGCTTTGGCCTTATGGGGCAGGTTTTGCAGGACAACGCTTACACATCTTCTTCGCTTTCCTGCTTTACCAACATGCTACTTGAGATGGTCCCAAAATCCGGACAGTGGAGTTGCTTAAATTAGCAAAACCATGACGGAAAAAACAAGCAGCAAAAAGCGACGCAAGTACGATACGGACTTTAAAGTCCCTAAAGTAATGGTGGCCTCCGGGAAAGTCGGTTACGGAAGTAGCCCAAGCGCTGGGTATCAGGGAGAACATTATTTACCGCTGGAAGAGCAAGCAGCGGCTAGTGTCGTCTCCGCAGGGCAAAGCAGGCCAAGTAGCGGATGTATGGCAGGAAGTGGACCAGTTGCAGGAAAAACTCCGGCAGACAGAACGAAACGCGATATCCTAAAAAAGCCCTTGGCCATTTCAGCCGGGCGACCTGAAGCTGATCTACCAGGATTCATTGGGCAGGTTGAAGAAGAGTTTCCTGTTGGTCAGTTATGCAACTTCTCCGGAAAGCTGCAGTGCGTACTACGATTGGAAAAGCCGGGCAAACTAATCAGCCTGACCACCAGGAAGAAGAAGACCTTATAAAGGTAAAACAGAAGCCTGGCTGCATAAGAAGCGATACGGTACCCGAAGACTGGTTACCGAGTTACAGGAAATGGGGGTGCATATGGGCGAAAAAAGTACGCAGATTGATGAAAACACAAAGTTTAATAAGCTATTCAGCCTTAAAAGTTTGTACCCCCCGAACTACCGATAGTCGGCACGGAAAATTAGTAGCACCCAATCTATTGCTGACATTGCCCCTGCCTGTTGCTCCTGACAAGGTGTGGGTGGGCGATATTACCTATATTCCCCTGGTCAATGGCGGTGCGGCCGTTACCTGGTTACCTGGATGGATTGACCAGCAGACGATGTCAGCATCGGGTCCGTTCTCCAGAATTATAGTGGGTGGCAGATAGACGATAATATGGAAGAAGACCTTATAATTCAGGCTTTGCTCAAAGGGTTATGGCTACGTAAGCCGACTCCTGGCCCGATTGTTCATTCAGATCGCGGCGGTCAGTACGTAGAAATGAATTCAGGAAGTTGCTCAACAAACACGACTGTGAGCAAAGCATGTCCCGCCGATGATCCCTATGATAACGCTTTTGCTGAATCATTCTTCTCCCGTTTAAAGCCGAATTGTTGAAGGAGGAGCTTTTCTGAGTCTGGAAGATGCCCGAACCGAAATATTTGAATTCGTTGAAATGTACTACAACCCAATCCGAAGACATTCATCTTTGGGCAACAAGCCCCCTGAATTTTGAGAAACTGTTACCAAATCAATCTTAACTTGCAACTCCACTGTCGGATTTTGGGGACCACCCATACCAGTGCCAACGGCTGTAAGTACCAATCACGGTACTTAGCCTGTGAGTAATCTGAACATAAGTAGGTACTTTACCAAAAAGATTGGAGCCAGTGTACCTCATTACAACTATCATCAATACAAAATGAAGCAACAGCGATTCGTAAACGTTGGTATTATCTCAGAGGTAGCCCACCGAATATGGCTGACATATGGATTTATATAAGAAGGAGACCGCACCATTACATATCCTTTTAGATCCGGCTATGTCAGAAGATGAAAAAACGGAAGTAACAACCCAACTATTGAAAATTATTCTCAAGATCAACGATCCAGATGGACCATCAAGCAGCATAGCTGCTTTTGATGAAAATCAACCATATAGCTAATTTAGGTGTACTCGTCACGAAGATAAATCCCCATTTTGATTTGCAGTGACGCACCAGGCCAACGGCAGAGCATGTGTGCCAGGGCGGCAAGGCCGAACTGCTAGACGTGCTTCCCAACACCTTGAATCAAGGTTGAGAAAAATGGGCATCGGTCGTAAACACGGCTATTTTCTGACAAGGGCACAGCAAAAGGCAGGCAGTGATGAGTTACTTTTTTCATATTTCACCCTTTTCTGACACGCTTTTAGCTCGACTTTCGCATTTTCTCATAATGCAACCTACCAAAGGTTGAAATAGGGTTAATTTTTCAAACAGTTTTGAACATCATCTAAAACGCGATATTCAAAAACTAAAAATACCTTTATGTGCGCCGTTTAAGCCTGTTTTTCTGATTTTCACAAATGCGAAAGTCCAGTTTAGAACTAAAGGGGAAAAAATAGGGCTACTCCCCTACGCTCTGGTAAAGTCTCACTCTAGTAACCTTTTTATTTACAATTTTTCATATATGAATTGGCAGGAAACCTCCCCTGCCCCTGATTCCGTTAACGCCAGGGCGAAGGCACGCTTTGAGCAGGATTCTGCTCAGGAAGGATCTCTTTTACGCAATATACAAAGCAATAGGAGCCTTTAGGGGAAAGGCTAGGGGCAACCAGCAGCACAGTACAGGCATTCATGGATAATTTTATGCGCAAACAACTTATTGCCCAACCCGCTCAAAAAGAGATAGCTACTGGGGAGAATTGGTTAGACTTAGAAGCCATAACCCAGGTGGAGCTTACTTCCGAGCAGGAAGCTTTTCCCATTGAAGGAGCCCTTACGCTTCGAGCAGGTCCAGGATGGCGGGCTCAAACAGCCGGCCCTCAAACAATTCGACTGCACTTTGAAAAGCCTTTATCCGTAAGCTGTATTCAGCTGGTTTTCGAGGAGCTTAAGCAGGCTCGTACCCAGGAGTTCGTGTTGAGCTGGCTTGGTCAAGATGGAAAGCCTTATAAAGAGATTGTCCGCCAGCAGTATACTTTCTCTCCGGCAGGCACTACCCGTGAGGTAGAAGAATACCAGGTGGAACTTCCCGCCGTGAAGGGGTTAGCCTTAACGATTATTCCCGATATTAGCCGGTCCGATGCTTATGCTTCCCTTTTAGCGTTACGCCTCCGGTAATAGTTTCTGGTACTTTGCCTGCTTTTAGCAAGGTCTTTCTTTCAGCAGGGCTTTACCGCTCTTTCTTACCAGTACAACATCCCTTACCAGTACTACATTCCTCCTACAGGGATAGTACTTCACTGCCGGCGTGCCCAAATTGTTTTAAGAGAAACCCTAAGCTCGACTTTAGCATTTCCGAAAATCAGAAAAACCTGCGTTTGCAGCGGAAATTAAGGTGTTTTCAATTTTTGAACATCGCACTTTCAACCCGACATTTAAAAATGATTCTCAGGGTTAGCCCTATTTCAACGGTTTCGCACATTGTATTATGAGAAAATGCGAAAGTCGAGCTAAGGGCAGGACGGAACGGGTCTAGGAGATATTTAGCGGCGTGCCTGCTGAGCATTTTACTTATTGATTCTATTTACTTATTGATTCTATCAAGTGAGGGTTGAGAGCCTTTATTGCCGGGTAACCTTTACCTGCCAAAGAATACTTTGCGGCATGTCCTTTTCTGATCCGCATTCTCCACAAGTCATGCCGGTTTCAGTGGCATACCGGATAAAAAACAGATTCCCTCCATTAGTTTCACTTAAGGAGAAGAATACATATTGTTTGGAAGTGATAGCCTCCCGTAGAAAGGAATGGTGTTTGACTGCGGTTCCCCTTAATTTCTGAATATAACTTACCTTGCCTTCCTCAATAACTAAATCGAGTTCATCAAATTCAAATCTATGCTGCCCCTGGTAAAACCAGTGAATGCCTCCTGTATAAAGCCACCTTCCTTGATAGTGCTGCAGGATGAAGGCCGCACTTTCCGATAGTTCGTCCATATTACTTCTTTAGCAGCAAGATAGAAACCTTTCCAGAGTCTGCAAAAAGGAGGTTAGAGACGGCAGTCCCTATAGAAAGCCAGCTTGCAAGGGGATAGGGCTAAACAGTCAGCTATGATAAATCTGCCGCTGGTAGAGTGAGTGGAGAGAACCCGTTAGCCTGTTAAAGGCTAAGGATAGCTGGAAAAGAGCCAGGCCATACTCACCTCTTTTCCGATTCGCTTTTAAGTAAGAAAGGCGGTCCGATAACTTTCCCATCCAGGGAGCAGAAAGATTTGCTTTAGCAACATCAATGGAACGATTATTCTACTGTAGTGTTAGGCTAGTATACTTACTAAAAAAAACAATAATGCAATTAGGAACAGTAAAGTTTTTCAATGAAACCAAAGGCTTCGGTTTCATTAGTCCCGATGAATCCAGGCAAGACATTTTTGTCCACGTGTCCGGTCTGGTGGATGAGATTAGAGAAAATGACAAAGTCACCTTTGAAGTAGAACAAGGCCGAAAAGGTCCTAATGCCATCAAGGTAGCTCTGGCTTAACATAGTCTGCCCGGTTTAGTATAGCCTGCTTGCTCGTATAGTCATCTATGTTTATATAATAGGCTGACAGCCTCCTTAAAAGGAGGCTTTTTTATGTCCTCTCTTTATTTATCGTCTACCGAAGGTTGATTGGATAAACGGTCTCCTTAAGCAAGGGGTAAGCTGATTGGATGAGGTCTTGCTTTTGGAAGTAGGCCCTTTAAAAGGGGAAGCACTTGGGTTTACTCTTCTTTGGTCTCCTGTCCCCTTCGATACTCTTCCCATTGGAATTGACATACCCGAAAGAAATCCACTCTGCCCCCATCAATATACACATCCCCCGTCCCGTCAACCGGCGTGAAATTGCCGCCAAAAGGCCAGCAATGATAGATGATGGTGCCGCTTTTCAGCTTCAGGTCATAGAATTGCTGGCTGTATTCACCCGTGTATTTTTGCCATTCCTGCATAGTGGTATTAGTAAGAGGGTGGTTTATAGGTAAACTTCTATTCTGTTCCTGGAATTCCAGCCAGGTTATTCAATGACGCAAAGGTAGCTTACGATATAGTGGTAGTTTTTTAAGTGAAAAGCTCCTTTCCTGAGTTCTTTTACGTTTGGCTTACCTTTTCCTTCTAAACCATCTATAGACCGAATTCGTACCAGTTGGAAAGGTATGTCCTATAAAACAGCAGAAAGTAACTCCCCCTTTTAACCACGACCGGGCAGAGGAAAAAAGACAGAAGGCCAGCAGGGACAGTAACGCGCAATGGCAACTAAGCTAGCCCTAATCCCTCCAACATTTACTACGTTTAATGCTTTTTACCGATGACAGTAATTGAATTTCGAATGTTTTTTGATGCCTTACCCGAGGAGGAAGGACTAAACAAGCCTTCCAAAAGAAAATTCGCGCAGGAGTGCGGGATTTCGGTTACGGTTCTTAAACAAATGGCGGGTGGGAAAGCTCCTTTTTCCGGGCCCAAAGTAGCCAGGCTATTGCCGGTCATGCAGAAATATGGATTTGAGGGATAAAGTATCCGTATGAGTGGTAAGTCCTGGCCAGAAAAATACTCCATTCAGTGCCGCCTTGCCCGGAACCGCACTACGGATAAAAGGGGTAAAGAGCAAGCCCATACCTGAACGGGTGAAGTGAAACATAAGCCGGATTTGGAAAAAATGGATCTATTCAATAGAATTACACTGCCATCCATGCGCAGGATTAAGAATGCCTAAAATCACCTTTAACAATCAGTCAAGCCCCTTTTTTAAAGCGTTGAAAGAGAAAGTAGACACCTACTTTTCGCAAGCTCAGGTGAACCGGACCGGCAACTCTACCCTGCTGCTGAAAGCAGCCTTGCTGATGGCTTCCGCAATCTTTAGCTATGTGGTGCTGGTTTTCTTTACGCCGCCCTTGTTTATGGCTGCTTTGCTGTGTATGGGTCTGGGCCTGAATCTGGCTTGTATCGGCTTTTCTATTATGCACGAAGGCGGGCATCAAAGCTTTTCGGGCTATAGCTGGCTCAACCACCTGGCCGCTTATTCGCTGAACCTGCTGGGTGGTAGCGCCTACTTCTGGAAAATCAAACACAATATCAATCACCATACCTATACCAATCTGGAAAGTATGGATACGGATCTGGACGTGAAACCCTTTATGCGGCTCCATCCGGATCAGCCTCATCACCGGATGCACCGTTTTCAACCTATCTACGCCCCCCTGCTTTACAGCGTCTCTTATATTGCCTGGGTATTCTATAATGATTTCAAAAGGTATTCCGGCCCCATTGCCCCGGGGGCTGAAGCCCACCGGCTGGCGCTCAGACAGCACCTGATCTTCTAGCTAACTAAACTGGTGTATGTTACCCTTTACCTGGTATTACCGGTTTATCAGGTTGGATTCAAAGCAGGTATTATTGGTTTTCTGTTGGTTACGCTCGTATGTGGCTTGACCATCAGCACCATTTTTCAGCTCGCCCACGTGGTAGAAGGAACGCAATTTCCCCAGGCCCAGCTGCATCCGGATCGGATTGAGCAGGAATGGGCCATTCATCAGGTAAGAACCACGGCCAATTTTGCCACTGGTAACCGGGTCCTTTCCTGGCTTTTAGGAGGCTTGAATTTTCAGGTAGAGCACCATTTGTTTCCTAAAATAAGTCACGTTCACTATCCCAGGATCAGTCTGCTGGTGAAACAGACCTGTCTGGAGTTTGGAGTGCCTTATTTGGAATACCCTTCCATGCATCAGGCACTATACTCTCACCTGATGCACCTGAAAAGCATGGGAAAACCCCTGGCTTCCGCCTAGTCAGGCAAGCGGCCGTGCCTGAGCAGCCTTAGTGCCTGCCTGCTGAGGGGCTACTTGAAACTCCTGGCTGGCAACTGCTTTATTGCCACCTATGTCTCATCCTCCCTTCCGGTGTACATTCATCCTACTCTCCCCTACCCTCTTGTACTGGTCTCACACCTGGAACATTTCTTATTACTATATTTGGCAAGTAATAGTATGACTGGATGAGCCTAATAAAAGGGCAGTACGAAAGGAGAAGTCTTATGCTGTACTAATACTTTGTTCATATTATACCGGATTACGGTCGTCCGGTTGGTACGGTCCAGCATGAAATCATCCATTCCCGAACCAAGCGGAATAAAAGAGGGGATTTGGGCTTGGGTAACTTCCTGCTCAATGTTACCATTGCCACTCTGCTCGATGAGGGATACGGGGAATTTGATGCCCAGGTCCGTTATTCTTCGGCCCTCCGCCAGAAAGATCTCCTGGCGCATTAAGTAAAGTAGTTCCAGCAGGGCATCTTCCGCAGTTGCAGCATCAATTACTTCTGTTGTTACAGAAGTGCCCGAAAGGGTGGGTACCGTCACCGGGCCATTTTTTCGGTTCAGTACTAGGCCCGTCTTCAGGGATTCATTTGGGCTGGCGGCCACGCGGTACACGGCGCTGTCGGGATATAAGCGCACATTGCCCCCTACTTTTCCTTTATCCTCCCCGGCATCACTGAAGGTAGCTCTGGTCCGGCTGCCCACTAACGTCAGCAGGTTTTTCAGCGTCTGCCGGGCTTGTTCTACTTGCCCGTCTGCCAGCTGCCGTTCGGCTATAATTAGATGAGCTTCCTCCGCTTTAAAAAACGTAATCGGCTTGGTGTCTGTAGCACTGGTACCAAAGTATTTAGGGTCGAGGAAGTCAAGCCGCGGCAGGGGTTGGAACTCATCGCTGCCACTGTCGAAGATATAGAATTGAAATTCGTTCCGCAGCCCATTCAAGGCATCGTACCGTATTGTACGGGTGTACGAGGGAGCAGCAGAGAGTACCTGACGGGAAAAGTTCTCCGATTCGGCCTGGTTGCCGAGCCGGTAGTACGCTCGGGCAATGGCCAAACGGTAGCCCGTACTGTTGGTATTAGCGGCACTGCCGTTCAGTGCAATGGCTTGCTGCAACTCCGCAATGGCGGCGGTAAAGTGTTCTTCGGGCGATAGCGGCCGTCTGGTGCGTTCGGCAGGCAGGGCCACGAATAATTCGCCGGCGAAAATATGCGCCATGGCTTTGTAGAAATGCAACTCAGCCCTTTGGATATCGGTGGTACCGGCGTCTCTTTGGGCCACGGTGGTCAAACCGTACTCAGCTTGTGCCCGTAAGGTGTGGATGCGGGATTGAATGGTGTTTACATCCGGATCAGTATAGAGAATCTGCGGGATGTCAAATACTTTACTGCTCAGGGTGCGGTTGTTGTAATAGTTGTCCGATACGAGTTCGGTAAATTCTACGATGGCGTTCAGGGTGGTGGCAAATTGCCTTTCGGTGCCGCGGGTCCAGGCGTTCATCGCCCCGTAGGAATTCAGGAACGTTTCTTCGGTTACGTTCGGGTTTTCTACTTCCGTGGGGTTAAGCAACTGGCAGGCATTCAGCCCGGCTAGCAGGCATATAATCAGGAATATCTTTTTCATAGGAATAGGCTTTTAGAGGGCTTACAATCGAATTCGGATATTACCCAGGAACTGGCGGTTTGGAGAAGAAGTAGAATAGTTGAAGCCCCCCACGGAAGCTCCGTTCTGGGCGGTTCCCGTGAGGCTATTAGGGTCCGGGTCGCGGGCTCCGGAGTGGTCTACTTCCGGGTCAAAAGAGGAAGTCACGAAGTTGAACGGATTTGTGGCGCTCAAACCCACCTGCACGTCTTTTACAAACCTACCAAACCATTTTTTGGGTAGGGAATAGTCCAGGCCAATCAGCCGCACTTTGAGATAATCCGTTTTTTCCACAAATAAATTCGTTACATCCAGCCAGATAGCTGACTGCCGCCCTCCGGCATCCGCAATGGCTTTAGCCGGTACATCCGGATCAGGGAGGCCGTACTGAAAGCGGAACTGCCGGTCGAAGCTGTGGTTCTCGGCTCCCGTCTGGTAATCAGCCGTCGCAAAGAAATTGAGGCGGTTGCGGAAGGAGAAATTCAGGCCGATGTTTCCGAATAAATTAGGCAGCGGATGGGCAATAATCGCCACCGGGTCTACCGCCACAATGGAGCCGTCTTCGCCGAACGTGGCCGCCGATCCCCGGATGACGCCCATCTCCTGGCCTTCCGCTACAATGGACTGTACGGTACGGGCCGAAAAACCATTTATGGCGAAAGGTGGCGTCCCACCCGTACTCAGCACCCGGTTATACAGCGTATTGATGGCGGTATTGAGCCTGAGGGTACAGTTCTGATTCCGTAAAATCGTCAGGCTGGTAGCCAGTTCGATGCCCCGGTTAAGGTATTTGCCCGCATTCTGCAACTGCACCGCTTCGCCGTAGGAAGGGGGCAGGGGCACGTAGAGCAGGGCGTCACGGGTAGTGCCGTGGTAGAAAGTGAAGCCTACCGTAAGATGGTCATTGAACAGGCCCAGGTCCGTACCCGCCTCCCAGGTATAGGTTTTTTCGGGTTTTAGGTCCGGGTTACCGTACTGCCCGAAGCGGGCTGTGGACGCACCTAGGAACGGACTGAAAGCCACTGTACGTTCATTGGCAAAAGGGGGCGGAAAGTTGCCGGCTACCCCGTAATTGGCCCGCAATTTGACCGAAGAAATCACCTCGGAAAGGCCCTGCAGGAAAGGCTCATCGCTAAGCACCCAGGTAGCGCCTACTTTAGGGTAGGTCTGCCAGCCAATGTTTTCGCCAAAAGCCGAGTTACCATCGGCCCGCAGCCCGAACTCGAGGAAGTACCGGTTTTTGAAACCAATGTTCTCTTGCCCGTACACGCCATAGTTCACTACCGTCAGCAGAAAATCGCGGCTGCCCCGGGTAGAAGCATCGGTGATCCGCTGTGAACCTTCCCGCAGGTCGCTCCCGGTAAGCTCAGCCTGGTTGTCCTGGTTGCGGAAGAGTTGGGTTCCCAACGTGGAAATAAACGAGAAATTGCCCACGTTCAGGGAATGCTGCCCAGTCAGTTCCATCGTCAAGCCGAGGAAGCGGCGTTCGTAGCGGGCAATGGAGCCGCGATTTTCGGTACCGGCGGGTACCACGCGGGTATGAATGAGATACTGGTTGCTTTCGATGCCCTGTTCGCTGCTGCTACGGAAGTCAAGGCCGACGGTGCCTCTTACCCGCAGGTTTTGTATAGGGGTAAGTTCGAGGGCCTGCGAGGTCTGGAAGCGGTTTACACCAATGCGGTAATTCTGTAGTTTTTCAGCCAAGCTGACAAATTCTTTCATCCGGTTATATTCTTCCTCCTCCAGGGCATCGAGGTTATTGTTAAATCCAAAGCCGACCGACTGACCCGCTTCCGCAAACCACATCCCCGTGTAGCCCCCGGCATTGCCGTTGCGCACGCGCCCGAAGCGGTTATTGGTGAATCCAAATGAGGACACGTACCGACCGATTTTGCCTACCCGGGCAGTTAGCGAAGTACGCAAATCGTAGCGGGTGTTAAAATTCTGGTCATGGATGCGGGTACCGTCCGTGTGCAGCATGCTGCCCGAAAAGCTGTAGCCGAAGTCGCTCGTACCGCCGTCCATGCTCAGGCGGTACTGCTGATAGAAAGCATCCTGGTAGAGCAGGTCGGCGGTGCGGTCAAAGTGGTAGAAATCCGTAGTCGGCGTTTCGGCGCCCAGGATGGTTTGGAAGGAGACGTTGCCCGTACCCGAACCGCCCCTTTTGGTGAAAATCTGAATCACGCCGTTAGCGGCATCCGAACCGTAGAGGGTGGTAGCTGCCCCGCCGCTCAAGTACTCAATTCGTTCGATATTCTCCAGCGGAATATCCGAAATAGTGCTGGAAGCGTCCCCGTTGTGGCGGTTGCCCGAGGTGTTCAGACTCAGCGTGGAGGCCGTATTCAGGTTATCAATCCGGACGCCATCCACGTAAATCACGGGCGTAGACGAAACGGCCGCCGACACAATGCCCCTCGACCGGATGATGGAGGCGGAGCCGGGCTGAGAAGTATTCATCCGGATCTGGGCGTTGGGCAACTGGGCTTGCAGCAACTGATCGAGCCGCGTGGCCGGCGAACGTTCAATCTGCTCACGGGTTACAGTGGTGACATTGGTGGAGAGGCGCCGTTTGGCTATGTCAATGCCCTGACCCGTTACCACTACCGCATCCAGCCCTACTACGTCGTTTTCCAGGTTTATGGCCAGGTCCGTGTTGCTCTCTGGTACAGTAACTTTCCGCGCAACCTGCCGGTAGCCGATGTAACTGATGCTGAGTGTGTATTCCCCGTCCGCGATGTTGGCGAGTACAAAATTGCCTTTCGCGTCAGTCACGGTTCCTTTCACCGTACCAGCGATGACTACGTTCACACCGGGAATAGGTTGACGGGTTTCTTTATCAATCACCCTCCCGGTAACCTGATAATCCTGTGCGTATAGCAAGCCTGGCAGCAGCCCGGCCAGCAGCAACATGAGCAAATATTTTTTCATAAAAAGGTATGAAGGAGTGGTTTTAGGAAAGAAGCCCTGGACCGGGCCTTTCGGAACAAACTTACAGGCGGGCGGAAGTGAGACAGGCAAGGGAAAGTTAACCTTCTGTAAACTTTTAGCCTTTTTCTGGCAAATTTCCGACCGCTGACTTCAACAAAACTTAACACAAATACGCTTCTGATTGGAGAACAGCCTTTTAATTTTGGTGAAGTCTATCCATTCCACTCTCACCTTCCCCATACCATGCACACTTTGCAAGGTCGTCGCCGGTTCGTCCGGCAATCCCTATTGGGCACGGCAGGCTTAACCTTAGCTCCCGGGTTTCCCGCAGTACTATCTCCGTCTGCCAGTCAAAAAATTGTTCGCCCCGTCACCATTACTGGCCGGGTGCAGGCTCGGGGGAAAGGCATTGCCCGGGTAGCAGTTAGTGACGGTGCTACGGTAGTTACCACTGGTAGGGACGGCGGTTACCAGCTGTTTTCCACCAGCGACCGGTCCTTCGTATTCATCAGCCTCCCGAGTGGTTACCAGATTCCTACCAACCCCACCGGAACGGCCCGCTTTTACGTGCCGCTCCGGGCTGATGCTAAAGCGAGTCAGCAGGCCGATTTCTCGCTGGAACCCCTCCAAACCTCCGACGAGAAGCATCATTTCCTGGTGCTGGCGGATCCCCAAATCCAGAACCAGCAGGAAGCCCAATACCTCCTGACCCAAACTGTACCTGATGTACAAGGATTGTTGAAATCATTACCTGACCAGCCCACCTTTGGCGTGGGCTGCGGCGACTTGATTTTTGATGACTTGCCGCTTTTTACCGAATACGAAAAGGCAGTTTCGTCCATAAACATTCCCTTCTTCCAGGTAATTGGTAACCATGATTTGGACTTGAAAGTCCGCTCCGATGAACAATCAGACGCCACCTTCCGGAAACATTTTGGTCCCACCTATTACTCCTTCAACCGTGGAAAAGCGCACTACGTGGTACTGGACGATGTATTTTATCACGGGGCGGGCTTTTTTCCCTACCTGCCCTACGTACACGAGACACAGTTGCAGTGGCTCTATCAGGACCTGGCCCTGGTAGAGCCGGGCAGTCCGGTAGTAGTCTTTCTGCACATCCCCATGCATTCTTCCCGCATGCAGCGTTATAAGGGTACCCAGGAGCCCCTGGAACCTTGGTTTACCTTATCGGATTTTTCCAATCCGCAGGCGCTGTACGAACTCCTGAAGCCTTTCAAAGCGCACCTGATTTCCGGACATACCCACGAGAATGAACATGCTTTTGTAAACGGATTGCACGAACACATCCTGGGGACAGTATGTGGGGCCTGGTGGAGTGGCCCAATTTGCTTCGACGGCACGCCGAACGGTTACGGTCTGTACGAAGTAAACGGGGAGGACATCCGCTGGCAGTACAAAGCCACCGGCAACCCGCTGGATTACCAGCTAGCTCTTTTTAAACCGGGCGAGAACCCTTCCGGGCAATGGCTGGCCAATGTTTGGGACTGGGAGCCCGGCTGGAAGGTATTCTGGTACGAGAACGGCATCCGGAAGGGTGAAATGCAGCCGCTGAAAGGGTATGACCCAAGGGCCCAACGGTTATATGGGGGTAAAGAAATGCCAGCAGCCAAAAAATGGGTGGAGCCCATTCTGACAAATCACTTATTTACCGTTCCCACTGCTTCAGCTATTATGGTGGAGTGCATAGATCGGTGGGGAAGAAAATACAGTACTGGGGTATAGGCAGGAGAAACGCGTAGGTTCTTCCTATAGAAAGGAACCTTTTATGCGGCTGTTGGAATTATTTGTTTTTACCTTTTCGTGCTTATTATCAGGGTAAGATCAATTTGATACCCAAATGAATTTCCGAATACCATCCTTTAAGGAAGAATAAGGTTAAGTCTCCTACTCGCATCTGATGGTAGGTTAATGATGGCAGGTTAAATGCGTCAAAAGCAGGTAATACTCATAATTACCAGTACAAATCGGCTTTGTCAGGCAGGCAAGTAGCAGTAAGGGTAATTCATTATTGGACCCGAATGAGAATGACAACCATGTGGGATATTTTCGTTGAGTTTCGGTAGAAGGAATATTTTCCTGGCGCTCTCGTATAGTTGTCATAGTATCACTTCCACACGAAGATGCCTATCCCTTTACCAAGATCCTGATCGTCGATGATGATCCGGCCAGCCACTATATTAGTAAAGCCCTGATCCGGGAAACGGGTCTTGCCAGGCAGATCATCACCCTTTCGAATGGACAGGAAGCCCTTGCCTATCTGGAAGCCTATTGTCAGCAGCCGGTCGATTATCCGGATGTAATCTTACTCGACATAAACATGCCCGTGATGAATGGCCTTTGAGCTTAGCCCGCCTGAAAGCCGTCAGTGGGGATTCGATCATTGCGGCCGCCATTGTCATGCTCTCTTCTTCTACTAGTCAAAAGGATTATGCGCAGATTGCTCACTACTCCGGTCAAAGGGATCTTGCAGAAACCCTTAACGGAAGATAAACTCTCCTTTCCTTAGTGACCCTGTTTTTCCGAAGGCAATCAGGGGTTGAATCAGGCGGGAAGTGCCTGAGGGCTTTACTGAGAACTGACAACTCAAACCGATTCCCTGCTTTCCAGGAGAATCCTTCCTAGCTTTTTTATAGTATCTTCTATATTGTAAGAACCTGATGGAATACCTGCTAGTCGCCGGATAGCCAACGAGTCTTTCTTTGAGGAATCGATCCTGCTAGCAAGCGCTGCCCTTTCGTAAATATCTCCTGCGATGATCAATAGTGAATATACCAGTGAAAATGTAGAGGGCCTGCGGGCACAACTAGCTCAACTAGCCCAGCAGAACGCCCAACTAGCGCAAGAAAAGCAGCACTTGCAATCGGAAATCGAACGCTTACGGCCCAAATGCAAGCCGGGAACTTCCATACGGACTGGCTCCAGGAACGGAATAGTCTCCAGGCGCAGCAAAAGGAAAGCCAGCTTCGGTTCCGCACGGTTTTGAAGGTTCCCGGTTAGGCAATAAAATTATTGGGTCCGACCTTACGATTCTCCAAGTCAATTTAGCCCTGGTGACCTTACTGGGCTATCCAGACAAAGGAGGGAGATTATTGGTACTACCATTCTGGATTACGCCCATCCGGACCAGAAAAAGGACTGGCAGCTTTTGCAACAAAAGCTCTCTGGAGTGAGAAGATTCCCTCTTTTAGCCTGGATACGTGTCTGATCCGGAGTGATGGCTCCTCTTTCCATTGCCGGGTTACTTCCATTCTGTTTGAGGATCAGGGAATTACCTTAGGTATACGATCCTTGAGGATATCAGTGAACGAAAACACCTGGAGCAAAAGTTACATCAGCTCTATGGAAGCCCAGCAAAGAGTGGTGCACCTGGTGGCCCATGACCTGAAAGGACCCTCCAGAACATTAAAGGCTTAAGTAGCTTACTGGAAAAGAATCTAGCGGGAATCCTGGCCAAGGAACCCGACCAAAAAGGAGGAAGCCTCACCCTGCTGAGCCTGATTCAGGCCCAGTGTGATAAAACCTTTGGCATCCTGGAAGATCTGCTTTTGATTGGGGAACTTGAATCCGCTACCAGACCCTTGCTTAAAGAAGACACTCTGATACAAGCCTTTCTGGAATCCGTACTCGAACCATGACTCAAAGCCCAAGAGAAAGGAGTAGACTTAGAATATACCTTTCCTGAGGCTCCCGTAGTAACTGCTATCCACCGCCTCAAGTTCACCCGCCTGCTGGATGATTTACTTTCCAATGCCATTAAGTTCTCCTTTGCCAAGGGCAAGATTCAAGTTCGCCTGCTGGAGCAAGCGGGTCATGTACGCCCAGGTAAGGGATACCGGGATGGGCATTCCTACCGAATTGCAAGCGCATCTGTTTGAGCAGTTCACTAGTGCCGGTCGGGAAGGTACCCAGGGGGAGGCTACTACCGGATTAGGACTTACATTGCCCGTCAGATCGTCGGGCAACACCAGGAAAAGATCTGGTTTGAGAGCAAAGAAAATCAAGGCACTACTTTTTATATTGAACTGGCCCGGGGAATAAGAGCAAAGCACCCTTTCTTAAGACCCATATCTGAGTTAAAAGGAAAAGAGGGCAGGATTTCGTCCCATACTAACTTTCGAGTTACGGCTTTTCGAGTTACGGCTACCGGGCAGCCGGGGCTTGAGGGCACTAAAGGTGCGTTTCCACCAGCAGGTTTGGCTAGGGTAACTTGACGGTGAGGTAAACCTTGAGAGGCACCAGGTAGTCAGGCTGGGCCGTGAAAACGGTACCTATCTTGTGGTCTAGGCTAAAATAAAGAAATGCTTCCAGGTAGGCCCAGGCTTCCTACTTGGCGCTTATATCTTGTGCCTTGTCAACAGCCCGCATGCATCGAGGGCGATGAGGTTGAGCCGATCATCCACTATACCTACCCCAAGCCGTTTAGGGCGTACTCGTGGGAGGCCCTCGTACCGATCTAGCGGGTGATCTCACTTAACCTGCGATTGAACCCATCCGTATAGAAGCCTGTATCCATAACTATTACCCAAGATGGCTTGCTGGCCAAAGCGACCCTTTGCCGTAGGAGACAAAGTAAAGGTCGTGCAGGTTTCGGCCAGTGACCCCGTCAAGCAACGCATCTACCAGGTCAAAAGGATTAATGATTCCTATGAGCTGTTGCAACTCGAATGGCTGGATGCTCCGGCTCGTTCCAAGGAAAAGTACCTGTGGATTCTTTCTGACTTTGTCCGCCTCCTGTAACTGCGCTCTGCTATTGATTTTTAAAGCAACCTGCCACGTGGTAGGACACTATACATTACCTTCCCCCTGCCCGGCATAGAGATACTGTCCTACCATTGCGATACTTTCCTATTAACTAGCCTGGTAGAAGGGATGAATCAGAATCCGGTGCCTCCTTTGTATAGGAAAACCCACTTCCAAACAAGTAGGCAGGTAGACATACAATAGGCAGGTAGGCATACATAGTCTCATGAAAAAGATTGAGCCTAACTAGGCCGTTGAACAAGGTTATTGACAGGGTGGATTCTCACCCACATCCAGTACATATTCAGGGTGATAGTACTGCTGGGTAAGTTAGCAAGAGGGCTTCTCCGTAGGCAGAAGCTTTTTTTTGCTCCTGAAAATAGGCCTCTGCTAAGACCAGTTCCATGAAGGTACTTTCTTCCAATACCTTTCCGCCCCGCTGGTAGAAACAACCTTGGTAAAACATATACTAAGTAAAATAGTAAGGGTAGTGAAGAGTACCTATTACAACTAATCAAGCCCTACTCCCAGGGGTTGGTAACCCGAAGCGCGGTCTCCAAGTGCTCCATCCATTATACTTTAAGGAAGCTACCTAGGGAAAAGGGGCCAAACAAGAAAAGAAGATTACCGATTCAATAAGATTTTGGTTAAGAAAAAGTATTCCAACATGGGGTAAACTCATGCTCTATAGGCAATTTGAGGATGGAAGTGATTTTTAAAATGGCGGAGATTTCCAACATAATTATGACCTTTCTTGAGACACTTTTAGAACCAAAGGGAAAAATAGGCCCACTCCCCTACCCCCTTCTTCAGTACTGTCTCAGGCCTCGAACGTTTTTTCTTGACGGATGGCCTTATCTTTTCGTATTTTCTACTAGGAAGAACCAGAAAGCCTTCTTTATTGGTGCCTCTTTCCCTTATCGCTTGAAATACACCTATCGTTTAAAATACACTTGAAAGTTGCCCCTTCGCCTACGCGGCTTTCTACTTCAATTTTTCCTCCGGCATTCTCGACCATCTTCCGGACAATGTATAAGCCTACGCCGGTTCCTTCCACATGAACATGCTGGCGTTTGAACATGCCAAAGATTTTCTCCGGATTGCTCGTGTCCAACCCCAACCCATTATCCTGCACGGAGAGTAAGTGATAGTCCCCTTCCACCCGGCTGGTGATGGTAATGTGGGAATCTGATGCGGGGAATGAAACTTAATGGCATTGGACAAAAGGTTATAGACTACACTTTTCAGGTTCTTTCGGGGAATTGAATCGTAGGGCATTCTTTCAGCAATGTTTCAATCCGGGCTTGTGCTTGTTCAATCGGCTGGGTTAATCCAGCAGGATATCCGATACGATTTCTTTAAGATCTACCGGCTCACGCTCCAAATCCAGTTGTTTCTGGATGCGGGCAATATCGGTTAAATCCATAATCGTTTCTTTGAATCGTAAAACTGAAGCTTGGATCATGGCAAAGATCTCCTGCACGGTCTGGTCTTCCTTTTGGGAGGGAGACACTTTCCGGGAAAGCACTTTCATCAACCCTTCAATGTTTAGAATAGGGGCTTTCAGGTCATGGAAGCCGTGTAGACGAAGTTGTCCAGGTCACTGGTTTATCTGCCGTAACTCTTCATTGCTGCGGGCCAGTTCTTCTTCCTGTTGCTTACGCTTAGTTAAATCCCTGGTAATTTTAGAAAAACCAAGCAGTTTGCCGGTGGGATTAAACAGCGCAGTGATAATCACATTGGCCCAGAAAGGCTTCCATCCTTGCGAACGCGCCAGCCTTCGTGTTCAAAACCTTCCTGCCGGGCTATTTTGAGCTCATATTCGGGAAACTGTTCCTCAATTTGGCTTGCTGGGGATAAAACACGGAAAAATGCTTACCCAGAATTTCACTTATTTGGTAGCCCTTGATGCGTTCCGCTCCCGCGTTCCAGCTTACTCACCCTCCCCGGAAGGGTCAGCAGGAAAATAGCATAATCCTTCACGCCCTCCACCAGCATCCGGTACCGCTCACTTTCCCGCAAGCCTTCTTCCATGAGTTTTCTGGCCGTCAGATCCCGGGGTAACTGAAAAGCCTAGGGCTTGGTGTCTTTCATCATAGAGGCCGTAATAATCGTATTAGCCCAGAAAGTGAACCGTCTTTGCGTTTTTGCCAACCCTCTTGTTCAGAAATGGCCTTCCATTTGGCAATCTCCAGACTATACGTTGCCATGCCTGACTGAACGGCATGGTCCGGATATAACCGGGAAAAAGGCTGGCCAATGATTTCTTCGGCTTTATAACCTTTAATTTTTCCGCCCCCGAGTTCCAGCTATTCACCCGGCCCTCCAGGTCCAGCAGATAAATAGCGTAGTCAACCACTCCTTCCACTAGCATCCGGTATTTGGTCACTCTCCTGGAGTTGCTGTTGGTGTTTTCTGCGTTCAGTTAAATCCCGGGTGATGTTGGCATAACCAATAGGCTGGCCAGTAGGGTCTTTGATACTGGTAATAATCACATTGGCCCAGAAACGGCTTCCATCTTTGCGAATCCGGTAGCCTTCGTGTTCAAACCTTCCTGCTTCCTGTACTTTGGCCAGTTCGTAGGCAGGAAACCCACTCTCGGCCACACCCTTGGGGTATAAAAGGGAAAAATGCTGGCCCACCACTTCTTTTTCCTCATAGCCCAACAGGAGTTGGGCACCGGTATTCCAACTGAGAATATGGCCTTGCAAATCCAGCCTCAGGATTGCATAGTCAATAATTGTATCCACTAGCCAGTGGTATAATTGTTCTTGCTCCATGCCTTATAAAATCGTCAATCACGTTGTTTGGAGAAAGTATACGGATTGCTGCTATAAAAGCTAGAACTTGGGCGTAACTTAACCCAAAGCCTAGAGTGCAGAATCGTTTCTACTACTGAAAGTGCCCTCCCCTACTGAAAGAGAAGAACAACCTCGATGAGTAATAAGTGCCCTTGTTTTCTTCGCTTTCAAACCAGATCCGGCCCTTATGCCACTCCACTACCGTTTTGAGGATGGACATGCCAAGACCCGTGGTGGGTTCCTGCCTTAGGCCTGGCCTTCGGGCCTTGGTAAATTTATCAAACAAACTGGCATGGTACTTTTTAGGAATGCCAATGCCGTTGTCTGCGATGGTAATGGGTACGATGCCCTCTTTTTGCTGATCTTCCACCCAGATGGGAATCTTGCCATCATCGGGGGTAAAACAGTAAGCAGCTACCTGCAAAGTAAGCACTCACCTGCCGGGAAATCATTTTCTTAAAGAAACTTAACCCCGATCCTTAGCCGTATCCCCGGTTTACCCGTACAATAGGCCAGGCTTTATCCATTAGACTAGGCCGTATCCATTCTGGTCTGAATAACCAGAGGACAGGAATAATTAAGGGGATAACATGCAAGATTCTAAGGAGTACATCCGGCAACTAGAAACGCAAAATAAGGCTTTACAAGCCCAGATCGCCAGTGTACGTTCCTCTTACGAGGCAGCTAAGGAAAAGCTCGCTGAGCGCCTGGCGATGGAACAAGGGTATCATGAAAGCCAGCAAAGGTTCCAGACGGTCTTTGAGCAGTCTAAGCTGGGCAATAAGATCATTACTTCAGATTTACGCATCATTAAGGTGAACCAGGCGTTGGTAACCATGTTAGGCTATAGCAAAACGGAACTGGAAGGAACCAGAATCATCACCTATACCCATCCCGACTACGTGGAGCACTGGCGGGAGCTGCAGGAGAATCTATGGACCAAGCGGATTCCCAGTTTTGGGATTGAAACTCTGCTGGTGAAAAAAGATAGCTCCCTGCTCTGGTGTAAAGTCACCTCCATTTTGTTTTAGGATGGGGAGAAAACACTAGTACACCGCCAATTTAGTTTTTTAAGTTGTTCTGCATTTTCAATGCGGAACTTCGGAAAGGCGTATTTAAAATGCGCTTCTCTGTGCATCCGCACTTGGAATGCGGATATACGATTTTATAAAAACTAAATTGGCGGTGTACTAGGCTACACGATTCTGGAAGATATTTCTCTTCGCAAGGAATACGAAGCTCTCCAGCAACAACACCGCCGCCTGCATCAGCAGCAAGCTTTAGTGCCAGCGGTGCTGGAAGCACAGCAAGAAGAACGAAGACGCATCGCCGAATCCCTGCATAATGGGGTAGGACAGATCCTGTTTGCTACCAAGCTCCAGATGGCCCGGGTAGAGGTAACTGCCCTTCCCGGGCAGCCATCGGAAGCCAGCCAAGCCCTGGAAAAAACCCGCCGGCTACTCACGGAGGCTATCAATGAGACTAGAAATGTATCCCATGAACTGGTACCACTGCTGCTGAAAGACTTTGGATTAGCCAAAGCCATCGAAGAGTTCTGTAGTCGCTTTCAGGGTACGGGTATCCAGTTGCAATGCCACTGCCTTCCGGAACGATTAGCCGCTCCATTAGAAATGACGATGTACCGTATCTCTCAGGAGCTGGTCACTAACATCATCCGGCATTCGGGCGCTACTAGAGGCCGGCTGGAAGTGTACCGGGACAAAGACTACGTCTATATTGAATCCCAGGACAACGGCATAGGTATCACTACCGCCAAGGATAAGAATAGGACTCGTCAGGATTCGGGCAAGGGCATTGGCCTCAAGTACCATCAAGGACCGGGTAGCCCTGCTGGAAGGCACCCTGGAGATCGATGCTACCCCCATAAGGGTACGCTCATTAGCATCCGCTTGCCACTTGCCGCCGCCCATCGCTAGAGAGTCTCTCCTAAAGAGATTGGTATCTTAGTAAATGGTTTAAACCAAATCACCTTTTTCTGAAACGCTTTTAGACCGAAAGGAAAATAATACCGCTTCTCCCCTACCCTCTCGGGAA
>JAUJNL010000084.1 GCA_030448185.1 Cytophagales bacterium | reverse complement strand
ATTAGGGATTTCTGAGGCAATTGATTTTAAAGGTAAACAAACTCCCACCCAGGTGGCCGAACTATTGCAAACTGCCCGGGTATTTGTGCAGCATTCACTTCGGCCAGAAAATGGTGATTCAGAAGGCACTCCCAACTCGGTACTGGAAGCAGCTGCTACCGGGCTTCCAGTAGTAAGTACACTACATGCAGGGATTAAAGATGCGGTGATTCACGGAGAAAGCGGTTTTCTGGTGGAAGAAGGAGATGCGGAGGGAATGGCCAATTATATGTACTTGTTAGCCAATGATGCCCGGCTGGCAGCACAAATGGGTCAACGGGGTCGGCAGCACATGGAGGACAATTATGCCATGGCTAAGAGAATGAACCACTTAAAAGAAATTTTATACAATGCCGCCCGTAATTAAATTTTGAATGGGATTAATAGTAAGACAAAGTTTTAAGGCGTCTATTGTTTCCTATGTTGGGGTAGTAATAGGCATGGTTAATGTCTTGTTCATTACCACTAAAGTTTTATCTCCTGAGGAAGTTGGTTTAACCAGAGTACTTTTTGAAAGCGGTCTTCTGTTCGCCTCATTGGCTCATTTAGGTGCCCCCTTTATTGCTGATAAGTTCTTTCCCTTTTTTCAAAAGGAAGAAAATAAGCACAATGGTTTTTTAGTTTTTCTGCTTGCCTATTCTTTAACTGGGTACCTCCTCTTTTCAGCCTTATTCCTGCTGGGCCGTAATGTGATTATTCAGTATTATCTGAAAAATTCGCCTTTACTGGTTGATTATATATATTATGTCCTGGGCACTACATTTTTTATAATGTACCAGACCATTACAGAAGCCTATTGCCGCATTCATGGACGAATTGTAGTTCCCACAATGGTTCGTGAGCTTTTTTTGAAAGCAACGAATGGAATTTTGATTGTTGGTTACGGATTGAAATGGTACCCATTTGAAACATTTATAGTTCTGAGTATGAGCAGCTATGGAGTAGCTGTTTTATTTAACTTATTATACATAAAATCACTTGGCCGGCTTTACCTCCGATTCGACTTTTCACATTTAAATTCTCGAAAATTACTTGAAATATCAGGCTATGGTCTGTTTATTATTTTAGGGGGAGCCGGTACAATTCTATCACAGAAAATAGATGCTATTATGTTGCCAGCCATGAAGGGCTTGGATTACACTGCTATTTATGGTATTGCGTTTATGATTGCACAGGTAATTGAAATTCCACGAAGGTCAATTACCCAAATTACCTCGCCTATCCTTTCAAAGGCATGGAAAAGCAATGACCTGGACCAGATTGAGAGCCTATATAAAAAATCTTCGGTTAATCAACTGATTTCCGGTTCACTACTATTTCTGTTAATGTGGAGTAATATAGATGCCCTTTTCAGTATTCTACCCAAAGCTGAAATTTATGGACAGGGAAAATATGTAGTACTGCTGATTGCCTTAAGCCGGCTTGTTGATATGGCATCGGGGTTAAATGGAGAGATAATCCTGTACTCAAGATACTACCGCTTTGCAACCCTGGCAGTTTTAATCCTGGCAATAACTACTATAATTACCAACCAAGTTTTTATTCCCATTTATGCCATAAATGGGGCGGCCTTGGCTACTGCTTTTTCAGTATTCCTATTTACCATTATCAAAGTAGTATTTGTGTGGTTCAGGTTTCGCTTGCAACCATTTGCTGTCAGCACCTTACTTGTCGTATTGATCAGTGGGTTCGTTTATTTTGTAGCAGCTATTTTCCCTGTTCCGTCAAATAATACTTTTTTTAATATCTGCTTAGGAATTTTGCTACGTTCTGCCGTAGCAACAGGGCTGTTTGTATCCTTAACTTATGTTTGCAATGTATCTGAAGACATCAATAAATTAATCAATTCCATTTGGCTTAAAGGGACGAATTACATTAGAACTAAATTCAAAGAATAGTTATGAGTGATGTCCAAAAGGTAAAAAACTACTACGACGAACATATAAAGGGTAAGTTAAGGGGATTTGTTCAGGAAAATCCGAGAATTGAAAGAGCCTGGCAGACAGTTAGTACTTTTGCTCCTGCTGAAGTCACGCAAATTCTGGAGGTTGGTTGTGGTATCGGAGATACCTGCTGGCGAATGAGTTTTCAATGGCCTCGGGCAAACGTCGTAGGTCTGGATATAAGTCCGAAATCCATTGAAATTGCAAAAAAGCTTTTTGGTTCAGACCGTATTTCCTTTGTTGAAGGTATTCTAACTAAGGATACTTTACAGGCTAAATTCGATTTAATTGTTTTAATGGATGTATATGAGCATATTGCTCAATCGGACCGCCACGTTTTACATGAAGCTCTGGCATCGCTTATCAGCGAGAAGGGGCATATTATTTTAAGCTTTCCTACTCCCCGCCATTTGGCCTATCTCCGGGAATACGTTCCAGGTGGCATTCAACCCGTAGATGAAGATATCACGGTAGAAGTGATTAATCAATTGGCTAAGGATACTAGTACGGAGGTAAAATTGTACCAAGAAGTAGCTATTTGGCATCCAGGGGATTATGCTCATGCTGTATTGTCTCGTCCTGACGCCAAATGGACACAGGAATCCTATAAAGAAAATAACATAGCCTTACGCAGTCAAAACCGGTTAGAAAGAGTTGTTCGTAAATTGGCTTTTGAGAACCCTATATTGTCCAGAAAAACGCAACGCATTGCATTTATCAGAAAGAAACTTGGGCAACATGCTTATTAGAATAAATATACTTCCTTTAAAACCGCAGCCTCACGCCGGGAGCATAGCCCGTAAGTGTAACATCACCCAACAGTGTTTTAAAGGCTTGCCCGTGATGGTTGCTGATCAGGAACAGAACTGTATCAAATACCAGCAAAAAACCGCCCTGTAACATTACCGACTGTCCGAAGCCTTTGAGCATTTCAGTCTTCCGCAAAGCATTCTTTGCTTTTTTCAGTCAGATACAGTCCACCTAATACATAAGCAACATCCAACCCGGTATTCAGCAGCAGAATTTTTTCCATGCTATGCTGGCCTTTTAAGGAGGCATACAAATCTAAAGTGGCAGGGTCCGTTTTTATAGCTCCGTAATATCCGAAACCGGCCAGGCCAGGTTTACCGCATTCCAGTAGACATTCATCTGGTGAAAATGCTTGTTGGAACCCGAAGCATTGCGCAGAGAAAATCCACTTACTGCTATGTTGCCTATGGCCCAGCCTCCCAAAGTCATCATACCTATCTTATTAATCCGCAGCCTCTTTTCGTTAAAATTTCTAAGTTCGCTGGAGGACACCTGTCCGATTACATAGTTGGAACTCCAGGAGTAAGAGCAGGAGTAAGTATTTCTTTGCCATACCGTAACAACGCGGCTGCCAGAAGAATGTTTATGTCTTCGTTTAATATAGCTATCGTTAATCCAGCTTAAAAGCTACCAGCAGTAACTTTACCCCAAAAGCAATCAGGGCAAAACCTACCAGCCGGTTCATCAGGTCATGATGGTAAGAGTCAGATAATTACGCAGCCGATTGGCTACGTAAGCTTTGGCCACATCGGTAGTGAATACCGTAAAAGATGATCCCACTCAGAAAAGCTATTACGTTGACGCCTCTGTAGTTACGTTCCGCGGAGGCGATTGTAATAATGGCGGCCCAGAATAAAAAAGACGGAAGGATTAATGGCATTAAGGGCAAATCCTTTGATAATATACCGAAAGGTACCGTGGCCGACCGTTAGGACTAAGGGCGGAACTGGTCTGTAAGACAGGTTTTTTTATGATCATTGAAAGTCCAAAGCCCAGTAGCGTTAGGCCTCCGAAAAAGCGCCAGGCTTTCCTGAAAAGAGGGACTTTTAAAATTTAACTGCGAAAATCCGGCATAACACAGGGGCTGCGCAGCAAGCATCGCTTAGAGAAACGCCAGTCGCCAGCAGCACTCCCGAACGGAACCCCTGCTGAATACTGGAGTAAAAGCCCAAAAAAACCCGGTCCAAAACACCCGGCCACCAATACCCCCGAAAAAATACCATACAGAAACGTTTCAAGATTGGGGTTACGTATTATGTTGCGGGTTGCGGGTTTCTGGTTTAATGTTACTATATCGTTTTTAACTTGAAATTAAAACCAGAAACCCGAAACCGGCAACCGGAAACTTTTTTAAGAAACAGCACCGGCTTTATACGCTTTCAGGTACTCTTCCCACTCTTCAAACTGGCCTTTTTTCATCACCCGGGGAAATTTATTCTGTCCGCCCTCCTTGCCTTTTTTCCGCATCCACTGATAAAAGACTTCGGTAGGCAATACATTTACTTCTACATCTTTCAGGGCAGCTATCCGTTCAACCCTATAATCCTCATTTAATACTTTAAGGTGTTCGTCCAGCCTGTCCCTGAAAAGATCAGCATCTACCGGATCATCGGTGCCGATATACCAGCGGTGCGCAAATAAGGTCCCGTGCGGGATGCCAGCTACGGTAAATTCGGAGATAGAGATATTTAAATCATTGGCAGCTAACTGAATACCCTTGTTCATGTTATCTACTGACAGGTGTTCACCGCAAAGACTCAGAAAGTGCTTGGTCCGGCCCGTAATGACAATTTCTGATTCGGCCTTGGACACAAACTTAATTACGTCGCCGATCAGGTAACGCCAGGCACCGGCACAGGTGGAAAGCAGCAAGGCGTATTCCTTGCCTTCTTCTACTTCGTCGATAGCTAAGGTTTGGGGATTTGGAATGATTTCGCCATCAGGACCAAAATTAGCCTCCGTGAAAGGCACAAACTCATAAAAAATGCCATTGTTCAATACCATACGCATAGCACGCCGGTTAGGCATGGCCTGATAGGCAATAAAGCCTTCGGAAGCCAGGTACGTCTCAATATATACCAGCGGATGAGCCAGCAATTTTTCGAAACCTTTCCGGTAAGGCTCAAACGAGACGCCGCCGTGGGTATAGACCATCAGATTGGGCCATATCTCATGAATGGTTTTTACCTGGTACCGTTCAATGATTTTTTCGAGCAGAATCTGAATCCAGGCGGGCACCCCTACAATAAAACCAATATCCCACTGGTGGGCATTTTCGGTAATCTCTTCCAGCTTGCTGTTCCAGTCCTTCATTTTGGCAATTTTCTGCCCTGGCTTGTAGAAATGCTGGAACCAGAACGGGAGTTGCCCGGCACTGATGCCGCTGAGATCACCTTCGAAGTAAGTACCGTTGTAATTAAGGTGGGTGCTGCCTCCCAGCATCAGAATACCGGTTTCGAATAGTTTGCTGGGCAGGTTTTTATAATTGGAAAGCGAAAGAATCTGCCGGATGCTGGTCTTCTGAATGGCCTTAATCATCGACTTGGTGATCGGAATATGCTTGGTAGAAGCTTCCGAAGTACCCGAACTCAGCGCAAAATATTTAACTGTTCCCGGCCAGCATACATTCCGTTCGCCATTCAAGGTCCGGTACCACCAGTCCCGGTAAATCTCATTGTACGTATAAACGGGTAATTGCTTGCGGTACTTCTCGTAAAAACCTTTGCCTTTCCCGTGCTCCAGTTCATGAAGAATTTCTTCAAACCCGTATTTTCTGCCAAATTGGGTACTCAGTGCCCTCGTAAGTAGTTTCTTCAACTCCTTTCGTTGCAGTTCAAAGGGATCAGTCTGTTCCTGTTCAATAACTTTGCTGATCTTAATCCCGTTCTTCAGAAGCGTTCCCAGTATCGCCATTCGTAGTTATCTTTAGTGAAACTAAAACAAAAGTAATCCGAATACGGCATATTTGGAAGTTAAAGACGCGGTTTGCAGAAGCAATCAATAAGTTTTGAAGTGTAGTAAATCAAAATATGGCTCTCGAAGGCTACCGTAATCCGGAAATAGTAACCCTGAAAAACAATCCGCCATGTCCATCACCCAGAACATCCAGTACTTCAATCAGCTTCTGGAAAATACCCCGTGCCGCTTAATTGCGGTCACCAAGACCAAGCCCGTTGCCATGTTGCAAGAAGCATACGAAGCAGGTTGTAAGCAATTTGGCGAAAACCGGGTGCAGGAAATGATGGAGAAGTATGAACAATTGCCCGGAGACATTGACTGGCACTTAATCGGACATTTGCAGACCAATAAAGTTAAATATATAGCGCCGTTTGTCCGGCTGATTCACTCCATTGACAGCCTGAAACTTTTGCAGGAAGTAAATAAGCAGGGGGCTAAATACAACCGGGTCATAGAGTGTCTGCTGCAAATTTATATTGCGCAAGAGGAAACCAAATTCGGCCTTTCATTCGAAGAAGCAGAAGCGCTGCTCCAATCTCCGGAAGCAGCACAGCTTGCCAATATCCGGATTGTGGGGCTGATGGGCATGGCTACGCTTACCGACAGCCGGGAGCAGATTCGCCGTGAGTTTCGGGGCCTGAAGCAGTTTTTTGAGCAACTCAAGACCAAGACGCTCCCGGCCAATACCGAAATGAAAGAGCTTTCGATGGGCATGAGTGGTGATTATCAGCTTGCCCTCCAAGAAGGCAGCACATTGATCCGAGTCGGCAGTTCTATTTTTGGAACAAGATAACGCATCGGGTCCAGCAAGCTACCTCTTTTCCCTACTGCCCATTTACCGGCTTCTGCGACTGATGCATCATGAGGGTTTCAATCTGATACGCTACCGAATCCGGGGGGATTTTCTGCACCAAGCGCGTATGCATTCCATTAGGATCATCCTGCCAGCCATTGCTGCCATCAGCTTTAGTGATAAACTTGCCTTTCTGCAAGTCATAGTAGGGCGCTGCTCCCCTGACCGCAACTAATACCGCGGTTTGGTCCCAGCTCATCCGGCCATTCTTATCTTCTTTAGCCATGGGGATGTTAATGGCAAAAGCATGACGGACCGGACTATCTTTCGCCCCTACTTTGATAAGCCGAAGTCCGGTTTTAACCTTTTCACCGATTTCAAATCCACTGAATAACACGGGGGTAGGCCAATTGTCGATAGCTATTTTAGAGGAAGCAGCGTCTTTCTCAATATTAAACTCCTTCCCTGCGGGGAATTTACCGCCCATACAGACCCACTGTTTTACTTTCCGGCGAACCAGTTCCTTACCATCCAGCTGGGAATTGGCATCTGCCTTCGACTCCAGCAGATTCCGCAGATTAGTTAGAAAGCCAACAGTTACAATCGTTACGCTGGTATCCGCTTGGGCGGCTAGTATTTTCCGGTAAAGGGCAACGGCATCCGGAGCTTGAGCCGTAGTTTTGGCATCGTGAGGGTACTTGGCTACTAATGAATCAGGCCAATGCTGCCAGGCATCTAAATTTACACCTTTGGTTTTAGGGGCTCCAATGGGCAAGTTAGGACGACCAAAATAGGTATTGATAACATCTACGGTGGGTACTACCAGCGGGTGCAGATTAGAAGAAACTATTCCCAGAATTTGGGATTCTCCTCTGTCTGTAAGGGCGTGCAGCACAGCCAAGGCACCTACGTCGTCGTAGTCAGGGCCGCAATCCGTATCGAAAATGATGGCTACGGGGGTAGTTTGTGGAGTATTTGCCACTGTAGCGGTAGCACTTGAGTCAGCTGCTGCTTGCTTGGATTCGGTTTTTGATGTATCTGGTTGGCAAGCTGCTATAGCAGCCAAAAAGAGGGGCGCTGCCGTACGGATAATAAGGCGTTGAAGCATTTTGAGTTGGAGTTAAGTTAATGAGCCAATTAGATCAGGTCCTAATGCTAGCGAAGCATTGGTTATTCTATAGTTACCTTAAAATGAGTAGATCAATTAGGGTACTATCATCCTAATCGGGTAGCAAATAAAGAATTTTTTGGAAAATAGTCAGACCAATCTTCTGGGTCTTACCGGTATTCCTACGCACTGGACAGATTGCTTCATATAAATGTTCTTTCTTCTGTTTATTTGACAGTAATTTCCGCGTATACTTCCCAGGAAGGGCCATTTACGGGTATTAAGGTATATAAGACTGAAATTAGCGTTACACCTGTTCACAATAGAATCTCGCAGAAAGCCGTATTTTTGTCCTATTCGCCATTAGTAAGTATGTCCATTGTTGTTTCCTCGTTAACCAAGCTATACAGCCGGCAAAAAGCGGTTGATAACATCTCGTTTGAAGTGCAGCCGGGGCAAATTGTAGGCTTTCTTGGCCCGAATGGCGCCGGCAAATCCACTACCATGAAAATCCTGACGGGATATATTCCTCCTACCAAGGGCATGGCCAAAGTTTGCGGCTACGATGTAACCGAGGCCTCAATGGATGTGCGGCGAAATATCGGGTATTTGCCTGAGCATAACCCCTTGTATCTGGATATGTACGTCAAGGAATACCTGCAATTTATTGGTTCCCTCCACGGGATGAAAGGAAGGTTGCTTCAGGGGCGGCTCGACGAAATGATTGAACGGGTAGGGCTTACGCGGGAACAAAGCAAAAAAATCGGATCGCTTTCGAAAGGTTACCGGCAACGGGTAGGCTTGGCACAGGCTCTCATCCATGACCCCAAAGTACTTATATTGGATGAACCTACCACTGGTCTGGACCCGAATCAGATTGTAGAAATCCGCCAGGTGATCAAAGATGCCGGTAAGGATAAAACGGTGGTATTTTCTACCCATATTATGCAGGAAGTAGAAGCCATCTGCGACCGGGTAGTGATCATTAACCTGGGTAAGATTGTTGCGGACAGCACATTAGCTGATTTGAGAGCCCGGCAGGCAAATGCCCGCAATGTGTTGCTAGTGGAGTTTGAAAAAGATATTGATGCCAATATTCTCATAAGTCTTCCCGGAGTGCTGCGGGCAAACCCCAAAGGGAATGGTAAATACCAGCTCATCACCAATGGTCAGACTGACGTACGCGTAGCCCTTTTTCAACTGGCCTCGCAACGGAACCTGACGCTGACCGGATTACGGCAGGAAGAAAGCACGCTGGAAAAGATATTTCAGCAATTGACCAGACAGCCCATTAAGGAAGAACCGGGGGTGGAAAGCGAGGAGTGAGTGAAATAAGTAGCAGCGGCAGCAGACAGTGGCAGTGAAAAGTCAGGATTTAGGCTCTTTAAGGGAAGTACAGCTAAAAAAAGACAAATAAACAGTTATTCTTCATCGGCACATTAGCACATCCACTAATCAGCACATCATTCCCATGTTTCCCATTCTCCGAAAAGAAATCAACAGCTTTCTCAATTCCCTGGTCGCCTACATCATTATGGTGATCTTCCTGACTGGCATGGGACTGTTTATCTGGGTTTTTCCGGAGTATAATGTACTGGATTATGGATTTGCCGACCTGTCAACCCTGTTTGGCATGGCGCCTTATATTTTTATGTTCCTGATTCCGGCGGTGACTATGCGGAGTTTTGCGGAAGAAAAGAAGGGAGGTACCATGGAATTGCTCCTGACCCGTCCCTTAACCGATTGGAATCTTATCTGGGGAAAGTACCTGGCCTGCTTTCTTCTGATCCTGTTTACGCTGCTCCCCACCCTAATTTATTATTTAAGTGTGTATTTGTTGGGAAACCCGGTAGGAAATATTGATTCAGCGGGAGTTTTCGGCTCTTACATTGGATTGGCTTTACTGGCAGCAGTTTTTACTGCTATTGGCATTTTTGCTTCCAGCATCAGCGAAAACCAGATTGTATCATTTGTGATTGCGGCTTTTCTCTGTTTCGCCCTATTCGCCGGATTTTCTTCCCTCTCCACCATGTCTTCGTCGGGCAGCGTTGCCTATTTTGTGAATCAGCTTGGACTTGAGTATCACTATAACGCCCTGAGCAAAGGCTTAATTGACTCCCGCAACGTAATTTATTTCCTTAGTGTCATTGCTTTGATGCTGATGGCTACCCGTCTGATCCTGGCTAGCCGGAAATGGTAATTTCTTATTTCGGATGTCGGAAGGTAAATTTCGGATAGTAAGGAGAATGGGCTTTTTTCTATAACCACTGCTCTTTAGAAGGAATAATTCAGGATCAGGTCTCGGCATCTCCAAAGAAACGTTCGGGAGCTTTTTGGTCCAGGGCAAAAAAATTATTCGGAGTATGACCGGTGAATTCCTTGTAATCTCTGACCAGGTGCTGGTAATCGTAGTACCCGCAAAACAGGGCAATAGTTAGCCAGTCTCTTTCCGGATGCTGATTTTTCATCCGGAATGCCGCGTCGAAACGGATAATCCGCATAAATAGCTTCGGATTAATGCCGATCCATTCTTTGAACTTACGGTCAAACTGTCGGTAACATAAACAAGCCTCCCGGGAAAACCACTCCAGGGATTTGTCGCGGTTCTCCAGCATCAACTGACTGATCGGCTCTATTATGTGGGAGCCTTTGCGGGATTGCTTAACCAGCCTACGCAGGTAATTTTCTAACACCTCAATAATTTGTCCGTAACCATTGGCCTGCCCCAACTGCTCATTGATCAGTCCTACTTCATTGCCTAATACATCTTCCCCGTCCAGGGACAAATTTTGCAATTCGTCGGCGGGTATCCCGGTCAGGCGGTATAAAGCCCCCGGTTGAAACACCACCATTACGACCATAAAGTTCCGCCCGACAAACAGGTTCCTGACCACCGTATGCTGGCCGGTGACTACGCATTTTTTCCCGGAATAGGACCATAAACTATCCGGGTAAACGACTGTCTCGGTGTCTTTCGGATAAAATAGCAGGCATTCCTGCGGCCGGGGAGGATAGGCTTTGAAAGGAAGCGTTTCAGCTGCCGAAAAAACAAAATCGGCAATCCGATATTGGCGGACATACCCGGCTAAATCAGGACTCGGACGGATATCATCAAGCAGCATGGTACACTCTCAAACAATGGTTTAGTAAAGAACAAATCGTTTTACAAACTCACAGATAACAACCTTCTCCCGCAGCCGACAAGAAACTATAGGGTTAGCGGAGGTCCCAATACTTTCATCTCGTGAGCCAGATGAATTTTCTGCAATTCTTCTTCTGTAGGTGGGGCAGTTAAGGATTGAAGGTTGGTTAAAAACTCCTCGAAGCTTCCGGCGGGTTGCAATACATACAACATTTTTCCGCTTTGGGTGAGCTGTATCCAGGTGTGGGGCACATTACGGGGCAAAAAAACGGTGTCGCCTGCTTTGGCTGTCATTTCCTCGCCGCCCACTACAAACCGGTATTCTCCTTCCACTACGTAGAAAACTTCATCCTGGGAAAAATGAATGTGCAGCGGAGGTCCTGCATTTTCCTTCCCAATGTATTCCAGCATACTAAACCCTTTGTCGGTGTCTTTCCCCGATACCTTTACATCCTGTCGGTTCACTTGCCGGAAGGTGAAAGCTGCATTGAACCTTGCCTTTCCCGAATCTACTTTAAAAGCTTTTTTGGGCCGGGTTCCTTTGCCAATACGGGAGTAAAACCGGCAGCCAACCCGGCCATAGCAGTGATTTGAATAAAGTCTTTTCGTTTCATAAGCCTTACTTGTTTTTTCAAAATTAACTGGCTCACTTCCGCGCTTAGTGGTAAAAATTAGACTTTCTACAGTCACAGGCTTTTAACGTCCCTTATGAAGTCGTTCATGTGATATGGAGCTTATACTTTATGAGTAGTTAATTATCAACCTGCTGATAATTCAGAATGGATAGTAGCGGACAAGATCAGACGTGACAACCCAAAAAAGATTTACAATACTTTTGCCCGTACCGAAAAGGGGTTTTCTTCACTCCAGATGAGTTTCTGTGACCCTGCTATCTGATACGCTGAGACCGTATACTGGCCATTGACCTGCCGGTCAAAATTAAGCCGAAAGGTGCGTCGGGTGTGGTAGAGATAGTTCTGGTCATCGACGGTAGCCTCCAGCGACTTAATACGGTCGTTTTCACCTAATTCTATTTTTAATGTTTGTACCTCAGCGTTCTGGTCCTCCTTTAGACGAAATACACGGACATTTGCCTCCGGACTTTCAATCGTATAAGCTCCCTGCAAGCCAGGCTTACTGATATCAGCCACCCGGAAGGCTGATAATTCTTTTTGCCAGTTTATATTACTGAATACTTTCGTTTCTGTGCCCTGATCTGTCCGTACCTGCTTCTCCACCTTAAGATTTAAGGACGTCAACAGCTTGATTTGCGCTTCGATCAGGGACTCTACGGGCACAAAGCGGCTGTCCGGATTACCAGTCACTTCACCGCAAGCCATCAATAAGGCTGGGAGTACCAGGAGGAGCAGAAATCGGAGAGGTTGCATAAAAAGTAATAAAGGGAACAGGGAACCTGCTTTTTTCAGGGTCTGTAGAAATTTACGTATTTGACTGTAATCAGTTTAACCTGGGTCCCGGGCCGGTCATCCTTATCAGAAGTAGGGATAGCCAGGCTCGGGACTAACAAAAAATAGAATCAACTATATTTTTTCGCAAATCCTATTCTGTAACGTTATGGCCTTCACAAAATGTTTGGGATTACATCCGGCTTCGAAAATTCGAAATCCTACAAATTCTGTTAATACCTTAACATTGACTCACCCGTCATTTTCGGTAGGCTTCGGTATTCCCATCAGTTCCAGAATGGTGGGGGCAATGTCGCCTAGCTTGCCATCCACTATTTGCCATATACCCATTGTCTACCAAGATACAAAGTTTGCGGTTCTCCACGTCATGGAGGACCGCCATGAGCTTGCCGTCGCGAGCAAGTACGACGCTGCGCTCCTGCGGCTCGCCGATGCTCGCGGGGAGCGGCTCGAAGGTCAGAAGGTCGCGGCTGACGGTGTCGACGGCGGCAGCGGCAAGGCTGGCCGTCGGGGCGAGGCTTGCCGCCAGCAGGAACCCGGCGCCGACGACGGCGGCGCAAAGACCCAGGATGCGCGCGCCCAGGCGTCCCCACACATCGGGGCGTCCCATGCGTGCGGCGACGGCGTCCAGGCGGACAAATGGGTCCATACACCCCTCCTGGCGCCAGGATATCGACGGCACTGGGTTAGTCGTATGGGCGGTGTTCGGAGAGCCATCCGGATTGATCAGGCAATCAGAATTGCCATGATCAGCAATGATCAGAGCCATATACCCATTGGCCAATGCCGCTTTGGTTACTGCTTCCGTACATTGATCTACCGTTTCGCAGGCTTTTATGGCGGCTTCGAATACGCCTGTATGCCCAACCATATCAGCATTGGCAAAATTGAGGCAGACAAAATCCGCTTCGCCTTTTTTTAGTTCGGGAATAATGGCATCGCGGATCTCAAAAGCACTCATTTCAGGCTTCAGGTCATAAGTAGCCACTTTGGGCGAAGGACACATCAAACGGCTTTCGCCTTCAAAGGGATTTTCGCGGCCGCCTGAGAAGAAGAACGTTACGTGGGGATATTTTTCGGTCTCGGCAATACGAATCTGCTTTTTGCCAACCTTGGCTAGTACTTCGCCCAATGTATTCTGTAAGTTATCCTTATCAAAAATCACGTGCACGTTCTCAAACTTATCGTCGTAGTTCGTCATGGTGACGTAGTACAGATTCAGTTTCGGCATTAAGGCCAGGAAATCCTTTTCAGTCAGAATCTTTAAATTACCGCTTATACTTTCCCGGACAAACCGGGCCAGATTCGTCTTGGTGGTTTCCGCAACGAGTGTATCTTCGTGACTGCTTAATGAAGCAAAAGTAGGGCTGGATAACATTTCATTATACAACTTATTGTCATGTATACTCGGTGCCACATCGGTTGCCGCACTGGCTTCGCCTATGGTTGAGTAATACTTAATTATAGTTTCGTACCCCACCTCGACCACGTTCTGATTGCTGAGGATGGCGTAGTATTTTTCTTTAGGCTTAATCGTTTGGGTCAACGCCTGGGTGATCTCGCGGCCCCGGTCCGTACGGAAGTTGAAACATAACACTACATCGCCTTCTTCAATTAGGGCTACCGGCTGTTGTCCGGCTCCCGTAGCAATGATCGGCTTGATAAATTCATCCGTTACGCCGGCTTCATAAGATTGCTGCACGGCAGTCAATACATCTTCTACCAGCTTTCCTGCCCCATGCACCATTGCATCATAAGCCAGTTTTACCCGCTCCCAGCGGTAATCACGGTCCATAGCGTAGTAGCGGCCAATTACGGAGGCAATTTTGCCACCCGTCTGAGCCAAGGTAGTTTGTAATTGGGTTAAATAACCTAATCCACTTTTAGGGTCTGTATCACGCCCATCAGTAAAGGCATGCACAAAAAAGTTGGTAATACCGCGTTGATAAGCAATTCTGCACAGACCTTTAAGGTGGTCAATGTGTGAATGTACCCCTCCATCGGAAACCAGCCCGATGAAATGCACCTTCTTGTTACGTAGCCTGGCATATTCTAGTGCCTCCACCAAAGCAGGCTCATTTGCCAGGGTACCTTCTTCTACCGCTTTATTGATCTTTACCAAATCCTGATACACTACCTTCCCGGCACCGATGTTCATGTGTCCCACTTCCGAATTTCCCATTTGTCCAGCTGGCAGCCCTACGGCTAAGCCAGAAGTATTCAGTTTACAATGCGGGTACTCATCGTATAAAGAATCAATAAATGGCGTATTAGCCTGGTCGATTGCGGATACTTTAGGATCAGTAGCAATACCCCAGCCATCCAAAATGATCAATATTACTTTCTTTTGCATGGAAATCCGGATTTGGGTTAAGAGTTGTATGGGACGAGTATAATAACTGGCGCAAAGATAAGAGTTGGTTTGAGGTATACTTTATGGGGAAGCAGAAAATTGATTACTAACCAGATAGCACTAATTTAGATGTGATTTATAAATATTTGGAGGGTACTATTTTTATATCCGGGATAAATTTCCAAAAATTGTATTTGG
Organism: Cytophagales bacterium; assembly: GCA_030448185.1. Classification (GTDB taxonomy): domain Bacteria; phylum Bacteroidota; class Bacteroidia; order Cytophagales; family 172606-1; genus CADCTQ01. The sequence goes on along the minus strand of JAUJNL010000084.1, from coordinate 7,843 downwards.
CATAGTTTTAGTACTTATCTGCATGAACAAAACTTTACAGTTCTCCTCAATGAACCATTTTTTGAAAGTTAAATTTTGGATTGTATTGCTTACAGGCACTATAATCTGGGGATTTTCGCAAAACGTACAGGCGCAGAGTGATGTGTTTAACGGCGCTAAAACAGCTTTGAAATCTGGTAATTCTAAAGAACTAGCGCGGTATTTTAATAATAATATCGAACTGATTATTGAATCCGAAAACGTAGAATTTGACAAAGTAAGCAGTACCCAGGCAGAGTTGGTCCTAAAGAATTTTTTCCAGAAGAATCAGGCTAAAGATTTTATGTATGTGCATCAGGGTTCTTCTCCGGAAGGCGCCCAGTACAGTACAGGTACTTATCAATCTCAAAGTGGTTCTTTTCTGGTGTACATTGTTCTAAAACAATTTGGTGGCCGGTATTTGATTGACCGGATCGACTTCCGCAAAGAGTAATCATAATCCGTTTATTTAAACAGCAAAGCCACATTTCAAAAGTGTGGCTTTGCTGTTTATTTTTAAGCCAAGTATAATATTGCCTCTAACTGTAAACTTGGATGAAATGGAGCTAATGCTGCCAAGCCTCTTTGAATAGTACATTTTAAGCGCATTATTTGAATATTAAAAACACCTTTGTTTTTGTTGGGACGCGACTTCTGGAGATTTTGCGATTGAAGCACTTACCCTGAATCCTGAAAAGGTAATAGGCGTGGATATCTCAGAAGGAATGCTGGAAGTAGGCAGGGAGAAGCTTCGCCGGCGTAAGTTGGAAGGGCGAATCACATTGCAAAAGGGGGATTCGGAAAAACTAGCCTTTGCTGACAATTCTTTTGATGCAGTAATCGTTTCTTTTGGAGTCAGGAACTTTGAAAATCTGGAAAAAGGCCTGGCCGACATGCATCGTGTTCTTCGTTTTGGAGGCGTGTGTGTTATCCTAGAATTTTCAAATCCACGGACATTTCCATTTAAGCAGCTATACCAGTTTTATTCTTATAAAATATTGCCTCTGGTCGGAAAAACGGTATCTAAAGATGATTCCGCTTATCGCTATTTACCCGAATCGGTAAAAGCTTTTCCGGACGGGCAGATGTTTACTGGAATTATGGAAAAGGCTGGTTTTAATTCAACGCAATGCATACCCCTCGCTTTCGGAATTTGTTCAATTTATCTGGGAAGAAAGTAGTTATTGTTATCGCATTTTTACTACCCTGGTTTCTGATCCCGTGTCAAGCGCAGAATCAAAAACGCAAGAGCCTGTATTCAGTTCATCTACCGGACTATGATGAACGAACTGTCCATTATGGTTTCTTCTTAGCAGGGCATTATACTCACTTCCGTCATTCCTATTCAGATTCTTTTGTCAATAGAGCAGATACCACTCTGGCTGTAAGTCCAAAGTGGGCTCCCGGATATGGCATAGGATTCATTGTGAGCTACTCCCATGATCCTCAGTTTGACCTTGCCTTGCTTCCATCATTTGCGTATTACGAAAGAACGCTGGACTACCGCTTCGATCGTAGTAAGAACAGTCAGACAGTTGAATCCGGATTTCTGGAGCTTTCTGTTTTGATGCGGTATAAATCCCTTCGTCGGGGCAATGTACGCATGTACATGGTTGGCGGTGTCAAGCCTTCCGTTGAAATTGGTTCCAACAAGAAAGAAAAAGGAGCCCGGCAACTGCGTACCAATAATACGGATTTGAGTATTGAATATGGAGCTGGTTTTGATCTTTTCTATCAGTACTTCAAACTATCTCCTGAGCTTCGTTTTTCTCATGGTCTCAGTGACTTATTGGTTAAAGACGAAAATGTGTTCAGCAGGCCAATAAAAAAGTTACAATCGCATACAGTCTCCCTGTATTTGTACTTTTAGCAGTTAAAAGTCAGTGGGCATCTGAATTGATCACTTTCTTCGGATTATAAAAACGATTTGTTTATTGACACTTGCACACTATGAATAAGATAGCTTTTATAAGTGGGGCTACTTCTGGCATTGGGCGGGCCACGGCGGAACTACTTGCAGCGAATGGGATTAATCTGATTATCTGTGGTCGCAGAGGGGAACGTCTGGAAGAACTTCAACAGTCTTTACAAGAAAAAGTAAAAGTACTGACTCTTGTTTTTGATGTGCGCGAACGAAGGGTCGTTGAAGAAGCAATACAAAATCTTCCCGAGGAGTGGAAAAACATTGATTATCTGATCAATAATGCAGGCAATGCTCACGGCTTATCCCCTATCCAGAATGGTTCGGTGGATGATTGGGAAAATATGATAGATGGAAATGTAAAGGGTTTGCTTTATGTCTCTAAAGCTATTATTCCAGGAATGGTAGCGCAACGAGGTGGCCACATCATAAACATTGGCTCCATTGCTGGTAAAGAGGTCTATCCTAACGGAAATGTATATTGTGCTTCCAAGCATGCAGTCGATGCACTAACTGAAGGCATGCGTTTAGATTTAAATCCATTTAATATTAAAGTTACCGGTGTTCATCCGGGATTGGTAGAAACAGAGTTCTCATTGGTCCGATTCAAAGGTGATGCGGAGAAAGCTTCAAAAGTATATCAGGGATTTCAACCTCTTACGGCTACCGATATTGCAGAAATTATCTGGTTCATTCTGAGCCGTCCCCCTCACGTAGTTGTTGGCGACATAGTAATTTTACCAACGGCACAAGCATCAGCTACTGTAGTTAACCGCCGGAGCTAAAAATTGAAAACGGCTGCACCGAAAATCATACATAAAGCCGTTGGATATTATAACATTGCCGGCGTACGTAGACTCTTTCTACTAAAATACTAAAAACAGCAATAAGGCAGAGAATCCTCTGCCTTATTGCTGTTTAGAAGTTCATTATTTCAATACACTGTTCATTTTATTTTTTCAATACCAATACTGCAGCGGCACAGTAATCTTTGCTGCCTTCAAAGGAGAAGGTTAGGTAGTACACACCCGTTGCAGAACAGGTATATCCTAAACCAGGACGAAACTTTATGGAACCTGCATCATAACTAGAACCAATCAAGTTCCGGTTGGCATCATATAGGTTCAGCACTATGCCTTTAAGTTCAGGATCTTTATTAGAGATATTAATGATATACGTAGAGTTTTGACGGAAGATATAAGTGAACTCTATTTTATCTTTCTTTCCACCTTCCCCGTCAATTTTATAGCTTTTAAGGAATGTAGCGCCATCAGGTAATGTACTGATGATTTTCTCGGTATACTTTTCTGCATCACACTGAGCAAAAGCTGCCGGAAGACTCAGGAAGTAAAAACCGGCTAAGACTACCAAGGTACACAGTATCTTTTTCATATTCATATAGGGATGAATTAGCTTTTTCAGAAAGGGATTATTACTTCGTTACTTGATTTCTGATGGCAACCGTTTGGTTAAAGATATTGTTTATATCCTCATCAGTTACATTGATCTTACTTGTACTATTGTCTACCACCATCATTACCCCGTCTACTTCCTTCATAGTAGATTCCTTATAAACATAAGTAACCTCTACTTTAGCGAAATTCTGCTGTAAGACGGAGAGATCGGTGATGAGTTTGTTGATATTGGGATCATCCTTGTAAAAATCCAGAATCAATAATAGCTGATCCAGAATTACTTTCTGTTCTCCAATCCGCTCCTTGAAGGCAGGATCTGGATGTTTCTTTTCTACTTCGCAGGTTAAATAGAGGGCTTCGATCCACCCTCCAGTCAGAATTAGTGCACTTAAGTTTGCACGGTCCTGTTCCTGCAGGTGAGCATTAATCTTCTCAAAATTCTGAGTGGTAATCAACAGCAGTGAGTCAAGATTGTTGCTGTTAGAGGCCAGGCGGCGAATAGTATTAAAGTCGAAGAACTGGCCTAGGCTTAGTCCGTCGGCCATTGTCTTCACGGCATCCAGATAACGGATGGCGTCCTGCTTCTGATCATAGATGTTAGCATAACCCAGGTCTGTGCTGTAAATCCCTAGGTTTAAAGCTTGCTTAAACTTAGAGTTATAATTAGCCATCTTATCAGTAGGATTCAGAACGTTATGGTCGTATTTAGCTCCTTGTTCCTTGATAAGCACTGAAATTTCTACCGGCGAGGGAATTGATTGGATAAAATCCCGTATCACTTCCTTAGATACCGGAGGTTTTTTCTCCTGTTTGTTCTGCTGACTAGCATTAAAAGATTGCTCGCTGGGTGTTTTAGGATCTGTGCAGGCAACCATCAATGCTGCAAGAACGCCCAAGTACAGTTTTTTCATAGCAAAAGTTCGACTGAAATCTGAGTTGAAGTTAGAGAGTCTTTGGAGTATTACTGAACACTTTTAGTGAAGAACCTTACCCTTGAAATAATTACCCCGTAACTACTTTACTTTTGCGGGTAGGTAAAAGAATTTTAAAGTTTGGCAATTTGATTTGTATCTTTTCAGTGAACTTAGGGGCTTTTGGTATAGGAATGCGGCTCACCAATTTTCCAATTAGTATAAAAAAGTTTTTAAATGCTTCAAAATACAACGTGACGTACAAGAAAGCGGTCATCACCCAGATCACGACCAGATTGAACCAGAAAGTGTCAAACAGTTGGTTAACAAATGGCTTTTTAGGCGCTAGGAAGTGAGCTCGGTAATTGAGCGGGTTAGTTCTCACTTCAGGGTCTTTGTATATTGGATCAACTTGCTGAAGTAAATGGCCGTTGTACTCAAGTATACGGTCTTTGGCACCAGTATTTTTCATTAGATCGGCCAGAGACTCATTGTAGTACTTGTTTTTATATTCCGTCAGACTGTAACCGAGCAGCGTATCTGATTCGAAGAAGGCAATCATCTGTTCTTTTTTCTCATCCGTCTCATTAAACTGCTTTATATAGTTTTCTTTCAAGGCCTCCAGATAGGTATGTACCTTAGCAGCTGTCTTGGAGTCAAAGTTTCCGATTCTGAAGATCGTATTGATATCCAGGTGCAATTCATCCCGATTCGATTCATTCCCAATAGCTTCCTTGATTATATTTAGATTAGTTGTAACTAATGCTCTTACCGAATCATTTTTTTCAGTAATGTTAGAATTAACGTATTCCAGTTTCTCAAGTAATTCAGGAATCAGATAAGTGTATTTATAATAAGCTGTACTTTGGGTCTTGTCCAGGTTATAGTAAGGCGCCTGATATTGATTATTGCGGTACTGATGCACGGCAATAGCCTCAAAACCCCACCTGGTGATTGCTATATCGGCTACTACGGGTACCTGCCCTTTAGTCCCGATCATACTGTTCAGCTTATCAAAGGGGAACATGACTCCGCTGAGAATCATTTGCGGAATCAGCAATAGCGGAATCATAATATAAACTGCAACTACTGAGTTGAATGAAGCCGAAATATTGAGGCCTAATACATTGGCGAAACAAGAGCAGGTAAACAGGACCATCCAATAGCTAAAAGTCATTCCCCTGATTTCCAGAATCCAGTTGCCGATAATAACGAAGGTAAGGGTCTGGATGGCCGAAAGCGTAAAGAGGATAATAAGCTTGGAAGACAGATAACCGGTCCGGCTCAGGTTAAGAAACGATTCCCGGCGCTGTATTTTCCGGTCCCGGATGATTTCTTCGGCACTAACTGTCAAGCCCATGAAGATGGCTACTAGTATACTCATTAGGATAAATGCCGGTATATTATCATTGTAACGGTAAGAATAATTACCAGTCACCGGATCATTTTGGAAGCGTACTACAAAGGCAAGCAAAAAGGCCAGTAAAGGACCTTCCAGGAGGTTAATCAGCATGTACTGCGTATTGCTGACCTTGGATAGAAAATCACGAATGGTAAAAATGGCCGTTTGCTTCAGTCTTGAAGGAAGACTAAGCGCCTGTGGCGGGGTTTCTTTGATCGTTTCAACTTCTTCGTGTTTGAATACTTGAGCAAATCTTTCATGCCATTGTACCGGAGTTACCTTCCGTTTATTGGTAAAACGGCCATATTCGTCCACTACTTTTGCTTCAATGATATTGAAGATCTGTTCGGGGTTTACGTTACCGCAGGTATGGCACTGCCCGCGTTCACTATCTACCTGATTGGTAGCTTTCTTAAAATAAATAACGGCCTCTACCGGGTTGCCATAATAGATCTGGTAGCCGCCTGTATCTAAAATGACCAGCTTATCAAACATCTTGTAGATGTCGGAAGAAGGCTGGTGAATGACTACAAAAATCAACTTGCCTTTTAAAGACAACTCTTTAAGCAAGTCAATTACGTTTTCGGAATCACGCGAGGAAAGGCCGGAAGTAGGTTCATCCACAAAAAGCACGGCTGGTTCCCGGATAAGCTCAAGAGCAATATTCAAGCGTTTCCGCTGACCGCCACTAATTTTTTTATTCAGTACATTGCCAACCTTTATATGCTTGATATGCTCCAGACCCAAGCTGGCAAGTACATTATTTACGGTTTTAACCAGTTCTTCCTCAGTTAGCTCTTTAAAACATAGTTTGGCATTATAATACAGATTTTCGTATACGCTTAGCTCCTCGATCAGCAGGTCATCTTGGGCCACATAACCAATAACGCCCTGAATGTTTTCCTGCTGCGTATGAATGTTGACGCCATTAATTAATACCTCCCCTTTAGAGGGGCTTTCAATACCAGCTAATACGTTTAACAGCGTTGTCTTACCAGCCCCGCTACCTCCCATGATGCCGATCAAATGGCCGGGGCCTTCTGATAAGCTTACATCTCGCAGACCAATGGCCCCGTTTGGAAACTTGTACTGTAGATTCCGTACCTGGAAGGACAACTTAACTGACTTCGCGTTGCTCAGGAAAAGTCCGATGACATCACTATAATAAAGCGGTGAGCTTTTAGGAGTTTTAATCGTACTGCCATGGGAAAACAAATACACCTGGAGAGGCTTCATCAGCAAGCCATTCAACAGAAAGTCTTCACGGCCAGTATATTTGGCAAAGTACATATCCACACTACTCACCCGCATGAATAGCACCTCGTCATCGAGATGCTCCAGGTAAAGATGCTTGGATTGTCCTTCCGGAGTTAAAGAGTGACGCAAACCATTTACGACAAGCAGTTCAGGAGAAGAAACGACACTTGTACTCTGATCATTTAGTATAAAACTTTCGATCAGGCGGTATTCGTCCTTACCAATATTGAATACAGTGGAAACCGTATCAATAATGCTCATCCGCTGGGGTGAGAAGTTCCCATCCGAACGGACCAGTTCCAGCAGACGGATCAATACAATTACCTTCTGCTTCTGGGTAAGCGTCTTATTGATCTTTTTACAAATCGCCAGCGTTTTAACCGAATCCTTTACGGAGGTTAACTTTGCTTCTCCTTTGTCTTCTGCTCCGTAACCGGCCAGGGTGTCGTAGAGTTCTACATACTCCTTTACGGAGTCCTGGTCAAGTTCCTGCCTGAAGAACTGAATTATATACTGGCGTTCATTTTCGGTGGCGCCGCCATCCTGTTTGGTAATAATTGCAAACAGTTGGGTTAGCGCCTTGAGTATTTCTTCACTCATATGGTAACCTCCTCCGGATCCCGACCTGTTACAGGTAGGGCATTACAATAGAATCGTCCTGGTAGAATTTCGGAAACAACAGTAGTACAACTCCTACGCCGGAGATTATGACACTGTAATAGGGGCGGGAAAATTAATAGGTACTGAACTCAAACGGAACTTCTACAAGCTCGGCAAACTCAGTACCGGCTTCTTCCATATCTTCATCATCTTCATGATAATACCAGGAAATAGAAGTACCCGGAATGGATTCAAGTTTGTTCAGAATATCAAGGATAAGTTTGGAAGACGCCGTATTAAAATACTCCAGTTTAAAGGC
>JAUJNL010000083.1 GCA_030448185.1 Cytophagales bacterium | reverse complement strand
AATCATTTAAATCACCTTTTAGCACAAAACCCTCAAATTTGGTGCGATGACCCTAATCAAGTTGTGCGCTTGAAGCACGCAACTTGCGGGAGTGCCCAATCCACAGGGCAAACCCAAAGAGTTTACGGATGGAGTTAATCAAACGAGGTATTGTCGAGGATATTTCGTGAGTACAGTGGCTCGCTTTTGGACCTGTGCAGTTGAATAGGTGGCTCCAAGAAGAGGTAACACTAATAATACCAGGAAATAAGAAGATAAATACCTATTTCCTGGTATTTACTTAGTCATCCTAAATCTGGTACTTTGTATACCACCTGCCTGTTACCCTTATGGCTGCACTCATAAAAGTCATTATTGCCGATGATCACCGGATCTTTGTGGATGGACTCTCGGAAATCATTGCCCGAATTAGCGGAGTAGATATTGTTGCTACGGCATCCAATGGAGAAGAGGTGCTGCAAAAGATAGCGAAAACAACCTGTGATCTGGCTATTCTCGACATTCACATGCCGGTAAGGGATGGGCTGGAAACGGCAAAAACGCTTAAAAAGCAGTTTCCCCGGATAAAGGTGCTGATCCTTACCATGAATAATGAGTTGTCGCTAATAAAGAGCATGTTAGAGGCCGGGGCTTTGGGATACATCCTGAAAACGACGGGGAAAGAGGAACTGGAAAGAGCTATCCGGCGGGTGGCGGCTGGGTTAACGTATTTCAGTGAAGCGGTGGCTTCGGAACTTGCCCGGCAGTACCTGCCCAAGTCGCCAGAACTCGTATTTGATTCGGCGGCAACCGCAGAGCCCATGCCGCTCACCGAAAGAGAGAAAGAAATAGTGGCCCTGGTAGCCCGGGAATATTCCACTCCGGAAATCGCCAACCTCCTGTTTATTGCCCCGACTACCGTGGATACGCACCGCCGGAATATCATTCAGAAGTTGGGGGTGAAGAGTTCAGTGGGATTGGCTAAGTATGCTTTAAAGCATGGACTGATTGATTAGGAATAGCCTCTGCTTGTTGTGCAGCGTTAGGTTCGGCGGCTGGGATGGTGATCGTAAAAGTGCTTCCTTTTCCCGGTCCGGCGCTTTGGGCAGTTATAGCCCCACCGTGCAGTTCTACAATTCTTTTTACCAGCGAAAGTCCCAATCCGGTAGAGCTCTCCCCGCCGGTAGGAGTAGCCGATAGCCGCTGGAAGGGTTTGAAAAGATGTTGTTTTTCTTCCGGTTTTATTCCCTGGCCTTCGTCAATCACTGAGATATTAATCTGCGCTGCTATCCGGGCTACGTTCAGCCGGATCACTTTCCGGGGAGGACTGAATTTGATGGCATTGCTGATCAGGTTTTCAAACACGTCGTTCATCAGATCCAAATCCACCCGGGCATAACAGGCGGTTTCTCCTAACAACAGGAGCAACTGTTCCTTATGCAGCGCCAGCGGAGTATTACGGGAAACGGCTGCCCTCACCAGCAGGGTTACGTCCACTTCTTCCTTCTGCAAGGAGATAAAACTACTCTCCAGTTTAGCCCTTTTCAGGAGATTAGATACCAGGTGAAGCATTCCCTTGGCCGTATCCTTAATGGTCTGGGCCAATTGCGTTGTTTTTTCGGGATTACCCACCGATTCTTTAATCAGGTCTGCATACAGCAAGACGCCTCCCAGCGGATTCTTCAGGTCGTGCACCGTGATATTGGTAAGCTCCGTCTTGACCCGGTTGGCTTCCTCCGCCCTGGTTCGCTGTCGGTCGGCTTCCTGTTGCTGCAAACGGATTTCTTCCAGGGATTGTGCCAGTTGCAGACTTTGCTGCCGTAAGGCTTCGGTTCGTTCCTTCACCAGCGCTTCCAGGCGCAGATTATTCTGTTTGATACTGTTCACCCTTATTTGATACAGCGCAAAAGCGAGAATCAGAACTGTAGAAACCATCAGTAGTTTAAACCACCAGGTTTCCCAATAGGGAGGCTTAATGTCAATAGATAGCGCAGTAACCGCGCTCTTTTGGCCCTCATAGCTGATGGCTCTTACCTGAAACTGATACTTTCCTCCTTTCAGATTGGCGTAACTGGCATACCGGCGGGAACCGCTTTGCACCCAGCCCCGGTCTACGTCTTTCAACTGGTACTCATACCGGATCTGTTCGGGCTTCTCAAATTGGAGGGCGGCAAATTCGAAGGCAATAGAGTTATCGGTATGAGAAAGCCGGATCAGCGAGTCCCGCAACAATATGGTACGGGGGCGGTCAGCTATTTTAAGCTCAGTGAGTACCACCTTCGGATGCGGGAAAGTGGCTTGGATACTGTCGGGATTAAATATACTCAGCCCTTTAAAGCCGCCGAAGTACAGTTTTCCACTCCGCCCTTTATGATAACCGCCAAAGCTGAATTCATCTCCGGGTAAGCCGTCACTTTCATTAAAAACCTTGAACTGTTTGTTTTCAGGACTAAAGCGGGCTAGTCCTTTGTCGGTGCTGATCCACAGAAATCCGTTATCATCCCCGAGAATACCGAATACTTCGTCCCCGGGAAGGCCGTCTTTTGCCGTGTAATGAATACTCTTACCCGTTTTAGGATTGAATCGGTTAATACCACCGTCAATGGTACCGATCCAGAGTGAGCCCTGGGCATCTTCCCCAAGACAGCGGATGCGGTTGCTACTTAGGGAAGCAGGGTTCTTCGGGTCATGCGTAAAGCGGTAAAACTTACCCGTGCCGGGATCAAAGCGGTTAAGGCCACCGGAGGTACCAACCCAGATAGTTCCACTACGGTCCTGGTAAATATGCCGTACCGCATTACTGCTAATGCTGAAGGGGTCTTTGGGGTTATGTCTGAAGTGCCGGAAGCGGCCCGTTTGGGGGATGAACTGATCTAGCCCGTCCTCATAGGTTCCCACCCAGATGCTACCTGATGGACCGGGAAGCAAAGTAAGGACCCTATTGTCAGCTATCGTATTGGAGTCAGAAGCCAGGTGGCCAAACCGGGTAAAGGACCCTGTCTGCTTGTCTAACCGGTTCAGGCCCCCATCGTAGGTTCCTACCCATAAATTACCGGCTTTGTCTTCGGTCAGGGCAATCACGGCTAAGCCTGATAGCGCTTTCGGGTTTGCCGGATCAGCCCGGAAATGTCTGGCTTTGCCCGTTTTCGGATCAAGCAGGTCCAGGCCGCTGCCATTGGTGCCTACCCAAAGTTTACCATCCCGATCCTCCCATAGGGCTCTGATGGCATTATCCGCCAGGCCATCCGGTGTGAAAGGGTTATGGGAATACGTCCGAACTCCGGGCAGATTCACATCTATTTTATTCACCCCGAAGCCATTAGTCCCCGCCCCGATAAATCCTGGCTGGTCTTCAAAGAGACAGTTAATTGTATTATTGCTGAGACTGTTCTGGCTAAGAGGATCATGCCGGTAGTGGGTAAACCTTCCGGTCTGAGGATCAAAGCGGCTGATGCCTTTTCCCAGGTTCCAATCCAGATATGGCCGGAGCGGTCGGTTAAGAGGGCTGACAGATTATTGGAGCTTAATGAATGAGGACGCCCTTCTTCGTGTGTGTACTGCTGTATATGGCCGTGAGCTTAGTGAGTTGAAACAAACCGTTGCCATCCGTGGCAATCCACAGTTGTCCGGTGTTGTCTTCACAGATTCCCTGAATATAAGCCGGTATATCAGAGATAATCCGCTTTTGAAGCGCAAGGGATAGCGGCGAAATTGACCCGTTCGGGGATTGAATTTATTCAACCCGCCATGATCCGTTCCGATCCAGAGCATCCCTTCTGAATCAGCATACATCGTAGTGATAAAGTTGTCACTCAGGAAGCTGTATCCTTTGAATCATGCCGGTAATGGGTGAAGGTTTTAGTCCGGGGATCAAAACGGTCCAGGCCGCCCCATAGGTGCCCGCCCAGATAAAGCCGGTTTGGTCTTGGTGAATGAAATACACATCATTATGAGCCAGGCTATGAGGATTCGCAGGATTATGGCGATACGTGGTGTAGCGGCCGGAATACGGGTCAAAATAGAGTAAGCCATTGCCATCCATACCAATCCACAAGTTACCCAGACGGTCTTCGGCCATCGTCCGAATAATATTGGGAGGTAGTCCCGTAGTATCCCCCACCTGACGCCGGAAGGCTTTAAAAGTATATCCATCGTACCGGTTCAGGCCTTTCATAGTTCCCATCCAGAGGTTATCCCTGGCGGTCTTGTATGATACTTGAGGGTACTGTTATGTGAGAGCCCCCTGCTGGGTGCCATCCGTTGCACCTGCACGGGTTGAGCGGGAAGTAAAATAGCAGGCAGGAGGAAAAGGAAGGCAAGGAATAGAAACAGCCTCATCTGCAAGGGAAATTTAACGCTAAAATACTCACAGTCTGGTATCTAAAACAAATTAAATTGAGTGTTTTAACAAGTTGTTAATATAATATTGCGTATTTCACATGAATTTCAGAAGCGTACTATTGTGCTGTTTTGTTACTAAATATTCGCAAATAGTAGAATATATCTTCAGGCTTATTTATTCTATAATACTGCGGCTCCTGGAAAGGATTTCAGAGGAAGGAATAAGTGTTCTCCCGGGCAGCCTTTTTTCCAAAACAATTCCCTATTTCTTGCAGGTATGAGCAAAGATTTTGAGGCTGTATCAGCGGTATGAGAAGGGATGATTCAGGAAGTAAGATCACGTAGGTAAGGTAGAGTAACTCCGCAGAACATTTGTGGGAGGCAATCCTGTTGCAGCAAGTTAATTACCTGATGATCTCTAGCGAAGCTTAAAAATTCTTTAAAAATACTTATTTCTAGGTATTGACTAAGGGGGTATTTCTAATGTAAGTTTACTGGAAGAAAAGAAACCTTTTCAAGAGCAATAAAATTGGGGTGAGCTTTTACGGCTCATCCGGTGAGTTCACCTATTCTTGCCCGTCATTTTGCTTATAGAAATCCTTAATCGGTAGAAAGCTCATATAATGATCTAAAGGATTAATACCTTTCTGTACCCGCCGTTTGCCCGCTTGTCAGGAAACGCTGATATCCTTAAGAAAGAAGCCAGCGTAAAAATTTTCTTTCCAACCCGTATAGTATTTACAAAGCTGATTATTACCAGGCCCTTACTAACCCTCTTACTTGATAAGTGATAAAACGGTATTTAGTGCTCCAGTTAATTTAAAAAAGTAGTTAAATATAAAATTCTGTCAGTAATTGGATTAGAGTAAAACTAATCCGGAAGCGATACTATTGTTACTATTCTAGCAACTAAACAACAATAGCACGCTGAACGTTTGAAAAACCGGAAGCGATACTATTGTTACTATTCTAGCTTTATTACTTGTAGTAAAACTCTTTTTGCTGATTAAGCCTGTTTTGCTTTAATCGAACAAAATACCTACAACTAGGTATTGACAGCAGGTACAAGGATAGTGTAGGTTTGTGTAACTAATCCGCAGCAAAATTATCCCTAACGCAGTTGATCAAACTAATACCGGCGAGATTTAAATACAGGTGCATTAGAGAAAATAGTTACCGGGATCCCCGACAGCGGTTTATCGTTTCTATTTCTAATAGTCCTCTTTTGTTCAACTATACAATTGCTCAATAATGCTAATTGTTGAAACCTCATAAAAATAGGACTTTATGTCTACCAAAGTACTATTGGGAAGTAGTCACCGTCTATTGGTGGATGGACTGGCAGAAATCATTGCCACTATGCCCCAAACGGAAGTAGTAGCTACGGCTTTCTCAGGGGAAGAAGTGCTGATGCATTTGCAGCAGGTAGACTGCCAGATTGCCATCCTGGATGTGCATCTGGCAGTACTGGACGGATATACAACGGCCCGGTTAATGAAGCAGTTTTATCCGCAGGTGAGGGTAATTCTTTTGGCTGAAAACCACCGGTCTTCTTTGGATAAATTAGTCAAAACCAACGTTTACGGCTATTTATTGAAAACAGACCGCCGGGAAGAGCTTGACAAAGCGATTCAAAAAGCAGTAGCCGGTCATTCCTTTTATGGCCAAGTAGATTTAGCGGGCTTAGCGGCACAGACTATGCCACTAAAAGGAGAGAAGAATGACTTTTTTGCAAATAGTTTCTCTGGTGAATTAACGAAGCGCGAGGTAGAAATAGTAACCTTGGTGGCCCAGGGGCACTCTTCCGCCCGAATCGCCAATATTCTTTCCATTAGCCTGCAAACGGTAAATACGCACCGGCGAAACTTAATTAAAAAAACGGGAGCCAGAAGTGCGGTAGACCTGATGAAGTATGCCATACATAAGGGGTACATTAATTGAGTAGATGGGCTGATTAGCTTATGTGCTAATCTGTTATCCATTTTGCACATTCTTTCTCTCTATTTGGCGTGATTCTGTTCGGCGTAGTTTGAAAAATATGCCGGAGTGAAAGCCAGTCTTCAGACTGGCGAAAGCTGATTATTCTCTCTTCGTCCCTTCTGCTTACTTGATTATCAAATTCCTCCACCTGAGAAAACCGTTTGTAGTAGTTTCTCTTTATGCTCTTGATAAAAAGCAAAGGGCTAACTGCCTGCTGCCTCCGGAAGTCGTATTTCTACTCTTTGCGTATGCAAAAAATCTACAAAAACCACTTGCCCTTTGTTTGCAGAACTATACTGGTTTTGATGATGCTGCCGGCAACGCTTTGGGCTCAACCTACTGAACCGGCTACGATCACTACGGCGGTGCCCTTTTTACGGGTTGCTCCGGATTCCAGAGGAGCCGCTATGGGCGATGCCGGCGTAGCCTCTTCCGCCGATGTACATTCCATCTACTGGAATCCGGCTAAGCTGGTTTTTGCGCCAGGCGGAAAAGGTGTTTCGCTGTCTTATTCCCCCTGGCTGAGTAAGATGGCGGCTAACATGTGGCTCTCCCAGTTAACGGGCTTCTTTACCTTGCCCGATGGGAAACAGGCCATCGGCGCTTCGCTGGTATATTTTAGTCAGGGTACTATCAACCTGAAGGATCAAAGCGGCCTCAGCAGCGGGAGTTTTCAGCCACGGGAAATGGCTTTTACCACTACGTATTCCCGGAAGTTAAGCGAGAAACTTTCCATGGCGGCAAGCCTGCGGTATGTTCATTCAAGTCTGTTTGGAACCATTGAAACCGGCTTGAATGGTAAAACCGGCTACGCAGTAGCCGGCGATGTGGGCGTATTTTTTCAGACGGATTCTGAAGCGTATCAGCTTAAGCCAGTTAATTTTTCCCTAGGGGCTACCATTTCTAATCTGGGTACCAAGATCAATTATGGAGGAGATAAATACTACCTGCCGACAAATTTGAGATTGGGCGGCGGCGTGACCTTCCGTTTTGGCAATCATGGCCGGTTATCGGTAATACTGGATGCCAATAAACTAATGGTTCCCAGCCCTCCGCAGTATCTGAATGATAACCGTAGCCTTATTTACAAAGGTAAAGATCCGGAGCGGAAGTACTTCAGCGGGGTATTTGGTTCATTTGCTGATTCTCCGGAAGGAATGCCGGGAGAATTAAGGGAGTTTACCTTATCGGGAGGTTTGGAGTTTTGGGCCAATCCCTATATAGGAGTGCGGGCCGGCTATTTCAGTGAACCCAAAGCCGGCGGAGACCGCAAGTACTATACGGCCGGTGCGGGTTTTAACTATAAAGGGATGGGAGTTGACATCGCCTACCTGATTCCCCAGCAACAAAACCACCCGCTGGCGGAGACTTTTCGCGTCACTTTGACCCTTACTCCCCAACCTGAAGAACGCCGTAATTCTTTAGTATACAGCAACTACCGCCGCACCGCACGGGTTCGGCTTACCGGTCAAGAAGCCACAGCCAGGAAGATACAGTGGCCCACACCGGTCCGGACGAAAGCACCAGATAAAAATTAACAAGCCTGCTCATAAGCTAAACTTCGACAAGCTAAGGAAGCAACAGAAACAGCGACATAAGCGGAGTAAAGCTGCTCAGTTGAAACGCAGACGCCCAACCTGGTAACTTTGAATCAATATGATGCCATTTAAAAAAGCTTGTTGTGTATTTATGCTGGTTATGCTAGGTGGGTTAGCCTTCGGGCAAAAAACTACCCCTCCGTGGTAAACACCGCCGGCACCACCTTCAGCACCGGTGAGTATTCTCATTCATTTTCGATTGGTGAGATATTAATTACAACCATTCCCGGAGGGGACAACCAGGTAACGCAGGGATACCTGCAGCCGGAATCTTTACCGGCTCCCGATGGATTTGATTATTTTCCTAATCCCATTGATGACCGGTTGTTTTTGGTGCGTGCGGAAAAGGTAAAAGCCGTCCGGATCTATGATATAGCGGGACGGTTGGTTTTTGAGGGCGCTTATGACGGTAAAGCCATTGTGGTTGACCAGCTTAGCGGCGGCACCTACCTGATGAATACGCTGAATGCCGATAATAAAATCCTCCACAAGTTCACCATCATCAAGCAGTAGCCTAAATCATTAATATAAACGCCATGAAGTGCTTCTCAATACTTGTTCTTTTTATGCTCCTGACCGGAAGCTTATTTGCCCAGATTCCTCAAGGGTTTAATTACCAGGGGTAGCCCGTAACGAGAAAGGCGAGCCGATTCCAAAAATAACAGAGGCGTAGTTACCATCAGAATTATGGACGGCGCCAACGAAGTGTATTCCGAATCGCATCCAATCAGCATTGATAATAACTTTGGCTTGTATACCCTCACCATCGGAAAAGAAGCTTCATTCAAGAATATTAAGTGGGAAACCGGGAATAAGCATATTGAGGTAATCGCAAAATTTGAAGGAACTCCTGAATTAAAGAGTCCTTTGATACCACTCCTGACCGTGCCCTATGCCATGTATGCAGCCAAATCGGGTTCTTCCGTCAGTTTTAAAAACGGGCCAGGAATCAGGCTTGATTTCGATGCCGCCACGCAAACGTATACCCTAATCAATACCGGTGATCCTGATCCTGCGGACGATATAACCAAAACAACGCAAGCCGGAGGGGATTTAACCGGTATTTATCCCAGTCCAACCATCCGCGACAACGCAATCACCAATAATAAAATAGCTCCGGGAACTATATCGGCTGATAAACTCCAGCAGTCAGGGGCTACCAACGGGCAATTTCTCAGGTGGGACGGAGCCAAATGGGCTCCGGCTACGGGAAATACAATTCCCGGCCCGGCTTATAAAGCAGGACTGGGTATTCAAATCGACGCCACTAACACGATTAGCAACAGTGCCCCCGACCGAACCGTTACCCTGAAAGGAGAAGGTGGCACTACCATTAAAGGACAATATCCTGATTTCATCATCAACTCCAGTACCGTTCCCGGAGAAAAATACACCGCTGGAAAAGGAATTTCGATAACTTCTAGTAATGTCATTGAAAATACGGGTGATGCAGACGCCAGTGATGATGTGACCAAAACGATGCAGGCCGGAGGAGATATAACCGGAACATTCGCTGATTTGCAGTTGAAGCCGGGGGCAGTTACCGGACCGGAGATTGGCAACAATACAATTACAAGCGATAAAATTGCTCCTAGTGCAATTACCGGAGACAAACTGAATCGGAATGGAGCCGAACAGGGACAAGTATTAAAATGGAATGGGACAATTTGGGCACCCGCTAAAGACGAAACCAGTAGCGGTCCTAGCAATCCTCCCCCTTATACTGCTGGTGAGGGAATTAGTATCAGCAGCAATAATGTGATTACCAACAGTAAGCCAGACAAAGATATAAAGCTTACGCCAGGCCCTGGCATTTCAGTGAAAGGCAATTATCCGGAGTTTACTATTGAGAGCACCAATCCGCCTATAACCCTTACTGGAGACAATACTACTACCGATATCACGCAGAATAAAGTCAGTGCAAGAAATGCTTCTCCCCTCTGGAATGCCAATCAATTGCAGGGAAAGGCCGTTGATTTGAGTGCCAATCTGCAAAATAACTATGTGCTTAAATGGGACCAGGCGGCCAATAAATGGTTGCCTAAACAGGATGAGACTGGGCCGACTACTCCCAATAATGGGGTAAGTTTGGTTACGGCTACGGCTCCGGTTACAGTCAGTGGTACGGCTACCGCGCCGGTTGTGGGTATTACTCTGGCCACTGCAACTACGGATGGCGCCCTCACCCGGCAGGACTGGCAGACATTTAATAATAAGGAAGACAAGCTCACCTTCAACGTGCCCTTACGGAGAGCCGGAAATGTAATTACCGTCGAAAACGGCATAGCGCACTGGAATGCCAATAAGCTCCAGGATAGACCAATTGACCTGACAGGGTTGCAAAACGGGAGGTTTTTGCAATGGAATGGAACCTCCTGGGTGCCTGCCGAGGTACAGGCTGTAAACAGTAGTTTGAATGGCAACCCCAACTTCCTGCTGAAATTCTCCACTGCTAATTCAGCAGTAAACTCTCAGGTTTTCGATAATGGTACTAATGTTGGAATAGGCCTAACCGGAACGCCCATTACCCCGTTGGCTAAACTTCACCTGAACAACGGCGCTTTTTTGGCTAACGGAAATGTAGGAGGGACTCCAATATCCGGTGAGGGGACCCGGCTGATGTGGATTCCCCAATTAAGCGCTTTCAGGGCAGGAACCGTTGATGTAGACAATGGTTTCGATGGAAGGAGTTTTTGGGATAACTCCGAAATTGGGAGGTACTCAGTTGCTATGGGACGAAATAATAAGGCTGCAACAAGTTATTCTCTTGCAATAGGAGTAAGCAACAGAGCCCTTGGTTTTGCAGATGTAGCCATTGGGCAAAGAAACCTAACGGATGGATCCGGAGCATTTGCATTAGGCAGCGGTAATGTGGTTACTAAAGGTGCTTCTTACGGGCTAGGATTTGAAAACATAGTAGAAGGTGATTTGTCCATAGCCATTGGTTCTAGAAATGAGGTAAAATCCCGTCTTGGGACACCTATTGTTTCTAACTATTCTGCGGCGCATGGAGTAAAAAACCTTGTTTACCAAGGAAATGCCTTTGCATTCGGAACATGTGTGACTGTTCAGCATCAGGGAGCATTTGTACTTGGTGACGTAAGCTTCGACCCATTTCAAGAGCCAGAAGTAGCTAAAGCAAGAGCGAGTGATGCCTCCAAATCTTGGGGAGACAATACGATGACGATGCGTTTCGATGGAGGATATCGGCTATACACTTCTGCTAATGGCTCTAGCTACGCCCAACTCACAAAAAACAGTAACAGTTGGCAATTTGTATCAGACTACCGCAAAAAAGAAAACTTTCGTTCTATTAATGGAGAAGAGATATTAAACAAAATTAAACATTTTACCCTCACTACCTGGAATTATAAAGGACAGGATTCAAAGTTATACCGCCATTACGGCCCAATGGCGCAAGACTTCTATAAAGCATTTGGCAATGATGGGGTAGGGGTAATCGGTACGGATACCACGATTGCTTCCGCTGATTTTGAGGGTATCAATTTCACCGCCATCAAAGCGCTGGTAGACCGCACTGACGAACTTCGTCAGAAAGACCAGCAGCTGGATCAAAAGACCAAAGAACTCGACGCCCTGTTACGGCAATTGAATGAACAGAAGGCCGAAACGCAGCGGCTGCACACCGAACTATTGGCCCAGAAAGAACAGGCTGAAAAGCTGCAAACCGACCTGGAACTAATTAAGCAACACCTGGGCATCGGCCTGCAATCTCACAACAGTTCATCTACTGAAGGAGTGAAAAAATAGGTTCCTTACCATGCTATTCAGATGAATAAAACACCATCCCTGTTTTTTGGTTTGCTGTTCAGTCTTCAACTCGCAGACTGTTTGGCCCAGAAAGACGCGGGCCAGGTAACCCACTATTACGTGGATACTGGCGAGGCTCTTTCAGCCGAGGATTACCTGCGGGAAGCGCAGGAACCCGGAAAAGCAGCCGTTACTTTCTGGCAAGTACAGCTTTTCCGGAAGGGAAGTTTGCTGAGAGACAGCGCCTGGGGAGCTATTTCCGGTACTGATTGGAAGATCGTGCTGGATCAGTACGGCAAGGAACTGCATTTTGAAGAAGCTTACCAGGTATTGTTTGGTGAAATGCCGCCACTTTATCCGGCGAAAAACTACAACCATTCCCTGGCGCCGGTAGGTGTACGAATCAGGAAAAATAACCTAGCGAAGGAGAGCCGGAAATTCGTCCAGGAGATGCCCGGCATTAATGCTAAGCTTAATAAGCACATTGATTTCTTTCTGACCACCCATAAAACCATTGAGGATAATGACGACGTGTTGATGTCCAACGAGTTGCGTAACCAACTCAGGAATTATGCCGCTGAACTCATGCGGATTGTCAAGGAGGTCCGCAGCCGGGAGCTGGAGCTCAGTTTTTACCCGGATCCTTTTGCAGTTAAGCTATTGATAAATGGTGACCGGCAGGGCAAAGACGGCATTGACGAGGCGCTACTTTTGTCCGAAAAGCTACAGCCGGTACTGGCAAAAATGATACAGCAGGAATACGATCCTGCCCGTCCGCAAAGGAATTAATACGGATAATTGATCCTAGAGGTAATCTGTAAGATTTACTGAAGAAAAATAATCACTTATGTACATACATACGCTTCTGTTCTCCATAAAAAAGATGTTTCGATTGGAGAAAATACCTAGAAGTAGGTATTGACGGAACCATTAATACTCTCTACTTTCGATGTACTATTTAAGACACACAAAAACCCCTTTTCCTCCGTTCTGCACGATACGAAATCATATATACGGCCAGATTGCTAATCTAATTCTGTCAGGTTCCGCCGATACGCCGATACCTGATTACTTGCCCTGCTTTATAAGTGCTTATACTTTCGTGTTTTTACAGTAACTGTAGTAAAGATAAATACTACAAGACAGTATTGCTTTGTCTTGCTCTATAGGATTCTCAGCTACAAGAAAACTACAATTTATATTTTATTCCTCAGGGATGGCATACTATTACTTTGCCTTTACTTGAGCAATCAAAGTTAGTTAAAATTAGGGCCATGACTTAAAGTTTGTGAGAGATGTGGCCGGTATCCTTCTATTGTTTTTAGAAAATGCAAAAGCAAGAATCCATATGGGATGGAATTGGGAATAAGCGCCCCATTGTAGGTACTACCCTCTTTGTCTCCAGCGTGAATAACTGGCTGATCGGACCCTACGGGAAGATTTGTGCGCTAAGGGACAGGTTGCGGACCGAACCATACAAGATCGACGAATTCGTGGGAAAGTACCAGCTCAGATTTGGCCGGAGGAGCTACGATGTGTTTAACAAAGCGATTTTTACGGGTACAAGTTTCCGGAAACAGATCGAAGCGAAACCCCCGGAGACGGCAGACCGGAGACTAACCGAACAGTATGAAGCAGCCTCGCTGTACTATAAATTCAAAACCCTGGAAGTACACCATATTGTAGAGGATAATATTGTAGTAAAACTGGGGAAAGATAAAGGAGAGTTTATGCGCTATTTTGCTCCCTGTGTGTTGGTCTCCGCGGAGCTGCACCGGCGGTACTTTACTCCCCGAATGGCCGATTTCAGAGATTTGGAGAAACTTTCTAAAGAGGGCTTGCTGAGCAAATACGACCAATTATATAGTGATCCGACAATGGCTGATTTGAATGATATTTCCCAGACGATTATCCATTTTATTAAAAACGAAAATTGATGACTGCCAGCCAAACCACTTACACCGAAGAGCTTCAGCGTGGAATCCAGATTGCCCAATCCCTGGCGAAGGAGTACCAGCATGCCCATTACGCCCCGGCCCACCTGCTCAGAGCCCTGCTGAACGATGAAATTGGCGCGGCAAAGTACCTGGAATCCCTGGATAAAGACGTGCCCTACCTCCGGGACTGGGCCGAAGTCCGGATAGAAGGCTATCCCAAATCTTCCCGCCGGGTCGATGAGCCTGCTGGCGACGATAGAATTGTGGCCGTTATGGATGAGGCCGAGGTAATGCGCCTGAAAACCGGTCAGGATACGCTTGATCCCTTGTGCGTGCTGGCAGCCCTCAGTAAGCCCAACGTGGCTTTTACCCGTGAGCAACTGAAAACCTTTCCGCTGGCCGCTGAGGACATTTTAGATACCTTATCGGTTCCCGTGGCAGCTAATGGTTCCGCTGCAGCACCGGTAGCCTCTCATGGAGCTGGAACCAATGGCAAGGAAAAGGCGGGAACCAAGGCACTACAAAAGTACTGCGTGGATAAAACCGGCCTGGCCCGGGAAGGCAAAATTGATCCCATCATTGGGCGGGACCGGGAAACCCGGATGATGATTGAAATTCTGGGGCGGCGTACCAAACCGAATGTGCTGATTGTGGGGGAGCCTGGCGTCGGTAAAACGGCCCTGGTGGATGGCTTCGCCTTAAGTATTGTGCAGAAAAACGTTCCGGCCCATCTCGAAGCAAGCCTGCTGTACGAACTGGATACCGGGGCACTGGTCGCCGGGGCTTCCTATAAAGGTGAAGTGGAAGACCGGTTAAAAAATATCATTAAAGAACTGAAAGCACTGGACAAAGCTATCCTGTTCATTGACGAAATTCATACGCTGCTCGATAGTAGCGGACCCGTGGGTTCCGGAGCTGCCAACCTGCTGAAGCCCGAACTGGCCCGGGGAGAAATTACGGTGATCGGAGCTACCACCAGCGACGAGTACCGCGAATTTATTGAACCCGAACAAGCCTTTAACCGGCGTTTTGAAGTGTTGCGGGTGGAAGAGCCTGATGTGATTACGGCCACCCGGATGCTGCAAAAGCTGGTACCCTTTTACGAAGGACACCACAAAATTGCCGTGGGAGACGGAGCCGCCGAAGAAGCGGTAAACCTGGCTAAGCGTTACGTAAAAGACCGTCGCCTGCCTGATGCAGCCATTGACCTGATTGACCGCACCATGGCGGCCATTCGAATGGCTGATGAAACTTCCGCCAAAGAATTAACCGAACTATCGGAGAAGTTAACTCAATTGGGTGAAGGTGAATATCTCCTGGGTGATTTACGGTGGTTCCAGCGGGAACTGAATAACCGGATTAGTCCCGTACTGCTCAGCCAGCTGGAAGAAGTGGATGAGGGCAGCCTTGACTCGCCTGACCGGCTGCATACCCACTTGAAGCAAACCCTTGCGCAGTTGCAAATCCTTTCGGGCAATAAAAAAGGCCGGGTAGAGAAAGTAGATCTGGCCGCAGTAGTATCGCATAAAACCGGCATTCCGCTGGGCAAGATTCAGACGAAGGAACGCGAAAAACTGCTCAGCATGGAAGAAATCCTGCAGCAACGCGTAATCGGGCAGGACCCCGCCATCAAAGTAATTGCCGAAGCTATTCTGGAATCACGGTCTGGCCTGACCAAACCTGGTCAACCCATCGGTTCCTTTTTCTTCCTGGGACCGACCGGAACGGGCAAAACGGAACTCGCCAAATCCTTGGCCGATTTCCTGTTCAACGATGAATCGGCCATGATCCGGTTTGACATGTCAGAGTTTAAGGAAGAGCATTCGGCAGCTCTGCTCTACGGGGCGCCTCCCGGCTACGTAGGCTACAAGGAGGGCGGCCTGCTGGTAAACAAGATCCGGGAGAAGCCCTATGCGGTGTTACTCTTTGACGAAGTAGAGAAAGCGCATCCGTCCGTTTTCGACGTGTTTCTGCAGATCCTCGACGAGGGAAAACTGCACGACCGGCTTGGTAAAGAAGGAGACTTCTCAAACGCCGTAATTTTGTTTACCTCTAACATTGGCAGCAATTTTATCGTGGAGCGGTTCAATGAAGGCAGTTTGCCGGCTTCAACCGAAATGATGGAAATAATGAGCCGTCACTTCCGGCCCGAATTCCTGGCCCGGGTTACCGAGATTGTGCCCTTTGCGCCCATCACGGAGGGCAACGTGGTGAAAATTTTCAACATTCACCTGAAGAAGCTGCTGGAGACGCTGGGTAAGCAGGGAATCACCCTGAACCTATCCGAGGCTGCTACCCGCTATCTGGCCCTTTCCGGGTTTACGCCCAAGTACGGAGCCCGGCCCCTGACCGGCGTGATCCGGAACCAGTTACGCCGCCCCCTGTCCCGGATGATCATTGCCGGAAAAATAGGAAAAGGGTCCGTGGTGCAACTGGACATCGACGAAGCCCAGGAATTGGTTTGGGAAACTTCCCTCCAGGAGCAGTTAGCTTAATAAAATGAACTTTAACCCTTTATTTTCATGAAAGAAGTAGAAATCGGCGGACAACTCGTGCCGCAGCAATCCTTCGAAGCCATTACGCAGATCTCCTCCAACCGGACGCTGCTGGTACAGCAGCTTACCAACAAGCCGGGCAGGCCTGAACCGATTACCGGATTAAAAACGGTTGACGAAGTGTTTAACCACTTCAAACCCAGCACCAAGGTGGCTTTCGAAACGGCTGAAGGCAAGCCCGTAAACGAAGAACTGAAGTTTAACAACCTGGGCGACTTTGGTAAAAATGGCCTGATCGGGCAAAGCGCTTTCCTGAGTGAAACCCGCACCAGCCAGGAAACTTATCAGAAGATCGTCAAGCAGTTGCGTACCAACAAAATCCTGAAGTCAGCCCTGCAAAGCGCCGATTCCCGCCAGGCTTTCCTGCAGGCCCTGGAGGCAATGATGCAGGCAATTGACCAAGCTAAATAACCCCCTCAACCCACAACCATTTTGACGCATGGCACAAGAAGAAATATTGAATTCCTCGTCACCCGAGGTAGCCGTTAAGTCCCAGGCCCAGGTAAGCCCGGCCGCTGCCCTCGTCCAGGCAAGCGAACAATTGGACGAGTACGGCGGCTTTGAATTAGTTGAATCAGCCATTGACGGCGCCAAGGTGATGAATCCGGAAAGCAAGGCACGGAAAAACATCTTTCTGAACGAGGCTTCACGGGAACCGGACCGCAAGCAACTCAAAAAACAGCTCCAGATGTGGCATGATCTGGTAAGCCAGGCTGGCAATGTATCGGAAATGGTGACGGCTGCCCAGGAAAAAGCCGACCAGGCTGCCGAGGTACTGCGCACCAACCTGAAAAAAGCCGTTGACGAAATCCGTCCGCTGGAGCAGGCCTACCGTTCGGTAGCCCTTTTCTACAAAAACACGGAAAGGGATAAAATCAAAAACCTTACGATTTTCAACGCTAATCTCGACCGCCTCAAAGACCTGGACAACACACTGGTGATTGATAAAATTGACGAGGAACTGAAGGCCCGCCACGACCGGCTCGATCTGCGTGAAAACTACTCGCTGCTTGTGATTCCAGGCTACCTGGGCTCCAACAAGGTAGTGGAAAAGTGGGCCAAGATTGCTCACCAGAACAAGGTGATGCTGGTAACTGATTTCGAAAACCTCGAATCTCCCGACGAGGTAATGGAGGAATTTGACTCGGCCAACCTCACTGGCGGCGAAGTGCACCGCTCCAATGTAATGATGACTTGTAACTGGCTGGTGGGCCGCGACAAGCACGAAGACCTGGGCGAGGAAGAAGAAATGCTCGTACCGCCATCTTCGGCACTGGCCGGTAAAATTTACAGCACACTGATTGCCCAGCCGGTGGCCGGTAAAATGCACGGAGGCCTCAGCGAGGTGGACGGCGTGAACTTCCCGCTCAAGAAAAGCGAAATTTCCGAACTCGAACGGCGCGGCCTCATCCCGATGGTGAAAGAGTGGGAAAAAGTAATGGCTTTCTCGGCCAAAACCCTTTACAGCGGCAACGACATTGGCCTGCAAACCAACTCCGTCGTGCGGGTATTTGACTACATCGGCAAGGTGATTATTGATTTCCTCAACCGCCAGGCTTTCGTCAACTGGACCTCCATTGTGGAGAAGGACATGACCCGCGAAATATGCCGGTTCCTGGAAAGCATCAAGGGCAGTGATAAGATCATTCAGGACTACAACCTGGTCAGGATCGAACAGGACCCTGATACCAAAATCATCAACATTGACCTGCACATTACCCCGTTCTTCCCGGCCAAGAGCTTTATGCTGAAAATGGGCGGCACCAAGGGAGATACGGCTGAGGCCTGGAAGTCTGAGTACACCGAGCAGTAACAGGCCAGGGCAATGATAAATTCTACATGTTAAGTGTAATCACAATCAAGGTTGTTTCCATTTGTCGGATCAAAAGTCCCCCTTTGAATCCTGAAAGGATCAGCGAAGCTAACGGGGTAGGGGGATGTTTCTCCGCCCGATCAGTGATAATAACCTTAGAATCGCTTCTCGCGCCAGACTTCAGTCTTGTGCGGAAAGATGATAGGAAGTCTCCGGCTTCCTGCCAGTCAGAGACTGGCAATTATTACCCGGCCCGGCACAAGAGAGACTCTTGCGCCAGGAGTGAATTAAAAAAATCAAGTAAAATCATAAAGAGCTCAATCAGATTCTCATCAGCACATCGGCGCATTATCTAATTATCACATCAACTACAACTTGTTTTACCAAATCAATTTTCAACCAAATAAACTCTAAAACCATGGCAGTTAATGCGAGATTAAACCTGGACAAATTAAAAGATGTACGGGTTATTGATTTTTCCTACAATTTCAGCCGCGACGTGGATGCTTCCGGCCGACCATCCGGTTCAGTCAGAGGCGGTACCGTCCAGATCACCATCGAATCAACCAAAAGCGCATTCTTACCCGAGTGGATGACTACTCAGTCCGGTAAAATGAAGAGTGGTGAGATCGTCATCAACAGTGATGAGAATGAAACGCAATCCGTTAAGAAGATCAAGTTTGACGATTCGTTCATCGTAAACTACGGAGAAAGCTTTAGCTGGCAGGGCGGCGAAAACATGATGGAAACCTTCACAGTTTCCGCCCACAAAATATCCGTGGAAGGCGACGGAACGGCCCAATTCCAGAACGAGTGGCCAGCGAAGAAGTAGGTATTTCGGGCCGAGTATACCTCCTATTTTCAAAGGGGTATACTCGGCTTTTAGGTGCACCGGAATAAATCCAAGGTGGATGGAGAATCATTTGTAGAAGTAGCAGGAAAAAATGAGTTACAAGTATTTATCGGGTAACCTTTTTATAAAGGCCTTACCGCAAAAGCCCATTGCGAGGAGTCATTTTAATGCTGATTACTGTAAAATCAAGTTTTACTACTCTAACTATACGCTGAATGAAAGCCGTAAATGTTCACAGCCACAAATCCTTTGTGGCTCCTGCAATCAAGAAAAATTCTTTAACCTCGCAGATAATAGAGTCCATCATGCCTTACTTCCCGGCTGAATGCAAGTGTATTGCTGGTTATCTGGATGCGAGGGACCAGTACTGGAAGGTCAATTATCACTGGGATTACCTTAACTGGAAAATAAATGCCTTTCTGAATTTACCGGGTGTTTCTTCTGAACTCAAGCAGTGTGCCCAGGGAGTACAGAATGTACTGCTTTCAAATGCCCCTAATCCAATGAGCGGCTACCGCAACGACGCCGAAGTCGGGCTTACAAAAGACATCAGTAGTCCGGATAAGATAATTGCCCGGCATGCTATTCTCAAGCAGAGTAAAAAAGATTTCGAACGAATCATTATTAAAGCTGGATTGGTTCACAGAAACGACCCGACGAGATCCGCCCGGCAAGGAGAAGTCGTGGTGGCTGGCCGTGTCACCCATAGCATTACCGGGTAATAGCAGACATGGAACCGGTTATGCCCTTGATATTGCCGGTAATAACAAGGAAATAACGCGTATCTGTCAGGAGTTAAAGGCAACACTTATTTTTAATGAATCTTCACACGTTCACGTTGAATTTGCCAACTTCTGCAGTATCGCTCATTTACCGAAGTATGTTTAGTTCTACTTCTCGCGCAAGACTTCAGTCTTGCGCCCGGAAAAGATAATGGGAAGTCTCTGACTTCCTGCCAGTCAGAGACTGGCAATTATTTCCCGGCACAAGTCTCGCTGCGCTAAGACTTGCGCCAGTAACTTACGTCAATTCACACAACCGAAAAGTCTTTATTCCCTCTTGGCACAGCAAATCAACATACAGGTAACCATTGGCGGTGAGCAAATCTCCCCGGTTTCCGGCGTGACCATCACCCAGGACATTCACCGCCACCACACGTTTGAAGTGCCGCTGCCTATGGATGCATTTGAGAATACCGGGCAGGGAATTATGCAGCAGGTGAAAGACTACGCCGGCAAAAACATCATCATCCGGTTCGGCCCGGAAAATTTTAAGAAAAATGGGGCTGACAACCAATTTATGGGTCTGATCACCCACGTTGGGTTCAGCCGCTCGAAAACGGTGCAAGGCTGGTAACCGTCCGGGGCAGCAGTCCCACCATCCTGATGGACGGCAAGGAGCAGTGCCGCAGCTACAGCCAGAAGACCCTGGCCGCCATTGCGGACGGCGCCCTGAGAAAATTCCCCGTACCCTGGAGTCCAAAGTGCAGCCCAACCACAGCGAGGCGCTCCCCTACGTAGTGCAGTACCACGAAACCAATTACGCATTTCTGCAACGCCTGGCTGCTCGCTACGGGGAATGGTGCTTCTACGACGGCACTAAACTTGTATTCGGCAAATTGCCCAAAACCGCCGACATTGAATTACCCTTCGGCCACGACCTGTCTGACCTTGATTTTTCCATGCAGTTGCTGCCCGTAAACGGTAAAGCCATTGCTTATAACTACCAGGAAAACAAAGCCTACGAAAGCATAAGCAAAGCGGCAACTCAGCCGTGACTGACCTGGACAGTTACGGTAAGTTTGCCCTGCAGCAGTCAGCGAATCTATTCGCAGGAGCCGATAGCTGCCCCGACCCTGTCTATTGCCAAGCAGAAAGAACTGGATTCGCTGGTAGAGGGGCAAACAGCTACGGCGGCCCGCAGCATGGTGACGGCATCCGGCAGCAGCGACAACCCCTACCTCAACGTGGGCAGCATCGTCAACATTACCGGTGAGTCGGTGCATGAGCAGGACTATGGCCGGTTCATTATTACCTCAGTCATTCACCAGGTGAGTAGCACGCTTTCACTACCAGAATAGCTTTACGGCCATCCCCGCCGAAAACCAGACCCCACCCGCCGCCGGTATACACCAACCGGTAGGCAACCACCAGCCTGCCGTGGTTATTGACAACAACGACCCGGAGAAGCTAGGCCGGGTAAAAGTGAAATTTTATTGGCAGAACGGCGCCGATACCACCCCCTGGATCAGGATTGCCAACCCGTTGGCAGGGGGCACTAAGAAGGTACACGGCTTCTATTTTATCCCCGAAATAGACGACGAGGTACTAGTAGGCTTTGAGGACAACAATCCCGACAAGCCCTTTGTGGTGGGCAGCGTGTATCACAAAATACAGCGCCTACCGAATGGAGTGACCTAAAAAGAAAACCAGGTCAAGGCCATCCGTACGCGAAGCGGGAACCAAATTTACCTGTTTGACAAGGACGGCAAGGAAGAAATACGCATTCTTAATAAAGACTTTGACAAGCCGGTCAATATGATTTCTCTCACCCTGGAGGGAGACGGCAAAATTACCATTGAGACCAAGGGAGAATTGGTGATGAAGGCAAAGTCCATTGACATGAAAGCCGAGGAAAGGCATAAAAATTACTTCCGGGAAGGCCACCGAGGTGCAGGCACAGCAGATGAGCGTGAAAGCCGACCAGACCATTAAAATGAATTCGGGACAAGCTACGGAAGTGAAAGCGATGGATATGAAAGTAAGCGCCGACAATGCCATTAATATGAAGGGTCAGCAGCTCAAAATGGAAGCTACCACGACCAGCTTAAAGGCTTCGGCCCAGCTCAGTATCGAAGGGGGGCAGTCTGCCATCAAGGCGCAGATGCTGCAAATCGACGGAGGAGCACAGGCTTCGGTAAAAGCCGGGATAATTATGTTGAATTAACTAGAGTTTAGTGACTTTTGTCTGTCAATAGTTCAAAGAAAATGAAGGCTTAATGCTGTTTAGATATGGATAAAGCTGACCTGCTATCGTCCTCCGATATAAAGTCTTTCCGGAACACGATAGCAACCACTATACTACCACCGGGTATGGTTTTATGGAGATTCTCATCCAGCCTGTATTCTAGCCGGTTCGGTGCTTACTGGATGGATTCTAAAACGATGACCGAGATCATGAGTACGTTCAATACGCTGAATAATTATGATCTGGCTGTAAAAAAGAAGGTAATCAGGGATAGTTTGGCCGTATTATCCAATTGGGATACGCACCTGGAATATAGGGTAAAATTGAACTGAAAAAAGAAGTTGTTGCACACGTAGGTATCATTGGCACCCAGCAAAATTTTGTCAAGCATACCGTAGATCCAACCCAAAAAGCCGACGCCGCTTTATTAAAGTTATCGGGTGGCAAGGGAGGTAATATCCTGAAAATGGTTGAGCAAAGATTTTCTGGCGGCTATGTCCAATACGTCATCCCACGGTTTAGGGACAGAAATCTTAATCAGACTGAAAACGAATACGCAAGGCTATTGCACTTTTGTCATATATGATCGCTGATCAGTTGAAAATCTTTATGTTCAACAACTATTACACACTACCCTTAAACAGCCAGCAGCTTACCGGCAAGCAGGCGCATCCCCAATGCAGTCTGAAGGAATCTACGGCCCACATTAACCTGTTGCTGCGCACCCACTTAGGCGAGAACCGCTACGACCGGCAGTTCAGGTGCTTGGTGTGGGAAAAGGATTTTCAGACGATCCACAGCATCTACAAATGGAAAGCCGACCTGATGGCTGAATTTGCCCGGACCCTGGCCAGGTACGAAAAACGGCTGAGAAAGCTGGAAACGTGGAACTGGATGAAATGAAAATAACCGACCCGGCTACCCACAAGGTGATTGAACTGCGGAAACGAATTACCATCAGCGTAGAAAGGCGTGATCACGCTTACCAATGAAGACTTCAAACACCTGGAATACGTTTTCAGTCCCTTGTCAATGAGCTGACTAATCAATTGCCATGAACCACACCGCAGACGATACATTCGGGACGGACAATTTTCGTAAGGAGCAGATATTGTACAGCGGTTACGCAAGCAGGCCGTAAAACTCTGGGGGCTGCAGGAGACCGAAACCGACAACTTTGACCCCATAATCGACTTGCTGCTGGTACGCCGTGGAGTTTGAACGCCGGGCAACGGGATCACCTTCCCAGTCGCGGAACAGAAGGCTGGCCCAACCTACTGATTCCCGGTCATCTCAGGGGCAAGGCCGGCGCATGCCGGTGATGCATGCCGTTGCCGACGTGGCGATTACTACCGTGAAACCGGAAGACCAGTTTGCGGCGGCAAGGACGTATATGAGGCTCTACGGCTACAATTCAGCAGATATACCTGTCGCCGGAAGGGAGTTTACCCTATTTGATGCCGAAGTGGTTCGCCAGGCTGCCGGCAACAACCGGTGCGTTATGAAAAACCCGGTCGTGAAAGGGGAGATCGTCGCCCTCAACGAGCAGCGTTACCCGGTGCCGACCTGTGGCTGGGTATCCGGCCTTCGACCCTAAAATTGAGCGGCTACAGAGATTGTCTTTCTTCGACTGGAAGAACGATCCGGCGAACCCGATTACCCGCAACTGATCCCCAAGCAGTTGGACTACCGGCAACATTCCGCCTACTGTTCACAGTGGTTTGTGAAAAGCCCGCAAACTCGGTTAGGAACCGGCTGGGCGACCCGGCACAAAGCCTGAAGAAAGAAAGGTTCAATACTATCATACGCAGTTCATCACGATTGAGACAAATTCGCCCCTTTAGATTCCGCCATTTTCCTGAAGAATTTGCCGCCGTTTTTAGCACCGAAACCCTAAAGGAGCTGAAGGAAGAACCGTTGTGGGTAAAGATCAGTCCGGAGGGCCTTGCCACCAAAAGCACTGGCAGACGTGTATTGCGCCGTTAACTGCTTTCCGGTAATAAACCGCAAAATGCACGCAGCAAGCAGGCCATATTCGCTGGCTTCCAACCTCAACATCATTCCCTTATCACCCGAAGAACACTTTCTGGCCGTGCGGCGGATTTACGCCGTGGGCCACGATTACCACTCGGTAAGTGTAGACACGATCCATAGCATGCAGGAAGGTTCTTATGCCGTCAGGCAAAGCGGAGTGAACCGCTTTGATCAGCGTGACGCCGCCGGGATGCTGCAGTACTTGTACGAATTGATGCGCGACGAAAGTGCTGCTTTTAAGGCAATGGGTAATTATGCATTGAACACGGAAATCAAAACATTAGACCAGAGTCTGACGCGGTTGAATATGCATTTCCTGAACCAGAAAACCGCAAAACCACCCAAATGCCACCTGTTTCTGTACGCCCGGGAGCCGGAAGAGGTATGGATTGAATACTGGTCTACGCAGGGAGAACTGGCCAACCGCCTGCCTACGGGCAAAAAAGTGGAGCCAATCTCAGACTCAGCAGTCAGGAAAACCGGTTTAATGCTGGTGACCCCTTCGACGGGCGGCAAAGAGCCAATGGATGAACACGAAAAACTGTATGCCTTCCGCTATGCCCTGCTCACCCGTAGCCGCATTGCAACGGCGGAAGACATTAAAGCCGCCTGTTTCGCCGAATTGGGCAATAAGCTGCAGGCCGTCCACATCCGGAAAGGGCTCCGGAAAGACCGCGTTTCGCGCAGTGGGTTTGTCCGGACCATAGACGTGCTGCTGGAGCCGGCCCCCGGCTTTGCCGGTCTGGATTGGGAGACTACCTGCGGCGAATTGCAGGCCCTGCTGCACCGAAATAAACTTTTCCTGACTGATATCCGGGTTTTCACCACCAACGAAGCGGGAGTATATGTGGACGGATAAAGACGACATGCGGGCCGAGGTACTGATTGCCCTGTGGCTGCAGAACCAACGCATCACTCCCGATGAAGTAATCATTCAGCCGGAGGGCACCTTTAAAAGGGATTACAGCAGAGATGTATTGCAGATTGAGGAACAACCCATTGGGCGCAGCCGCTTCACCACCGTTCACCTGAGCCGCGAAGGATTGTACGACATGCTGCCGGAAGCGGTTTTTCACCAGACGGACCGCAAAGTCCGCCGGAGTGTAGAGGAAGCAGCCGAAGAATCGGAACGGTACCGCAGGGAGGAAAAAGAGGCCCGGCGTTTTTTTCTGCCTCTGGAACAGGAGTATTACCGGCAGCGCATCTGGCTGGAGTTTGACGAACTGAAATACTGGTTTAACAGTGCCCGGCCCGAGAATATGGCCATGCTGCTTCGATTCTGGGGAATTGAAGAGGGATTATTTAATAGGGAGCAGTCTGTATTCTTGCTTTCCCTGGTGCCCCAGTTGCACCGGATGGTCGGAGACCTGGAAACCACTGCACAATGCCTGCAGATCCTGGTCGGAGAACCGGTACGAATTGAGACTACCCAATGCCGACCGGTACGGCTTGCCGCTGAACTTGTTTCGTGGTTGGGTGCTACCGAACTGGGTGTCGACTGGACGCTGGGCGACCGCTGGTACAGTGATGAACCGGCTTTGCAGGTGACTGTTGGCCCCGTGGCCGGCGAAGCGCTGCCATCCCTGCTGCCGGGCGGCGATAAGAGGAGGCAACTGAGCACCCTGTACGGTTTTTTTTTCCCGGCGGGTACGGATGTAGATACGGCCGTGCTGCCGGCCGAACCCCATTTTGTGTTGGAAGAACCGGCGTACAGCGGCCGGCTGGGTTATACCACCATTGTTTAGAGCTATTTTAAAGGGCTGATTATGCTTCCTCAGATCAAATACATGCCCGTTAATTGGGTAGACGGGATGAAAATATCCAGGACTCATTTGCAACACCTGGAAAATGCCATCAGTGACCACATCCGGGATGCGGCCGGAGTCCGGATGACCAATTACAACTACGGGCTACTCCCTACCGGAATCGCGGCCCGGCAGTCGCTGGACCTTCATGTGTTCCACGATAGCTCCGGTTACTTGAAAGTAAAGGTGCTGGAGTGCCGCGCCATTACCCCCGGAGGCGTCCGGATCGAGATCACCCCGCAGTCGAAGCCGGTAGAGTCGGGGCTGGCCTTGAATGAGTTAAAAGCCCAGGCCTATGAGCTGATCATTGTAGCTGATCCGTTTACGCGGGTGCCTTTCGGCCAGCCTGATCCCGAAGAGTCGTCCATCCGGCAGCCCTATACCACGGCCCATTACCGCCTCGACATTGTGCCTTTTCCCCGTACGGCGCATCCCGAGTTCAGTGCATATAGCCTGTGCGTGGGGCGGCTGCGGGTAGACGGAGAAGTGGTGAAACTGTCGGAGCAGTACATTCCGCCCTGTACGCAAACGGCCAGCCATGCTCGCCTGATGGCCATACATGGTCACTTATTAGCGATGATGGGCAATGCCGAAGTAACTATCACGGAGATACACCAGAAATTTTTGGCCAAGTCGAGCCCGGTACATACGGAAAAGGGAATACTGGAACTGGCCCGGCAGAGCAGCTTTTTCCTGGCCAACCACCTGGATACCGTCAGGTTGACGGGCAGCCAGCAGCCCCCCGTATTTCTGGTGGAGTGTTTCATGAAATGGGCCCGGGTGATCAACACCACCCTCAACAATATGCTCCGAAAGGACCGGGAAGATCTGCTCAACTACATTCATTCCTGGTTTGAACTTGCCCCGCGGGAATTTGAAAACATGCTCCGGAGCCTGCTCAGCACCGAGTACGACCACAACGACCCGCTGGAAGCGCTGGTGAAGGTAGAGGCTTTTGCGGGCCGGATGCTGAAGCTGTTGCAGAAAATGGCCGAACTGCACCCTTCCGAGGGGCAACAAAAACCGAAAATAGCGGGTTGGCTCGTGCTAAATTCAGCCAACCGTTCCCGGCAGGCGTTTGCCATTAGTACTGAAAACGTGGTAGTGGGCCGCGAGGAGACCGGCCAGAACCATTGTGACATTGCTATTCCCGGCGACCTGGGCATCAGCCGTCGTCATGTACGAATCAATGTGACCGATAGCAACGGGCATACTGAGTTCAGCATCACCGACCTCAATAGCGCCAATGGCATTTACGTGCACGACACCGATACCCGGCTCAAGGCCAACCAGACCTTTACGCTGGTGGACGGGGACACACGTTCCAGATTGGCAAAACCAACCTGGTGATCCGGAATGGAGCAGCCGGCGGCAGTGAGCAGGAGGTCGTTAAGAACGTGGCCGCCATGAAAGTGTTTCCACCTGCCGAAATGGTGCCGCAGTTTAATTAAAAAAACTAGCCTACTAACGGTATTCAATCATCCCAAACTATGTTGCACAAGTAAACCCCGTTTCGAATTATGTACTCGCAGCCAGAACCCAAACCGCAACCTTATGAAATATTCACTGGACCCAAGGGAAGTTAAAAAAGTAATTGACGCCAAAATTGAAAGGCATGCCGTACGATAAAAACCAGTTCATTTTTTATCATTTGTATCGAAACACTTCAACGTGAAAAGTGAAGTAAAAAACCTGAGGCTCATTAATGGCGGTAGGTACGTGGATAACCTGGGAAATACCTGGGGGAACAGTCTAGTTTTAGAACTTTTTCCATATGCCTACAAACAATTGGGTAGGCAGCATGGCGGGGCTCAGTACGCCGTACAGCCGGAAGTTTTTGCGGGATGATAACGTGTCTGGCTTAGGCGGTGAATTTGAAATGATCATCAGGCACGACGGCAAAAGGATTGACGCCCTGACGCATGGAGAATACCAGGAGACGTACAACCGGACGCACCAGGAATACAAGTGCCCATAAAGCCTTGGATGTAGATACGCACCGCGAGAACAGCGCCTATACCTTTAAGCAGGATATGGGCAAGGTAATTATTATCCAAAGTATGGTAAAGTAATAGTCCTGAACCGGAGCTATTCGAAGTAACATTCATTCAGATTCATTCAACGCTAAAAACCCCGTAACATGGGAAAACCCGCAGCAAGAATAGGTGACATGCACATGTACTTAATGGTAACGCCGGGTGTACCTCCCGTGCCTCCACGTAGGTGGTCTATCATGGGACCCGGAATGCCAACAGTGCTGATTGGCGGTCCGCCTTCCGCTGTCATGGGTCTTTTGTGGACCTGTGTCGGCCCGCCGTCCACCGTTGTGTTAGGCTCTACTGGTGTGTTCATCGGCGGCAAACCTGCGGCCCGCATGGGCGATATGACGGCGCATGGCGGCACGATTACAATTGGCTTCCCGACGGTGCTGATTGGGGAGATGTGTCCCGGAGGAATGGGTGGCGGAGGTGCGGGAGGCGGGGGAATGGCTAGTGCTGCGACAAATGGAAACGGAAATAGAGGAAAGACCAGTGCAATTGCAACAAAAGCTTTTAAGAAAGCACTAAACGGAATGCCTCAGGGAACAGCCTTTGAAGCATTCCAAGTAGTTACCTTGTTAGAGGCTGCTACAGAGGGGACTCCCCTCTGCGAAAAGTGTGCAAAAGCTGCATCAAAAAACTAAATGAATAAGGGGAATACTATTTATAAAAAATGTCTCTTAATGCTTAATACAATGTTCAGCATACAAAATAAGCAGCTGGAAGCTTTTAAAGATCTTGCCCTAAAAAAGTTTGAGGACGAAATGGTTGAGCACATTAAAGAATTTTTCCCAAGCCATTATATAATGATCCAGGAAATCGCAATTCGAAATACGATTCGATTTGGATATTTAAGAGCAAAAAACCATGGATTCTCAACAAAGAGGAATGTTTGCCTCTATATCAACAACATGATGATTTTGGGTAGCCACTTTGATTACGATCCCCAATATCCCTGGGCAAATTTCATTCTCAAAGATGATAGTGAGCGCCACCCGATCATTCGTATTGATAAACTCTGTGATAAAACCTTGGATGTATTTGATCAGCTATTGGGAAGAAGGCAGCTCTTTATTAATCGTGCCTTACTTAATTTGCATAATAATGCGGACCTTATACTTCAGATGCTTCGTAGTAGCGACTTAACAGGCGCGTTTCAGCATCTAAGAATCATTTTTCCGGAAAAGTATGACGTCATTGGAGAGTTCAACTTGTCACAGATGATAAACTACGGCTTTGATCAGGCCAATACCTACGGCATCACCTCCCAATCGAGTATTCTAATATATATTGTCTGTATGTTTCTGTTAGGGAGTGATTTTGATAAAGATCCACAGTTTCCTTGGGCCAGAAAAATTTTAAATGATTTCACAGTTAAGGATAAGAATGAGAAAGCAGAATTGCTCTACCGGACGGGGGTAGATAATCTGAATAGCTTCTTTGTACGAAACAACCATTAATCCGGCAAAAATGTGTAACGCTAAAAAGGCCATTGATCAAGGAAAAAAATTACCAAATGATGCCTGTAATGGAAGTGTTACACCCTGTCCGGCTTCCAAACTGAAAAAATGCAAAGGTTCTGGAAAGGGAGGGAGTACTAATATCTCAATTAATGATGCCGACAAAACCATTCATATCAATACAAAGATGGAGTTTAGTGGCCCTGATGCCTCAGAAGAATATGCCAAGGCGGCTAAAAAGCAAATTGAAGAGGCATGGAGTGGAAAAATGACAAGAAATGGTGAAGAATATAAGGTAATTGTAACCATTGATGCAAAATCAAATAAAACAGGAAAGCCAACATCAGGATATGATCAAATCATTGTAGATAAAAAGAATAATCGAATGAGTCAAACCCTGTTTGGAGGGGGGCCTGGTTACCAGACTCCCGAGGCTGCAAATGATAAGACTCGACCAAGGCGAATTGCACATGAGTATGGGCACACTTTAGGCCTTAAAGATGGCTATACAGATGTCAAGGGCAAAGGAAGCACTCCGGTTGATCCAACTAAAAAAAATGATATTATGAGTGAGACATGGCCAGATAAAAATGGCATACTTCCTCATCCTCATCAGGATCATTATGAAAAAGTTTTAAGTAATCAAAATTGTGATGATAATATTTAAAAAAACTTTACTGTTTTTAATGATGATGGCAATGAACGGTGCTAACAATAGGTTGTATAAAAATCAAATTGATAGTATAGCGCGAGAAGTATATAGTGGTGACGGCAGGTTCTTCGAAGGTAAGCCCGTATTTATTTCCAGATGGATTCATGGGGGTGAGCCTGGCCCGGATTATCAATCTGATTCTTTTGATATTATTGTTAAGGATGGGAAGATAAATGGTATATATTTACATGTTATCTTCGATTTGAAATATGATCCCCCCTACGTTACAGAAAGATTCGAAGGATCATTAAAAACAGAGCAAGTGCAACTTGTTCTAAATGAACTATTAAATGCAAACCTGATGGGGCACTATTTTCCAGAGGAGGAAGACCCTGAAATAGGAGGTATCTTAAAGGAAACCTGGCAATTTGAACGGGATACAGTGAAGTTTGAGA
>JAUJNL010000082.1 GCA_030448185.1 Cytophagales bacterium | reverse complement strand
AAGGATGTAGAGGTACAGGTACAGTTGCAGCCCGGTACTTCGCCCGATATTACTATAGACGCCTTATATGCCTTTACGGATTGCGAAGTATCTATTTCGCCGAATGCCTGCGTCATTGTGGATGAGAAGCCGCACTTCATGAGTGTGAACGAGATACTTCGGATTTCTACGTTTAACACCCAGGAATTGCTGCGGCGTGAGCTGGAGATCCGCAAGGCGGAATTGCTGGAGAAACTGCTTTACGCTTCCCTGGAAAAAATCTTTATTGAAAACCGAATCTACCGTAAAATTGAGGAATGTGAAACTTGGGAAGACGTAATCAAGACGATTGATAAAGGACTGGATAAGTACAAAAAGCAATTTTACCGTGAGATTACCGAGGAGGACATTGTGCGGTTGACCGAAATCAAAATCAAACGCATCTCCCGGTACGATGCTTTTAAGGCCGACGAACTCATGAAGCGTCTGCAGGAAGAACTGGCCCAAACCGAAGATAACCTTGCCAACCTGACCCGCTATGCCATTACGTACTTTAAAGACCTGCTGAAGAAATACGGTAAGGGCCGCGAACGGAAGACCGAAATCCGGAACTTCAATACCATTGCTGCTACCCAGGTAGCCGCCGCCAACCAGAAGCTATACGTAAACCGCAAGGATGGCTTTATCGGTTACGGGCTGAAGAAGGACGAAAACACCGAGCAAATCGGGGAGTGCTCTGACATTGATGACATTATCGCGTTCCGCCGGGACGGTAAATGTGTCGTGAGCAAAGTACAGGAAAAGGTATTTGTGGGAAAAGATATTATTCACGCTGCCGTATTCAAAAAGAATGATGAGCGCATGGTGTATAATATGGTTTATGTAGATGCCAAGGTAGGTACCAGTTTTGTAAAACGGTTCCAGGTCACGGCTTTTACCCGTGACCGGGAGTATGATTTGGCTGGTAAAAACCCGGGTTCGAAGGTATTGTATTTCTCAGCTAACCCTAATGCCGAAGCTGAAGTAATCACCGTGAGCCTGACGCCGGCCAGCAAAGCGAAAGTCAAAGTATTTGATTTTGACTTTGCCGAACTTGATGTTAAGGGCCGTGAAGCGTTAGGCAACACGCTGACTAAATATCCAGTACGCAAAATTGCGCTGAAAATTGCGGGCCGGTCGACTATGGGCGGTCTGGATCTATGGTACGATGAAATTATCGGTAGATTAAACACTGACAAACGGGGTCGTTATCTGGGTAAGTTTGAAGCAGATACGCGTATTCTGGTGATTTACCACGATGGGCAATATGAGTTAACTAATTTTGAGCTTACCAACCGGTATGAGCCGAAAGAGATCGCTATTATTGAACAGTTTAATGCCAATAAAGTTATTTCGGCTATTCATTATGAGGGTAGCCAGGCCAGTTTTTTCGCCAAGCGTTTCCGGATTGAAACCACTAGTGTAGACAAAAAATTTAGTTTTATTAGTGATACCAAAGGTTCCCGTTTAGTGGTTGTAACTACTGATCCTCAACCGCAAGTAGAAGTTACTGCCAAGAAGGGTAAGGAAGAGGAAACAACTACCTATGACCTGGATGTCATTACGGATGTCCGCGGCTGGAAGGCAATTGGTAATAAACTTCCCGGGCAGAAGATCACTAGAGTAAAGTTGCTAGCCTCCCGGATAGATGCAGATGTAGAGTGGAAAATCAATCCTCCTAAAGATGGGAAGGATTCTGATAAAGACCATGGAGATGACAAAGGAGGAGCGCAATTAGGGATATTTTAGTGTCCCAATGTTAATCCTTTAGAGTTGCGTTTACCTGTTGTTTTCATCCAGCAGGTAAACGCATTTTTTATACTATTTCTAACTCAGATATATGATACCCCACTTCTAACTGCTTATTCTTTCTTAAATGATCTTCCCTTACTCTATCTCAATAAAAATCGAATAGTAGATAAATATAATGTACTGATAACCAGATATATAAGCAGAGGATTTGATAAACTGTTTCTCCTGTTTGCTTTACGCTTTTACCTTTGATATCACAAATTTTTAGGAGAAGTATAAGATTTTGTTTGAAGGGATATAAAGATAGTAGCCGGTAAACTTTATAATAAAAGTATAGTTCTCCAATTATCGGAGGCAGCAAATAATTGGTTTTATTTCAGGAAGACAATTAAAAACAAGTAAAAGTTAATTAATTCCTTACCTGTCCCGTATTGGAGTTTTATTTTCTCTACTTTTCTCTAAATAGCCGTAAAAATTTATACTCCTAAACAACTGGTATAATGGCTAGAAGTATTCAATTGTGTAAGTGAAACGGATCTGCCGGATCTACAGAAATTCTATCTGCAGGAATTGGAAAAAAAGCAGAAAAAAGGGTTCATGAACTCAAACAAAACACTTGCCAAGCTTGGATCGGGAGGTCTGGCAAGTGGAAAATTATCCGTAGCGGAAGAAAATGAAGAATCATCAGCAGAAGCAACCGTTGCCAAGGGTCGCCGTAAGAAAAAAGCAAAAGGCATCCAGAAAAAGCCCTGTTGGAGTGAGTTTATTCTGCAGTTGTTAAGATCAAGAACCAGTTGGTTCGCGTTGGTTCTATCATTGATGAAGCAGTACGGGAATTTGATATTGATGAAGAGAGAGAAAAAGCACTGAACAGGCGATTTATAACAGTTTAAACCGGCTACGAAACGTGAATAAAGAAGTGCAGGCCTATACTATCCCGAAGTAGAAGGGAAGCTACTATGGTTTGATCAATTGGTTTGATGAAGGCGGGATCGCAAAAGAAGAGTATGTACAAAGAACCGGTTTGTAGCAGGAGCTATCTTAAAATTATAAAACAAATGCCATCATAATTATGATGGCATTTGTTTTATAAGAAAGTTAAAGTATCAATAGACTTGTTTTGCTTTGTGTTTCAAACACTTATATATTTAAGGCCTCTAACCACCCCTAACCCTCTTGGAAAAAGGAGGGGAATTACAGGTTTCTACCCATACTATCTCCTTATGTAGTTTAACTCCCCTCTAAGATTAGAAACCCTTTAGGGTTCAGCGAAGCTAACGGGCAGGGGTGGTTGATGCTGCAACTTATTGATAATCAAAATAGAACAAGTCTAATTATAAAAACACCTATCTCTTGTTTCCTTCCGTTTCTGTTTTCTGTTCCGGCAGAAGAGAGGCTGCGTCAGACCGGTAGTTGATTTTATTGAGGTAAAATACCTTCCGGTTAGGTTTTACTCCGGCATCTTTACTATTATAAATCTCCTGGAAGCCCCAGGTGATGAAATAGGGACCATACCAGTGATCAATGCTGGCATCCTCAGAATCAGTTACTTTATCTCCTTCAAAGTTAGTTTTGATTTTATAATTTTCTTTGTCTTTCAGGACGTGGTTACCCCGGATCACTTTTGTGTTGATTGTTCCTTCTTCGGGGTAGGCCAGCACAATTTTATCATCTTCTACCGCTACTTTAACAATTTCTGACAGGTAGTAACTAGTATGATCCATAATCTGGAAACAATTATCCCAGAGCAGCTTTCCCGATTTATCAAACCCACAAACTACTGCGTGGGTGTAGCGGTAGCCGTCAAAAACGCGGTCATAGCCACGGTTAAGTGAGCTGTAGCCATAGAATGAAGAGGACCGGTACTGAGGATAGTAGGCTTCAGCTACCAGTATATACTGATCTTTTGTTTCAATAATATCGTGAAGCAAGAGACGGTAACGATGTTGCAGTTCCTTGCCCCGTTCCCTCAAGTGCAGAATCCGCATTTTTACCCGTTCCTGACGCCGCGGTTTCATAAAACTAAAGAAGTTTTCGAAATCATTGAAGTTGTAGTATTTAATAAAAGATTGCTGATCTCCATCGAGTTTTACCATGTAAATTCCTTGCGAGTAGGGAGAGTTTTTAAAGGAGAAGTTCCCTAATACCACCTGTTCTTCCTCATTCAGGTGGGTAACTTTACCCGTTTGCAGGTTTTTATCCTTCTGACTTTGCAGCTGAATATTTTTTAATATTTTGCCTGAGTAGTCAAAGGATTTTAAATACAACCGTGATTGCCGGCGACCAATATTGCTCACAACAATGTTGGCTACATTCTGGTAACTGTCTATTCCGATGCCGCTTAACTCAGAACGGGATTCATACAGTGCGGGTAATACCCGTGAACGTTTGTCAAAGAAGCTGAAAGCAATTACTACCGGACGAAAATTAACGGCGCCACCGATATAAGCGGTATTGCCCAATACCTTAAACTCAGAAACATTTACATAAGCCAGGGTACTGCCTTCAATGAATTCTCCTTCGCCGGTGTTATAGTCTAGCCGGAAAACTTTGATTTTAGTAGACTCCGGGAGAGAAAGCAAAACATATAGGTAATTACTATCCAAATCAGTACGGGTAGGTTCAAATCCCCGCTCCAGTTCGAACCGGCGCTCCCACTGTTGGCCAAAAGTAGTATCGTACCGGGTAATGGACCAATAGTTCTCGTTCCCGTAAGCCGAATAGCGGGGCTGCGTAGACACCAGCACCCCTTTATCTCCCAAAGAGGTTACGTCATAGATACGGTCTTCTTCCTTATGCGGGACAATTTCCAGCCGAAGTGCCTGGTCGAGCTGCGCCAAGGTAACCGGAATGTACTGCCCATACATCCAGATGAGTGTAAGTAGTAGTAAAATCTTTTTCAAAGCAAAAAATATTTAAATGGATTCTTACTAATATACTACATTCAGGGTAAACTTGATGCAAGAAAAGAGCGGATAATTTTGCGCTTATCTATGATTTCCCATAATATTATATACCTACGTAACCGAAACTATTATGGGTATTTAGTTGGTTATAGTATCAGATAAAAAATACAATATTGAAAGTTTGCCCGAAGAAATTTTCTAAATATTACACCCAAAGCCTTAGTACTCGTAATGTGATGCTGGCTTTTCCGTTTGAGTTTGGCAATCGAAATCGGTAATATCGCATTGGAAATACTCTAATACTTCACATTTACGTTGCTCGTTCCCAGCTTGCAACGCTTACTACGTTTTTTATCCCCAACAATTTTAAAGAAATACCTTTACGCCTAATGTACCAGCGCAAAAATCAGGAAATACCTTCATCCCGGCTAGACTGGACAACCATTGCCATCTATGCTGCCTGTATACTAATGGGATGGATTAACATCTTCGCGGCTGTTTATGATCCCGAGGCGCACAAGAGCATTTTTGATTTTTCCTTGAATGCAGGAAAGCAGCTTGTTTGGATAGGTTCATCAGTGGTGATTATCATCGTCATTATGGTGATTGATTTTAAATTTTATGATGCTTTTGCCTACGTCATTTATAGTCTTTTTCTGCTTACTCTGGTAGCAGTTCTCTTTTTGGCTAGGGATGTTAATGGGGCTAAATCATGGTTTGAGATCGGAAGTTTACGGGTACAACCTTCCGAGTTCGCCAAATTTG
Organism: Cytophagales bacterium; assembly: GCA_030448185.1. Classification (GTDB taxonomy): domain Bacteria; phylum Bacteroidota; class Bacteroidia; order Cytophagales; family 172606-1; genus CADCTQ01. The sequence continues at coordinate 21,209 of JAUJNL010000082.1, read as the reverse complement.
CTACCGCCTTGGCAGTGGCTAAATTTATGGGAACACCAGGTGTAAAATTTGAGCAACTCAAAACCAAACTTATTGTTGGAGCCCTAATAGGCGTGCCTGCTATATTAATCCTGATGCAGAATGACACAGGTTCTACGCTGGTATTTGCTGCATTTGTCTTGGTACTTTACCGGGAAGGTTTACCTAGCTGGATTTTAGTGTTAGGCGCAGTTGGGGCAGCTGTACTTATTCTTACGCTACTAGTTGACAAGTTATATCTCTTCATTGCCATTGGTTTGATTGCGGTGTTCATGCTTTTACGGTTACGGCGCAAGACCTTCCAAAATGTAGGTCTGGTAGTAGCCGGGGCAGCGGTTGTGGTCATGATGGTGGTAGGGGTTGATTATTTCATTTATAAAGTATTGCAGGCCCACCAGCGTAACCGGATTATGGTATTGATTGACACGGATGCTGATAAGAAAGGGGTCGGCTGGCAGGTGTTGCAGTCTAAAATAGCCATTGGTTCGGGTGGTCTATTGGGTAAAGGCTTTTTACAGGGCACTCAGACCAAATTTGACTATGTGCCTGAGCAAAGCACTGACTTTATTTTCTGTACTATTGGGGAGGAGCACGGATGGATTGGCAGGCGCTTGATTTAAGATTGGCCTGTTTATCGGCCTGCTATCCCGGCTGCTGATACTACCTCGCTGAACGACAACGTGACCGGTTTGCCAGATTTATGGGTACTCGGTGGCTTCATTATCTTCTTCCACTTTTTCATCAATATTGGTATGACTATCGGAATATTACCGGTTATTGGTATACCGCTGCCGTTCTTCAGCTACGGCGGTTCCTCCCTGTGGTCATTCACTATCCTGCTGTTTATCTTTCTTAAAATAGATGCGCATCGTTCCCAAATGCTGGCAAGATTCTAGGAAGATGGGTGGCTTTCACCTTGAGATAGGTAGTGTTTGAGGAGGTAAGAAGCAGAAGTAGGAGATACTGAGTTTTAAAAGCTTGATTTATTACATTGTAAACTAAGTAGGTTTTGGGTTATCAAACTAGTCTCCCTGCCGCTGTCATTCTGAGGAACTCTCTCGCTAGCTAATCCTCGGTTTAGGTCAATCATCATTATAATCAAAGAAGATTCCTTCGGGAATGACCGTACGGAAAGGGGTACATAACATATAAAGAAACTTTAATTTACACTGTATTTGTGTTTGAAGTCAAAAAAAAGCCCCGCCAGTTTGCGGGGCCTTTGTATTTGTTTAAATCAAGCGTTGCTCTTTCAAGACGGTCATCTTCCAGAACCGGAGCTGGAAACATTTCCAGTTGCTCCTTGTAAAGTTGTACACTTAATAAGTCTGCTGGCACCTACATCATCAAATGTTAATACTTGATCCTTTGGAATATCACGTTTTAGTTTAGCACCTTCAGCTAAGCCAATGGGCAATAAGTTTTCGGCCCGCGATATATCATAGTTATCCTTCAGACCATAAGTCATATATTCGCCCTGGATCGTCCAATGTTTCACCAGCTTTTTGGTTGATTTTGGCAATGCGTTACTACTTACGCAAGGCGTACCAATCGGAGCCAAGGTTGCATCACCAAATAGTACGCGCGAGCTACTGTATTGTGAATTTCGAAATGGCAAGGTGGTACGTGGGGCGTATAGAAGCAATACAGCGGACCTTCACCCAGTTTGTATAGGATTCAGGTAGTGCCGCATGGTTGGATGTTCAAGCGTGCCTAGTACAAATACACCAGGTCCGGGAGCGGCGCCCACTACGTAATCTACAATTCCGGGACCGTCCAGGAGGGCCTCCAGCGGGTATTGGTTTACCATCTCCGTTAATGGCGTACCACCCGGAACAGTTGGGCCAAACATTCCGCGTTTAGCCACGCGCATACCCGTTGCGTTGGCAACGCATCCTTGTTCGTACGAAATCTTGGTTCCATCGGCGAAAGACGTTACCATGCTTGGGTTTTGTCCCCATTTTTCGGCAAATCCTTTTTGAGTAGTGGGATTCCGGTAGGGATCATGCAAACCTTTGATGTTACCGCACAGGACAGGCTTTACCCCGATACCTTTCACAAAACGGTACAGATTCATGATTACCCCAGGTTGATCACCATCAGCAACTGTGTAGGTCACGCCGGCTTTATCCGCATAATACTTCAGAATAGAGCCAATGGTACCATCTACTTCTGCGTTCATCAGAATTACATGCTTCCTGTTTTTAATGGCGTGCATCACTACCCGGGCCCCGTACTCGACTGCACCCGTAACTTCGATTACAGCATCAATATTGCCGGCTTCGCATAATAAAAAGGGATTATCCGTAACCGCGTATTTTTTGCGGGAAATAGCTTCTTCCAGTTGGGCAGTCGTTTCTACTACGGTAATGGCAGAATCTTCGATGCCTGATTCCCGGTAAGCGCGCTTAGCGGTTTCAAGGGTACGGTTAGAGATAGCAACCAATTCCATGCCCGGTACATACTGGCATATCTGTAAAGCAATACCACGGGCCATAAAACCAGCGCCAACCATGGCTACCCGAATCGGGTTATTTTCGGCAGCTCTTTTTTCTAAAGCTTTATCAATTAAGATCATATAAAAGGAATATTTCAGAGGAAGGATTATTGAACAAGGGCTTTGATCATCTCTTCAGTAAAGTCCGGATGAGCTTGATCTTTACCGGAAACGACTGTTGGTTGTATTGGCCATTGAATATTAAAAGCAGGATCGTTCCAGCGAATACCTCCTTCGGCCCCAGGGGTATAATATTGAGTAACCTGATAAGTTACTTCGGTGTTATCTTTCAAGGTGATGAACCCATGGGCAAAATCTTCGGGAACAAACAACATTTTGTAGTTGTCTTCTGTCAATTCTACTCCAATCCACTGCTTATAAGTAGGGGAACTAGGTCGCAAATCAATGATTACATCGACAATAGCTCCCCTTGTGCAGCGTACCAGCTTGGTTTCCTGGTAGGGAGATTTTTGAAAGTGCATACCACGCAGGGTACCTTTGGCCTTATTATAAGAGACGTTTGCCTGTACGACATCAGCATTCAGTCCATGCTCTTCCAATTCACGTTTGCACCAGGAACGGCCGAAAAATCCGCGTTCATCTTCAATTTTTTTCACTTCCAGCACAAAAGCGCCTTTCAGTTTGGTTTCCGTAAAGATCATGTCAGGGAGTTTATTTGGGATATTTTTGTAATGGTGGGTATAAAAGGACTCCCTCACAAGGAGGGAGTGAAAAATCACTTTTTATTGGTCCAGGCTAACTGGTTATCAATAAGCGATTTATCCTGAAGGCTATTGAGAACTTTCAAACGCATCAGCTGAGAATTACGGAAGTTTCCGTCAGCAAATCCCATAGACTCTAGATTCTCTTTCAGCTCACGTATGGTTCCCAGTAAGTCATACTGGGGCTGATGGTCAGGAGCCATTTTCTTATACAGATCGAAGTTTACGCGGTAAGAACGTTTATCCGGCGGCGCTTCCGTATTAACGGAAACTTTCACTCCCGGAATAACCTGGGCCACGGCCTCAGCTAGCTCCTTCACTTGATAATTCCATTCGTTACTGCCGGTATTAATAGCCAGAAATTCACCACCGTGAGAAGCTGGGCGGGCAATGGCCCACTCAATGGCAATTGCCATGTCTTTTACATTGATCAACGGACGCCAAGGAGTGCCATCACTTAAAATCGTAATCTGTTTGGTAGCCACGGCACCGGCTACGAAGTCATTCAACACCAGATCAAGACGTAAACGGTTACTCATCCCGCAGGCCGTTGCAAAGCGAAGGCAAGTAACGGTAAAATTACGGTCAGCCAACGGCTTCAGATCCCGTTCGGTAAACACTTTAGACCGGGCATACGCAGTCAGTGGGTTCAATTCAGAATCTTCGGTTTTAGCACCGTCACTAGCAGCTCCGTACATACTGCAGCTTGAAGCAAATACAAAAGATTTTACTCCCGCATTTTTAGCTTTCCTTCAACCAATTCCAATCACTGGTTATGATTTACATCGATAGTTACATCTTTTCGCCTTGCTGCCCATCGGATCATTGGAAACTGCAATAAGGTATGTAATAGCATCGACTCCTTTCAGAACGGACTTGAGAACGATACGAATGTCTCGGTATGCGCATCAGTTTCGGATTCAGGAGAAAGTCAGCATTGGCTAGGTAATTGGCAAAGTAGGCCATATCATATCCAACAAGAACAGCATTAGATAAGTAGCCTGTAACAATTTAATACACCCGGACCTACGTAATTATTGCCCGTAATGAAAATTTTCATGGATTTTGTGATAAGTTATTTTGCGTGAAACTTAACCGATCCTTCGTTACCAATTTATGTGATTGGGGTAAATAATTAGTAGAGTTAAGCGATTACAAGAGTTGTTCTCCACTTCTAACCGAGGCTTTTCATTGGTTCCCATTTCTTCCAGTACTACTTTGTCGCGCAGCGTATCCATTGGTTGCCAAAAGCCAGTATGGCGGTAAGGCTTCCAGTTGATTATCGCTACGTCAAAACCTTCCATTAGCTCACGTTTGTAAACTGTATCATTTACCAGATATTTAAATACAGGGTGTTCGATTATAAAATAAACTCAATTAATCCAGGTAGGTCAACCATCTCGTTTTGGTTTTTGTTTAAATTATTTAATTATTGTATCTTTATCCGTCATTGTAAAAGAACAAAAGCGACCAGGCTGCTGCAAGGCAGTTAAGGTAGCAAGTTTGCCATGCTTCTTATGAAACTCAATGGATTCCCTAATGTTAATGTCACTTACTCCATCTCCATAAGTAAGGCAGAAAGTGTCGTTGCCGATGTATTCTCTTACCCGCTTCAGACGTCCGCCGGTCATTGTGTCTTCGCCAGTATCAACCAAAGTCACTTTCCAAGGCTCGGTAGGCGTTTTATGAATAGACATCGTGTTGGTCCGCAGGTCAAACGTTACATCAGAATTGAGCAGGTAATAGTCAGAAAAGTATTGCTTGATAATGTGAGCTTTGTAACCGCAGCAGATCACAAAATCATTGATCCCATGATATGAGTAGATTTTCATAATATGCCACAGGATAGGTTTTCCTCCGATTTCAACCATTGGCTTGGGGCGTATGCCACTTTCTTCACTGATGCGGGTTCCATAGCCCCCGGCGAAGATAACTGCTTTCATAAGGTGTTTTGTAGGTTACTAGAGATTAATTAGGAATTAGAAAAAAGGTAAACAGAATAACTAACTGTATGTAATCTTCCGATAGATTGCCAAATACGTAACTATTAATTTATTGTCACCGGTGCGTAGTTGGAAGCAAAACGATTCAGTGCCATTTCGGCCACTGTCCGGCCAATCGAGAGGGATGAGGTCGCGGCGGGTGAAGGGGCATTACATACATTGATGATATGCTTGTCTTCCAGAATAAGAAAATCTTCAATTAAGCCACCCGTACGATCACAAGCCTGGGCTCTTACACCAGCTCCCCCTGTTTTCAGGTCTTCTTCCCGGATTTCGGGTACCAGTTTTTGTAGGGCTTTGGTAAAAGCCGCTTTAGAGAATGATCGGTAATACTCACCCAAGCCGGTTTGCCAGTATTTCAAAGCTACTTTCCGGAAGCCAGGCCAAGCCATGGATGCCGAAAAATCTTTCCAATCAAAGTCTGTTCTTTTATACCCTTCCCGCTTAAAGGCAAATACTGCATTAGGGCCCGCTTCCACACCACCTTTGATCATTCGCGTGAAGTGTACGCCCAAAAAGGGGAAGTTTGGATCAGGAACGGGGTAAACTAGATTTTTTACCAAGTATTCCTTCTCCTTTTTTAACTCGTAGTATTCCCCGCGGAAAGGAATAATGCGGACATCGATTTTAGGACGGGTAAGAGCAGCAATACGGTCTGAGAATAAACCGGCGCAGTTAACTACTAATTTAGTAGAGTAGGTAGTATTGGAAGTGATCACATCGGCCCCATTGGAACTGATACGGATGTCGAGTACTTTTTCTCCGAGCTTTATCTCTCCGCCGGCTGCTTTAAACAGCTGAGCGTATTTATCACATACTTCGGTGTAGTTGATAATGCCAGCATAAGGTACCGCAATGCCCTGGATGCCATTTACATGAGGTTCAAATTCATTCAGTTCTTCCTTACGGATCTTCCGAATCTTTGACAATCCATTCTCAATACCGCGTTTATAAATATTTTCCAGTGCCGGCAGTTCGGCCTGGCTGGTAGCTACAATTATTTTCCCGCAAAGCTCATAGCGTACGCCATTTTCCTCGCAAAATCTGATCAGGTCATTGTATCCGCGGATGCAGTTAGTTGCCTTCAGACTACCGGGTTTGTAATAAATGCCAGAATGAATTACTCCGCTATTATTGCCGGTCTGGTGTTTGGCAAGGCTGTTTTCCTTCTCAAGCAGAATAACTTTGAGGCGGGAGTTATTTTGTTTTAGACGCAGGGCGGTGGCCAGGCCCACAATACCACCACCGATAATCAGTACATCGTATTGCATTGAGCGGTAGAATTAAATGCAGAGGATAAATTGGAGAAAGAAATAGAAAATTTTCTGTTATTTCTGTTATAAATATGATTTTAACGAGATAATATGTAGCTAAAATTATTTGTGTGCCTGGTGTGGTAAATGTAATAGATTATTATACTGCTCAGGTGTTCTATTCCGAAAAAAGTGGCTTTTAAAATTTAAGCAAAAATAACAGGTAGTAATTAAGTGCAAAATTTAATTTAAAATTCGCTTTTTAGAGAAAGTGCGTTATGTTACAAATAATGACATATTTAGGCTGTTTTCTTTCTGTATATCCCAATCTCCTGTTTGTTTTCTTTTCTTTCCGTTAATACGCGGCGTGAAACAAATGTAAGTTTTTCCTTCTCAAGTTATTAATTAAAATCCTGAGCAGCTATTACTTCGGCCGAGTAGGATAACTTTTTGGAGAGCAAATTAGTATAATACTTAGTTTTTGGTCCGTTAAAACCTGATTTTACTTTTTGCGGCCAGCCTTAAACACTGATTTTCTATATACCCTTTGATATGTCTAGGGTAAGGGAATTTTCGACCCAACCATCTCCCGAATTTTCCATACGAATTCCAGATACTGATAAGCCAAGAGTGCTACTCGTTGAAGGAGGCTTTGGTGGAACACAACTGGCTACACTTCTCAGGATTCTATTAGATTGTTATGTTCGATAGACATAACTACCATACTTTTTAGCCACTGCTCTGCTGTATTAGGTTGCTACTGCCAGACTGGAGCCCAACTCGATTGACACACCATCACAGCAAATATTTGATAGCAAGAAGAATTTTTTACTTTCGGATGGCACTAGTAAATAGGATCAGACTGGAGCAAAACTGTATTGTTATCCCTACCCCAAACGAAAAACGAATAAAGCTGGCTGCTCAACTGGCTTTATTCGTTTTTTCGCTGAATAACTTTTTATATAGTGGACTCTCAGTCTTCATCCACTTGTCCCAGCAAGTGAAATACAAACCATAATTGTACCTGAATTGCTTGTGGTGCAGGCTGTGATGCGTCGCCCCGATCATCCATTTTCCTACCGGGTGTTTTTCAAATCCGGCCGGATAGATTTCAACATCCAGGTGATTAATGGCACTGGTTATGGTCATTATAGTCAGGTAAACTACAATAGCGGCCGGATGCATGGGCAGAAAAAGCAGAATGACCGGAAAGATGATGGCTTGCAACAAGGCTTCCAGCGGATGAAACGAAAAGGAGGTCCACGGAGAAGCGATATGGCTGTCATGGTGAACCCGATGAACGATCCGGTAAAGCTGCTTATGGTGCATCAGGCGATGAAGCCAGTAATAATACGTTTCCTGAAGGAGCATAGCAATCAGAATACTAACCGGCAAGTACCAAAGGCCGAAATGATTGATATCTTCATATATCTTAAAGATGCCCTTCTGCCAGCCTAATGCCATTACCGCACCAGTAAGGCCAAAGATCAGGGAAGTAACCAAAGACCAGATAATTTCCTTCCGATACTGTCCCGGGGGATGCGGCTTAGGGTTTATTTTGCGGGACGCCCAACGTTGTGGGTTCCAGCCGTAAAAAAAAAGATAAAATGTTCCGGCCACCAGCAGGTAACGGAATATAACTACTGCCGAGCAGATCACTATCGCCAGGATAAATAAGGAGGGATGGGAGAAATCAGTGGCTTTTAACATCAGTTCAAAGTAGTACGCCAATAGAGTCAACGCTGGTTTTTATCCCAGAACTTTGCCAAATTTTCCTACCCTTCCATAAGAGGAAAAGGAGTGAAAGGTGGTTTAGCAATAGTCCTAAGTATTCTTAAAACGTATTGAAACCGGCATTGTTCAACAATAAAAAAGGACTGTCGGCCGCAGTCCTTTTTTATTCGTATTGATCGTGTTGTTCCGCATTTGCAATGCGGAACTGAGAAAAAGGGCATTTCAAATGCCCGGCTATACACATCCGCATTGCAAATGCGGATGAACGCTCTGCATTTTGTCGTACACCCATAAAAAAGGACTGTCGGCCGCAGTACTTTTTTATTCGTACTGACTTATACACCCGAGTGAGTTGATCAAAATTCCGTTAATATCACTAGTAAGGTGCCTGCAATAATGCCAATTGTGAGCAGTATGGACATCATCCGATCAGGCTGTAAATCATCACTCACCGAATTTCCGGGCTCAACCTCCGGGGAAGATACAGGATTGGTTTGCATGACCTTTTCCATATTCAGTTGCATCCGTTTAAGCATAACTTCCAGATCTTGTTCCTGGCCGTGAGTAAGCAAAGGCTCTGACGAGGGAATTGAGGGTTGAAGATTACCCTGCATTAGCGTTGACTTAGGTTCATTCATGGTACCTCGGATGAATTAGTTGAATATCAGCACATACTACAGTCAGTAGCTAGATTAGCTCACCCGCAGCATCATTTCCGTGCGGGACCACGATTTACAGTAGCGGTGTATCATCAATAAGTTTTAGCAGATTAGAGTAGAATTTATAACCAGTAGTGCTGGTGCCACGCCACAACCCGAATTAATAGGGATAGATAACTAAATTAGGATATATTATGTTCATTACCAAGCTTTTGTAACATAATAAGAAAAGCCTGTTATTCCGATTTGTGAATCCCATGATAGGCAGAGACGTATTTTCAACTGCTTAAAAAGGGGATTTATTTTTATCTTATTGGCTTATACCTTAAAAACTCGTAAAAACAAAAAAGGCACATGTAGTCATATGCCTTTACGTAACAATCGATAGAAAGGTTCCGGTTGCTTTACTCCGGTTGCCCGCCCTGCCCGAACATCTTTTCCCGGATGGCTGTAGCCCGGGCATCGGCTTTGGGATCAGGTTCGTATTTGTTAGCTGCTTGCTTAGGAGGGCCGCCAATATCGCCATATACGTAAGAGTCACCTTCGTGTGGATCTTTCTGTTGAATCGTATTATACCGGGAGGCGCAACCAGATAAATAGAGTAGGCCAACCAGTAATAAACCTTGCAGGATATTCTTTTTCAAAAACGTCTGAATCATTGTCTGAAAAATTTTCGGGTGCAAAATACAATACGTTCCTGATATTCCTAACCTGATTACGCTAATTTTTGTTACCCAATTAAGCCAACCGAGGTGGTCTTCTTTACTAATTAAATGGATCAGATCTTCCGATTGAGTCTCGCTTTAACTGCATACTTTAGCGGTAATAAGTACATTTACGACTTTATGGCACCTCCATGTGGACTAAAATTGCTCACTTTATATTAAAAAACCGGATCACCTTTCTGATTTTTATTGCCATTTGTACGGCTTTTATGGCCTATATGGCACGTAGCGCAGAGATGAGTTATGATCATACGGCGGTGGTTCCGGATACTGACCCGGAACTATTGTATTTCAGGGAGTTTAAGAAAACATTCGGAGAAGATGCCAATGTACTGGCAATCGGCTTGCAGGATAGCAATGTGTATCAGTTAGAAAATTTTTCACGGTTTAAGATTCTTTCTGATGAAATGGCCCGGTTACCCGGAGTGAGCAGCGTTTTTTCATTACCCCGGCTGCAGTATTTCGCCAAAGATACCGCCAACCGAAAACTTGCCCTGCGTCCGGTGTTTTCCCGGATGCCCGGTGACCAGTCAGAACTTGACAGTGTACTGCGGTTTGCCAACCAGTTAAAGTTTTACCAGGACCAGGTAATTAACAGCCGCAACGGAGCAACCGTACTGCTGATTACCATTGAAAAGGATGTGCTGAATTCTCCGGCAAGGCGCCAACTGACCGAAAGTATCTTACAGTTGGGACGAGCCTTCACCCAAAACACGGGCATTAGACTTCATTATGCCGGTGTGCCCTTCGTCCGGTCAGTAGTAACGGGGACTGTCAAGAATGAACTCCTGCTTTTTCTGGTGCTTTCGGCCCTGGTGACGGCCTTGACGTTGTACGTTTTTTTCCGGGCCTTTGATGCCGTTATTATATCCATGCTGGCGGTAGGCGTGGTGGTTGTCTGGACTATCGGTACGATTGGGCTCCTGGGCTATAAGATTACGCTGCTCACGGGGCTCATTCCCGCGATTATTATCGTCATGACAGTCCCTAATTGCATTTTCCTGCTTAATAAATACCACCTGGAGTTTGCCCGGTCCGGTAATAAGATGAAGGCACTGACCCGTACGATTGCCAAATTGGGGCTGGCCAGCTTTCTGATAAACGCGACCACCGCAGCTGGTTTTGTAGGATTGATCTTTACGGGAGTATCTATATTAGAGGAATTCGGGATTGTAGCTGGGATCAATGTGTTTGTGGCGTACTTTATCTGCCTGTTTCTCATTCCCATCCTGTTTTCTTACCTGCCCCCACCGACAGCTAAGAAATTGAAATACCTGGAATCCAGACCCGTTAATGGTATTCTGAATTGGGTGAATCATTTGGTTACTCAATATCCGAAATGGATCTACGGCATTACGATTTTGGTAACGGGCCTTTCCCTGTGGGGAATTTACAACGTAAAATCAATCACGTACATGATTGATGATTTACCCGAGGAAAGTGATATCAAGAAGGATCTTGCCTTTTTTGAACGCAATTTTCAGGGCATTATGCCCCTGGAGATTATTGTCGATACGCATGAAAAGCGGGGCGTGCTTAAAATGAATAACCTCCGGAAAATTGAGGAGTTCCAGACCAGGCTGTCCGGGCACGAAGACATCACCCGCCCCTTATCCGTAGTGGAATTTACCAAAGCGGCCCGGCAGGCATTTTACAACAACAACCCGGATTTCTACGACCTGCCCTCCAACTCGGATAAGAATTTCATCTTGCTCTACCTGAAAAACCTGGCCGGCAATAAGCGAAGTGACACCACCAATACGGGTACTAAACTCCTTAATTCCTTTGTGGATTCTACCGGGCAAAAAATCCGGATTTCCATGAAAATTGCTGATCTGGGCTCTTACCGGATGGATACATTAATGAATAAATATATCAATCCGGCCATTAAATCCAGCTTCGAAGACACCGATTTTGATGTGCGGGTTACGGGAACTACTCCATTATTCCTGAAAGGAAATACGTACCTTAAAGATAGTCTTACCTCCAGCCTGTTGACCGCTTTTCTAGTCATTGCTGTGATGATTGCTGCCTTGTTCCTGAACGGGCGGATGGTATTGATTTCACTGATTCCCAACGTAGTAGCTCTGGTAATTACGGGTGGTTTGATGGGATTGCTGGATATTACCTTAAAGCCTAGTACCTCTCTGATTTTCAGCATTTCCTTCGGAATTATTGTGGACAGTTCCACGCACTTCCTGGCCCATTACCGGCAGGAACTCATGAAAAAAGTGCCTTTACCCAAAGCGGTAGCGGCCACTCTGATGGAAACTGGACCCAGTATTATATACACTTCGTTGGTATTATTCGTGGGCTTCGTAATTTTTGTGTGGTCTGACTTTGGCGGCACCCGGGCTCTGGGCATCCTGATGTCCATTTCGATGCTAATTGCTTTGATCACCAATCTTACGCTATTACCCGCCCTTTTGTATTCCTTCGACACGGGCAAGCTGAAGCGGAGTGATCAGGGGTTGCTGGAAGAATATTACGATTTTTATCTGGAAGACGAGGACGAAGAGATTGATCTGGAAAGGCTGGAAGTTCGAAAGTCGGCCACTGAGTAAAAAAGTTACAAATATAAACTTACTTGGCTCGAAAAACGTTTATTGGGTGGATGGGTTACATTTTGGAGAGGATGGCCTACTAAAGTAAAAACACCCAATAAATATGGACCGTGTAACGACAAATCTGGTGAAACTGGGGATTATTACCCTCATCGGTTGCTGCATCTGGTAGCGGCCTTCACCACACAGAAACATACATAAAGGGGCAAGGTTCGGTCAAGAGCCTTGCCCCGTTTGTTTTTAGGGTTCTTCTCTACACCGTGCCCAATTTTGCTTACTTTTGCGGTTCCACTTAACCCGAAAGGATGCCAAGGTGAAATACAAGGAATTCAAGGAATTAGATTATGCCCGCATTGCCTCCGAGGTGCTGGCGTTCTGGAACGAAAACCGGATTTTTGAGCAATCCGTTGATAGCCGTGAAGGCAACCCCTCCTTTACTTTTTACGAAGGGCCTCCATCCGCCAATGGGACGCCGGGTATTCACCACGTAATGGCCCGGACCATTAAGGATATTTTCTGCCGGTTTAAAACCCTGCAAGGCTACCAGGTGAAACGCAAAGGCGGCTGGGATACCCACGGCTTGCCCATTGAATTGCAGGTGGAGAAAGAATTGGGCATTAAGAAAGAGGATATTGGCAAGAAAATTTCGGTTGAGGAGTATAACCAGAAATGCCGGGAAGCGGTAATGAAGTTCACTGACCAGTGGAACGACCTGACCCAGAAAATGGGCTACTGGGTGGACTTGGATAATCCTTACGTTACCTATCATACCGAATACATCGAAACCCTGTGGTACCTGCTGAAGCAACTGTACGACAAAGGATTACTATACAAAGGCTACACGATTCAACCGTATTCTCCCGGGGCGGGTACTGGCTTGAGTTCCCACGAACTCAACCAGCCGGGCACCTACAAAGACGTGAAGGATACCTCAGTAGTAGCCCAGTTCAAAGTAAAGCGTAATGATACATCTGAAAAACTGTTTACGGATGACATTCCCCTTTACTTCCTCGCCTGGACGACTACCCCCTGGACCCTGCCGGCCAATTCGGCGCTGACCGTTGGTAAAGACATTACGTATGTGCTCGTAAATTCTTATAATCCCTACACGTTCCTGCCGGGTTATTTTATCCTGGCGAAAGACCTGGTGGGGAAATATTTCTCCGAAAAGGCGGCTAGTCTGTCCCTGTCAGCATACCAGCCCGGCGATAAACTTATTCCCTGGAAAATAGTAGCCGAGTATAAAGGCTCCGACCTGAAAGGAATCGAGTACGAACAACTGTTGCCCTACGTGCAGCCTGATAAACCGGCTTTCCGGGTGATCATCGGCGATTTTGTGACTACTGAAGACGGTACGGGTATCGTGCATACTTCACCTACCTTCGGTGCCGACGACTTCCGGGTAGCCCAGCAGAATGATATTCCGGCCATTTTGGTAACCGATGAAACGGGCAAGCAAGTGCCTATTGTGGACAAACAGGGCCGCTTTGTGAAGGAAATCACGGACTTTGCCGGTATGTACGTTAAGAATTACAACGGACAGGATGAATCAGCTCCCAACTACAGGACTACTGATGTAAAGATTTCCATCAAGCTGAAGGAAGAAAATAAAGCCTTCCGGGTGGAAAAGTACGAACATACGTATCCGCACTGCTGGCGTACGGATAAGCCTGTGTTGTACTACCCGCTGGATTCCTGGTTCATCCGCACCACCGCGATGAAGGATCGGTTGGCTGAACTGAACAAAACCATTAACTGGAAACCCGAATCAACGGGTACCGGTCGATTCGGCAACTGGCTCGAAAACCTGGTGGATTGGAACTTGTCCCGTTCCCGGTTCTGGGGTACGCCGTTGCCCATCTGGAAAACGGAAGATTCAACCGAGGAAATCTGCATTGGCTCCCTGGCCGAACTGGAAGAGAAGCTAATGGAAGCAGTTTCCCATGGCAAGGGTATTTTGACCCCTGAGCAGTTAGAGAAGAATAACCTGATGATTTTAAAAATTAATCAGGGGCAGGCCGATTTACACCGGCCTTATGTAGACGATATTGTGCTGCTTTCACCCGGCCGCAGGCCCATGTACCGGGAGCCTGACCTGATTGACGTCTGGTTCGATTCCGGAGCCATGCCGTACGCACAATGGCATTATCCCTTTGAGAATAAAGACGTTTTCAGTAAAAACTTCCCGGCTGATTTCATATCCGAAGGCGTTGACCAGACCCGCGGCTGGTTCTTTACCCTGCATGCCATTGCCGGAATGCTGTTTGATAGTGTAGCCTTTAAGAACGTAGTTTCTACCGGGTTGGTGTTGGACAAGAACGGGGAGAAAATGTCGAAACGTAAGGGCAACGTGATTAATCCGTTCATGGCCCTCGACAAATACGGTCCCGATGCGATTCGCTGGTACATGGTCGTGAATGCACCGCCTTGGGATAACCTGCGTTTTAATCTGGATGGCGTAACGGAAGTACAGCGGAAGTTTTTTGGTACCCTATTTAACACCTACCAGTTCTACGCCTTGTACGCCAACCTCGACGACTTCCGGGTGGATGAAACCAATATCATTCCCGTGGAAAAGCGTCCCGAAATGGACCGCTGGATTATTTCCGTGCTACAGTCACTGATCCAAGAAGTGGAGGCTAATTATGAGGATTACGAATCTACCCGTTCGACGCGGGCAATTCAATATTTCGTAACTGAACAGCTTTCTAACTGGTACGTGCGGCTTTCGCGGCGGCGTTTCTGGAAGGGCGAAATGACCGAAGACAAAAAGGCGGCTTTCGAGACCTTGCACGAATGTTTGCTGGTAGTGGCGCAACTGATGTCACCGGTGGCTCCGTTCTTCGGGGAATGGCTCTATAAGAACCTGACCGATGGTATTCGGGAGAAAGCTGTTGCCAACCAAACCCCGTTGGCTCCTGTTTCGGTACACCTGACTGATTGGACTGAAGCAGAGCTTAGGCTGATTGACAAGGGTTTAGAAGAAAGAATGGAACTGGCGCAACGGTATTCTTCGCTGGTGCATTCCCTGCGGAAAAAGCACAGCATCCGGGTGCGGCAGCCGCTTTCCCGCATTCTGATTCCGGTACTGGCCGCTGAAGACAAAGGGAAGATTCAGGGCGTGGAAGGACTGATTTTGTCCGAAGTGAATATCAAGAAAGTGGAATATATTGATGACACTTCGGGGCTGCTGGTCAAGAAAATCAAGCCAAACTTCAAGAAACTCGGCAAGCAATTTGGCCCCCGCATGAAAGACGTAGCCGCCCTAATTGCTGCGTTAAACCAGGATGAAATCCGGGCATTGGAGAAAAGCGGGCAGTTCCCCGTTACTTTGGGAGGCGAAACGCTGACGTTGACCTTAGAAGACGTAGAAATCGCCTCTGAAGACATCCCCGGTTGGATTGTCGCCAGTGAAGACGGCCTGACTGTGGCCCTGGATGTGACCATTACGGATGAATTGAAGAAAGAAGGAATTGCCCGTGATGTGGTAAACCGGGTACAAAACCTTCGGAAGGACATGGGACTTGAAGTGCAGGATAAGATCAAGATTGACGTGCAGTTGTCCGACGAACTGGTGAATGCAGCCGTGGAAGCCAACCGCGAGTACATCTGTACCGAAACCCAAGCCTTGGAATTGAACTTGCGGACCCACGTGGAAAACGCTCAACCCGTAGAGATGGAGGACTTTGTGCTGAACATGAAAATTCAGGCGGTGTAGATTCGGTTAAAAAATAGACTGATAGGAGACGCCGGTTGCTAAGACCGGCGTTTTTGTTAGTATGCGACTATAATCAGTCAATACGACTCTCTCAACTGTCATTCTATGTTTGTAGGAGTAAGACAAAAGTACTAGTTTGAGCTGCAAGCGAGAGCCAGTGCTCGGTCAAAGGTTGGTAAAAACCGACGGGCATGCTTAAGGCCCCTTTCGGTTTAAGCTGGCCAACCCTGGTTTAAGCTGGCCAACCCTGGTTTAAGCTGGCCAACCCAGGCCTCCCTGGATCGTACGCTAGAACAGCTGGAAGAGAAACTGGCCCAACTAGAAGAGAAACTCGCCCAACTAGAAGAGAAACTCGCCCAGCAGCACCAGCCCGCACTACTCACCCAACTACGCGCTATTCCCGGGGATTGGTCAGAAAGATGCTCTTGCTCATCACCGGGCGCTGCTCCGGCTTGGAATCAGCTAAACAACTGGCAGCTTTTGTGGGGCTGGCTCCGCGCCTGTTTGAATCGGACAGTTGGGTGAAGCACAGCCGTAAACTAGGCCGCAGTAAACTAGGCCGCAGTCGCATCGGCCAGTTACGCTACTTGTGTAGCGGGAGTGATCAAAACCACACCCTGCCCACAACTCTATGAGCGACTCCTCTTAAAAAGGCAAGCCTAACAGGGTCGCCTTGGTGGCCCTGGCCCATAAACTCCTTCGACAAGCCTTTGCTACTCATAATCCCCCTTTTAATGAAAAAACCTTCCCCTTGCTTCTTAACACAGTTCATTCCCGCAGGGAACGCTCTCAGCGAAGCTAATCTTCTCAGTATTCGACAATCATTGACCTGAACCGAGAAAATTCCTCCGGGAATGACCGGAAGGAAACCGGATCGTGGGTATCCGGGACCGGAACTACCTGACAGATGATGAAATTGCTAAAATAGAGACCCGGTTTCCGAACGGGTGTAAATCAGAATTTCGCTTAGGCCAATAATTAGAAGAATTAGTATGGCTCAGGCTGTTTTCCGGTGATCACTCGTCGGACTAACCGGGCCTTTCCACTCTTATAAGCTACCCGGAGATTGAGCAGATTCTGGGCTCCCCGGTCGGACCATCGCTGGCCGGAACGTTTCAGGCGGGATTGCACTACGGTACGATGAGCGGCTTCCATCGCTCCTGAACCAATGCGGAGTCCTTGTTGTAAATATCGTTTGTAATCCATTCGAAAAGCATTGTTATCCAGGTACTGGATGATTTTCCCAATCGTATACTTTTGGGCCGGCAAAGCTTTAATATTAGCTTTCACCGTTTCGAGTTGACTTTCTTTCAAGTATTCCCGCTGCCCTTCCAGCCAGCTTTTTCGGGCTGTTTCATTGGCAAAACCCTCCCGGGGCTACTTGGCCTAGTTTTTCCATCACATGCCAAAAGTCTAAAATGAGTTCCGCTTCCGGCAGGCACTTGTTCCGGCAGGCACTTGTGCCAGTAGTGCTTTAGCCAAAGGGCACCATCACTGATACAGACTACCCGCTTACCTAAATGCGCATACCCTTTCAAGAGTACATCCATCTTCTGTTCAAACTCGGCATGATCGCCTGGTAGCCGATGTTACCCAACGTATCAGATACAGTGAGCTACGTATTGAGAAGAAGCTATCACCGGGCGCTCTTCGTGCTTTTCCTGCCGTACCTGCTCGATGAATACGCGTCCTAATTTGACCCATATAGTCTAAATGTCTAGCTCCACCTCCTGCCAGCCAGCATCGGTAAAAATCATACTCCCATCCCCCATACAATACACCACTTCATTAGCGGCTAAGGCTGGCAAGGCTTCTTCCTGTTCAAGTACCGCTTCCAGTTGCTGACCGCAGTCCTGAGCCAGCCGCCAGAAACTAGACTGACTCTGCCTTTGTCCTGTGAGCAGTTGGAACACATGCGGAGCTTCCGTATAGAGTTCACTCTGCGCTAAATACACCATCGCTTCTTTCAGACAAGGCGTAATGGGACTGCCTTGCACTTCTTCCATAAAACGATGACTGTTAGCTACCTCTATCTTCCCATATTTACTCAATAGCTTTTTTTTTTTTTTACGGTGGTCCCTGGCACTGCTCCAATCGTGCCTTCTAGTATTTGCCGGTTAAAATCACTTATGATCCCGTCGAATTTCTGCTCAAACTCATAAAAATGCTCCTTCCTGCTTAATCCCTTGCAACTCAGCCCACTTCTGACGGGCTAAGGCGATGAATTGCGCTTCAGTCATATACTTTTTTGCTGAAATTACTCTTTTTCTAAGCACTAGCGAAATTCTGATTTACACCCTTTCCGAACTATCGGATTCTTCGGTACTATAACTTTGAAAACTACCTTTACCATCCGGATAATATTGAGGAATTAGATCCTAAGAATTTTAATAAACAGGATTATATTCGGGCGATTATCCAAGAAAAGAAAAGCAAGTTCTTAACTATCGTGTATAATTTAAAGCACACAAGGAGTGGTTATACAGAACTAAAGAGGCTAACATCAAAAGCAAGAATGAGGAATCTATTCTGCACGACTTGGAAAGTGACGAATTTGAAAGATTCTACAAGTACTTTGACATGAAAAAAATGTTCAACAAAAAGTATTTGGAGCCTTTAAATCTTGATAAAAAGAAATTAGTGCAAACTCATTGGTTTAAAAATCAGATAGGAACTAAACTTGCCTTCCAAACGCAATAACCGCAGGCTTATCGCCTGCTTTTATTGCGATAAATCTTTCCTACACTAATTGTATTTTTTCCTTATTCATCCAATCCAGCAAGTAATCAATGATATTGTCTGGCGCATAATCAGCCACCCCCTGGCAGGAAGCCCGCTGCAGCTTGCCCGAACCGCCCAGAAAGGAAACAATCTTTTTCGTGTACTTTTCCCCTTGACGGTGATACAGGATCAGTTCATGGACGGGCTCGGTGAGACCGTCGCAAAAAGTGCACCGCATCGTCCAGAATAGATTAGAGTGCCTTTTGGTCAGCTGGTTTAACATTTCCACCACCGTTGATTCTTCAGCTATGGCTTTCATAAGTATGCGCCTCTTTCTTTAGGTTAGAGTACTTAATAAAAGTAAAGAAAATATTAGAATGTTTCAATACTTTAAGAATATTTTTTTATTTGGTAACGCGCATTTAACTACTAATTTAACCCTCGAAAACCCCGAATGCAGTTCTGCGCAGTTAAGCCAAGGTTTGAAACCCAAACTCAGTGCAACAATGTTCGCCCGCACGCCAAATCCAAAATAGGTCTCTTGCGTTGTGCATAATAATTACTACTTCTTACGGCAGTTATCAGGTGGCCTGCGGGAGAAACTCCGTGGCTGGACCCTGACCACTACATTCAGTCAGGAAAAGGATGAATTGGTACTGGGCTTCTGCCGGGAAGAGGCAGAATTCTATATCAAAGCCGTGCTTACGCCTGATTTTGCGGCCCTGTTTTTTCCGGAAACATTCCAGCGGGCCCGTAAAAATAGCGTGGAACTGTTCGAATCGGCCATCAATTGCCGCGTGGAAGAAATAATTCAATACCGGAATGAACGCAGTTTCGGGTTACTGCTGGAAGAGGATAAACTTTTACTCTTTAAGATGCACGGCAAGCGTGCAAACGTGATCCTGTTCGACCAGGGTAAGGTCGCTGAGCTCTTCCACCGGAAGCTGGTCTCCGATGAGAAACTGGTTCCCGAATCCCTGCACCGCGAAATTGACCAATCGTACGAAGCCTTTCTGAAGCATGATTGCCAGGCCGGCAAGCTGTTTCCCACTTTTGGTACAGCCGTTAATAAGTATCTGGAAAAAGAAGGATTTGCTTCAAAAGAATGCCCGGAGAAGTGGTCACTGGTGCTGGGAGTGCTCAACCGGCTCGAACATCCGGTTTTTTACCTAACCGTGCTTGATGAACTGCCCACATTATCCCTGTTGCCCGTCGGTGAAATCGAGGCCGAAATAACGGATCCGGTTGAAGCAGCCAATAGGTTTTATCTGCGGTACGCTAAGACCAGCACCCTGGACCGGGAAAAACGGGATGCCCTGCGGCCCCTGGAGAAAAAAAAGCACCAAACCGGAAACTACCTGGCTAAAACCTACGAAAAGCTTTGGGCCTTGGAAAACGAAACCCGGCACGAACAGATTGCCAATATTCTGATGGCCAATCTTTCCCAAGTTCCCTCTTATGCTGAATCGGTTGAGTTATATGACTTTTACCACGACCGGTCCGTCCGGATCAAACTGAAAAAAGACCAGTCCGTGCAGCGGAACGCCGAGATCTATTACCGGAAGGGCAAAAATGAGAAAATAGAGATTGAAATTCTGGAAAAAGCCATTGAACGAAAGGAAACCGAATTGCAGAAACTTGATCTTCATTTGGAGGTCATCCGGAATAGTAACAATCTCAAGGAGTTGCGCAAATACCTGAAGGAAAACGATTTATTTGAAGAAGCTGCCGCGGCTGAACCAGCCAATTTGTTCCGGCAGTACGAAATGATGGGTTTCCAGGTATGGATGGGGCGTAATGCTAAAAACAACGATATGCTCACGGTGCAATACTCCCGTAAGGATGATCTTTGGCTCCACGCCAAGGATGTGAGCGGTTCTCACGTGATTATCCGGTTTCAGTCGGGGCAAAACTTCCCTGAACCCGTCATCGAAAAAGCCGCTGCCTTAGCCGCCTTTCACTCCAAAAAGCGGAATGACACCTTGTGCCCGGTCACGGTTACTCTCCGTAAATACGTCCGCAAACCCAAGGGACTTCCGGAAGGGGCGGTGATTGTAGATAAGGAAAAAGTAATCATCGTTAAACCGGAAGACTGGAAGGATTAAAGAAATGGCGGATTTCGGACCTCGGATGGCGGAAAACAGGGAAAGAAAAAAGTCCCGGCTTCAGGCGAAACGGGACTTTTCAGTTCAGAACCGTAAGGGGCCCGTATT
Source organism: Cytophagales bacterium (assembly GCA_030448185.1). Classification (GTDB taxonomy): domain Bacteria; phylum Bacteroidota; class Bacteroidia; order Cytophagales; family 172606-1; genus CADCTQ01. The sequence goes on along the minus strand of JAUJNL010000082.1, from coordinate 385 downwards.
ACTCCTATTTAAACCATTCTTTAATCATCTTGTAGCGAACGAAGTACATTGTAAACTAAGTAGGTTTAGAAAGAATAAGTTGGTCTTTCTCAATTAGGTATGGGACCGTCATTGCGAGGAACGAAGCAATCTCGACGGGGAAAGACTAGCAAAATCATTGAAGCTACCGGCAAGATTAGTCACCTTCAGGCCGCCTAGATTGCTTCGTTCCTCGCAATGACGCTATTTAATTTTTCGCTTTTATCGGACTTGTTTATATTTTTAAAAACCCAAATATACTTTGTTTACAATGTACTAAATATCACAGACCAAAAGGATTATAAAATCGAATAGGGTGTACGACAAATTGCAGATCAACCATTAAACTTTGTTCGTGTTGTTCCGC
>JAUJNL010000081.1 GCA_030448185.1 Cytophagales bacterium | reverse complement strand
GGGCTCATTTACCGGCTGACGATAGATTACGCCGGGAGCTTTACGCTCCAAAGGCATTTCAAACAATGGGCCTTCCAAAGCCGGACCACCATCAATCGGCTGACCAAGGGTGTTTACTACCCGGCCCAGCATACTGTCACCTACTTTAATGGACGCAATGCGGTTGGTTCTTCTAACGGTATCCCCTTCACGAATGCCGCTGTAATCTCCCAAACAAACCACCCCTACGTTGTCTTCTTCCAGGTTCAACACTAGTCCGTTGAGACCGTTGGCAAACTCCACCAATTCGCCGGACTGAACCTTTGACAGGCCATAAATACGGGCAACGCCGTCACCAATCTGGAGCACGGTACCCACTTCTTCCAGTTCAGCCTCTGTCCGGGAGTTGGAGAGCTGGGCTCTCAGAATGGCTGAAACCTCATCGGGTCTTACAGAAACCATAGTTTATAAGCTAAATTTATGACTGCGCCTGTATTGATATAGCAGGCACCCTGTTATCAAATGAATTAAGAATTTACTAGTTGTTGTTGTATCCGCTGCAACTTGCCTTTTACGGATTCGTCAATCTGGCGGTCACCAATCTTCAGCACAAAACCACCCAGCAGCTTGGGATCTATCTTTTCATGCAATTCTACTCGCTTACCAGTTGTCTTCTCCACCAGGGTATTCATTTTCCTGCGCTGGACCTCATCCAGGGGATAAGTAGTCGTTACTTCAGCCACCTGAATGTTCTTATAACTATTATACTGGCGGTGAAAAGCGGTGGCAATATCAAAAAGGATCTCTTCCCGGTTTTTACGGGTAATGATATCAATAATCGAAAAAGAAACGGGGTGAACCTTTGCCTGAAAAATTTCTTTCAGTACTGTATGCTTTTTATGGTGTGGCACAATCGGGCTCAACAGCATCAATTCCAACCCGCGGTTGTCAGCTACTACCTGAGAAAACAATTGCATATCGTTGTGCACTTCTTCCAGCACTCCCTTCTCCAGAGAAAGCTCCAGTAAGGCTTTGGCATATCGGACGGCGGCTCTACTTTCAGACATGATTAATTAGCTCAGGTGAATGTTATTAACCAGATCGTCCACCAATTGTCGCTGTTTTGGCTCCTCTCTCAATTGCTGGCGAATTACCTTCTCGGCAATCTCCACTGAAAGCACGGCTACCTGCTTACGGATGTCCTGAATAGCAGCCTGACGTTCAGCCTGAATAGCAGCCCGGGCACTTTCCACAATCCGGTTGCTTTCAGCCGTAGCCTTATCTTTGGCATCTGTCACAATAACATCGGCAGCCTGTTGGGCTTTTTTAAGCATAGCGTCCCGTTCAGCTCGGGCTTCATCCAAAAGCTTTTCATTGTCCGCCTTCAGCTTGGCCATTTCCTGACGGGCCAGTTCAGCTGATTTCAGGGCACCTTCTATCGTTTCTTCCCGTTCCCGCAAGGATGCCATAATGGGCTTCCAGGCAAAGCGGCTAAGCAGGAACAGCAACAGCAAAAATGTAACTGTTTGCCAGAAAATAAGACCAATCTGGGGGGTTACTAAATCCATATCTCGATTCTAATGCTAGTGATTGAAAATTTACCCTTCTGATACTTTACTCTAAATCCCTTCCACAAATCCTCTGTTCAGGCTGGCCCGAAAACTCTCGTTTTCATCCCCTCCCGAGAGGGACTTTTAAACTCCCATAATCCAGCTCCCTTCTCAGCAGGAGAAGGGTTAGGGGATGAGGTTTTATAAACCTGTTGCTTTTTTTTGTAACTCCCACCGATGCACCTAATGCGCACCGGCGGGAGTATACACTAGATTAACCTAAGTTCAGCGAAATCAGCAGACACACTACCACCGCGAACAGACCCAGACCTTCGATCAGAGCGGCGGCAACGATCATAGCCGTCTGAATCCGGTTAGCCGCTTCAGGCTGACGGGCAATCGCTTCAACCGCGCTACCGCCGATACGTCCGATACCCAGTCCGACGCCTAATGCAACCAGACCGGCACCGATACCAGCACCCATAACAGCCAAACCGACGCTATTCGCAACTTCGTTGGCAACTTGTAATAACAAGGCAAGCAACATGTGAATTGAGGTTTATATAAAAGTGAAACAAAAGGTTCTTTTCCTTCGGAAATGCTAAATGTTAAATTGTGAATTCTAAATGAGAATTAGGAAATTTCTATTTCTTCCATTTAGCATTTAACCCTTAGCATTGGGCATTTGACAAATCAATGTCCGTACTTTTCGCCTTCCACTGAATGCTCATGGCCGATACCATGATCGGCATGGGCATGTTCCTCTACCGCACTACCGATATACATCGCCGATAACATCGTAAACACATACGCCTGCAGAATCGCCACCAACAGTTCCAGCACGTTCATAAACAGGGCAAAGGCAACTACTACCGGTCCAACCGCTATACTTTTAAATATAAAAATCAAGGAGAACAAGCTCAGGATAATGATGTGACCAGCCGTAATGTTAGCAAACAACCGGACCATCAGGGAGAACGGCTTGGTAAAAATACCAATGATTTCTACCGGAATCATAATCGGTAGCAACCACAGCGGCACACCGGGGGTAGCAAAAATATGTTGCCAGTAGTATTTATTAGAACTAAACAATACGATAAGCAACGTAATTAGGGCCAGCACTAAAGTAACTGCAATGTTACCGGTAAGGTTGGCTCCGCCGGGCATCAGCCCCAGCAGGTTATTGAACCAGATAAAGAAAAATACGGTCAGCAGGTAAGGCATGTACCGCGCATATTTCGGCCCAATGTTTGGCTTTGCAATATCATCGCGGACAAACAGGATAATCGGTTCGAAGAATGACTGAATCCCCCGGGGTGCCCGTCCGTGGTTTTTCTTATAAGCCGAAGAAACCGAGAAGAAAATAACAATCAACAGAATAGCGCTTATTAATAAGGAAGCTACATTCCGGGTAATGGAAAGATCATAAAACTTACGGCCGCTGATTGATTCCAAGTGATGCTCAGCATTTAAGCGGTAGTCGCCGTAGGAATGGGGACGCATTATGAAATTGGCTTGAAGAGAACACATCCAGGCCACCTTCGGGTGAGTATAGAATGGTAGCCGGAATAACAGCTCCTTCGAAAAGCTCCCACTCGTGCGAATCGCCGACGTGGTGCATAATCATCGGACCGGCCTTGAATTTACCTTCCTCGCCGTGACCGGAGAACAGGATGTTCTTCAGCAAATGAAGAGAAAGTGAAAAGTGATAAAAGTAAAAAATAAACTTTTTGCTCTTTAAGAGGGTTTGAATCCATACTCGTTTTTTTAACCTGCTTCCGGCGAATTGCGCCGCAAGTTACTCAGAACACCCCATATTTCAACCAAGGAAGAACAAATACAGAATAAAAAAATTAATCCACAAAAACGTAAGGCTGAGTTGTTTTTGTGTACAGAAAAATGGTTACAAATACGATGCTAGTCAGTAATCGAACAGCCGTAATCCCAAGGTAAGGCGTCATAATATTATCACGTCACAAGCTAGCGCCTTGTTAATCAGGTAATGCCCGATTAGGTAAGCACGAAAAAAAACACCAGCATCCAGGCAACCTGCGGATGAATAAGGCGGCATTGCCTGACTTCCGGCGAATAATAGTACGGCAACTGCCAAAGTAAAGAAAAAATCAACGGAACGCATTTACCCAATTATTATGTAGTACTCTTGCCGCATTTCCCCGGCTTCAATACCGAAGAAGTACTCTGGTGAAACATTACAAACGTAAGGCTAAGCAAAAGTCCTTCTCATTCGAACAAAATGGCTCTGCCGCATTGCTCATTCGGTCGTAAGCGAAGGACGGCTTATAATGAGCAAAGTCTTTTCACTACGTCGCAAAATATGATTTATTACAAGTAAAACCATTCTGTTGCTGGACAACGCGCTTATTTACTCACGCAAAGCGCAGCTTTTGCTAGGAAAAGAATCGGTTAGCAAGGGTTATCAAACCTACCGGACCCACCAATCACCCCACTGCGGAGGATAGCAGGAATTTACGCTGAGACCTTCTAATCTTCTCCTTACCCCGTATCATTCCGCGCTAAGACCCATTTTATTACGTATCGCTGCGTCTCGGTTACTGAGTCCGTTTTGGTGAGCCGACCGAAACCCCTAACTACGGGACAAATCTATCAACTTTTACTTATATGGATACGATCAAAGGCAACAAACTGGCTATGTACCGGTCGGTGAGACAATTTTTTAAAGAGCACGAAGCTACTTTCGCCGGCATCGGCGCTATTGCTGAAACATTGCCGGAGTTAGAAGATCTGCTGAGGCAAATTCACGCTAACACCCTGTTACAGTCGGCCAGTACGACGGGCCTGACCGTCAACAAAGAAGTACAGCGGCAGCAAATGACCGAACTGGCGCTGGAACTGGGCAACGCCCTGGCCGCTTATGCAGTGAAAATTAAAAATCCCGAACTTAAGAACCGGATTGACTTCACCCGTACGGACCTGAACCGGGCCAAGGATACGGAGATAGATAGTCTATGCGAACTCATTGCCGGGGAGGCCGACCGGTACCTGGAGGCGCTGAACGCCTACGGCGTAAACGCCGAGAAAACTGCCGCCTTGCGGACGGCGCTTGATGCGTATGGAGTGGCCATTGGTAAACGTCGCCTGAGCCAAGGCACTAAAGTAGCGGCTACCCAGGAACTAGACCGCCTGTTTATGGAGGTAGATTTTCGTTTAAGAGAAGTGCTGGACCGATTGATGCTTCCTTTCCAGAAAAGCAACCCGGCATTGTACGGACAGTACCAGCACGCCCGGCAAGTACTGGATCTGGGCAAAGGCCGCCGCACTCTGGTGACGGATACGTCCGTGTTGCCACCCGCTTAGGCAGTTAAGCAAACCGGTTGTTCCGCATGTAGCTTCGCTGAGAACCCGAAGGCTCGTCGAAGACGATAGTTATAATGCGGAACAACTTCAGGGAGCTATAAGAGTAATATACGACATATGTCGTATATAATAATGTTAGGTTTCATTAAAAAAGAATGAAGAGAGGAATAGTTTACCTATTAGTTATAATTATTGGTTCCTGCGGATTAAAAAAAGAAGAAAAAGGCCAGATTGGTGTCCAACCCAAAAAAGATACTATAGATAGGGCTACTTCTTTAACAGAGGACACTATTATTCCTCCTGCTCCCACAAGCCAAGAAAATAGAGCAGAAAAAAAATGGATTCAGGTAAACGGGTCGGAATTTGAGATGAAGCCCATACAGTTCTGGAAAGTACTTTATCCCCTGGATTCGCTTATGACAAAAAGACTAGGCAAAGTGGACCATGTAGGACAGTATTACTACGGGATCCAAGTGCAGGAAGGGGATACTACCCTGATTGCTACTTTTAATGATGAAAACGAGTATGCCTCCATTATCCTTTTTACCCTCCGGCAAGGACAAGCAGTCTCTTCCCTGGTGGTAGCTGAGAATAGAGGGTGGGAACACAACTATAGAATAACCAAAGCCCGCTTTAATTCTGATTCTACCCTAGTAGTTACCACTTATCAAGGAGGCAAAGATTTTGGAGATTATCAGACTTGGCAGAGAGACACCACAATTACTACCTATTGGATTACTGCTCAAGGAAACATCATAAGAAAAGAAAAATAACGAAACCTAACACTAAACACTTCGACCAGCGGCCTTTCCTCACCGCATGTTTCAAGCGCAACAGGCCCGCCGTCGAGTGTTTTCGGTTCGTTGTGTGCCATATGAAGATATGCAGTTAACCTTTGAAAAGCAATTAATCAAAACCGGTGCTATTTGGAGCGACAGCTACAAGAGCAAGTATACCGTAAGGGACACAACTAAAGTGATAGGTGAATTAGAATGTTGTAATATGAAAGGAATCTTTTGGTTTCTTGAAAACAAATACGTGATTAAACAAAAGGGTGATTTTTTTCCTACGACTAAGTATTTTTTATTTGTTGCAGACCAAGAGAACCCAGTTGCGGAAATAAAAGCTTGGGAAGGATGGACATTTTTTAGGCCTTATGTAAAGTTAGAGAATGGAAAAAAATATACGTTCCGCAAACTCAAACACACTAATAATGGACTCTTTTGGAAAAGCAACAAAGAGGCATATTATAAGGTAAGCTTAAAACATAATGACGAGGATGTTCTCGAATATGAGTTTACTAAGATAGGAGTTACGCAGTGAAAACTTACGTAAGATTTACTTTAATCAATTGTGTCTGAATTCTATCTCTGAACTGATACCAGTTATCAATAAGCTTATTGACAACTTTCTCTTCTAAAGCTATAAAAAGCCAATAGACAGAAAAAATGTGTGTTTTCACAGCACAACTGCGGCGTACTAAAAAATGCTCGGCGTTGCAAAGCTGTTTGACAGCCCGGTGAAACATCTCAATGTGCCAATGCTCTCCATGTGCTTTTTCAAACTCTGCTAGAGTTGCTTTCATCCTCTTTTCTTCTTGCAGGCCTTTTTCTGCATACTTGTAGTAGATATAATATCTTGTTTTGCCCTGTTCTTCTTATTGAACAGTGTCACAAAATCAAACCTTTAAATGGGTCCATAACCCATCGGTCTCTACCGGCGCTTGTTGTACCTGTTGGTACACGCCTTTGAGTAGACACCTGCCGGTCTTTCTCTACTGAAAACATGGGCATCCATTTTCTGTCTGCGGACCCATTTCAAGTTGTCTACACTCGCATACCAACTATCACCGGTTACTAAATTAGCAGACAGCCCCAATCTAATACCTCATTGAGCATTTCCCTGAATAACTCATTTTTGGTCTTATCTTCTGCTGGCAGATAGATGCGATAGTTGACAGGCACACGTACCCTTGACATCTGTATACAACAAGGTCACTAAACACATCCCTTGTACCACTTTGTGGTGCTTGCCTAGTAATGGCGGCCAATGAGTGCGTTCAACTTTGCATGTAAGGCTTATCCCACACACTGTCATCCACACTTAAGGTGCCCTTGTAAAATAATCAAGGGTTTGCAGCGGCAAAACAAGTCATAAGGCGTATAGTCTTCTCTGACTAAAAAGTTTAATACACTATCGTGTGACATAGATTCCATCGCTTGGGATAATTTACTACAGCCCCGGTTCTGTGGAATCACTAACAGATAGTGGCTGTATAAGGATAAATCGCACAAGGCGGTTGATTTTTTTTCAACTCTCGCATAAATGCTAAACTAATCCTTTTGCTATTTTTGAAACCTTGCGTAATACTTCACTGCGTAACTTCTATAAGAGTCCCAGAACAATCACTGATTCTTTTAAAGACTTTCAAAAATATAGGAATTTACAAGGAGCAATAACTTTCCAAGGGAATGACTATTGCTTAAGCTTTATAGGATTATTCCTGATTGAAAGAAATGTTAGATGAAGAAGATGATTAAATACGGCACACAACACCGTTCAGCCGGCAACCGCCGCGAACACGCAATATTGACGCTCTTCGAGCCTCGGTTTGACGGCTGCACTTGTTCCATTGTGTGCAAGCCAAAATTTTAAATGAAGAAGAGTTGAAGGATGAAAAGTAGGATAGTTGTTTCATTGTTGTTATTAATTGCTTGCCGAACAGAAGATCAAAAATTTGATAGTAGGAGTTGGCTCGCCATAGATGGTAATAATTTTTCCCAACAACGAGAACCTCTAGTCAACGATTTGATGTCAAACCACCTGTCCCAAGGAATGAAATATAAGCAGATCGTTGAATTACTCGGAGAGCCTATGAAATAAAGGAAGGCGATACTACTATTGGGTATATTTTAGATGTAGATTATGGGTGGGAATAGACCCAGTAGAAGGAAGAGACTTGACTATTCGATTAGCTGAAGACTCTACCGTTGTTGATTATCAGATCAAAGAATGGGAAAAATAACGAAAACTAGCACACAACACCAGCCACGGCCGATCAGCAGCCCGCCCTAGCGCATTACCCAAGCCTGAGGGCATGGCGTCGTGTGGCTTCGGTACGTTACCTGGCATAAGAGATGAAAAAGATTAGTGACTTTTTGCTTTATTGGATTTGGGCTAACTAGCTGTAGTGTAGATAAGCAACAAGAAAAAACCGATGAACTCAAGATGGGACAACAGATTGTTGCAAAACCTACTTATAAAAGCGATTCAAGTATAGCGGCCTTGCGTGTAATAAATGATTCGCAGACTACTCCAAGTAGTAGCTTTTAGCGCTTTTTGGGATAACTTTCGAGCCGCCATTCTTAACCAAGATACAATTAAGATAATAGCCACCACACATTTTCCTTTCCAGACCCGAGGTGAGTTAGATAGTGATCCGGTGATTGAATACTCAAAGGATGAATTTCCTTTTGTTCTACAGACGTATTTACAGCAGCAGGAGTATACAGCACTTAATGAACAATCCGAGTTTGAGTTGATCAAAGCCACTACAGATGTCCGCAAGGAGCAGCAGACTGGGGATTGGGTACGGATCGGAGATATGGAATTTAAAGAATGGGGAAAGAATGGAAACTAGTCTTTGCTTATTTATCCGAGAAACAAGAGAGAAACTAGAAAAACACAACAACGCCAGGTAACACTACGCTGGACCGATAACCGGCCTGCCTTACCGCATAGCTCCACTGCAACGGCTCGGCTGCGTGGGCTCATGTTCCGTGTGCGACTCGTTTTCTTGAAAGATCGAAAGATCGGGGAAAGAAGCAGCATGGCGACATGCTGACAACTCAAGGTTCGAACAAGTGCGACTTTTAGTCAACTCTTGTCCCAAACGTGAATTGGAGAATGCATTACCCCCACTAATAAGCTGACAACTTATAGGTGAATGCAGGGGTAAAAAGCAGGTAAGGTTAAACTTTCTAGCCAATCACCTGCAAGGAAGGTAAGGACAGCGCAGAGCGAAGCTACTCTGACCCATCGTAAAGGGCCACAAGCCAACGAGAGTTAATAGGCTTGACCAAAATGGTAAAGATCGGGGCTGGCAGCGACGGATCTGACCAGTATTCACGCCCGCAAAACCCGGTGGAAAGTAGCGTCCTAACCCTTCGTAAAACCAACCTTGGGAACGAGAAAAGCCTGGTGTTTTTCTTCTGGTGGAGTTGAGTAATCAACTACGCATAAGAAGCAGGTAGTCAGCCGCATGAACACTAGGCGTGAGGATTGTCTAAAAAGCTAATGCTTAGGGTAATGCCGAAGATAGGCCCACGTAGACACCTTAGTGATTGGAAGGTAAACTGGTTAGTAGGAGTCAACATGTTATGAGCACGGCTGCAAAAGCTGATGTATGAATGGAAAGTACACTGGAAACAGAGTTACTTTCAAGCTCTGAAAGCGAATTTACCGCAGCCCTTTTCATCGAAGAGGTACTCCTTGCCAGGGAGCCAGTTCAAGGAGGAGCCGGATGATGTGAAAGTGTCAAGTCCGGTTTTGGAGGACCAGCCGAAGGGGTGACCCTTCGGCTGAGTCTAACTGGCGGCAACCAAAGGAAGAAAATACTACCTATGAAAATTAAGTTGAAAACACTCTTACTATTGCTCTGCTGGCTTACATTACATCTAGCTTATGGCCAGCCAGTGGATTCATTACAAACAGCTACTACCTCACAAATTGATTCAACTAGACAAGAGGTTGTAGAGGACGATTATCAAGATATTCCTTTTAGAGCAGCTTTTTTATTTATGGGCGTTATTGGTTTATGTTTCTTTCTGGCTTGTATTGCTGCTGGCGCTGTGATAGCAATAGCAGTGTTAGCCGCCTTCTGCGGGCTGGTTTCATTAGGAGTTATATCTACCTCAATAATCGTTGGACTGCATGAAAAGTCTTTTGAAAAAGGCTTTAAAACATTAATAGTCTTAATTTCTTGTATTGGTGGAGCAGGGCTTGGCCTTATTGCTTTTCCCTTACTCAATCAGGTGCTGCATTGGACAACCTTTCCTGTGGCTATAGTGATTGGGTTAGGCATTGATTAATGGCTGGAATTGCTATTGGGCAAATCAATTTTGTTCTATTCAAGCGCTTTATTCTGTACCTCAAAAATCGTATCCAGTTGGTGAGATAATAAAAGAAATGGGAGCCGCTAACACCGGCTTCGACCACCGCCCTTCCTCACCGCATTGCCTTACCGCAAAGGGACGGCGTCGGGAAGCCTTGATTCGTTAGATTACATTAAAAAATGAGAAAAAGATTATTAAGAATTCTTGTAATACCGATTGCATATCTTTTATCAGGCTGTGCAGCAAACACCTATGTAACTCAGGTAAAAAAAACAGATTTGCCACCTTTAAATCTAGCTCTCAAAGTTCAGGAAGTTGAAATTACTGACAGCAGGACAAATCAGTCAATTGAAGACATCAAACTGCCATTTGTATCAAAACCAAATTCATTAATTAGACATGTACCGGCTTTAACAACGACTCATAAGCAATTGATAGAAAATGTTATCAAGGCGAATACAACCAATTCTGGCACTCCTGTAAAAGCAATAATAAACATACCTGATAGTTATAAGGAATTTTCATCTACTTGGAGTAGTGAAAAAGAAAAGGGATTTGCACAGGTACAAATTAATCTGGTAAATCGAGAAACGGGGGAACTGATTACGGGATGCGATACAAGCGGAGAACTATTTGTACAGTCAGTAGATGCTACAAACGGAAGGATGGAAGAAATTTATCAATTAACATTGAAAAACGTCATTTATAATTTAAGCTGTTTAGACTTTTGAGAAAGGATAAATTTCAGGCAGAGATTCGTCCAATAAATGTCGGTTTTGAGAAACCGACACCACGATATTGTGTCGTCGGTTTCTCAAAACCGATGAAAGTCGCCTCCTTACCAACATTTCAGTCTCTTTCTCAAAAAGTCTAAACAGCTTCATTGTTTGAAATCTATGACAAGTCAAGTAAAAAAATAATGTAAGCCAACATTGTGTAACCAACATGCCTCGGCCGATGGCCTTGCCCGTTGTTTACACGAGGATGTTATCAAATTGTTAAAAATAACATTTTCAAGCAGTTATGAGGAATATTACCGAACAAATGTAGTTCGATCTGCGTGAGAGAGAAGAAAATCCTCATGCTTCCTCTCCAACTACTTACTGGTGGCCTTATCAACCTGATTGTGTTAGCCCTGCTGGGAACCGATATTTACCTTTTTCGGGAATGGTATCGGTATAAGGACTCTCTGCCGGAGGAGTCATATGCCCAACGGTGTCTGATTTTTGCCCTGGCGATTCTTACCTTCTTCGTGTTGGGCCGGATTATTTTTAAGTTTATTTTAGGAAAAAGAGGCGAGGATGAACCTAACCGGAGCCGGAGCAGTGAAACACTCTTGCTGGAAAGACCTGAAGGACACAGCCTGTTTCTTGAATTCTATGGTCCTAAAGAGGCGCCGCCTATCATCCTGATCCACGGCTGGAACAGCAATAGTACTCAGTGGTATTACCTTAAAAAGCATTTATCGGACTCCTACCGGCTGATTCTCATGGACCTGCCCGGTTTGGGAAATTCGGGTAAACCCAAAAACAAGGATTATTCGCTGGTTAAATTTGCCCGTGACCTGGAAGCAGTGGTAGCGCTATGCGGTCCTAAAAAGCCCATACTCGCTGGCCATAGCATTGGGGGCATGACCATTTTAACCTATTGTAAGTTGTTCAACCAGACCCTGGCCGCCAAAGTCGCTGGCCTGGTACTCATTCATACTACGTACACCAATCCGGTCCGTACCTCTATACTCAGCGGCTTGCTTACGAGTTTGCAAAAACCTGTCCTCACCCCCCTGCTCCACGGTATAATTACGTTTGCTCCCGTCGTACAACTGATGAACTGGATCAAGTATTACAATGGTTCTATGCACCTGAACAACCACATCACCGGTTTTGGCGGCAGTGAAACCAGGGGACAATTGGAACTAGCTACGTATTTAACTACTGCCTCGCCGGTAGATGTCATTGCCCGGGGCATGTTAGCTATGTTTGACTACGAAGCCAGCGACGTACTCTCATCGGTTTCCGTTCCGGTACTAATTATTGCTGCGGATAAAGACAAAATGACTAAACCCCAAGCCAGCCAGCTGATGGCTCAAAAAATGAAACAAGCTGACTTAGTAGTCCTGAAACCCAGTGGACACATGGGGCCACTGGAACGAAACGCCGAAATGATTGCCGCCATAAAACAATTCGGCGAGAAAGTCTTCGCGTCAGCGCCGCTTATCGGGAGCGCAAATAATCCGGATGCAGCACTACCTATTCCTTCGGCAGCCCGCGGATCAACTGGATCAGCGAACCCACTACCGAGAGGAGGGACAGCGTAATGGTGAAGGCGGGGAATTTCAGTTCCAGCCACTGGTCCAGCTTAATCCCGGCCCATACGCCCAGCCCGATGGTAGCCATCATCTGAAAGGCCAATCCGGAATACCGGACGTAGCTGTTTGCATTACTTGATGGCGACTTCTTGTTCTGCTGGTTGTCCATTGCCTGTATCCGAAACCCTAATTTCCCGCGGGGTAGCGCCCATTTTGATGGTACCATTCCAAACCGCACCGGCTTCTACCACCAGTTTACCGGTTACAATATCACCATTAATCACAGCGGTAGTTTTCAGCGTCAACACGTCTGAGACTTCCACGATTCCCTTTACCTCACCGGCAATTTCCGCATTTTGCGCCATTATATTACCATCCACCTGCGAAGATTCCCCAAGGGCAATTTTCGACTTAGATTTAATATTACCGACTACTTTGCCTTCAAGCCTTACGTTTCCGAACGTCTCGATGTTGCCTTCCACGGTGGTGCCCTTCATGATCTGAGTACTGGAACCAGTTAGTTCCGCCTGTTCTCTTTTCGTTTCTTTGTTGTTAAACATGGATCATCAGTTTATTAAAGCTGGTTAATGGGTATGAGTCATTGGTTGATTGGTCATTAGTCAGTAGTTTTTTCCTGGAAGACCTTTTCCCAATGACTACTGACCATTGGTAGTTTAATCAATATCGAATGCCAAAAGATGAACTAATGACTAATCCACCAATGACCAAATTAAAATGAAATAAATTGCTCAGGATCTACCGGGGTGCTGTTGTGCCATAACTCAAAGTGCAAATGAGGTCCGGTAGTAAGTTCACCGCTGTTACCAATCACCGCAATAGCTTCACCGGCTCGTACCATACTTCCTTCTTTCTTCAGTAATACAGCGTTATGTTTGTATACTGAAATAAGATTGCCCGCATGCTGCACTACAATCACGTGGCCCGTGTCGTAGGTCCAGGAGGAGAATAACACTGTACCATCGGCAACGCACTTCACCGGCTCATCCTTTTTAGCTACGATATCCACCGCGTAGTGATTATTTTTTGGATTAAACTTCTGGGAAATAATACCCGCATTCAAAGGCACAAACAGAAACGGACTCACTATGTCGGAGCCAGCCGTATGGGTTACCATCCGGACTACCCCTTTTGATGGGTTCTCAAATTCATTCCGGATATTAACATCTACAGGGGCAATGGAATCAATGTCCGCTTGCTTTACCTGACGCTTAGCCCCACCCGTATTCGCCAAGCTGTCTTCTTTCAGAAATTCGGCGTCCCCGTCCACTACTTTGGTAACACTTTGCAAAAATTTATCCCGGTAAGACAGTTGTTCCGTAAGCGAATCAACGGCCATCGACAATTGGAGAACTTTTTTATTTATTTCCGATTCCTTACTTGCCGGATGAAACCAGCGGGCCAATATCGTAGTGGAAAGAAAGAAGCTGACAGAAAATAAAATAATCAGCATTGCCGTTGTTACTACTAGCAGCTTTGCATAGTTAAAACTGATGGCCGTTTTCTCCTCAAAATTTTCTTCATTTCGGATCACTAACAAGTATGTCTCAGCTAGCATGCTGACAGCGTGTTTTTTGGTTTCAAGATTAATTAACGAAATTTGAGGAGTAACAAAAATAGGTCAACCAGTTGCCTTTACCAATCCCTTTCTGCCCTAAAAAGAAGTGGTTTATTACATCGCACAAGCCGGTCGTGAAAAAATACCCCTTTTAGGGGTTACCTTCGGCGTAGTCATTTTTTTGCTGACTTCTTGTTCCCAGCATGGAACGGGAATCACCAATATGGCTTATCACAATCTAACGGCGTATTATAATGCTTATTTCCTGGCGAGGGGAAAAATAGTTGAGGCCAACCAAACCCTGTTCATTAACCGCAAGGATGACTATACCCGCCTGCTCAACGTAGTCATTCCTATGGATTCAGTACAGGCTGGAGCCGTCAAAAGCCAGGCGGAATATGCCATTCAGAAGGCTTCCATTGCCATTGGGCGACATAAGCACAGTAAATGGAAAGATGACAGCTACCTGCTGATTGCCCGGGCCCGCCACCTCCAGATGGACTTCCCCAATGCGATTGAAACCTACAAATACGTCAATACGGAAAGTAGATCAAATGTGGCCAAACACGAGGCCTTGATTGGATTACTCCGCGTTTTTACTGATGCCCAGGATTATAGTTATGCCCGGGCCGTAATTGAAATCCTCCGCAAGGAGAAGCTTACTAAAAAAGAACTGGTGGAATTTTATCTGGCTAGGGCGCAGTACCACCAGCAACTCGAAGAATACGACCAGATGCTGGCTATTCTCAAACAAACTGCTAAGCGGATGCCTCGTGGGGAACGCAAAGCAAGGGTACATTTTATTATTGCCCAGCTTCATCAGCAGTTTAACAAGGAGCCAGATGCCTACAAAAACTATCTGGCGACCTTGCGTAATAACCCCAGCTACGAACTGGCATTTTACGCACAACTCAACCTGATTCAGGTTTTCCAAAGTAAAAGAAATCAGGACAATAAGCGGCTGATGGCCTATTTCCGGAAACTGCTCCGTGACCAGAAAAATGTCGATTACAAGGATAAAATTTATTACCAGATGGCTTTGTATGAATTCAGGCAAGGTCACTATCCGGCATCTATAGACTATCTGCACCAGTCAATCAAAGCCAATACTACTGACGCCGCTCAGAAGGGCTATTCCTTTCTGAAGCTGGGGGAAATTTATTACGAGAAGCAACAGAAATACGACTTAGCCAAAATGTACTACGACAGTACCATGCAGGTGCTGCCGAAGACTACGCCTAACTATGAAGCGATTGCCAAACGGCACAAAGTACTCGATAGTTTTGTAGAACAAATCACGACCATTCGCACGGAGGACAGCTTGCAGCGGCTGGCTAAAATGGATACGGCAAGCCTGAACCAGTACTTTGATAAAATACTGGCCGAAGAAGAACGCAAGCAGAAAGAACTGGACGAGAAGAGAAACGAAGAAATTGCCCAATCTGCCGGCAGCATTTTTGATACGGATCCGCAAGACAAGGGACGCAGTAACCGGGGAGGAGAAGGCAACGGCAAGTGGTATTTCAGCAATATAGCTGCCTTAAGCCAGGGCAAAACCGCTTTTGCCCGCCGGTGGGGGAACCGGCCGCTGGAAGATAACTGGCGCCGGATTAACAAAGAACGGGAAGCAGATTTCCGGGAAAATAGTTTTGCCGGGGCCAAACGTAATACGCCGCAACCAACCGTAGACCCCGTGGCAGAACGGAAGAAGCGCAAAGAGGCCATGATTAGTGCGGTGCCCGCCAGCCCTGAAGCCTTAGCCGCCTCCAATAAAAAGGTGGAAGACGCTTATTTCAAATTGGGTAAGATCTACGATCTGGAATTACAGGAGGTGAAGAACGCCGTCCATACGTATGACACCCTTTTGATCCGCTACCCGGAAAGCGAATACGAACCGGAAGTATATTATTCCCTCTACCTGATCCATCAGAAACAAGGCAATCCGGAGCAAGAAACCTATAAAAACAAGCTGATTGCGGAGCATCCCACTTCCTCATTTGCCAAATTGGTGCAGAACCCGAACTACCTGCGGGAAGAAGGCGTGGCCGGACTGCAGGCCGAAAGGGCATTTGCGGAGGCGTACCAACAGTTTGAGTTCCAGAATTACGCTGAGGCTGACCGTCTGATTACGGACGGATTGCAAACCTACGGAGACAATCCCATTGCGGAACGTTTTAAGGTGTTGCGCATCCGGATTGTGGGCAAAACCCAGGATGTAAATGCCTACCGTAATGCCCTGACTGAATTTTTGACTCAGCATCCGGAAAGTGCACTGCTGCCTTACGTCCAGAATTTACTGAAGGCTACTGATGGGTTTGCTACCCGGACTAAGTGATGGGGTGATGCGTCAATGTGCTGATGTGCCGATAAGTCACACTTTTTTACGTTTGCTGTCTTTTCGGAAAAATAAATCCTTAATCACTCGCCGGAGGCAAGCGACTGATTAGAGCTGGAAGGGCGTATGCTATACACCCCTATCATATACAATAACTTTATTTCCTGTATTTTTCCCTTTTTCGCCAGCAACCTGCATTCTTTTCATACACATATTGTAATCGTTTCAACTATAAAAAACGGAATCCCGTATTTTTGCTAAAAAAGCGTATGATTCGTTTAGAAAAAAGCACTTATTATAGATGGATTAAGTGGTTCTGGATCGCTTTTGTGGCTGGCTGGGGCTTGTTTATTTTTTATGTACTCATCGTCAGCGCCAACTTACTCAATTTGTTTGGGCCCACGCCTGATCTAAAGTCACTGGAAAAACCCTAAAAGTGAACTTGCCTCAGAAGTGTACTCTGCCGACGGCGCCCTCTTAGGAAAATATTTCATTGAAAACCGTTCGCCGGTGGATTACGAACAGATCTCACCCAATATCATTAATGCCTTGCTGGCTACGGAAGATGTCCGGTTCGAGCGGCACTCCGGGGGTTGATTTTAAAGGAACTTTTGCCATTGGTTGGTCTGTATTAACCTTTGACCCCCGCGGTTCCAGCACGATTACGCAGCAATTGGCCAGAAACCTGTTTCGTACCAGGAGTGAAGAAACCATGGGTTTATTAGGGAATGTACCGGGACTGCGCACCTTAATTATTAAAACAAAGGAGTGGATTACGGCCATTAAAATTGAGCGTAATTATACCAAACGGGAAATTATCACCATGTATCTCAATACGGTGGATCTGGGTAGTAATTCATTTGGTATAAGAACAGCATCCCGGACTTATTTTAAGAAAGAACCCTGATGAACTTACCGTACCCGAAGCGGCTATTCTGGTAGGCATGCTTAAATCACCCTGGAGATATAATCCAATCTATAACCCGGACTATGCGCTTATTCGCCGCAATACCGTTCTTCAGCAGATGGTAAAGTACGATTACTTACCGGAAGAAAAATATAATCAATACAAGGAAATACCGCTTAAAAAACTCGTTGCCAAGTATCAGGTCGAAAACCATAACCGGGGAATGGCGCAATACTTCCGGTCCTATATTTCAGCTTGATTTCCTGAAAGTGGTGCCGTGAGAACGGCAAAGACCTGAACCAGACGGGCTGCGAATTTACACCACCCTTGATTCCCGCATGCAGCAATACGCCGAAGAAGCCGTGGTCGAACACATGAAGGAAGTACAGAAAAAATTCTTGCTTACTGGAAGGCCGCACCCCTGGCGGGACGAAAACAATAAAGAGATTGCAAATTTTATCGAAACCGCTTTTAAGAGATCCCCCCGGTATAGAGAACTGAAGGAGCATTACGGGGATGATGAGGACTCTATTTGGATTGCTGCTAAAAAACCGTAAAGATGCGGGTATTTAGTTGGAAGGGTGAAATCGACACTACCTTGAGTTCACTGGATTCGATCCGGTATTATAAGCGTTTCCTGCATACCGGCCTGATGGCAATGGACCCCGAAACGGGGGAAATAAAGCCTGGGTAGGTGGTATTGACTTCAAGTATTTTAAGTATGACCACGTAAAGCAGGGACGTCGTCAGCCGGGTTCGTCATTTAAACCTATTGTATACGCTACGGCCATTGACAATGGATTTACGCCCTGTACCCCAGTGATGGATGCCCCGGTAACCTTTGCCCAGGACGAGAAGGGCGAACCCTGGACACCCCAAAACTCGGATGGCCCCCTTCCGGCGAAACCATGACCCTGCGCCGGGCCTTAGGCCGGTCCATTAACACGGTTTCGGCTTACCTGGTCAAGAACATGGGCCCCACCAAGGTAGTGGATTATGCCAAGCGCTTGGGTATTACCAGCAAGCTAGAAGCGGTGCCTTCTATTGCCTTAGGTAGCCAGGACGTATCTATTTATGAATTATTGGGGGCCTACAGCACGTTTGTGAACCAGGGCGTATGGACCAAACCTAAATACATTACCCGCATTGAAGACCGCAGGGGCAATATTCTCTGGGAAGAACCAACCCAAACCGTGGAAGCCCTCAGTGACGAAACAGCTTACCTGATGGTACATATGCTGAAAGGTCCGCTGGAAGAACCCGGGCGGCACGGCCTGCGGAATGTACCGGTATAAATTCACCTATAAAGGCAATACGGAAATCGGCGGTAAAACGGGTACTACCCAAAATAACTCTGACGGCTGGTTTGTTGGGATTACCCCAAGCTGGTGGCCGGTGTCTGGGTAGGCGGCGACGACCGGAGATTCACTTCCGGGGTAAGGAAGGGGAAGGCGGACGGATTGCGTTGCCGGCTTTCGGATTATTTATGGAAAAAGTATTTGCTGATCCAAATCTAGCCGTACGCAATACGAAATTTAAACGGCCTAAGAATTTATCCGTACAATTGGATTGCGAAACATACAACCAGGCCATTCCGGTCAGTTCCGACTCGACATACGTCGCGCCAAGTGCCGACTCACTGAAGGATGTGGGCTTATTTTGATAAGAAGAGAACAATTTTAACTCACTAAAAATCCCTCTCCTTGAGGAGAGGGATTTTTAGATTACGCTGATCTTACATCCCCTCTTTGGAGGACAGGGGCGGGGGGTGAGGGGTTAAAGGCTAATAGCCAGCAGCTAAATGCTTACAGCTACTTATGAACGAAACATTCAATTATAAGGAACAAATCGCCCGGTTGCCCGAACAGCCGGGCGTTTACCGTTATTATAACCAGGAAGGCGATATTATTTACGTGGGCAAGGCCAAGCACCTGAAGAACCGCGTGAGCAGCTACTTTAATAAATCCAACCAACACGACCGCAAAACCCTGCGCATGGTCTCGCAGATTGCCCGGCTGGAGTTTACCATTGTGAATACGGAATTTGATGCGCTGCTGCTCGAAAACAACCTGATCAAGCAGCACCAGCCCAAATACAATATTCTGCTCCGCGACGACAAAACGTATCCGTATATCTGCATTACCAATGAGCCTTTCACAAAATTATAGCCATCCGTAATGTTGAAAAGGGATTAGGCACGTATTATGGCCCCTATGCCAGTGTCCGGACGATGCACACGTTAATTGAACTGCTCCGGAAGCTGTATACTATCCGGACGTGTAACCTGAACCTTACTGGAGAAAAACATTGCCGAACGGAAATTTAAAGTTTGCCTGGAATATCACCTCGGCAACTGCAAAGGACCTTGTGAAGGGTTGTTCAGCCGTGAAGAGCACGACCGGAATATCGAGCAGGTGAGGCACATTCTGAAAGGTAATATTAATCCGGCGCTGCAGTATTTCCGGGACCAAATGCAGGAAGCCGCTGCCCAGCTGGCCTTTGAGAAAGCCCAGGAATTTAAGGAGAAGTTAGACCTGCTGAGCAATTTCCAGAGTAAGTCACTGGTAGTAAATCCTAACTTATCAGACATTGACGTGTTTGCCTGCTCTCGGATGAAGACTGTGCCTACGTGAGCTACCTCCGCATTGTGAATGGATCTATTATCCAGACTAAAACCACCAGCATCAAAAGAAACTGGACGAGAACGACAATGACATTCTTACCATGCTAGTCGTCAGTATCCGGAATGAATTCGGGAGAACTCCACACGACGTGCTCACCAATATTCCCCTTAGCCCGCATTTGCAAGTAATAACCCATACCATCCCGCAGATCGGAGACAAACGGAAGCTGCTGGATCTGGCCCTGAAAAATGTATTATACCATAAAAAAGAAACGACCGAAAAGAAAGGTCAGCAACAGCAAGCTTTGCAGGAACGCAGCCAGCGGGTACTGCTTAAACTTCAGCAAGATTTGCAGCTGAAAACGTTGCCGCTGCATATCGAATGTTTTGATAACTCCAACCTGCAGGGCACCAATCCGGTTTCTTCGCTGGTGGTATTTAAAAACGGAGTGGCCGCCAAAAAAGATTACCGGCACTTTAATATCAAAACGGTAGAAGGTCCCAATGATTTTGCCTCCATGCACGAAGTGGTGTTCCGGCGGTATAAAAGATTACTGGACGAGAAAGCCGACCTTCCTGATCTGATTGTAGTAGACGGCGGCAAAGGACAGTTGAGTTCAGCCTGTGATGCCTTGAAAGAACTGTCTCTCTACGGCGAAATTCCGATCATCGGTATTGCCAAGCGGCTGGAGGAAATTTATTTTCCGCAGGACAGCATTCCGATTCACATCGATAAAAAATCCGAATCGCTGATGCTGCTTCAACGCATCCGCGATGAGGCGCATCGGTTTGCCATTACCTTCCACCGGGATAAACGGAGTAAAAACACGTTTCAAAGCCAGCTGGAGGAGATTCCGGGCATTGGTAAGGAAACAATGGTCAAGTTGCTGAAAACATACAAGTCAGTGAAGAAGATCAAAGCCGCTGACCTCGACGAACTGGCCAAGCTCATCGGCCAGCACAAAGCGGCTACCCTGAAGAATTACCTGGGATAGAGTTTTGTGAAAAGATAACTACGCGTACTGTCCTCCCCGGAAGGGATCTTCTCTGGATATAACAATCATTACTTTAGTCTGAGAAGATCCCCTCCGGGGATGACAGTCAGAAGAAAGGAAGTTGGTTTAGATTCCAATTTGATTCGCCGCTGTCAGAATAATCGGGTGCGAATCGGTAACGACAATGGTATGTTCGTGCTGGGCTACAAAGCTGCCATCAGGAGTTATATACGTCCAGCCATCTCCTTTTTCGTGAGCGTAGGAGGTTTTGGTGGAAATAAATGTCTCGATGGCTACTACCGAGTTTTTTTTAAACCGGCCAAGGTTGGTACGGTCGTAGTAGCAAGGGATTTGGTGGGGGGATTCGTGTAAGCTCCGGCCTACCCCATGCCCAACGAGGTTTTTAATCACTTTAAAGCCAGCCTTTTTTGCCTCTAGTTCGATGATTCTTCCGATTTCGGCTATTTTTACCCCGCCTCGGATCTGACCAATGGCTTTGAGTAGACTTCTTTTAGAGGTTGCTACCAGTGGCTGCAGCCCATTCAGATCCTGTCCTAAGACAAAAGAACCGCCATTGTCGGCGTAGTAGCCATCCAATTCGGCCGAAACGTCAATATTAACCAAGTCGCCTTCTTTCAGTATCACTTTATTGGAAGGGATGCCATGTGCAATTTCGTGGTTTAGGCTAATACAGGTCCAGCCAGGAAACCCATAGGTAACATTTGGGGCCGATTTAGCGCCCAGTTGTTTCAGGATATTGCCACCATACGTATCGAGCTCCTTGGTTGACATGCCTGGCTGGGCATACTCCCGCATTCGTTTTAGGGTCAGCCCAACGGCTTCGCTTACTCGCTGCATTCCTGCAAGTTCAGCTTGTGAGGTAATGGACATAGGGATTAATGGGAAAATTAGAAGATGGGGTGATATGACAATAGCCTAATATGCTGCTAATCTATTGATTGCTTTTCTATATATGAGGAAATTCAATTAGTTTAAATACTCTCTCCTAATGAACATGAGCAACCAAAGGCATCGCCTCCTGCATTAGCTATGCGCATTGGCAGGCTGCTGGAAGGCTTGCCTAATGTTAGCCACCGGTTTTTATTCTTTTTGTTTTTTGTCTTATCCAATCTACAATCTCTGCAAAGATCATCTTGCCGGATGCAACGGCAATGACAAAATCATATTTTTCATCCCCAGTGGCCTCAAGATCCTGCCCGTACTCAAGTAAAAGTAACCGCATCAGCACGTACCCTGTCCGCTTGTTGCCGTCTATAAACGGATGGTTCTTTACCACACTTTCCAAAATAGCCGCCGCTTTTTCTTCAGGGGATGGATAAAACTCTGTTTCACCAAAGCCACTAAATGGTCTTTCTCTTGAAAGACCACTTGGCATTTGCGGCTGCGCAATTCGCCTAGCACGGAACCTGCGGGAGAGCCTAAAAGTGGAAGGTGGGAAAAGAGTAGATTCCACGCGCTAACCAGTTGTGCGAGAAGGATCCAAGAAAGCTCTTGCCTAAGCAACCGCTAGCTGGAATTCTACATGACTGAGGAGCTATTTTAAACAAGTTTTATTTTATAACTTAAAATTATGCTTATATTTATTGGAATTCTTATACCATAAACGCAATTGGGAAAGAGTTTTTATCTAGTAATTGCTTATTACTGGCAAATATGGACAAGCAGGAGCTACATAAGGCAGACGTTGAGATTGAGAACTGGATAGCTTTTCAGCAAGGAGATCAACGGGCTTACTCCCGCATCTACCAGGCCTATTTTACCCGGCTCTACAATTATGGCAACAAATTCACGTCCGATAAAAGCTTGGTGGAAGACTGTATCCAGGATCTTTTTATCCGCCTATGGCAAAACCGGAGCCAGCATGTTGTGCCTGCTTCGGTCCGTAATTATCTTTTTAAATCCTTGCGCAATATTCTGTTCAATAAAATTACCAGTCGGAAAGAAACATTGGCTTCTATGGAAGAAGATAATGATATGGCTTTCCAATTAGTACTTTCGCCGGAGATGGATATTATCCAGGTACATGATTTGGAAGAGAGACACCGGCAGCTTACTAGGGCGCTTGAGGAGCTTACGCAAAGACAAAAAGAAGCCCTCTTTCTTAAATTTTATGAAGGATTATCCTACGAAGAAATTTCTCAGGTAATATCCATCACCGTAAAGGGAACCTATAAACTGGTAGCTAGAGCCCTGGAAGTGCTTCATAACAGCCTAAAAAAAATCTTCTTGCTAATCAATTTTTTTCTAGTTTGGCTAGCCACTCCGCTCATTCCTTGAAGGGTAATCTCCCGAGCAAATACTCTACTATAATAGGATTTTTTTTATATTAAATTTTTTGCACTTCTAAGAAGATAAAATTTCTTCGAAAAAATTTCAATTTTCTTGGGGTAAAAAGCGGGGTAAACTGGTAATAGAAATAAAGCTAGCCACCTACCTGCATGAAAAAAGAGATTCAGGCATACGAACACTATACTGTAACTGAGTTTCTGGAAGATGAATACTTTCAGCAGTGGGTTCGCCAACCTGATCAGGAAACTGATGAGTTCTGGCACGAATGGCTGAAAAAATACCCCCATAAGCTAGGGGAAATTACCGAAGCCAGATCACTGCTCGAAAGATTACAGTTCCAAACGGATACCCCTTCTGACGAAAGCAGAAACCGGGTATGGCAAAATATTGTAGCGGCCAATCAGGTATTCGACCAGCAATTGGAAAGCGCTTCAACAGGCAAGGTGATCACTCTGTACAGCTTCCGGTACTTACGGCAATTAGCAGCTGCAGTGGTACTACTGGTGATAGGGGCTGCAGGGTACCTGTTCCTGCAAAATTCTACTCAACAGCAATACGATACCGCATTTGGCGAAGTAAAAACGGTGGTGCTACCCGATGGTTCCACCGTGAAGTTAAATGCAAATTCTACCTTACGATTTCCGGCAAAATGGACCCCCGCAGGACTGCGGGAGGTGTGGCTGGAAGGGGAGGCTTATTTTTCAGTAAAGCATACCCAGAATCATCAGCGTTTTGTGGTGCATCTGACTGATTCTACCCAGGTAGAAGTACTCGGAACGAAATTTACTGCCTTTCAGCGTAAACGGGGGACGCGGGTGGTGCTCGCTTCGGGAAAAGTAAAATTTGATATTGAAAGAGTCACAGGAAACCGCGAAGTGTATCTGAAGCCTGGCGAAATGATAGAAAGCATGGAAAAGTCTTCAGATTTTGCTAAGAAAGCTACCGACCCGACCCAATTCTCCGCTTGGATCGAACGTAAACTGGTATTTCACAATGTACCCCTACCCGAAGTACTAGCCGTGCTGGAAGAAACTTATGGAATGCAAATAACTGTAGCAGATTCAAGCCTGCTGCAAAAAAGAGTTTGGGGATCGGCTCCGATGGAGGATGAAGGGGTGGTGTTGAAAGGGCTTTCCAAAACATTTGGTTGGAGATTTACCCGGAAAGGCAATCAGGTATTGCTATCTGGTTCGGGGAAGTGATGTTGAGAAAAATCAGTCGAAACTAATAAAATTTAAGTAGGTCACTGAAATTATTTTAGACTATCTTCTCAATTGTCATTCTTAGGAGGGAATGACAAAAAATGGTATCAACCAATTGTAAAGAACTACTTAAAAACAAAACTTAAAAGAGTATGTCTGGGCTTACGTGAGCTTAATGAGCCTTCAGTTGCTATTATCCCTTTGTATATAGGGCATCTATAAGTACCCGTTCCCTAAAAACACTTTCCCTTTTGAATACACAAAAAATCCCCGGAAGCGGGGAGCTGGATTCTTATTGCTATTCTGTAACCTAACTGAATATATATGAAAGTCTTTTATCCACCTGTAAAGTTACTTTTGCTGCTAAGTACGGGCTTCACCCTCAATACCCAAGCCCAGGAATTTGCTTCTAATTTGTCTTCCCCCAATTACCCGACAGTCTATGTCCCTAAGCCCCAGCAAGGCAAAAGCCTCAAAAGTGCTTTACTGGAATTGGAGCAAAAATTTAAGGTTTCTATTATGGCCGATAATGCATTGCTAGACGGTAAGCAGGTGCCTAAGGTGGAGAAGTTTGTAACCGTAGAAGAGGCTCTGACCAAATTCTTAAAGGGAAGCCGGCTGAAATTTGATAAAGTCAGTAACCAGCTCTACATCATCATGCCCTTGGATGACAACAAAACCGGCGTGGCTCCCATTGTGGCTCCCATTAATAATAACCCCATTTTAAGGTCTTCTGCCATTTCAAATCTGGGAACGGTAAGTATACAGGCGGTGGACCTAAAGCCCAAGAGTATATTAGCTGTTGCTCTTTCCGGACGGGTTACGGACAATACGGGAAACGGTTTGCCCGGAGTAACCGTACTGTTAAAAGGTACCACTACGGGCACGACTACCAATGCAGAAGGTAATTATTCATTGTCGGTTCCGGATGGCAATGGCACATTGGTCTTTTCGTACGTTGGATATGTAGCCGAAGAAGTGTCCATCAACAACCAGACAGTGATTAATGTATCACTTGTGCCGGACATAAAATCGCTGAATGAAGTGGTGGTGGTAGGATACGGCACCCAGAAAAAAAGCGACCTTACCGGCGCCGTGGCACAGGTGAAAGAAGAAGACTTAAAAAGACTTCCGGTCACCAATGTACAAACTGCCTTGCAGGGACAGGCCGCCGGGGTATATGTTTCACAAAGTAACGGCGCACCCGGGGCAGGAGCCGATGTAGTGATTCGGGGCCAAACCAGCGTGACTGGATTGAATCAAGTATTGTATGTAGTAGATGGCATCCCCATCACGGGTGGGTTAAATAGTATTAACCCGCAGGATATTAAATCGATAGAAGTGCTCAAGGATGCTTCAGCAGCCGCCATCTACGGATCGCGGGCCTCTAGTGGCGTGGTACTGATCACTACCAAGCGGGGCCGGGCGAATGAAACAAAAATCAGCTTTGATGCCTTTTATGGCTGGCAGCAACTCACCAGGAAAATTGACCTCACCAATGCCCAGGAGTGGGCCGAACTTCAGGAAGAAGCGGTAAGTAATACGCTTGCGAGAAATCCGAATGCCTCTATTAGTCATAACCCGAATGTGTGGGATGCGGCAAATGGCCGCGTACGGGAAGGTATTGCGGACAGCACGGATTGGCAGGACGCTTATTACCGGGTGGCTCCCACTCAAAATTATTACCTTTCGTTTGCCGGAGGCAACGACAAAAGTCAAATTTTTGTGGGTGCGGGTTATCAACGGCAGGATGGTATCGCTCCCAATACGTACTTTCAACGCTACTCGGTTCGGCTCAACTCCGACCACAAGTTATTTTCCGGCAGACTAAGGGTAGGGAACAACCTGGCCCTGAGTTTTCAAAACCAGCGCGGCGTCCAGCAGGACCAGGACTATCTTGGCGGGGTAGGCACCGTCCTGCGGATGTCTCCCCTGATTGCCGTCTATAAACAGCCGGGTACTTTCGAACGATCAAGCAACCGGTTTGCCGGCACTACTAATCTCCAGTATTACGGGGACATCAGGAATCCCATGCGCGAAGCACTGCTGGGAACGGGACGCAACAATATGTATAATCTGGTAGGAAGCCTGTTTGCCGATCTGGAGATTATCAAGGGACTAACTCTCCACACCGAATGGGGCGGCGAATTACGCATAGACGATGACAAGAACTTTAATCAAAAATGGCGGGAATACATCACATTTAATGACGTAAACAGCTTAAGCCGCTCGTACGGGAATGCTTACCAACTGCAGGCGCGAAATTTTCTGACGTATAAGAGAAGTTTTGGCGGACACGATTTTACGGTGCTGGCCGGTACCGACGTCCAGGATTACCACGAAGAATCATTCAATACCCAGCGGACCGGCTTTGTCAACCAGGAAGACAAAAATCTGCGGTATCTGGGATTGGGAAGTGACAGTACCGCCATTAATAATGAAAGGGCCAGTGAGTGGGCCATCTTATCTTTTTATGGTCGTCTGAACTATACTTTTAACAATAAATATCTTTTTACCGCTACGCTCCGCCGCGACGGCTCCTCACGCTTCGCTCCCGCCAGCCGCTGGGGCAACTTTCCTTCCTTCTCGGCCGGATGGAACGTATCGGAAGAAGGTTTTATGAAGGGAATCTCATGGGTAAGTAACCTGAAACTACGGGCGGGCTGGGGATTGCTGGGCAATGAGCGCAGTGCCGGTAATTACGTTACGTCGTCCACTATAGTAAGGGGAATTGCCGAAGGCCGGGATATCGGGTATACTTTCGGAGCTAACCAGGTGTACGCCCCCGGTGCTCGTCCGGAGCGGATTCCCAATCCGGAGTTGACCTGGGAAATTTCAGACCAGACGAATGTTGGAATAGATATGGGCTTTTTCCGTAACCGGCTCACCGTTACCGCTGATTACTTCATCAAGAAAACGCGGGATATGATCCTCAGCCAGCCGCTTCCCATCGCCGGGCGGGGTACCTTAGACGCCCCTGAGATTAACATTGGAACGCTTCAGAATACCGGCCTGGAACTGGAAGTAAGCTATGCAAAGTCTCAGGGTAAATTTACTTTTGATGTGGGCCTGAATTTTACTACTACCCGCGGCAATAAAATTACCTATCTGGCCGAAGGGGTGAACTACCTGGATGGCGGCGGCTACCGGGGAAATCAGGGCGGTATCCTCAGCCGCTCGGAAGTAGGCAAGTCCATCGGCTTATTTTACCTCTATATCGCTGAGGGTATCTTCCAGTCGGAAGAAGAAATTACCAACCACGCCAGACAGCCCGGCGCCGGAATTGGTGACTACAAGTTCCGGGATGTAAACGGGGACGGTATCATCAATGAGCAGGACCGGACATTCTACGGAAATCCCTGGCCCTTATTCATCGGGGGTCTTAAAGGTAATTTCCGGTATAAAAACTTCGATCTGAATGTTTTATTCCAGGGGTCGTATGGCAATGATATTCTGAATACTGCCAACTGGTGGATGCGCAATACGCCAACCGGCGAACCTTATAATTTTCACCGCGACTACCTGGACCGTTTCCACCCAGTGAATAACCCGGATGGAAAGTACGCTGCTCCCAATATCGCTTGACCCCAATAATAATAAGCGCATCAGCAATTTGTGGGCCAGGAAGATGGTTCCTACCTGCGGCTACAGAACCTGCAATTGGGCTATACGCTTCCCAAAGAACTGCTTGATCGTCTGAAAGCGAATAGTTTCCGGGTATACGTAGGCGCATCCAATCTACTCACCCTGACCAGGTATTCTGGTTATAATCCTGATTTAGGGGTACGGAATGTGCTGCAAAAAAGGGATTGACCGGGTGGTATATCCTTTTACTTACGTACCTATTTGGTCGGTATCAACCTAATGAGTTTTAGCAAGGTGCAATCCTTATATAGTAATAAAACAGATTTAATTATGAGAACAATTAAATATACTTTTCTTCTATTTGTACTATTTTCTTCCACCTCTTCGGGATTTGCTGGATAAAGAACCGCTTTGGGTACCCCTGATGTATCAAATTAACTACGATACTCAGGCAACTTATCTGGAAGCGCTTTCCGCCGTTTATGACGTTTAGTAGGTTTGGCAATGACACCGTCCTTCTATTGTCGAGGATGTTTTGAGCGACGATTTACAGTTAAGGTCCTACCCGGAATAACGCCATTGTTGCGCATTATAATTATGCCTTTGATGCGTTGCGTTCGAATAATCCGGCGTGGGACTTTCTATACGACATCATTGCGCTATCCAACACTTTTCTGGAGAAAGGTAAGCGACGATCCCAGGATAATTTGAGCCGGAGAGCCACGGGGCGAAGCATATTTTTTACAGGGATTTGCTTATTACACACTGGCACAATGGTATGGCAGGGCCATCATTTTTATTCTTACCCAACCACCACGGAAGGATTTTCAAAGGCCAGAGCCAGCAAAGGAAGATACCTGGAATCAGGCAATGTCCGATTTACAGGCAGCCGCTGAACGCCTGCGAAACATACTGATGCCGGTAATGTAGGCAGGGCCACCAAAGGCGCAGCCTTGGCTTATGTGGCAAAAACAACTGTCAACAGAAATGGGACCGGGCGGTGGATTATGCCGAACAAGCGATGGGGCTGGGTGTGTATGACCTGGCACTGGACTACAGCGAAGAATTTTAATTTTGAAGGAGAATAACCGGGAATCAGTCCTGGAGGTACAGTTTGGACCTACCACTATTAAAGGTCGTTAATAGGTGGTGAAGCACACCATCAGTTGCAGAATTTCCCCCCAAAGGATTAGCCGGTGAGATTGGTTTCACGAGCAACGTGCGGGGTGGGTACGAACCTACGCAAGATTTATTCAGCCAGTATGCCCCGAACGACCAGCGCATCAAAGCTAATTTTATCGCTGCCGGTGATACAATTACTTTGACGGGAAATCAATTATCACGCCAACCAACCTCGCTGCTTTCAAGAGGAGTTGAACGGCACTGGAATTGCTAACCGCAAATGGGTGGTGGCGCCAAGCACGTTTGTCGATGGGAATGCCTGATACTACCCTCAACTGGAAGCTGATGCGCTATGCCGAACTACTATTGCTGCACGCCGAGCATCCCATGAACTAGGAAACAGTGCCAAGCGCTGGAATCGTTAAACAAGGTACGAAAACGTGCAGGGATTGAGGAACTTACTTCCGCTCAACCGCATTGCGTGATTCGATCCGGCTGGAGTACCGCGAACTGGAATTTGAGGGTCACCCGTTTTTTCCACCTAGTCCGCTGGGGAACGATTCCGAAGGCTATGATTGATCAGGGCTTTATCCCCGGAAAGCATAGACTGTACCCAATAGCGCAGGATGAAATTGACCGTAATCCGGCGCTGGATCAGAATCTGGTTAGTAAGTCCGGCTACTCATTATAAAAAAGGAGGATAAACTACTGAGGGTTCAGTGAAAAGCCGTATCCAGTCTCCCCGACACTGCCAGACCGAAGTTTTTAACCCTACTACTTCTCTTTCAAAATCTATGGAGGGAAGATAGGAATCCTATTGCATAATCATAAGGAAAAATAAGCGATCCAGCCCCTGTATAACCGCACGGACCAGTGTTGTCTTTTACTCCTGATAACCGGATGGCTGGGTACACCTCGTTTATTCACCGGATGCCCGGCAATACTACAGTAGTGCAACATACGCGGGAGGTATAATCCAGTTGCCCAAAAGCCCAACGTACTGTTCATTGCCGTGGATGACCTCAACGATTGGGTAGGCGTACTGGGCGGATATCCAGGCGTGCAAACCCCGAACCTGGACCGGCTAGCCAGCCGTAGCGTGAACTTCACCTGGGCGTACTGTTCCGCCCCCGCGTGTAATCCATCCCCGCGTCAGTCTGCTGACGGCGGCGACCCTCCAGCACGGGTATCTATAACAATTACCAACCCCTGGCAGCGTATTGCCTGATGGGGTTACCCTGCCCCAATATTTTACCGCCAGCAATACGGGGTAAGCGGAAGTGGTAAATTTTCCATAATTCCTACCCGTGACCCGACTTCTGGCGGTGTTCTCCGGTGCGGGAATCGCCAGAACCGACAATAAGCCCGTCTTCGGCAAGGTCATTTTGACTGGCATCCGGTAGCGGTGAAGGATGAGCAGATGGAGTGACTATAAGAACGCGCAGTGGGGGAATTGATTTTCTCGGTAGAGAACGTAAGCCGTTCTTTTTGGCCGTTGGCATTACCCGTCCACATCTGCCCTGGTACGTACCGCAGCACTATTTTGACCGGTATCCCTTGTCCAGATTGTGCGCATCAAGTGAAAGAAATGATTTAGCCGATGTTCGGCTGTGGCGTGAAGATCCTTAAACCGCAAGGCGACCATCAGTTTGTGTTTAGAGCATAAGCAATGGGAAAAAGCTGTTTCCCCCATATCTGGCCAGCATCACCTTTGCCGATGCCCAGATCGGACGATTGTTGGATGCACTGGAGGAGTGCTTTTGCTAAAATACAATCATTACAATACTTTTACCGCGACCACGGCTGGCATTTAGGCGAGAAACAGCACTGGCATGCGCAGTTGCGCTTTGTGGAAGAGGCGACCAGGGTGCCCCTGATGGTAGTGGTTCCTGGCATGACCTGCCCCAATACTACGCATGAACGAACGGTTAGCCTCTTAGACGTATACCCGACATTAAGCTGATTTATGCGGTCTCCCGGCTAAACCCGGAATGGGAAGAGGTAAGTATTACGCCTTTGCTAAAGAACCCAACCAGGCAGTGGAATCATCCGGCTATTACTACGCATGGCAGAATGCTTCACGCGGTGCGTACCGAACGCTGGCGCTACATCCGCTACAGCGACGGCACGGAAGAACTCTGCGATCACCAGGCTGATTCCACTGGAGTGGAACCTGGCCAGTAAGGGTGAATTTACCGCAATCAAAAAAGACTTGATGCAGTGGCTAAGAAGAAATGCCCCTAC
The DNA here is from genome assembly GCA_030448185.1 of Cytophagales bacterium. Classification (GTDB taxonomy): domain Bacteria; phylum Bacteroidota; class Bacteroidia; order Cytophagales; family 172606-1; genus CADCTQ01. The sequence goes on along the minus strand of JAUJNL010000081.1, from coordinate 1,132 downwards.
TGCGCCAATGGCTAAAAAGACCTCAATGCAATAGATAGTGAATAAACTGTTTCAACAACTCAACCAAACACGCTTATGCGACAATCTCAATTACAACACACCATGCCTTTAGGTTTGAAAGCGGCAGTTTCCAATTATTTACCAGGAGTCGTGATAGCTGCTCTAGTGCAGGTAGCACTTACCTGTGCCTACCTTTCTGTTCACGCTATGGTTTGGGCTCGGTCTTCGCCCAATGGTAACATCGTCTTCCCCCGTAACACGGTGGTGAACATGGTCACGGATCCCCGTTGCGGTGTCGAGGCCGGTGATGAGAGTAAAGCAACAAGCAATACGGAAAAAATTCGGCAGGCCATTAATGATTACAGAGGTTTTCAATATGGAGGAGACCGGGGGAATCCTCTATTTTCCTAATGGGATTTGTTAATAACACCTTGTCCTTGAGTGATAATTCAACACCAGACAATTTGCAACGGGAAATTACCTTTCAGGGCCAGAGCCAGGCTGGCACCGTGATCAGCAAAGACAATTTGAATAGTTTCGGACAAGGTGCCAATAAACCCACGTAATTATTTTTCATAGGAGTGCGAGTTCAAATATTGCCATGGTTGTTCTCGAAAACATAACCATTGACATAGGGGCCGGTAATCCAGGTGCCATTGGTATTGTTATCATAATAATAATTACGGGGCCTCTTTAGCATGTACATCCGCAGCAGCGATAGGCAAGGTGCCATTGGCTTAAAAGCCAATAGAGATCTTTCAGGAATGGGTTTGATCAAGCAGGTAAAAGTTGAAGGCTTTAATGTAGAAGGATGCGCTTTGGCGGTTTAAAATATGCTGTGTTGGAACGCCTCGAATTGAATGGTCAGAAAATGACCGGTATCGAAACCACGGATAAATCGCTTTCCATCCGGAAGCTTACCACAAGAAACTTAGCCGTTCCGGCCATCGTTTCAAGGGAAGAGTTGAATCCATTGTCTTGATTGACAGCGAGTTAAACGGAGTGGGTGAAGCCTCTACCAAAGCAGCGGTGGTAAACCCCAAAGGTTTTTGTTTATGCGTAACGTAACAACTCGGGGTATGCCGGACTACCATTAACGATAGGGGTAGTTTGATTGACGGGCCTTACATTG
>JAUJNL010000080.1 GCA_030448185.1 Cytophagales bacterium | reverse complement strand
ACCAGACAACCAAAGGTTATACGTATGATCTAAAGTGTTAAAGTAGTACTAATACTGAAATGTTTTCAGAAACATTTCAGTATTAGGCCGAGTAATAATAACAAAGGATAAACTTTACTGGTTGACGCGCTGATAGGCCCAAGGGTAACAATCGTTACATTCATCCATTAAGAGCAAGGTTTCGCCCCGAAAAATGTACTCTTGCCTAAAACCGTATTTACCGTAATCAATTGTTTCTCTTTTAGACAAGGAATCCGCCCGGATGAAAAACGGATACCGTTTCTTCACCTGGTTGTCGTGATACTCGATAAAATACCCATCAGGCTTAAATTCAATTATTACCGTTTTATCTGGATAATAAGGATACCCGCCACCGGCTAAACCTCCGGAGTTGCTCAAATATCTCCACTTACCAAGCAGCACATGATTTTCGGGTGCTGGACTAACTACTTCTTCTTTTTGGCAACTCATTCCGGCTATACCCAGCATAATCAGCCAACCCATTAATGTAACATTCTTCATACGAAGGTAAAGTTTATACTTCTTATGAACCGTCTGTTTAATCAATGGTTGCATGGCACGCTGGATTCGAGAAGTATCGGTAAAACGGTACTACCACATTGCCCAACTGGCAACCCCAAACCGTAAACCCAAAAATTATCCCTCCAATGCTTGCCGGATATCACCGATAATATCATCAATATGCTCCAGCCCCACTGAAATTCGGATTAAGCCGGGAAGAATACCCACCGCAGCCCGGTCAGCCTCCGAAAGCTTGGAATGCGTAGTACTGGCTGGATGCGTGGCAATAGTTCGGGTATCGCCTAAATTAGACGTACGCGAAATCATCAGCAGGCGATTCATGACTCCGGCAGCTCTCTCTACCCCGCCTTTCACAATAAATGTAATCATTGGCCCGCCATGCCGCATCTGACGCTTGGCTAATTGGTATTGCGGAAATGAAGGCAGAAACGGATAGATCACTTTTTCTACCATAGAGTGAGTTTCCAGGTACTGAGCCAATTTCAGGGCATTGTCGCAGTGCCGGTCCATCCGTACGGCTAGCGTTTCAAGACTTTTCGACAGAATCCAGGCATTGAACGGCGAAAGAGACGGCCCCGTATGCCGGGAGAAGAACCGGATTTCCTTCATCAGTTCTTTGGTTCCTAAAATCACTCCCCCAATGGCGCGGCCCTGTCCATCAATGAACTTGGTAGCGGAATGCGTCACCAAATGGGCGCCAAACTTAGCCGGTTGCTGTAAGTAAGGCGTTGCAAAGCAATTATCAACGTTCAGAATCAGGTTATGCGTCCTGGCCAGTTTGCCCAGCCACTCCAGATCAATTAGGTCTAGGCCCGGATTGGCAGGCGTTTCCACGAAGATCATTTTCGTATTGGGCTGAATCAGGGCCGCCCAGGTTTCGGGCTTCCCAATGTCAGCATAGGTACTTTCAATGCCCCAACGGGGAAAAATCTGCGTCAGGATCTGGTGCGTGGACCCAAACAACGACCGGGAAGCCAGTACATGGTCTCCAGCTTTCAGCAGCGCTGCCATACTGGTAAACATGGCAGCCATTCCAGAAGCCGTAGCAATACCGTCTTCTGTCCCTTCCAGAGCGCACATCTTATCAATAAATTCAGTAGTATTTGGGTTCGAGAAGCGGGTATAGATATTGCCTGGAATCTCATCGGCAAAGAGGGCCCGTGCCTGCTCCGCGTCTTCGAAAGTGAAGCTGGAGGTCAGGTATAAAGGTACAGAATGTTCCCGAAACGGGCTCTGCTCGGCCTGTATCCGAACAGCAGCGGTTTCGAAGTGTTGGCTATTTTCCTGATTCATATCTTGGTATTAGGGTATTAGGTAATTGGTATTGGAGAAACAGGTACTAATTGTTTTAGACAGATGCTTCTAAAAACAATCTCATCACTCAGTACCTAATACCTACTCCTCTATACTAAAACTATACGTGATATTGGCAGTTTTCTCCAGCGTTTTGGCTACGGAACAGTACTTTTCCATCGAAAGATCTACCGCTTTCTGCACTTTGTCTTCGTCGAGTTTGCCTTTTAAAGTAAAATGCACGTGAATTTCCCGAAATAGAGATGGCTCTACATTAGGCTCCCGTTCGCCATCCACTATTACTCTAATGTCTTCCAGTGGCTGCCGTTGCTTTTTTAAAATAGTAATGATATCTATGGTGCTGCATCCGCCCAGGCCAGCCAGCAGCATCTGCATAGGCCGGAAGCCCAGGTTTTCGCCACCAATGGCGGGAGAAGCATCCATATCAACCGTACGGCCATCCTCATTGGCGGCCTGCATATGGAAAGCTTGATTGAGTCGACGGAGTTGAATTTTCATTTACACGGAAAAGTTTACTTTTGTTACTTTACGGACACAAGACACCAGATGGTCACTGTTAATTAATGACTGCTCTTACTCCTTTTGTCTGTCGTTTCTCGTTGTATGTATCGTACCATTCTAATCTGACAAAAATATGAAAGAAATCAGCGTTTCCGAATTAAAAGAGATGATGGACAGCGGAAAAGATTTTCAGCTGATCGATGTTCGAGAACCCAACGAATATGATTTCGCCAATATTGGGGGCGAACTCATTCCACTGGCTACTGTTTTGGACAATGCCGACAAAATCAGCCGGGATAAAATGGTAGTGATTCATTGCCGGAGTGGCGCCCGGAGTGGTAACGCCGTCCGTTTGCTGGAACAACAGCATGGCTTTGATAACCTGTATAACCTGAAAGGCGGAATCCTAGCTTGGTCCGCCGAGATTGACCCGGATGTTCCCAGGTATTAAGACACAGTGCTGAAGATTAACTGCTAAAGGTTAAATGGCCGCCACGTAAAAGTGACGGCCATTTATTTTGTGGTGATTTCTATCCGGATTATAGGAATAGACGATTGTAATTTTCAGATTTAGCATTTAACCTTTAAATTTTAGCACTTATCTTCATCATTTGGGTACAATCTTTGTTATTCACAGGAAAATTAACTCTGTTTCTATGAAAATAATAAGTCGTTTAGTAGCGCTTATGACACTAATGCTAGTTTTTGTCTGTATACCTGAAACCTACGCTCAAAAAAACGGAGCTGATGCAGCACTGGGCACGTGGGTAACCGGTACCGGAAAAGGTCACGTGCAGCTCTATAAGCAGGGCAATAAATACTACGGCAAGATTGTCTGGCTGCAAGAACCTAATGATGAGCAAGGCAAGCCTAAAGTAGATAAAACAACCCGGATACTAAGTTACAGTCGAGACCTATTCTTGGGTTGGTCAACCTGCGGGATTTTGAATATGGCGGGGACAATGAATGGGAAGACGGTCATATTTATGACCCACAGAAGGGTAAGGATTACAGCTGTCAGATGACCCTGGTAGATCCTAATACCTTGGAAGTACGGGGATACATCGGAATATCTCTCATAGGCCGCACTGATACCTGGAAAAGGGTGAAGTAAGATTATTGATTTCGGAAGGCGGATTTCGGATGGATAAGAATATATATCCGAAATCCGCCTTCCGACATTTTACTGCACGATCTCCTGCTCTCCCTTCTGCTTCTGCCATTGACGCTTGCGGTTGCGGCTGGTAAACAATTGCTTGAAGCTGTTAAAACTTTTGCTGTGGGCAATGGAAGCCCCTAATTGTTCATTAGCGGTCGGGATGCCCAGTACTACCTGGTTGCGCCGGAAAAACTTAAGCGTCATACTGCCGTTGGGCGTAATTTTATAGCTGACCGTAAAATCTCCTATCAGGTTTTGCGCTGAATTAGGGGCAGCTCCGGCACTTCCGCCGCTATTACCGAGATTAACATTACTACCCACACTCACACTGACCCGGTCGTTGAACAAGCTCTTCGAGAGGTTAATACCCAAATTACGGTCAGCCGGGTTATCTCCAAGCCCCTGATTATCTCCCTGCGATTCGAGGTTTACGTCAATCTCCACGCCCAGGTAATCTTCCGAAATATCACTCAACTGATTAGAAAGAAACGAACTCAGGCTCTTATTTACGTTCTCATTCAGCGAAGCATCAATGCCGCCGCCGGAACCTCCGGCAAAGAAGTTATCATCCGGAGCAAAGCGGTTAAACACGATCAGGCTGAATATCTGTTGATTTAACTTATTTGGGTCCTGCCGAAGTCGGCTCAATTTATCATCCACGAAAACCTTTGCCTGCTGATCTATATCTTCATCTACCTCAATATCGAATCCGAGGTCTAATGCTTCTGTATTCCCCTTAATTTTAACTAACGCCTCAACCGGAACCTCGACATTGGCTAGGGTCGGGGGCGTTTCATCTCCCATCAAGGTATTTAATTTAGTTTCTACTTCGTACACGGCCGTCACATCCAGTCTGGCATCGGCCGGCGGTCCGTCCAGGGTGACCGTACTGCCCTTCTGGACATCAAACTCTTTCTTGACCGCTCCGAAAAGGTCCATAAAGTAGCCACCATTCTCAATCGTATACACGCCGTATACAAACAGGTCTCCCTGCGGGGTAAAGCGGATATCAAAAGTACCACTGCCGGCTGCCTCAATCCGTTCCTGCGTCCGGGGGTCAAGCAGTACGCTGACTTTCGCCTCGGGAGTAACGGTTACTTTGGCATTCAGGGCAAATCCGCTAGGGGTTTCTACTTTTTCCTCTTCCTCCTTTTTATTGCCCTGCATTTCAGGTGGTGCATCCTTGTCTACGAAGGTGATATAATTGGCTTGTTCTACGCTTGCCCCACCCGTCTGGTAGGTAGCCAGTTTTAGATCTGTTCCTTCCAGGGTACGCACCGTCCCATCGATACGCAGATTATCAAGGATACCCAATATCCGGACACTGGCCGAAATCAGGGCATCGCCATAGAAGGGTTGCCCAGTATTACTAGCCGCATTCACGAATTGAAAGCCTTCCGTGCGGAAGTCAAGGTCAAGGGCTATTTTGTCCAGATCCCCGTAATTAATATTGCCGTTTAGTAGCGCTTGCCGGTTCTCCTGGTCAGTTAGCGTAAAGTTGTTGAACAACACCTGCTGGTTGCCAAACTGGATGGTCTGATTGGTTAATCCAAAAGCGGCCCCCAGGACTTTAGGACGTAAAACAGTAGGACCGGCAAAGGTAAGCTGCCCCGTAAGGTCAGGGTTAGATACCGAGCCGCGTAGTTTCAGGTCAGCAGTCAGGTTTCCGCTCATTTCGAGCTGATTCTTCACGAAAGGGGTAAACTGCGCCAGCGCTACTTTGGCAATAGCAATATCAAGTGATACATTATTGACCGTATCTACCGGATGATAGCGCCCCTCAGCCCGAATATCATTGTCCCGTCCCAGCACTGTTGTTTTTACCCCGATCCAGCCGTTTGCCTGCCGGTCGGCCAACAGTTGAATAGTACCAATCGTGTTCTGATTGACCTTAAACGAGTCTACTTTTACATCAGCTTGCACTGCCGGTGTTTCGAATAGCTGGGTAAGCGTAGCATCGCCATTCACCAGCCCATCCAGCTTATAACCCATTGCCGGTAGTACTTCCATTATGTCGGCAATGACAATATCGCGTAGTGCCAGATTGAGTGCTGTATTACTATTTCCATCAATAGCAATCTTCTGTCCCTTTCGTTGCAGCAGCAGGTTGGCTACTTTTAAGTATTTGGGTGCATAGATAATTTGCCCGTGCTCTTCCAAGTCCCATTCCTGCTTCTTCAGCCTCAGTTCAGAAGGCTCGAAACTGACAATGAAAGAGTCTTTCCGGATCTGGAAGCGACCATTAAGCCGCAATCTTGAATCAGCTTCATCGGAGGCCAGCCGCAACTTAAATCGTAAGTCGTCTTGATCGATATTAGCGGTAATTTCAGGCACCGGAATCGACGAATCATCACTGATCTTCACTTGGGCAGCCGCAGCCCTGAATTGTAATTTATCATCGGTAGTACCAGCACGTAATTGCAAACCCGTTACGCCTTGCGTGCCAAAACCCAATTGTGGTACGTCGGCTTCTAAATTCAAACGGCTGCTATCACTGGCAAAATAGCCTTTAACTGTGATTGGTTTTACTATGTGCAGATCAGGCACCAAGGCTTGCAGCAAGGTAGGATATGGATTTATTCGCATATCAAACCAAATGGTCTGGGACTTCGCCAGCTTTGTTTCCTTTACCGGATAGTTGGTCAGGTACTTCTTGACAAAAAGATTAAGGGCTATCGGTAATTCTTTCACGGTAAACTGCCCTTCGGCATACGCATTCAGAATATTGGAACGCAGGTTGATAATCCGGACCGGACCTTTTTTATCCAGTACCAGACTCATGGTATCTAATCTGTATTTTTGCCGGGGCCGCTCAATCTGTACGCTGTCCAGGGCTATTTTACCTACAATGGCATCGGGATCAGTACCCGTTAGATTAGCCTTAATGCCCCCCCGTATCGTAATCGTATCGGAGTATAGTTTCAGGCTCCACAGGTCAACTTCTTTCAGGTTAGCATTAACGGCGAATTTTGGCTGAGTGCCGCTCATATTGGCAACGGCTTTAATAGTAGCCTGCAAATTAGGGTCATTGGCTCGCAGTACGGCGTTGGCTACTTCTTTCAAATAGCTGCCTTTAAGTTGGATATTGCGGTAAGTGTAGCGGTTATAGTCCAGACGCTTCAGATTAACTGAGCCATCTCTCACGGCAATGTCAGCGCCGTTACGGCTACCTTCCGCCTTAGCGGTCAGCGATACTTGCCCTAAACCACTAGCTGCTCCTAAGAACCGCTCCAGGTCCAGATTATCAATATTGACGTTAGCATTAAAGCTTTGTCGCTGAAAGGATGTATCTGTACCTACTACAAAGTCAGATTCTATATTTCCGGCCGAGGTTTTCAGATTCAGAAAGCCATTCATTTTGCTTAGCTCACCCGCAGGTCAGCTCGCAGGTGAATTTTACCCACTTTCGCAAATTCTGGCGGCAAGGTTCCGGCGGGTACGAGTCCACTGATAAAATCTGTACTGGTTTCCAGCGGCACAATGCTGATATCAACCGAAGTCTGCAGTGGGTTAGATAAGTTACGCACCACGCCGTTCAGCTTCAGAAAGTTCTTTTCATCAATTTGTGCCAGCAGATTATCCATCCGGGCCTCGTTGTCCCGCATGGCAATGTCGCCATCCAGGGTAAGTCTTTTACCGGCCAGCGCCGGGTAAGCATTTAAGGCATCCGTAAAATAAGCCGCATCTTTGGTAGATAGATAATCGTCATTGAACTCCGCATTGATGATGACGGACCGGAAGAGGTTTTTGTATCCTGAATATTAGGTATTTGAATAGCTAATCCATCATCCAGCACCGAGTTTGGCGTCCGGAATTCGTTTAGTTTCACTAAAGCCTGCGGCAGGTCTGCTTTAAAACTGATAGCTAATTGATCCAGTTGGAAGCCGCTCTTCTCCTTGAAGGCCAGCTTTTTCAGCTCCATGGCAAAATCATTGAGTCTACTGCTACATCCGAAATCTGCAGTAGCAGGTCCTCAATGCTCAGGTGGCTGAAGTCCATTCCTTTGGCAGCCGGTTTGGCATCAACCACATCATACTTAAGATCGGTGTTTCGGAAGTTAAGCTCCCCTAACGCTAAGCGCCACCCACTGTCGTTGAATGCCGAGTGGACCGTATCTCCTTTAGAAGCAAACTGCTCATCAAGCGTGTCGGCAACGGCTTTTTTTACGGCTCCGGTCAGCGTATCCAGCTTAGCGGTTTCGGCGGCCGTTGCGACTAGTGAATCCGACTCGGCTTTGGTCTGGGCAAAATAAGCCTTCAGGCCATCTACCTCAATAGAGTTTACCTTTGCATACTGGTCTTGCAGTCCTAGTGTTTTGAGGTCGATGTCCAGTTCACTCAGGGAGAGTCGCAGGTCGTTGCCTTGGTCTTCGTCCTGAAAGGTGAGCTTGACCTTAGCCAGGTTCACCTCTTCCAAGTCAAAAGTCCAGGGAGAAGCCGTGGTATCTTTGGCAGTAGTATCTGATGAGGCGAAGGCTGCCGGGATAAAGGCATAATTAAACGCCGAATCACCTTGGGCTTTGTAGAGGTTTATCGTAGCATCTTCAAGACCAATTAGGTTAACGGTAACCTTTTTGTTCATCAGAGACAATAGCCCAATATTTACACGCAATTCGTCGGCGTATAATAAGGTATCCTTTCGCAAGTCTTCTAAATAAATTCCTTCCAGCACTATCGTCTTAAAGAAATCAATATCTACACCGGTAATACGGAAGGTAGTGCCCATTTTTTTCGAAAGGCTCCGGTCACTTTCTGGGTAATGGCCGTTTGCACCTTAGGGTGCTGAATAGCCAGCCATACTGCGCCAAACAACAACAAAACGCCCAGGACAAAATAGCCCAGGATTTTGCCGGTTTTAACCAGGATACGGGTTGCTTTGCTGCTCAAGGGAATATAAAGTAAAGTACTAAAAAATTAATCCACAGTTTATCTATACGTACAAAATAGACCTACGGGTTGTGAGTTTTCGGGAAAGCAGAATATTTTCTTTTTTGCCTGCTCATTTACGAATTATTTCGCATTTAGTTTCTTTCTGTTACGCTCTGCGGGTAGGTATAATCGTACCGGGTAATACCCAAGGAGAGCTTGCCCAGCCACATTGTACTGGTAAAGACCGTAACTATCAGGGTATTGTAGCAGCGGGCAAGGGAATTTCAAAGTTTTTCGGTAAATTAATCCCCCTTCCACAGCAACCTATTCTGACTCATGTACGTAAACATTTAACAATTTAATTTTTACACCTCCTTTAGTCTGTCGCAGCAATGTTTAAATTCGAGAGTCTTACCTTAGACGAAAAAGCCCAGCAAGTATGGGACAAAGGCAGATTTTTAGCCAGTCGGCAGTTTGGTCAATACCTGATTAACCTCTATACCATACATAATTTTTTTGTTGAGGTATGGTTTCGCTCCTCATTAGATACGGTGTATGCCATCACTGCTTTCACCAATTCCGATCATCTGGAATCGTACGTGGAGAACGTTTCCCTGAAAGAAATTTTTGAGTAAACGCTACCAATAGCAAGTAATAATGGGTTACGCCCAACCTGCCCTCTATTTGTACGTATAGGCAGTATAGTAACTTAATTATAGCCATGAACGAATATAATAATACCCAACCAGAGCCTTCTTTTCCGGATGAGACGCCTACCTCCATGGAGTCAAGTCACGAGACACCCGTAGAACGTCAGGAAAAGAAATTAGAAAATAAAGAGAAAGAAAACCAACAACCTGATGCCTCAGCTACCGGAAGTCATCAAACGATAACCGATATTGAAGAGGAACGCCGAACGGATTCCCTGGATGATAATACCCGCACTGATGGTCCTTATGGTGTGCAAGAGCCAGGTGCCGAACAATAATTATATTGATACCATTTATAAATAAAAAGCCGGGCAGAAACTAGTTTCTGCCCGGCTTTTTATTGGGTGTGTATTTATTACGAAAGAAGACTCTGCCGCAAGTGAAATTCAAGCTGGTCGTTAGTTTTTTCCAAGGTATCCATCATTTCTTTATTTTTCTTACGCTCATCGTAAATTCCGTAGGCTTTTTCAATGATAGCCCTTAGCTGATCTTCATCCCAAGGCTTGTTAAGATACTGAAATATCTGACCTTTATTTACCGCTTCTATTACTGCATCAATATCAGAATAACCGGTGAGTAGTATCCGTACCGGATCCGGAAATACCGGGATAATGGAAGCTAGAAATTCAACGCCAGTCATGCCAGGCATACGCTGGTCCGTAATGATCACATGAATTTCTTTTTCACTCAATATGTTTAGCCCTTCTTCAGCTGAAATAGCCGTAAATACATTAAACTCCATGCGGAAGCCGGCTTTGAACAAGCTTAAATTATGTAGCTCATCATCTACATATAGTACATTTATAATCCTGTCAGTTTCCATTTTATTTGTATAAAAATTCTTCTCTGAGGAGAAACAGTATTCTTTTTGATCAGGGCGCCTCGTTTTATTACATACATGAGGAGAGGCCTTGAATTACGTAAATTTTCCCTGGCTTAATGTCTAACTTATAACATAATTGGTCCGGTAAGTAAGTATAAAACGGTAAGTAAATTTAACGGGTTCCTTATTGAAAAGAGTATTGTACTTTTTCCTTAAATATTACAAAGCGTGTCATTCGTAGAACTTTTACAAAGAGACTATTTACAGTCAGAGAAACTAAAAAATGTTTACAAGCCTTTATTCTTTAGGCTTACAGAGAATTCCGACCGGCAAGAGCTTAACCGCCTGTCCCAATCTCACCCCAACCTTCAAATTTACGATACTATTGAAGGGCAATTGATTGAGCTGATTAAAACTCAGCATCCCTCCCAACGGTTTACCGATAAGCAGCTTTCTGCCAAGATTCATCAGCATCTAGGGGGTGTTCCTCCGGAGGAATATGGGGTGTGGGTGTACTATCCATGGTCGGACCGGCTCTTACATATCCTGGATGAAAAAGAATTTATCCAGTTAAGAACCAGCAGAAATCAGTATAAAATTACACGAGAGGAGCAAGACACCCTTGCCCGGCAGAAGATCGGGATCATTGGTTTATCCGTTGGTCAGTCTATAGCTTTAACTATGGCTATGGAAAGAACTTTTGGAGAGGTGCGTCTGGCAGACTTCGACTCCCTGGAACTGACTAATATGAATCGTATCCGGACGGGAGTGCATAATCTGGGTGTATCGAAGGTTATAATTGCAGCCCGCGAAATTGCTGAGATTGACCCCTTTTTGAGGGTAGAATGTTTCCCCGAAGGCATAACGGAAGAGAATATAGACCGCTTCTTACTTGAGGGGGGTAAACTGGATATTCTGGTGGATGAATGCGACAGCCTGGATATAAAAATCATTTGCCGTCAAAGGGCAAAAGCCCTGCAGATACCAGTAGTAATGGATACTAGTGACCGCGGCCTGGTAGATGTAGAACGTTTTGATCTGGAGCCTGAACGGCCGATCCTGCACGGCCTGATTGATCACTTGATATTTCCAACATTCGAAACATAACCGATATCGAAAATTCCTTATCTGAGACCTATGGTCGGATACGAAAATATATCAGCCCGGCTGAGAATATCGGAACCGGAAATAGGCAAGACCATCCGGACTTGGCCCCAGTTAGCCTCATCTGTAGTACTGGGTGGAGCAGTAGGTACTGATATTTGCCGGCGGATTGCGCTGAAGCAATTTAAGGATTCGGGACGCTACTATGTTGACATTGAAGAAATAATTAGTGACCGGAACTGAATAATCGATAGGAATAATTTTAACGCTAACCAGATAATGAATTATTGATAATAACCTGATTTATAATACACTACAAGTAGTTTAATTAAGCACTATCATTCAATATCTATCAGACCATTTTATTGTTTTCAATAACTATATCATCATAATGACTTCACTTTCAATAAATCAGGCAATCTGAATGATAAAAATTAGAGTTTTTCGGGCTGTAGATGAGCCCGAAACGTGTCAGCGGTGGATAGAAGGACACGTTAAACTACTAACTCTGTTTGGTATTACCTCTATTACCTCAGCCAAACCCGTATGGGTTACCGATCCGGCCACTTATGTAATTCTTGCTGAGTCACCCTCAGGAGATAAAGTGCTGGGAGGAGCCCGGTACAGATCTCGCACGGAACTACACTCTTACCGCTTGAGGAGGCTGCCGCCGCTTCGATAATCGCGTATATAACGTGGTAAAGCAATACGGTACTGCCGGTACGGGTGAACTATGCGGCTTATGGAATTCCCGGAAGTAGCCGGTATGGGAATTGGCAGTTCAGTACTAGGGCGGGTAGGCGTGGCTATTGCTCCTCAACTCAAAATTACTTCACTCTTTGCACTTTGTGCTCCCTATACGGTAGAATCATGCAAGCGGGCCGGATTTGAAGTAGAAACCACCATTGGTAATGAAGGCACGTTTTATTATCCTAAAGAGAACCTGGTAGCTACCGCTGTGGTGCTTAGAGATGTAAACACCCTGGCCACTGCTTCTGAACTGGAAAAAGAATATATTCTTAGCTTGCGGAACGCACCTGTACAAACAAAAAAAGAAATGGGGCGCAGGGGCGAGTTCGAAATAGACTTTGATCTAAGAGAATCCAGCTTCCACTTAAATGACCCTGAGGAGTTTCTGCATAATGGATCAAAGACAATGACAGAAAAAGCCCTGGTATTAGTCAATAAAAACCGGTAAATCACCTGATTACAACTTTACGCTATTCTTATTTTTATGAAAGGCATTATTAGAGGAGTTATATTTATCTCCGCTTGCCTGATTAGCCTTAACTCTGTACTGGCGGGTTCTTCGGTTATTTTTTCTTCCCCTGAAGCTCAGATGGAGATTGGAGGTAATGTTCTATTGTTAGAAGATCCTTCCGGAACTTTGCCTTTGTCGGTAGTCAGATCTTCGCGACAGTTTGTCGCCAGTACGCAGAAAGTACCTAATCTTGGCATCTCGTCTTACACGCATTGGATTAAAATTGAGGTAACCAACAATACGTCCTTCAGTCAACTGCTCCTGGAGCTTGCTTACCCCACTATTGATTTCATTGAGTTTTTTGATCCGCAATCAGACGGCTCTTATACTACTGTAAATATGGGAGAGACTTTCTCTTTTATGGAAAGAAAGTATAAGCACCAAAACTTCATCTTTGATCTACATGTACCCCAATATCAGACTCGTACTTTCTTCTTGCGGGTCAGAAGCGGCGAACAGATACAGTTGCCACTTAACCTTGGTACTCCACAAGCTATATTTGAAGCTAATGTAGTGGAAGATTTAATCTCAGGAATCTATTTTGGTATCATCCTGGTGATGCTCTTTTACAATCTGTTTTTGTACTTTACTATCCGGGACCTTAGTTATCTGTACTACGTATTCTACATACTTTTCGTAGGACTTACCCAAGCCTGCCTCCAGGGCTATACCTTCAGATACTTATGGCCTTATCTACCCCAACTGGCTATTCACAGTACCTATCTTATCCCTATCTGCAGCGGGCTGGCCGTTGGTCTCTTTGTAAGACACTTTCTGCAGACTCCCAGGTACGCCCCGCAACTTGACAAGGGAATTACTTTATTTATGGGACTTTACCTGATCTGCATGGTAATAGGCGGGCTTGGCTATTTCAATGTCTGCAATCAGCTGACACAAATTACTGCCATGGTGGGATCCGTATACATTTTGTATATAGGGTATGTAATTTCCAGAAAAAACTACCGCCCCGCTAAAATATTTCTTCTGGCCTGGACCATTTTTCTAGCGGGGGTATGCGTATTTGTTCTGAAGAATTTTGATATTCTGCCTTATAATTTCTTTACCTATTACATTCTCCAGATTGGTTCGGCCATCGAAGTGGTATTGCTTTCTTTCGCACTTGCGGATCGAATTAATATTCTGAAAAAAGAAAAGGAGGAATCACAGTTGAAGGCATTGGAGGCATTGCAGGAAAACGAACGGATTATAAAAGAGCAAAACATAATTCTCGATACTAAAGTCAGAGAGAGAACCTTGGAATTGCAGGAGTCGAACCGGGAATTGAGTATCACCCTTAAGCGTTTGAAGGAAACTCAGTCTCAGTTGGTAAATTCCGAAAAAATGGCTTCATTAGGTCAGCTTACCGCGGGTATCGCCCACGAAATCAACAACCCAATCAACTTTGTAAGTGCGGGAATGAAACCACTTAAGCGCAATATTGGGTATTTTTTAACGGTGATGGACAAGTACGACCAAATTATTTCCCGGACAGAATGTAAAAATTCTTTTACGGAAGTAGAATCGTTAAAGAAAAAATATGACCTTGATTACTGTAAAGAAGAAATAACTGCTATTTTGCAAGGTATTGAAGAAGGCGCCTCCCGGACTACTGAGATAGTAAAAGGGCTGCGTAATTTTTCGAGGCTTGACGAAGCAGAACTTAAAGTCGCTAGTCTGAATGTTGGACTAGATTCGACAATTATATTACTTCAGGGCCGGATCAGCGGGCGAATAAACATAGTCAAGGAATATAGTGATATTCCTGAAATTGAATGTTACGCTGGCAAGCTCAATCAGGTATTCATGAATATCCTGACTAACGCAATCCAGGCGGTACAGGCTAAAGCATTACGACCAGGGGAAGGATATATCAAAATTCAAACCCTTCACAATGACGATGAGGTAATAGTCCGGTTTAAGGACAATGGTGTCGGAATGTCAGAAGAAGTAAAACGTCGGATTTTTGAACCTTTTTTTACTACCAAGGAGGTCGGTGAGGGAACTGGATTAGGTATGTCAATTGTATATAGTATCATGGAAATGCACAAAGGAAAAATCTTGGTTCAGTCACAGGAAGGGGCCGGTACTGAGATTTCCCTTGTGATCCCTAAAGTTGCTGTGCCAGCTGTTTGATACTTGCCGGGTACTAGAAGGACTAGGGATTATTCCCTTTCGGGCGATAAATTGGTAATTTTACTTATATTAAACTATTTGACAATCAAGAACTTACAATTAAATAGTTTTATAACTAACTGATTATCAATCAATTATTTTTACTATTCTATCACCCAAAAGGGAATAAATGCCGAAGACTACAAAGAAGCTGCTGATATCTTTTTGCCTGCCCGGGTCTGTTATTCTTCATTCAACCTCTGATGGATGATCAGCATTTAATCTTGTCCTGAATTTCTTATGAGCCAAGAACATATCCGGGTTTTATATATTGATGATGAGCTGCAGAACCTTACTGTTTTTAAGGCCACTTTCCGGCATGAGTTTGAAGTCTTCCTGGCCAACTCAGCCAGTGAGGGCTTGCGGCAGCTCGAACAGCACGATGTCCATATAATTGTTGCTGACCAGAAAATGCCCGGTATCACCGGAGTGCAATTCTTCGAATCTATCCTCGAAAACTACCCCGATATAGTCCGGATTCTGCTTACCGGGTACACTGATGTAGAGGATCTGGTAGACGCAGTTAATAAAGGCCAGATTTTTAGATATTTGCGTAAGCCTTGGGAAGAAGACGACCTGAGAGCAGCCATTCAAAGTGCGTTTCAGGTCTACAATGTAAGAAAGCAATTACGGGAGAAGAATGCGGAGTTAATTAAAAAGAATGAGGAACTAAACCGCTTTGTGTACAGCGCCTCTCATGATCTGAAGGCCCCTTTGGGTTCCATCCAGGGCCTGCTGGACCTGGCCAAAATGGAAGGCGAAGAAAATAATACCGGGGAATATCTGTTACTGATCGAAAGAAGTGTCAAGCAACTGGAGGTATTTATCAATAACATTATTCAATATTACAAGAACAATCAATTTGAAGAACACCTGGAAGAAATTGATTTTGAGTCCCTGGTCAGTGAAATAATTGACAGTTACCAGTTTTACCAATTTTCACGGGAAATTGACTTCAGGGTGCAGATTCAGCAGGCCGAAAAGTTTGTAGGCGATACATTCCGTATCCGGACTATTCTTAATAATCTGTTCTCAAACGCTATTAAGTACCAGCGTCGCGAAGAGCCGAATAAATTTGTGTTTGTTGAAGTAATTACTACCCATAAACAAGCCTTCATTAACATTGAAGATAACGGTATAGGCATCGAAGAAGAACATCTTGCTAATATATATAACATGTTTTTCCGGGCCACGACTGAAAACAGCGGTTCCGGCATGGGCCTTTATATATTGCACGAAGCCCTCAACCGGATTGGCGGTACCATTAAAGTTGATTCAATACTGGGAAAAAGGCACTACTTTTCAGGTAGTGATACCCAACCGGGTGCAGGAGTGGGAAACCGTGACTACCTGATTTCAATGGTAAAACGTATTCGCTGTAAATGAATTTTACAATTTTTCCAGATAGAGTTCCCCTAACGTAGCGGAGGTTTGCTGCTGGAGGCCAGGTGACTTCTGGACTGGAGGCAGTACTAACCAAAACGCTTTTTCTACCGTGTCAAGGCAAGTCTGGCAGGAGACAAACTTTTGGCCTTTTGCGGCGGCGTCAATGAGCCTACGCAAATCACCTAATGCGCTTAAGTAACGACCTGGCTGGCGAATAGCTTCATTACTTAATTCGTTACCGGCGCTTTCCAGCGCCCTTATTTCCTCTGATGTCAGCCGTTTCCCTTCCCGGAGCTTACTTACCAGTGGCTGAGCCCGCCGGATACCTGGAAAATCCGTTTTGGTGTCCCATTCCTTTTTTTGTACGGGCTCAATGATTTTATCCAGCTCACCCGTCAGCCGTTTTTCCTGCGGCTTCAAAGGGGGTAGCTCAAAACCGGTCTTTGCTACGTACATCCGGGAACTTTGCTGTACTTCTTTGAGCAATTTCAACGCCCTGTATTCGTAGGGTAAAGCGGCCTTAGGCTGGTACGTTCGTAACCTTAACTCCGCCTCCCACATCTGAGCAAGACAAGCTTTCAGTTTGGTTTTAATGGCGGGTTTCAGAAAAGTGGCTTCTTCCGATTCACCGTGGTTATGCACAAAAGCCTCCAAGCCATGCAAGTCCCGAGAATGATTATGCCCGTCGCCATCATGGTGACCCTGCCCAATCAGTTCTTCCTTGCCGGCAATCTCACCGATCATGTCCTCAAACTCTTCCCCCAGAAACTTGCCATAACGCAGCCTCAGCACCTTTTGGTCAATACCGATGCCATTACTTCGCTCTCTGAATACATCTTGCCTGATCCGAGATTGCTCCTTCAGCAGTTTTTCGGTATCAATAATTATTTGCCGCTGACTGCGGAAATACTCCGGCACCGGATTAATTCCCAGCGTCATGGCCTCAGCCAAGGTAGCCTGCGCGGTATCCTGCAGGGATATGATGAACATATCGGACCGGGAAGACTGGGCGTGATTATCGGTTGCTTCTACGTAAAAATACAGCTCATCACCCGGGGCCATCCCCATTTTAGCCAACGAAAGCAGGCGGGACAAGGCAGCTTCTTTTCCCAACTTGGCAAAAGCATAATCAAAAGCCAGCTTCTCCTCCCGGAACTTTACGGCTTCGCCAGTTCCCTTGGTCACGGTTGCAACCAATTGGGTATTTGTTAAACGGTAGTCGTCTTTTACGTTTACACTTACCCGTACATCCGTAGATTTGCCGTAAGGAATCTGGACATAAGATGGAGGTGTAACTACGTTTATGACCGGTGGCTTGTCTTCTATTACTTCAATCCGATAATAATCAGAAAGCTTATCCTCTACCTTAATCTGATAAAAGGCATTAGCCGTGAAAACGTTACTTAATTTCCAGCCCCCTGCTGCTTTTTGTGGCTTAACCGCTCTTCTCCCATTGAAAATTACCTGTACCTGCCTGGCTGGTGAACTGGTTTGAATTTGCCACTCGACCCTTGCCCCTGCTTCTACAGTTAGATTCGTAGAAGATTGATCCCGCCGGGGTTTACCGGTATAAGCAGGAGGTGTAATAATCACCCGCAATGACTTTACCTCAGGAATAAGTGGTGTTTTTTTTCGCTCTATCGTATCTGCCGGGGCGGAAAAAGAAGCTTGTCCAGGTAATTGTCTTTTGTATAAGGGTATCCAGGCAAAAACTACCGCTGCCAGACTTAATACCAGCAGCCGGCTTACATTATGCTGCCACGGCAAACGGAAAGCCCGTTCCAATTGCATATGACTTAACCGGGAAAGGAGGCGGTTGGTTTGCAATCTTTCGAGTAGTGTTAACCCTTCGGCCGGCTTGAGCATTAAAGTGGTGCTTTCCTCCAACTCGGGAAAGGTCCGGTCCAAGTGTTGGGCGATCTGTCGTTCGTCCATACTAAAAATTTTATGCCGGCCAACCAGACTACCCCAAACGGTCAATCCTACCGCAAATCCCGCTAACCAAACGCTGTTTATACATGAATGAGCTAAGCTAGCGGCTAAGGTACCAGCTCCCAATGCCGGCAGAGCAAGCATGACCGTCCGGCCTATTTGCCAACGGCGGCGTAGCTTTCGCAAAAAAAGGATGCCTTCTTCCCGGTTCATACGGCTATTTCTCGGCTAATTTGTTTTCTGGTCCGGCCCGTTACCCATCTCTCAGCTACAAATAATACTAACGCCAGCAGCCACAAAGGCTCACGTAACGGCTTTACGTCTGGCACCTGGCGAGACTCTTTTATTGAGCTACTCCTTCCTTGTGGGAATAACTGTGCTACATCAATCCGGCGCTGATCGTATTGATTAACAGTCTTTTTTTCTGACAGCCAGAGATGGTTATTAAACAAGCTAAGTAATACTTCCGGAAATGCCTCGTGCCACACCAGATCATTCCATTCAGGGTGGAAGCGGCTGCTGAAGCGGTAAACCCCGGCTTTATTTTTCTCCGAAAACGTTAAAACAGGCCTCCCGTATCCGTCACGCCAAATGGCTTCGCCAGCCAAATCAGCGCTAAACCCCTGGTATAAGCGTACCGGATGGGCAAGGGGCTGCGGCAGTTGCAGCCAGGAGCTTTCTACGGGTAAATGGTTAGCGGCCTTAGTTGGATAGGTTAGCACAGTTGTGGTACGGGTAAGCCAAACCTTGGGCAATGAATCACGTGATAGCCAGAAGAGCCAGTCACATTGCCGAGGAGTAGTTGTCTGACTGGTAATGTAATCAATGGTAATCTTCCGCTTCGTAAAATGGGCAATGGCTTCACAAGCTGCTCTTACGTAACGGGCATCTTCCGCGAAATTTTTACCAGCATAAATAGCTAAGGAATAAGTATTGGTATCAACAGGAGTAGCCGGTCCACCCGCCAGGGAAACTTGCCACTGGGTACTGTGGTTAGTAAGTTTGAGTGAGTTATCCGCCGCCGGATACACACCAGCCTTTACCGGAAGGATTAGGGTTTGACAGCTATTTCCTTCGGAACTGCTTTTACCAATCTGTACCCTGATACTATCGGTGCTAGTTAGGTAGGCATCTACTAGCTGGTGATTGGCAGCCCTTGTAGCATCAAATGTAAGCCATTGTACGTCTAAGTTCACGGTGGGCCGCGATCCTCGTAAGGCGTGTAATTTTTCAGCAGTTAGCAGCACCACCGAGGTCTGGGCAGGCAATTTCCAGTCCAATTCTCGCAGTAAGGACCAGTATTCAGATGTCACTTGAACCGTATCCCGGAGAACAGGAATATTTTGCAGGGAAAAGGCCGGAAAATCTTTGGTCAGCATACGGAGTTCACTACCTGACTTTAACAGTGTATCTACAGCCCGTCGTACCTGTCCGGTTGAATCGGCTAAGCCAGACAGTAATTCCGGACTAACCAGCACCCAGGTCCGCCTCTTGTTTTGGGTGGTCAGCCATCGGGGACCGGCCAGCAAGAGTGCCAGTACAGCCAGCAGTAAGCACCGGACCAACAGTAGTCCTACTTCGTTCATCCGGATACTGCTCATGCGCCTACTTTGCGTCTCTTTCAGCAGGGCAATGCTTCCTACTTTGATGCGTTGGCCCCTTTTGCGGTTCCATAAGTGGATAGCTACCGGTATTGCCAACCCAAGCAGGGAAAAGAGCATCAGGGGTTGCAGCAGTTGAAACATAGGTTAGGCTGATGCACAGTTGGAATTAATAAAATACTATTCTACTTCTTTTGTTTACCTATGTAAGATTTATTGTATTAATAGTAAATCTATTAATTACTTAAAAGAAAAATATGGAAAACATTTTTACTAAAATTGGTCTTACGCTTTTCGTACTAATTATCCTGGCACTGGTAGCATTTGCTGACATGTGGGCCATTGAAATCGTTAAATACGGGTTACAATACAATAAGATGGCCTTGGTTGTATTGGGAGGAATCCTGTTACTCGGAATTCCGCTCGCCATAGGTAAGGTAATACTGGATGCCAGAAAGCATTTCCTAACGGAGGCATAAGTTACTAGGGTAGTATAAGGTAAACGGCATTAATTTGACAAGATAAGGAGAAGTACCCGTTTCTTGTCGCTTAGTACAGTTGCTAATTGGCCAAACAGCAAGGGAGCGTGGAGCTCCCTTGCTGTTTGGCCTTATTCTTCTGAAAAAGATAGGCTCCGTATGCAGGTCTCCTTACAGCTCGATGCTTTCCAGGTACAGATCTTCCACTTTTTTGCGGGCCCAAGGCGTTTTGCGCAAAAAGGTCAAACTTGATTTAACGCTGGGATTCTCATTAAAGCACCTGATATTAATCCGGTAGCCTAACTCTTCCCAGCCGTACTGTTTCACCAGGTGATTAATAATTGCCTCAAGGGTCTTCCCATGCAACGGATTATTGGGCTGATCTTGATTCATATTACGAATGATTTTCGATTAATATCCAGGGTTTTGCTTGATTTTGTCCGGATTGATATCAATCTGGCTCTGCGGCACGGGAAAGATCAGGTTGTTTTCCGTCAGGTTCGTTTTGATTCCAATCTGACTTGCCTTAGCCCGCAGCACCGGTAATGCCTGGCCGGTACGTACCAAATCAAACCATCGGTGGCCTTCAAAGGCCAGTTCTACCCGGCGTTCCTGCGCCACGGCTTCCCGAAAAGACAGCTGGCTGGGCACTTCAGCAGCTGTCTTTTCCGCAAGTCCGACCCGCCGCCGGATTCGGTTAAGTAAGTCAAAGGCTTCGCCGCCGGCCTGGTAGCCAATTTCATTTAAGGCTTCAGCATACATAAGCAGCACATCGGCATAACGGATCACCGGAAAATTATCTTCAGAATCATACTTAACATTGGGCACGTCACTATACTTCCTCGTAAAGTAATAAGAGACTATTTGCCCGCTGGTGTTCCGGTAACCCGTAGCCATGGAAAAGTTTTTGCGTATGGTGTCGCCAGGCTCATACGCTTTTTCCAGGTCCACACTAGGGCGGTTATTACCATCTCCCCCGAATGGAACAACGGCATTACCCGAGTTTTCGGGAGCAAACAGGCTGGCGAAAGGACTCCCTTCACCGATGTTACCCTTTTTATACTGCACGGCAAAAATGGATTCCTTATGGTTTTTATTGGAGGCCCGGAATACATCGGGGTAGGTAGTCAGTAAGTCGTACACCCCTGATCCTATTACTTCTTTGAGCTTTGCGGCGGCCTCGGGGTACTTGCGCTGCGTTAAGTAGACTTTACCCAGCAAAGCTTTAGCTGCTCCGGAAGTGGCCCGGCCAGTTTCCGCTGTTGGATAAGAAGGAGGCAGAACCTGCTCAGCCTCGGTCAGATCCGTAATAATCTGTCCGTAGACTTCGGCTGCCGGGCTACGGCCATAGTTGTAGCCTTTTTCACCATCTATATAATTCTTCGTTTCCTGTAATACAAGGGGTACATCACCAAAAACCCGTACCATGTTAAAGTACATCAGGGCTCGCAGGAATTTAGCCTCCGCAACGTATCGTTTCTTCAAATCCTCATTCATAGGTATTTCCGCACTGCGGTCAACCACGGTGTTACAACGGTAAATTCCGATGTATCCTTCATTCCAGCGGGAGAGCAGAAAAGGATTCGTAGTACGCAGGTAAAATTTGTCGAACTCGTCCTGGTCGGTTACTGAACCCGATAAAGACGGATAGGTATCATCCGAAGGGATTTCGGCCACGATAAAATATCGTCCGTACTGCCCGTTGAGTTGCAAAGCGCCATACGCACCGCTCAAGGCATTACTCAAGTCAGACGCTGTTTTATAGAAAGTATTCGTACTGGCGTCAGACTGCGGATTCAGTTCCAGAAACTTGTCCTGGCAGCCAGTAGTAAGGCCCAATCCGGCGATAAGGGTTAAAATGTACCCAAATGATTTCGGATTCCGGATGTCGAACGTCGGATAGCGTCTATAAATCAATTGCTTACAGCAAAAATGGACCTGAATAAGCTTTGCCAAAAGTATATATGTTGCTTTCATAAAGTTGCAGGGATTTGTTCCTTAAAATCCAATATTAATACCAATCGTATAAGTACGGGCCAGCGGGTAAGAACCATAGTCTACGCCAGCCGTCAGCGCGTTTTCGTAGCCGCTTACCTCCGGATTATACCCCAGGTACTTGCTGAACGTATACAGGTTTTGTATCCCTGCATATACCCGGGCTGATTGCATGCGTACTTTCGAAGCCAAGGTAGTAGGTATATTATATCCCAGCGTGGCATTGCGGATGCGCAGGTAAGAAGCATCTTCCACCCAACGGGTAGAGACCGCGTTGTTGGTGCCGGTAGTCTGGCTGTTAGCCCGGGGTACGATTCCATTGCCCGGATTTTCGGGAGAGCGCCAGCGGTCCAGCACATTCGTCAACTGGTTTTGATTACCTTCCAGATTCTCGTAGAAGCGCCGGGACAGGTTCAGAATTTCACCGCCCTGTACCCCCTGAATGACAATTCCCAGGTCGAAACCTTTGAAGCTGAACGTGTTGGTCATGCCGTACACGAAATCGGGCTGATTATTCCCGATCAGGGTCCGGTCATTGGCATCAATTTTATTATCCTCATTTACATCTTGGTACTTTACATCTCCCGGGCGGGTATTGGCAAAATGCGGATACGAATCGAGATCAGTCTGGTCACGGAACACTCCCAGCTGCACGTAGCCGTAAAAGTTGCCTAAAGGCTCCCCAATAACGGTGATATTGGTTTCTCCAATACCCGAAGCACTTCGGATTGGGTCACCAGTTGGCCCTAAGGCTAATACTTTGTTGCGGTTCAGAGACAGATTCAGGTCAGTAGTCCAGTTGAAAGCGCCGGTCAGGTTCCGGGTGTTGAGGGAAAATTCCCAGCCGTGGTTGCTCACCTCGCCAATATTCCGGATATAGGAACCAAAGCCAGTCAGCGTCGGAATTGGCACGGAGAACAGCAGCCCGGTCGTAATCCGCCGGTAATAATCCGCTGTTAAATAAATACGGTCCCCGAACAGGCCTACTTCAGTGCCAATGTCCAATTGGCGGCTTTTTTCCCAGGTAAGGTCTTCATTTCCCAGTGACCGGCCGGCTAGTCCGTTGGACAAATTATTTCCAAACACGTAATTATCTACGCCCAACAAACCAATCGGGGCGTAATTATCAAAGGCATTATTTCCGGCTAATCCGTAACTGGCCCGGAGCTTTAATTCCGACAACACCGGAATTCCCTTCATGAAAGGTTCTTCAGCAATGCGCCAGCCAACCGAAGCGGAGGGAAATGTTCCCCACTGGTTATTGGTCCCGAAGCGGGAAGATCCATCCCGTCGCACGGAAACAGCCAGCAGGTATTTGTCTTTCAGATTATAGTTTACCCGGGCAAAGTATGAGGCTAATGACCACTGTTCGCGGAATGACTGCCCCAACACGACCGTACCGTAATTGACCGTGCGTACTATATCATTGGGAAACTTATTGGCCGCGGTAGTATCCCGCTGAAAGTCGTTCTTCTGAAACTCCGTTCCCAGCAGCGCTTCCAGATTATGCACCTGGTTGAAAGTACGATTGTAGGTTAAGGTGTGATTGGTTACCCAATTGATATTCTGCCGGTTACTGACCGAGCCTTCATTGGCCGTGGGAGGCAGTAGCTGGTTCAGGGGCATGGTAGAGGCCCGAAAGTAGTTGCGGCGGGCCTGTAATAAGTCGCCGCCCAGGGTACCCCGGTACTTCAGCCCTTCCATAAACTGGTATTCCGCGTAAATATTGCCCAATAGACGAGTCGTACGAATCTGATCGTCTCTTTCGGTAATGTTGGCTACCGGATTGGTCACCCCTGACCAGTCATATGCAGCGGCGTAGGTTGACTGCGAGGTATAGCTGCCATCCGGGGCGTAAATGGGCACCAGGGGAATCCTAGCCAGGGCGGCGTTAATGATTCCGTTGGTTAACCAGTGGCCCTCCGCATTGACCCGGTCCTCGATGGCATACGAAGGACTTAGGTTAATGCCTGCCCGGAGCCGCTGGGTTAACTGCGCATCAATATTGGAACGCAGGGAGTAGCGGTTTAACGCGGATTCTTTAATGATGCCCTTCCTGCTTAAAGTAATTTCCCGATACTAAAAACTGAATCTTATCGCTGCCGCCCGAAGCTGACACCTGATAACTACTCATCGGCGCCTTGCGAAAATCAGATCCTGGTAGTCATAATTGGTTAAACTTTCCGGGCTATCTAACTCTGTTGGATAACGGTACCGCTGCGAAGCCGGACGTTTTTCATTCGGATCAGTGATTTGAGCACCCGGTACCGTTCCAGGTACGCCGTGTTCACGGCTTCTTTAGTCAGCTCGGCAAACTGCTGAGCATTAAGCACATCCATTTTTTTGGCTACTTCCTGAATACCCGTGTAGTAATCCAGATTGATACGGGTAGCCCCGGCTTTGCCCCGCTTGGTAGTGATCAGCACTACCCCATTCGATCCCCGGGAACCGTAAATAGCGGTAGCCGAAGCATCTTTGAGCACGTCCATTTTCTCAATGTCATTGGGGTTGATGGTGTTTAGGGCTCCCGAATTAAGTGGTTGACCATCCACTACAATCAGCGGCCCGTTTCCGGCCGTGATGGAACCTAAACCCCTGATTTTAAGGGAAGGCGTAGTGCCCGGAGCACCGCTTACCTGCTGAGCCAGTACGCCGGAAGCCGTCCGGTGAGCCCTTCGCCACATTACTGATGGGCATATCTTTAATAGCCTCCGTGTTCAGGGAAGCAATAGCACCGGTGACGTCTTTTTCTGCTGCGTACCATACCCTACTACTACCACTTCACTCAGCGCTTTTGTATCGGTTTGCAGCGTTACGTCTATTTCCGAACGGTTGTTAATCGGAACTTCCTGGGTAAGGTAGCCGATAAAGGAGAATACCAGGGTACCGTTTCCATCCGGAGCAGTCAGGGAATAACGTCCTTCAGCATTGGTGGCGGTGCCGGTAGTGGAGCCCTTCAGCAATACATTCACGCCGGGCAAAGATTCATTATTTTCTCCCTTCACAGTGCCCGTAATAGTGACTGCAAGCGGGGCAGCGGTTTGCGATGTGGGCTGCATAGATTGCACTGAGGCAAGATCCTGTGCTTTTTTACCCCAAAACTCAGAAGACAGCATACGGCTAGCCAACGGGCCCGGCTGCATACAGTTATGTAAAGATGATTCATAGATTGATAAGGGTTTAGTGAGGAGTTCCCCGCAAAAAAGTGTATCCCTGCGAACAAATGTTTATAAATCTTTAGCCTTCAATTAATACGGTGGAGATTGCAAACTGCATTCGGACAGGTGATGTAGCAATCATAATAATTTCCGCATTAATTTAAACCTTGTATTAAAATAATCCATTAATAGCTGGTTTTAAGTAAAACATACCCCTATTTAAGGCTGTACCAAAGTGTTTTTACTAAAATTTGTCTGGAATTGGGTGTATGTCAAATTGCGGATTGGTTACATAGAGTCTACTGATTTAAGGATGTTCCGCATTATAAATGTGAATAACTTTTTCTTTAGCTTGCGTAGCTAAATGTGAATGAACAACCGATGTTTTTAGATCAAAGCGTATGAAAAATATAGTAACGGTATTGGGAATGCTGCTGGCGCTGACCGCGTGCAAAAAAGAACAAGAAATCGTAGCGCCGGAGTTGCAGGTAGGACAAGCCTTTGCGCTTCTCCACGGTAAGCGCTGGCACGAACACATTGCCGTAAGTGCAACCCAGTTCGGTGACAACGGCAAATGCGAAAGCGCTAAGGGAACCTGAATATTCACTTTGAACGGTTTGCCGTCAATCAGCGAGCCGATAGTTTACTGATTGAATCCTTATTCTTTTCGAAAGTACCCGAAAAGCTGGCAGGTATCCGGTTAAAGAGAGCATTGTTACCTCCGAATGCTTACTGCCAAGATTTTAATCCCAATGCCAGTTTTACTATTCTTGAAGGGGATGTAGGCACGGCCAGTTATTACGCCATGAAAGACCAGCCGAGTTTTGTGGAAATTACCGAGTACAATGCGGACACGGGTATCATGAGGGCACCTTCGAGCTGACTGTGCAGGTTTACTGAAAGGCATTACGCCCTATCCCGATATTGTCCGCTTTACCAATGGTAAATTTAAAGCTAAGGTGCAGTAGATTTCGAACAGGTTAAAGGAAAGGGTAAAATAGCCTTTTTTTAAAGTCCCTCCTAACAACGGGGAGGGATGTAATGAAGGAAGGGTTCTAAAACGGCTTATCTCCCCGTCGGCTTAATAAATAGCTTTGAATCGTTGCGGATCACTCTCCCGCATGATTTCATATACGGCATCAAAGACCTGTTCCGTATTCGGTTTTGAGAAATAATCACCATCGGATGTATAAGCGGGTCGGTGCTCTTTGGCCGTCAGGGTAGTTGGAGGGGCATCCAGCCATTGCCAGGCTTTCTGTACATCCAGCACTTGCTGCAACATAAAGGCCGACGCGCCTCCGGCACATCTTCATCCGTGAATAAGACCCGGCTGGTTTTTTTAATAGACTGCGTAATCATGTGATAGCGGTCAAAGGGCAGTAACGTTTGCACGTCAATGACTTCGCAGGAAATACCCGTTTCTTCCGCTAACTGTTTGGCGGCATCCAGCACAATCCGGCACATAGCCCCATAGGTTACGATAGTAATATCGGTGCCGGACTGCAAAATTTCAGGTACGCCGAAGGGCACGCAAAATTCGCCGATATTGGCTGGCATCCGTTCTTTCAGCCGGTAGGCGTTCAGACACCCACGATTAGCGCCGGTTCATCAGACTTAATCAAGGTATTGTACATACCCGCTGCCTGGGTCAGGTTGCGTGGCACGCCCACTATAATACCCCGCAGGCTGCTCAGAATCATGCCTAAGGGTGAACCTGAGTGCCAGACACCTTCCAGCCGGTGGCCCCGGGTCCGGATAATTACGGGAGCTTTCTGGCCGCCTTTGGTCCGGTATTGCAGCGAAGCCAGGTCGTCTGACAAAATCTGTAATGCATACAGCAGGTAATCAAGGTATTGATTTCAGCAATGGGCCGTAAGCCGCAAGGGCAGCGCCGATTCCCTGCCCCATAATGGTGGACTCCCGGATGCCCGTATCGGTTACCCGCAGTTCCCATATTTTTCCTGTAATCCGGCAAAGCCCTGGTTTACGTCGCCGATCCGGCCTACGTCTTCTCCAATGGCAAATACCCGGGGATCGCGGGCCAACAGGGCATCAAAGCAGGCTCTTACCACTTCGCGGCCATCTACCATCGGGCTGTTATCCGTATAGACCGGCTTTACTGGGTATATTAATTACGGCTTCTGCCGATTCACTGTACAAATAGGAATTATATCTTTCGTAATTGTCCGTCTCGGTACGTTTTACCCAGGCTACCTCGTCGCGGTGCGACCCCGTTTCATTACGCAGGATACGGGCCGCCTTTTTCATAGCCGATACCGCATCACTCCGGATGGGGTTAATCTTTTTCTGCAAAAGCATCCCGCAACTGCTGCAATTCCTCCCGCCTTGACTTACCTGGGCAGCTTTTTCCATAAGCGAAAGAGCAAGCTCATGATCGGGCATCAGATCGGACATATAGGCCTCCCAGGCATTGCTGCGGGCTTCCCGTCGCCCGGTCTCGGGCTTGCCGTTCAATGACTTCTACTTCTTCCACGGTGGCAATCCCATTGGAGAGCATCCACTCCCGCATCTTCCGGATGCAGTCGTGGGCTTCTTCCCAGACCAGTCTTTCCTTCGGTTTATACCGTTCGTGCGAACCGGAAGTAGAATGCCCTTGCGGCTGGGTCATTTCCTGCACGTGAATAAGCACTGGCACGTGTTCGGTGCGGCAAAGTTGAGCTGCCTGCCCATACGTTTCGCACAATGCCAGGTAATCCCAGCCCCTGACCCGGAATATTTCGTAACCGGGCTCGTCCTCATTGCGGCGGAAACCAGCCAGTATTTTAGAAATGTCACCCTTCGTAATCTGGTACTCGTTAGGTACTGAAATGCCGTAGCCATCATCCCATACGGAGGTTAGCATGGGTGCCTGCAGTACGCCAGCGGCGTTAATGGCCTCCCAGAATACTCCTTCTGCCGTGGAAGCATTGCCAATGGTACCAAAAGTTGCCTTTCGTTTCCCGGTTGGAGAATTGGGTCATGTGATATAAGCCCGGGTTCTCACGGTAGAGTTTGGAAGCATAGGCGAGGCCTACCAGCCGGGGTATTTGCGCACCAGTTGGGGAAAGGTCCGCACTGGAATTTTTAGCCTCAGTTAAGTTCTGCCAGTTGCCTCTTTCATCGAGCAACCGGGTAGCAAAGTGGCCGTTCATCATCCGGGCGGTGGCGGCGGGGTCGGCTTTTCGTCGGCGTGGGCGTATAATTGGGCAAAATATTGTTCTAACGTAAGTTCACCAATGGCCAGCATGAAGGTTTGATCCCGATAATAGCCCGACCGGAAATCACCCGGACGGAATGCCTTTAGCCATTGCAATCTGGGCCACTTCTTTCCCATCCCCGAAGATGCCAAATTTGGCCTTCCCCATAAATACTTCTTTCCGGCCCAGCAGACTTGCGTGGCGGCTTTCCAGGCCAGCCGGTAGTCTCCCAAATTTCTTCCGGGGTGAGTGCCCAGGTGTAGAAAGTTCTTGTAATCACTTTTAGAAATGGGTTAAGGATGAAGTAGCTGGGTAGCACCCAAACAAAAATAAGCAAATTCAGATAGCGCACAAATGTTGCATTTTCCCTTGACCAGCCTTTCGTCCCTGCGGTTCCACACAAAAATGCTTTTTGAAAGGCTTTCCATATATTTGTTATACAGACGTAAAACCAGCAAAATCCGTTCTAATAATTGCATTATGATAGCAAAATTTTTAACTTTTTTAAGTATTTCGACTTTTTTAACCCTAACTTCACATGGGCAGGGTAAGCTCGAATTCAAGAAAGACACGCACGAGTTTGGGGTGGTAACAGAGGGAACTCAGGCTACCTATGATTTTGAATTCACCAATACGGGCAATGCGCCGGTGGTAATTTCTAACGTAGCCGCCTCCTGTGGCTGTACTACACCTTTCTGGACTAAAGAACCAGTACTTCCTGGTAAAAAAGGCAAGGTAACGGCTTCTTATAACAGTATGGGCCGACCTGGCGTATTTCATAAGACCGTGACCGTTACCAGCAATGGCCAGAACGCTATGCTGGTGCTTACCATTAAGGGAACGGTGCAATCAAAATCTGAAGCTCCGGTTACCCCGGAGCAGTTGGATAAGGCGGCTGTACTTAAACTGGACAAAACCGCCCACAACTTCGGGAAAATCGAAAAGAACCGCTCAGTGACCCATAATTTTACGGTGATAAACACCGGTAAAAGTGATCTCCAACTACAGACAGTACAAAGTGGCTGTAATTGCGTTTCCTTTAAAATTTCGCAGCCGGCGGTAAAGCCCGGAGAGAAAGCGACGCTGGAATTGCGTTATACCCCGCTTGCTATGGGCCAGCAAAACGAAACCGTAACGATTCTCAGTAATGACTTGCGTAATCCGTCTACCAGTGTCGTACTGCAAGCCAATATTGTGGAGAGCCTTACCAGTCAAAGTATGCTGAAAGAACAGAAGCCGGCTGTGCCTTTTAAGTAGCTTATTGGCATTAGGCGAGGCGCAAAGTTTCATGCCGGAGGATTAAGGGGCAAAGACAAAGCAGAACACTAAAAAGGAGCAGTGGAGAACTGCTCCTTTTTGTTTTACCCTTATACTAAAATACGGTTTATCTGACCGATGGCTTGCCTATTATTTTAGAACCCCATCTAACACCTCACCCTAAACGAAGTTCGCCTTTTTGGGCAAATCCTACTCCTTTAGAGCTACAATTAGCGGATGTCTTCAATCCCCTATCTGATCTCTCTTTTACCCCTTAATTCTTCTCAGGAGGCATGTTACTTACGTTAGCTTCGCTGATCCCTGCAGGATTCTTGGTAGCAATGACAATCCTTTTAGGGATCATCGAAGCTAACGTAACCAACTCAACATCTAGGCAGAACGTGTCGCACAACCTCATTCTAGGCCCTTCTACCACGATAGTACCATAGGTTACACGCTTACGTAACGCCCCTGGCCCCATGAAGCTAAAGCTTCAGTCCATTTCATCTACGCCTACTTTTTGGGAGTAGGGGTGGCGGGACTTCACCTGAAAAAATGGACATTAAGAAAAGAGCGGATTTTAACTGAGCAGAGCTGTAAACTTTAACGTTGCTTTTGCAAGAATGCAGTATACGCCCTAGTGAGTTTCAGTGGTTCAAGTAAAAGGTCCACCTGATCCGGCTGCTTTCCAACACCAGCAGGCTGTCGTTCTACTGCACGGAGCAGTCCGGGTAAGTAGTCTGCTGCCGGGCACACAGGGGCGGGCTCAGGAAAAAAGCGTAACCAACGCCGGGGCTATTTTGAGAAAAGTTTAGCCATAGCCAGTGAAAGGGGCCCAACACACCCGGTGTCCGGTAGCCAAATATACCCGGCAAAATTTACTTATGGGAATGAGATTCAGAAGCAGCACTGCCTTCGGCCCGGTATTGCTCCATGCGCCGGGTGAGTTCGGCTACCTTTTCCGGGTGGGTGTCGTATAAATTATTCGCTTCGGAAGGATCTTCCTGCAAGTTATACAGCTCCCCTTTCACCGGCTGCGCCTGTTCCTTGCCGTACTGCCGGTGCAGTACGCCCAGGCCGCTGCCAAAGATCAGTTTCCAGTCGCCTTCCCGCACCGTGTGCCCTTCTACGATCAGGCCTTTGCGTGGGGTGGTGTTGCTGCCCAACATAACCGGCAGCATATTGTAGCTGTCCCTGCCCGCTTCTCTAGGAAGGCTATCGCCCACCGCTGCCGCAAAGGTAGCCAGCATGTCGGTAAAACAAAGCGGTTGCGCGGAAGTGGTATGGGGCTTGATTTTACCCGGCCAGCGGGCAATAAAGGGAATGCGGTGACCCCCTTCCCAGGCATCCAGCTTCATACCCCTGAAATTTCCCGCAGACCGATGGTTATACTTCTGCACATCTTCTTTGAACCACACCGGCCCATTGTCGGAAGTAAAAATGACCAGTGTGTTTTCCTGGATGCCCAACCTTTCCAGTGCCTGGAGTACTTCTCCTACCGTATGGTCCACCTGCATGGTAAAATCGCCGTATTCACCTGCCTGGCTTTTCCCTTTAAATGGCTGTTGAGCCACCCAGGGCGTATGGGGTGCCGTCAGGGCAACGTACAAAAAGAAGGGTTGCTTTTTTTGCTCTTTCACGTGGCTTTCCATGAAGGAAACCGCTTTGCGGGTGAAAGTGGGCAGTACTTCCTGATGCTTGAAGTCCGGGGCAATTTTACCGCCCCGCCAGAAGGCGCCAGAAATAGTAGTAGTGGCCCCCGGGCTCTGGTGTCCGGCAATCGAATCGGTAGGAGCGGTTACACAACGGTTGTTCTCAAGGTAAAAATAGGGAGGAATATCCAGGGAGGCGTGCATGCCGAAGAAATAATCAAAACCCCGGTCCACCGGGCCGCCCAGAAAAGGCTGGCTGTAGTCTACTTTATCCCAGTCACTCACGCCTTCAAAGCCCAGGTGCCACTTGCCAATCATGGCCGTGCGATACCCGTTCCTTTGCAGGAGTGCACCAACCGTCAGGCGGTCTTTGGCAATCAAACTGCCGCGCTTTAAGTCCATGCCCGCCCGCAGCGGGTACTGTCCGGTGATGAAGCCATACCGGGAGGGCACACACCAGGCACCAGGGGCGTGGGCATCGGTAAACCGGATGCCTTCGGCGGCCAGGCGGTCAATGGCCGGCGTAAGTATTCTGGATTCGGAATTGTAGCAGCCCGCATCGCCATAGCCCATGTCGTCGGCCAGAATAAATACAATATTGGGCAGGGCTTTTTCCGGGGATTGGGCTGTGGTCTTGCCCGCCTGGGTGGTAGGCCGGCTGGTACAGGCAAGCAACAGGAGAAACGATATTATTATACTACCTTTCATAATTCTAAAATAGGGATGGGATTTGCGGAATGTCTTGCTCCGGCAGGCTAGTAGTCAGTCCACCGGATCGGGGCTTTAACCTTGTAACCGGAATCAGCCCGGGTTTCTGACTGGATGGCCTGGTGCACCTCCACCATCCGGGCTAGCCCGGTGCTATCCAGCAGGGGATCGCGGGTTTGTTGCTGCCACTGGGCAAGGGCCTGGCGCAACCGGGTGATCACCGGCCCGTATTGCGGATCGCCGGCCAGGTTGGTAAACTCATGGGGATCGGTTGCCAGGTCATACAACTCCAGGGGTGGACGGTTCTGGTAGCGGTCAAATACCTGGCGTACGGGGGTTCCGTCGAATTTTTCATTCCGCGATTCCTGCCACGCTATATCCCCATCCACACTCAAACTGGGAAAAGGCTTATCCGGTAAATAATTGACTATGAGTTTGTATTGCTTATCCCGCACGGAGCGCATCGGATAAAAGATGCTGGGAGCGTGGGCGGTAAATTCCCCGAACAGATAGGGACGGTCTTCGAAGGGCTTGTTCTCCAGCACGGGTC
>JAUJNL010000079.1 GCA_030448185.1 Cytophagales bacterium | reverse complement strand
CCTCGTCTCTCCACGAGAGACAACGTCTCAGTGTGTATTGTTGTTCTCTCATCTGCCCCTCTAATCACCTCTTCATCCCGTCTTTTTCTATGTCGTAAGAAATCTCTTGGCTTTTTTAGCCGATTCTATCTTTCGAGTTGTTACTTTTGTATAAGACAAAATCCGCTCTACAGATGCTGCCAGAAGCAGAATGATTGCTTCGGTTGTTACTATCGCGCTGAACTTAATGCGTAAACAGGATAAAAAAGGAAATATCAAAGCCTTCAGAGAAGACCTTAACTTTTATCAACAACAAGCTTTCGCCTGTTTCTCAACTGCTTAGCTTTTTATGAAATTGCCCTGAAGAGGGTGTTATTTGTTCAAACGCTTACTTTATCTATCTTACTGGCCGATAAAACCTTGTGGGAATGCATCCTTACCAACTATTCGATTTTCGCCCCTTGGTAACCCTCCTGGAAGGAAGAATGGAATCTGACCAGTATCAGATCGCTTACGTGTCAGCAGGAGCCGGTGCGTTATGCATTGACACGGTTCCCTACCAGGTTGAGCAGCCGACCGTGTTTTTCCTGACCCCTGGACAATGGTACCGATGGGAGGCATCCGTGGAGGGAAAGAGTCTTTTCTTCAGCACCGAATTTCTTTATGCCCAACTGGTGGACATCTCCTTTCTGATGCGCTGCAACATCCTGGACCCGGGCGCCAAACAACCCTTTCTGGCATTGTCCAACCCGGAACAGGAAATTTACCGGCAACTCTTCGCCCTCATTGAGGCAGAGTACAGCCAACCTCCAACTCATTTAAGTTACGAAGTCCTGCGCAGCTACGTGTGCGCCCTGGTGATGCACTCAGAGGAGATTCGTGTCCGGCAAGGCCCCGTCTCCATTCCCGTCAATGGCGACTGCAACATTTACCTGAATTTTCGGGACCAGTTGGAAAAACAATTTGCGACCATGCAACAGGTGAGTGATTATGCCCATCAACTGGCCCTCTCCCCCAAAAAGCTCAACCAAGCCGTCCAACTCACCATCCACAAGTCGGCTTCCGAGATGATCCATGACCGAATCCTGCTGGAAGCCAAGCGGCGGCTGCACCATACCAACCTGACCGTGAAAGAAATCAGTTACCAGCTTGGTTTCGGCGAGCCCTCATACTTCGGAAAAGTATTCAAAAAGGCTACCGGTTTGACTCCGGAATCTTTTCGGGAGTCGTCCCAATTTTACCATACGTTGTCCTAAAAGTATTATCATTCCCCGCCATTACCGGTGCATCTTTGCATAGTCTTTCCCATTGACCTACGGGGCTTTGCGAAAGGCAACATGATTAATTCTCACTCAAACTAATCACTGATGCAAGCACTGGTAACCAATCCCAACCATCCCATCGGCGCCCGCTTTGAAGAAGTGGCCCTGCCCAAGCCCAGTCCCCGCCAGGTGTTGGTTCAACTTCAAGCAATATCCCTGAACCGGGGAGAGGTCCGGGATTTGCCTCGCTTCAATCCGGGAATCGTTCCTGGTTGGGATGCTTCCGGTATTGTAGTACAAGCTGAAGCTATCGACGGCATTGCCGAGGCTCCCGGGTAGTCTCCTTCGTGTGGCAAGGAGCCTGGGCCCAATACCGGGCGGTTTCCATCAATGAACTGGCTGTGCTGCCCCAAGGGGTAGAGATGGGGGCGGCCAGCACCCTTCCCGTGGCCGGAGTGACGGTTTTGCGAGCCTTGCGTACGGCGGGCGATGTGACCGGTAAACGGGTACTGGTGACGGGAGCCGCCGGTGGAGTGGGCCGGTTTGCCATCCAATTGGCCCGGCTGGCCGGGGCCGAGGTGATTGCCGTTGTCAGTTGCCCCGAAAGAGCGTTGGGACTACAGGAATTAGGTGTCACCCAGATCGTCACCGCGCCAACCGAAGTTGCGGGCCAAGTGGACGTAGTGCTGGAGGCCGGTGGCGCCGACCTGCTGGCTGCGGCGACCCAGATACTTTGTCCCCAAGGGCTGATCGTTTCTATTTCGGGAAGCCTATCGCCTGGGTTGGCCCTGCCAGAGGGCCGACTGATCCGCTTCAGTATGGGTGGCCATGTGGGTCAGGACCTGCAATTCCTGGTGTCACTTCTGGCGACGGGTCAACTCCAGACCTCCATTGGCTACCGCAGCAACTGGCGGGAATTCGACCAGGCCGCCAAGCAACTGCTAGACCGGAACATCAACGGAAAAGCAGTACTTGATATTGACTGATCTACTTCTTATAATCTACTTCTTACGCTTAATCTATCCGTTATGAATCTGTCACTTTTGCTCCCGGCAACGGCCATACAGAGCAGGTCTGTAGTGTCCTCTTCTTTCCGACTCTTCCTGCTAGCCATGCTGTTGCCTTTTTTGTTGCTGATTCATCCTGCAAGCTTTGGCCAAAGTCCCTCCAGGGTTGGTGGGTATACCTATGCCGGACCAGGTACGGTTAATACCTGGTGGATTGAAACAAAAGACAGCCTGATTGTGATTGACGTGCAGCGAGACCTTCCCCACGCCCGGCAAGCCCTGCATAAAGTGCAGGCAATAGGCAAACCCGTCCGGGCCATTCTCATTACCCATGGACACCCGGATCATTTTGCCGGTCTGGAGGTGTTCCGCCAAGCCTTTCCACGATCTGATATCTATGCGTCTCAAACCACTTATGAAACCATCAAAAACGACCCCAATGGCTACATGCCATTCATGAAGAAGATTCCGGGCAATGAAACTTTCGAACATGCCAATGTGCCCTTGCCTAACAGAATCTTCGCGGACAACCAAACGCTTTCGCTGGCCGGTGTCGACATTGAGACCAAGGAACTCGGGATCGGTGAGACCAACGGGGGAACGGCTTACTATCTGCCAGCTACCCGTGAACTGTTTACCGGCGATGTAGTATTGAACAATATGCAGGCTTTTTTCCTAGAGGAGCATTCCGCGCAATGAATTAAGACGCTGGAGAACCTACCGAGTATCTACCCGCAGGCTATACTGATTTATCCCGGCCACGGCGCAACGGGACCGGCAGCGCCCATCATCGCCAGTCAATTGGAGTATTTCCCGTACTTCCGCAGTACGGTGTTGGCTGCCTACCACCGCAACCACAAGCAGCCCATTTCAGCCGCGGATAAGAAGCCGCTGCTAATGCAGATTGAACGCAAGTTCGTCGGTAAAGGCCGACCTGCGGGCCAACCCGACCTACTGGAATTAAGCATTGACGGATTGGTAAAAGAATTTCAAAGAACCGGAGAATAATCTGGTCACTCACCCATTATAAATCCTAAAGTGTATGAACAATACCCAGTTGATAAAAAAGTGGTCCTGGTTGGGGGAAGCTCTGGCATAGGCCGGGCAGTGGCCCAGGAAGCGGCCGCCGCCGGTGCTCATATCGTGCTAGCCAGTCGCAACCAGCAGCGGCTTGAGGAAGCGAGGCAGGAAATCCTGGGGCACGTGGAAGCCTTTACTATGGACATGTTAGATGAGGCGTCGGTAGCAACCTTTTTTGAACAAGTCGGTTCACTGGACCACCTAGTTATTAGTGCAGTGGCCGACGAGACCAAGCTGGGAGCGCCCATTACCCAACTTTCAACGGCTAACGCCCAGCGGGGAATGGAAAAGTTCTGGGGAACCTTTTTCGTAGCCCGGGCTGCTGCGTCCCGCATGAATGCTGGCGGCTCAATGACCTTCGTGTCGAGCGTATCCATTTTCAACCCTCCTTGCCCTAATCTTGTAGGGGGTTATGGAGGTGGTTACCAATTAGGGGTATTGGGGTTAAAAGGTATCACCCAAGCAGCAACGTATGTGGTCTACTAATGAATTTGCCGAAGGTTTAAGCGATTTTCATCCAGGTAATCGGAGCAGCCTAGCCCGCCGTGGGGAATTGATTTATCAACAGATAGGCAAGTCTTTTCGCAGGCCTTGGGCAAGAGTTTTCGTCAAAGTATCGCTGGGTTGTTTTCTGGCAAAGCCATGAACACGGAAAACTCTTAGCCGGTCATATTGCCGCTACCGTAGAAGGCTGCCAAGCTAGCAGCGGCTCGGTCATTATTGTCAAACAGGACAGCACGTACTACAACCTAAGCAGCCATCAAGCGATGGAGGGCTTGAGCATCCTGCAAGGCGGCTTAAAAGGCAGTACTGAGCACAATGTGTGCTGGCTAGCGATCAAGAAGGCGTGCCCTTAGGCCTGCTTTACCAGCGCAACTGGACCAGAGCAGGACTCAATGCCCTGGATAAGGAGTCAGACAAGTGGCTCTTAGGCCTGCAAGCGAATGAGCACTTAGCTGCTTGCCCGAAACGAGTAGTGCTAATACAAGACCGGGAAGCCGACATTTTCCAGTTTCTTTCAGGCCAAACGCGCCGAGCCTGTGGACTTACTCGTGCGGGTGTATCACGCCCGCAACCTAGAAGTAATGGCTAGTGGAGCCGTCCTTCCGCTTGCCCCAAGCGGCTGCGCAACTAGGCGTAGTGGGAGAAATGGAAGTGGAGATCGAACGGAAAAATAAGCCGGTTAAGCTCCGACTCCAGGTAAGTGCCGGTGCCGTAGCGGTACTGCCCGACAAGGACTTGAGTGCCCAAAAACACAAAGTGAAGGACTTGTTTTTGGTAGTGGCCCGGGAAGTAGGTGCCCTCGATAAGCAGGGGCACTCTGTCTTTGATGAGCAGCAAGCGGCTAGCTGGCTGCTGTTGACCTCTACCCCATCAAGCAGGCTAGCGATGCGCTACAAGTAGTGAAATGGGTACGCCCTTCGCTGGCGTATTGAACGTGCTTTCACTATGTACTCAAATCCGGCGGATTACAGGTAGAACGGCTGCAGTTTGACGATGTGCATACTTTCTCTTCAATGCCTTGGCTTTCTACAGCATCGTCGTTTGGCGGGTCTTGCACTTAACCTATCAGGTACGGGAAAACGGCCCAGTGCCATTCAGGACTACTTCGACAAAGCCGAACTACGCCTGTTGCCAAAGCCAAAAAAGCCCGTCACTACCTTGGAAGAGGGCCTGAAAGCCTTAGGCCTGCTGATCAATTTTCAACCGACTAACAAACAACCTTTGCCCGGAGTTAAGATGTTAGCCAGGCATTAGTCAAACTTTATCATATGAAAGAAGCTTTTTCAACTCCTCTATACTACCCCTACAAGATTAGCTCTAAGAGCGGCATTTCGGTGATGTCCGCCGTTAGTGGCGTGGTGGCTGTATTTGGCGGTCGCTGGCGGCTGAACTGGCACCCATCCGGGTCAACGTCATTGCCCCAGGCGTGGTGAATACGGGTGTGTGGGACTCGATGAAGCCAGAGCAACGTACCAGTCAGGAGCAGTGGTCCCGGCAAACACTACCTGTAGGGCACTTGGGACAACCCGAGAATTGGCCCACGCCATCCTGTTTCTGATGACCAATTCTTACACAACAGGCACTATTCTGACTGTCGATGGCGGCCTTTCATTGCTTTAGCGGTTGGTTAACCGACTTGGCCTGGCTAGGCCCCTTTCTTGGCCAGGTGGGTTTTGCCCAGAACCACCCCTGGCGGGCCAGCCCCTGCTATACGCGTATATCCGGCATATGCAGGACTACGCCTGTCGGATTCGAGCCTTGCACTGGATTATTCCGACCGGTTGAAACCCATCCGCTTGGACGAGAGCGGAAAGTCAAACCTATCATTTTACGGGACAAAGGAAGAAAAGCAAATCAAAATCAACTGGCAGTTCTCCATTCTATCGGCTCATACTACACTCAATCGCCATTATGTCCAAACTAATCCCATTAATCAAATTTCTAAACCTACTTAATTTACAATGTACTCAGTACATTGTAAATTAAGTAGGTTTAGGTTATCAAACCAGTCTCCCTGCCGCTGTCATTCCCGAAGGGAACTCTCAGCGAAGCTAATCCTCTCGGTTTTGGTCAATCACCGTTATAATCAAAGAAGATTCCCTTCGGGAATGACCGTACGGAAAGGGGTACATAACATATAAAGAAACTTAGTTTACAGTGTACTCAGTATGATAAATTTCCAAGATTAATCCATGAAAAACACCTTTAATCGGTACGTTTTCGGTCATAAGGTCAATGAATGTACAGCAGGCAGATAGAATTATCAGTGCTTATACGTGTACGTGCCGTTCGGCATGGTAAGATGAACGCACAAGCGGGCCAGACTCAACGTATTTCAAACCTCGCTTCAATCCTTCTTCCTGGTAGTGGGCAAACAGATCCGGATGGATATATTCGATCACCTCGTGGTGCATCTTGGTAGGCTGCAGGTATTGCCCTAAAGTAAGAATATCCAGGCCATTGGCTATCAGATCATCCATTGCCTGGTACACCTCTTCGCGGGTTTCGCCCAAACCCAGCATAATACCCGATTTGGTGCGCTTGCCGTATTCTTTGGTGATACGGATCTGCTGGAGGCTGCGGTTGTAATTTTGCCTGCGGCCTGACACCACGATAAAGCCTCTCCACCGTTTCCATATTGTGGGAAACTACTTCCTGCCCGGCACTGATCATACGGTATAATGCTTCCCAGTTTCCTGGTATCTGGGATCAGCGTCTCAATGGTAGTCTGAGGTGAAAATTCTTTGACCAAGCGTACAGTCTGGTACCAGATTTCGGCACCTGATCCTTCAGTTCGTCACGGTTTACGGGAAGTAATAACGGCGTGTTTTACGCCCATTAGCTTGATCGCTTCGGCTACCCGGCGGGGTTCATCCGTATCATATTCATTGGGCAGCCGGTAGCTACCGCACAGAAGGTACAGCTACGGGTACATACATTGCCCAGAATCATAAAAGTAGCCGTACCAGTACCCCAGCACTCACCCATATTGGGGCAATTGCCGCTTTCACAAATGGTATGCAGCTTGTTGACGTCCACAATACGCCGCACGTTGGCATAGGTCTGACCAACGGGCAGCTTTACGCGTAACCATTCCGGTTTACGGCTGGTATTTTTTGAAGATTCTACTACAGGTAGCTCAATCATGGTTGCTAAGATTACCGCCTGGCTGGCGGAAGTGGAAGGAAGTGTATGAACAGGTAATGGTAAAAAATCTAAATGTTAAATGAGAAAGAATTGATGTATTTAACATTTATCATTACTGTTAGGTATAACACTTGCCTTAGAGCTTTTGTTCAGCCCTCCAGTGAGGCATCTACTTCCGTCCGCCAAAGAACAGATTCAGGTACAAAGATGTGAATAACTGACGATTCTGCGCCTTTTTGTTCAGGATAATTGTCCGGTTATAGCCTTCCGCCATAAAGCCCACTTCGAATCCCGTTACACTGCTCCGGAAACGCCAAAGGCAAAAGTGACTCCACCCTTCACATGCCCAATGGCTGCCTGAGAACCGTTAAAATTAAGCAGGCCGGTACTGCCCAATATATTGGCAGTAGCATGCTGGTCCGGATCGTATTGTTCTACGTACGTTTCATTAGACTGAGGATAGGAAACTTCAATGTAGTACGGCTTAATGATTCCGATTGAAGGCCCGGCGGAGGCAATGGCACTGATCCGGACGCCTTCTTCGGGAGCTTTCCGAAACAGCACCAGTTCGCGTCCGTAATGGGGACGTACCGAAAACAGGTAATTGCTTTTATCGCAGATAAATGAATTACCGGCTCCTGGTACCGGAATTCCTTGGGATGCTTTACGTTCACGATCTCTAAAGCAAAATGCTGATACATTTTTTCGTCAAGCGCCTGGCTGTACCGGAAAATAACGCCGCCGATCAGTCCTCCGTTGGTATTCAGGTTTACGCCCCACACAAATTCTGAATCGTAGGCATCTTCATCGGATTCTTCCTGGGCCCAGCCCAACTGGGTAATGGTGAGGCAGGCCAGCAGCAGTAACATCCTGCTCCTGATAAATACTTACCTATAAGATTGTAAGGGTATGCTTTCATATCTAATTTGCCGGAGAAGTATGGCTAATATTATTCTTATTAACGTTGAACAAAGAATTAAATATACATTATTCACTCATTATGCCTACTGTTCAGACTAAATATTTGGGTCAGCTGCGTACGGAAGCTACCCATGTAGCCTCAGGTAATACCCTGCTTACGGATGCTCCGGTTGATAACCAAGGCCGTGGGGAAGCCTTCTCTCCGACTGACCTGACCGCTGCTTCGCTGGGAAGCTGCATGATGACGATTATGGGAATTGTGGCCGAACGGGAAGGAATCAATCTGGCCGGTACTACTTTCGAGGTAACCAAAACGATGGTCGCTAATCCGCGCCGGATTGCTAAAATCGAGGTGGTATTTACCGTAAAAAGTGCCTCACCGCTTACCGAGCCTCAGCAGGAGAAGCTGAAAAGAGCGGCATTAACCTGCCCGGTAGCCTTGAGCTTACATCCTGATATTAAACAGGAAGTAATGTTTACGTTTTAAGGCATACGCTGCCGGCGCCGTACAACATTAGAGAAAAAACAATTGGTTACAGCGCCGGAGCGTTAATCTGGCAAACGGAAATGGATTATGCCTGCGTCTGCTTTTCTGAGTATACGCTTGGGTTAGATTTTCCTTAGCCAGAAGGAATTGATTTCTTGCTTTCTTAAAATCTCCCTGGAGAAGTATTTTTCAATGAGACAATAGAGCATGATGAAGAAATAGCGGCTTCCCATCTCCCTGATCTTAAGTTTCGAAACGCCATGTTTCCGGTTAATCCAGGTGTATTAGATGACCGCATAGGAATAACCCCTTACAATGGCTTTCAGCGGTAATTCTAAAGTCAGGTTGAAATGCGGGGACAAGAAGGGCTTTAATCCCTCAATGGTTTCCTTCCGGTATAATTTAAAGGCATTGGTGGTGTCATTATACTTATACCGGAAGGTATGCCAGGCGATGCTGTTAGCCAAACGGTTGATAAACAATTTTACCTTCGGGTAATCTACCGTTTTTCCCCCTTGCTAAACCGGCTGCCAAACACGCAGTCATACCCCTCCCGCAGTTTATAATAGAACTTTACCAGATCCTGCGGAGAATCCGACAGATCAGCCATCATAATTGCCACGCAATCACCGCTGAAACGTTCCAGTCCGTACCGGACGGCATACCCAAATCCATTTTGGGACCATCGTTGGTGCAGATCCGTAACGTAGGGATCCGTTTTTGCAGGTCTTTGAGAATGGCCAACGTGTTATCCTTCGAATTATCGTTGACAACCAGAATTTCATTGAGATTTCCTGGCTTCTCAGTTCGGCATACAGGGTTTCCAGCGTCTCGGTAATGGACCCTTCTTCATTGTAGGCGGGAATGACTACACTTAATTTCATGCAGATATAAAAGTAAAGCGATACAATTGCTGGGAGGTGACTAGTATGGGTTTACAACCGTAGTACTCAGACTGCTTGCTTTCTCTGGTGCCAGCTTTCTACGATTTCATTAAAAGTATCTTTCAAGGATTTGGTAATGCCCCAGCCCGGATAATGTGCTTTCATTTTTCTCAGATCACTGTAGTAACAAATATGATCCCCTTCACGGTTCTTGTCCACGTACGTATGTTGCATTTTATTGCCGGTAATAGATTCAGCCAGGGCAAATGCTTCCAGAATGGAACAGGTATTATCCTTGCCGCCGCCCAAATTATACACCTCAGCAATCCGGGGAGCTTTGATGAATTCATCAATGAACCGGGCCACGTCAAAAGAGTGGATATTATCCCGCACCTGCTTGCCCTTATACCCATAAATATTGTAAGTTTTTCCTTCCAGGTTGCATTTAATCAGGTAACTCAGGAAACCGTGCAGTTCAACGCCGGAATGGTTGGGGCCGGTGAGGCAGCCTCCCCGCAAACAAGCGGTAGGAATGCCAAAATAGCGGCCATACTCCTGTACAATTACATCAGCGGCCACCTTGGAAGCACCAAAAAGAGAATGCTTAGACTGGTCAATCCGGAAGTTTTCGGCAATACCGTTCACATAAGCCGGATCGGCGTAATCCCAGCGGGTCTCCAGTTCCACCATTGGGATCTCATTGGGCGCATCACCATATACTTTGTTAGTGGACATATGGACGAATATGGCTTCCGGACAATGTTGCCGGGTAGCTTCCAGCAGGTTTAGTGTACCTACCGCATTGGTATCAAAATCATCAAAAGGGATGGCGGCAGCACGGTCATGGCTAGGTTGGGCGGCAGTATGCACAATGGCGTCAGGCTTAACCTCTGCCAGGAGCCGCAGGATTCCCTGCCGGTCACGCAGGTCCAATTCATGGTGGGTAAAGTGCTTGATACTGGAGGCCAGCCGCTGCTGATTCCAGCGGGTATCTCCCTGCGGGCCAAAAAATACAGCCCTTTGATTATTATCAAGCCCGTGAATATGGTAGCCTTGGCCGGCAAAATAAGCGCAGACTTCTGAGCCAATCAATCCGGATGATCCGGTTACTAACAACTTTCTCAAAATAATTCGGATTTGCTATGGTAAAAACTATTCGTATAAAGATAGTAAGATCATTTTTTGCCTTAGAACTCGGACCGGATCAATTCCTCATTTCTTTTCGCCCAGTCAAATATCTGATCCAGAATACTGTATTTATCTGTTGAAGGCTGCCAATCCCAGTACTTTTGTACCAGCGTGTTATCCGTTACATAATAGGGAATATCAAAGGGTCGGGAGCCAGCATCTTCGTTAATGGATTTGGGGAATCCGAACTTCTGCTCGCAGTACGCATTGAGCTCTTTCAAACTGAAGGAGGACGCTAATCCTCCACCAACATTGATCACTTTAGGTATCTTTTTGTCTTCCACCTTCATCTGCTTCATGAGCAGTCTGCCCAAATCAGCCGGTCCGAATAAGTCTCTCACCTGTAGCCCTTTGCCGCCAAATCCAATGTAGGACAGGGGTTTGTTGAGCAGCCACTGGTAAATCCAGAATGAAAATATTCCCTGATCAATCTTGCCGAACTGCCCGGGACCGGCAATTACGCCGCAACGGTTAATCCATAGCGGGATGTCAAAGGTATAGGCGTATTCCAGCGCCATAATTTCGGAAGCCAGCTTGGTTGCGCCATATAAGGATACCGGTGCGGCGGTAGAGAAATCCTC
The DNA here is from genome assembly GCA_030448185.1 of Cytophagales bacterium. GTDB lineage: Bacteria > Bacteroidota > Bacteroidia > Cytophagales > 172606-1 > CADCTQ01. The sequence continues at coordinate 22,096 of JAUJNL010000079.1, read as the reverse complement.
CGTTATGCCGGCTGGCGTAAACCCTGCCGGGAACTTTTGGTGAGTGTCCACCATCAAGCGGTTTTCATCAGCCCGCAGCGGAATCTGGTTAAGCTTTTCGATGGAATATACCCGGCTGGTGCTCAGTAAAATAAGGCCTGCCTTATGCTGCCGGCATTTTTCCAGGAGATTAAGCGTGCCAATCAGGTTGTGCCCGATCAATTGGGTAGTTCCTCCATTGAATCCGGCCAGTACACTCGGGTTTGCGGCGCAATCAATGATCCAGTCTACCGCGGGTAAGTCTTCTATATCCGCTTTCACCCGGATATCCCCATGAATAAACCTGCAACCAAGCTTTTTCAGGGCGGGCAGGTTGTATTCACTTCCCCGGCGTGACAGATTATCAATACCCGTAATGTTGACTTCCGGTAGGTTTCCTTTCAGAAAGGCTGCCAACTGACTGCCCACAAAACCTGCTATTCCGGTAATTAATACGTTCATTTAGTAAGGGGAAGAAAAAACAGATTTAAACTATTTATGCTCCGGATATTTGTCTTAAGCGTATGAGACTTTTAAACTGGATTGATTCGCGCACTTCCTTAGAGTGAATCCAGAGGAAAACGTGTTGGAACAATCTCATCACGCTGGCAAAATTAACATCTATTAACGCTACCATAATAATGTATCCAGTAAAAAGGCTTGTATTTTATTAAAATATGATAGAAACAGAAAAATATTGATCCGCTTTTTATCTGCTGAAAATCAAAAAGCTGGAAAAAATAGTGAATGCAGAACCCATTAAAGGAGATCATGCTAATCGGAGGTTTAAAAAGAACTTTATCCCTTTGGATATTCATACGGAGCCCGATACGGACGGCTCAGCAGCTTATTGGCTTCCATATCATTGAGAATGAGTTCCTTCTCGCCATCCCACTGGATGCTACGACCCAGTTTATAGGAAAGCATGCCTAGTAAACTGGTATTGGTAGAACGGTGTCCCACTTCAATATCAGAGATCGGCAGAGAGTTGGATTTGATAGCCCCCAGGAAATCAGTCCACAGCTCTCTGATGTTCTGGTCATCGGGTTTGTTCAATTGAGCAGGCTCCTGAAGGGTTTGCTTCTTTTTATCTGCCGGGTAGAAGGTCCAGCCGCTTTGCCAGCCCATGTGGAACGTGCCTTCGGTGCCATAGAAGTAACAGCCTACATTTTCTCCTTTCTCGGCGTTGTTAGCGGCAAACTGCCGGTGTTCCCATACGGCCGTGAAGTCCTCAAACTCATAGCTCACCACCTGATGGTCCGGCGAATCAGTATTGTCCTGCTTGATGGCTCTGCCGCCGGTGGAGAATATTTTCCGGGGGTATTTTTCCTCGGTCCACCACAGAATCTGGTCCATCCAGTGAATGCCCCAGTCACCTAACTGGCCATTGGCATAATCCAGAAACTGCCGGAAGCCTCTCGGGTGCATCGCCTTGTTATAGGGCCGTAGGGGAGCCGGACCGCACCACATATCCCAATCCAGACCCTTGGGTGGTTCTGAATCAGGAACGGCCTGACCGGAGCCGCCGCCATAGTGCACAAAAGCCCGTACCATCCCAATCTTACCGGCTTTGCCCGTTTTCAAAAACTCCATGCCGGACTTGTTATGCGGAGAAACCCGGCGGTGGGTACCTACTTGTACTATTTTTCTGTGCTTCCGGGCAGCATTCACCATAGCCCGTCCTTCCATTACGGTATGACCAATGGGTTTTTCTACGTACACGTGGGCGCCGGATTGTACTGCCGCAATGGTAATCAGTGGATGCCAGTGGTCAGGCGTAGCTACGATCACAATCTCCGGCTTCTCTTAGCCAGCAGTTCCCGGTAGTCGCCGTAAAGCTTGGGCTTATCCCCATTTAGCTTCGTTACTTCTTCAGAAGCGGGTAAGAGATAGTTGCGGTCAACATCACACAGGGCTACTACTTTAGATTCTCCCGCCTGCATGGCTTCCCGCAGAATATTCATGCCCCACCAACCCGTACCGACTAAGGCCGTGCGGTATTTAGTGGTTTTGCCTAGTGCAGACAGTAAGGGCAATGCGGAGAAAACAGTGCTGGCAGCGGTTGTTTTGACAAATTCGCGGCGATCCATAATAGAATAACAGGAGGTTGATATTGGGTTCAAACGGGAATTTTACGGAAAGAAAGGCTGAAAAAACCAATTTGAGAATGTAAAAAACCTAGCGTCTCTGCCACATCGAACGCATCCGAAATCCGATATTCTTCTCCCTTCCGGCTTTACTTCTCCGTTCCAATTCCTACCTTTGCACGGTTTATTTGAATCGAAATCTAAGAAATGATCACCAGAACAACCGGAATAACTTTAATAATAATATTAAGACGAAAAAATACGCCTTAGAGCCGAAATCCTATATCCGGATTGCTATGAAGCTTCTGCTGCGTAAGCAATGGTATTGGGCGGTACCGGTTGGCATTATCATTATTAATATTATTCTGAATCTGACCGTTTATCCGAATATCTGGATTTATTTCCTGGCCCCGCTGGTGATCATCGGGTACCTGGCTTTCTGGGGCATTCAGTTTACCGGCGTTACGCAACTGGAGCAGTATAAAGTTATGTTCCAGAAGATGCAGTACGAAATTGATCATCAGCAGATTCTGGCAAAAGTTAATCAGAAAGAGTGGGCATGCAGATGAAATGGGATATGATTAAAGAGGCATATAAGGAGAAAGACGGTTTCCTGTTGGTATTATCTAAGGCGCAGTTTCTGCACTGGCCTTTTACTATATTCAATTCCGAGAATGATCTGAGGCGTACGGAATCTATCCTGAGAAGAAAGAACCTACTGAAGACAAACGTTGAAAAGAAAAGAAAGAAGCGGTTTTAGGATCGGTCGAATTCCGGAAGACGGAAGACCGAAGAAAAACAGCTATAAACTCCTTCTTCATTCAATAGTATTCTTGGTTATCGAAAAATCATCCAATATAAAACTCCGGACTTCCGACTTCGATCTTCCGGCTAACACCCATTTACCACCTTTAACATTTAGAATTTTCATATGGACTACCGCATTGAAAAAGATACGATGGGCGAGGTAAAGTACCCGCCGACAAGTATTGGGGAGCCCAGACCCAGCGTTCCAGGGAAAACTTTACCATTGGCGGCCATCTGATGCCTAAAGAGGTGATTCAGGCCTTTGCCATTCTGAAAAAAGCAGCTGCTCAAGCCAATCAGGAATTAGGGTGTGCTTGCCGCAGATAAGGCCGATATCATCGGCCGGATATGCGACGAAATTCTGGAAGGCAAGCTGGATGATCAGTTTCCGCTGGTCGTGTGGCAAACGGGTTCGGGTACGCAGTCGAATATGAACGTGAATGAAGTCGTGGCTAACCGGGCCCACGTGGTGCTGGGTGGCAACTGTCTGATGAAAAAAGGCATTGAACCTAATGATGACGTTAATAAGTCACAGTCGTCAATGATACCTTCCCGACGGCCATGAGCATTGCGGCTTATTCGCTGATTGGCAAACATAACATACCCATGGTGCAGAAGTTGCGTAATACCTTGGCGCAAAAGACGGAGGAGTTTAAAGACGTAGTGAAAATCGGCCGGACGCACTTTATGGATGCTACGCCACTTTACGCTGGGGCAGGAGTTTTCAGGCGTCTCGCAGTTGGACCATGGCATAAAAAACGCTTCAAAATACGTTAGACCACCTTTCTGAACTGGCACTGGGCGGTACAGCCGTAGGAACGGATTGAACACGCCCAAAGGGTACTCGGAACTGGTGGCAGAGAAAATCGCGGATCTGACGGGGCATCCTTTCAAAACGGCGCCGAATAAGTTTGAGTCACTGGCCGCCCATGATGCCGCGGTAGCCACTTCCGGCGCCTTGAAAACAATTGCGGTGAGCCTAATGAAAATTGCCAATGATATCCGGATGCTTTCTTTCGGGGCCTCGCAGCGGTATCGGCGAAATTCTGATTCCGGAAAATGAGCCGGGATCATCTATTATGCCGGGCAAGGTGAACCCTACGCAGGCCGAGGCCATGACTATGGTTTGCGCCCAGGTAATTGGCAATGATGCCGCCATTACGATTGGTGGTTTGAGGCCACTTCGAACTGAACGTATTCAAGCCGGTAATCATCTTCAACCTGCTGATGGCGGCCCGTTTGCTTGGCGATGCCTGCGACTCCTTCGATAAACATTGTGCCGTAGGTATTGAGCCCAATCATGCGATGATTGCCGTCACGTCGAAAATTCGTTGATGCTGGTGACGTCCCTTAATCCGCATATTGGTTATTACAAAGCCGCTGAAATCGCGAAGAAAGCCCGCAAAAAAGGCACGTCTCTCCGGGAAGCAGCGCTGGCTCTTGGCTACCTCACCAACGAACAGTTCGACCAGTGGGTAATTGCCAAAGATATGGTTGGCGGGTTGAAGTAATGTTTGGGGAAGAAGCGAGAATCGGGGAGATAGAAGTGAGAAGTGAAAAGCAGAAAGAGAAATAAGAAGCTTATTCTAATATAAAAAGCCCTTCATCAACCAGACGAAGGGCTTTAGCTTTAAAAAATAATTTCTGCATTCAGCAGGCGGGAATGTAATTTATTCTTTTCCCGGAATACTTCGTTGAACCTTTCGTTTTTGTTTTGATAACCAATAACTTCTTTATCTTCCGGGTCAATCACAAACCGGGTCAATCACAAAGTATTCTTTTATCCCATGTCGTTCATACAAGTGAAACTTCTTTTTAAGGTCGTAGTAGCCAGTGGATGGTGAAAGTATCTCAATAATTAAATCGGGAGCCCCATAAATACCATCTTCCTTTCTTAGCTGGGCTACTCTGGATGTTTCGATGAATAAAATATCAGGCTGTACCACATTTTCAGCATCTAAATATACGTCCGTAGGTGCATGCAATAGGTTCCCTCTTTGTTTTTCATGCACTAAGTTGCCTAAAATGCGCATCAAATCGGCAGAAAGTTCCTGATGTAAAATTCTTGGGGAAGGCATATTCGGATTTTCTCGTTCAATAATTTCACCGTCTATTAATTCATACTTTGCCCCTTCAGGTAGTTTTCGGTAATCTTCAACAGTGGCTTTGGTCTTGATAATCATAACCTGGCAGTTATAGGTCTTACGCTAATTTACACTATTTTACATTCTTCTCCCCGACGTAGCGTTCCATGAATTCATAGATGCGGAGAATACGGTCAATGCGCTGACGGACGTTGCCGGTGCGACTCAATTCATGCGTGGCTCCCGGAACCCGTACGTACTCTACGTCACGTCCTAGTATTTTCAGACTCTTATAAATCATCTCACTCTGTGAAACGCCAGTGCGAAGGTCATTTTCTCCGTGCTTGATTAGCAGGGGCGTCCGGATCTGGTCCACGTAACTAAGCGGAGAATTAGCATCCAGCACTTTTTTGATAGCATCCTGCCAGGGATAACCGCCGAAATAGGACGGAACCAGCCGCCAAGCATTGGCTTCACCCATAAAAGTAGTCAGGTCGTATACCCCCCGCTGGGCAAAGGCAGCTTTGAACCGGTGGTCATGTCCGACAATCCAGGCAGTAAGGTAGCCCGCATAAGAGCCCCCGGTAATCACCTGCCGGCTGGTGTCTACCCAGGCCGCTTTGGCAGCGTCCGAAGCGGCAGCCAGCACATCTTCGGCGGGTCCCGTTCCCCAATCCTGGAAGTTAGCCCGGAGAAAATCAAATCCGTAACCGCCGGAACCGCGGGGATTGGCATACACGATCCCATACCCTCTAGCGGCAAAAAACTGGAATTCGTGCCACATACTTGCCTCGCCGGGTCCCCACATGGCCGTAGGGCCGCCGTGCATTTCCAGCAGTAAGGGATATTTAGTACCCTCCTTATAATCAGCCGGCTTCATAATCCAGTATTCGACCGTCTGGCCTTTAGAATTAGTCAGCACTCTTTTTTCCGGAAAGCTCAGCTTTTTACCTTTCAACCAGTCGGCATTGTGGCTAGTCAGCCGGGTAGCTTTCTTCAAGGCTAGGTCAGCCGTGTACAATTCGTAAGGGTTGGCTACTTCCGTTTTCACAAAAACCTCCCGGTCTTTTGATAAATCATAGGCTGCAATACCCGTATTGAAGTGGGAAAGTTGTTCTACTTTGCGGTCTTTGACACTAACCCGATACAGTGGAAACCCGCCGTTGGCCGGACAGGTAAAGTACAGGTAACGATTGTCTTTACTCCACGACAGGTTAGAAAAGTTGCGGTCAATATCTACATACCCGGCGACTTGCCCGTTTGTTACATTCAACAAACCTAATTCTGGTTTGCCCAGCCCGGCAGCCGCGGTGCGGATAAAGGCTACTATTTTACCATCCCTCGATAGCGAAAATCCATTGTAATTCTTGCCTTTTTCGGCCAGTACTGCTCTTTTTCCCGAACCGCTGGCATTGATCCGGTAGATCCGGTTCTCCTGGTCGCGATCAGGGTGCAGCAAGCTATCACCGGCTCCGGTGCAAAGAATATCACCCTCAGGAGTCCAGTACCCATTGCTGTAAGAGTAAAAGCCCTGCGTTAGTGGTTTAGGCGTGGCCCCTTCCCGGACTTCTACTACGTACAGGTGCGAAAATTGCAATTCGGGCTCCACGGTGGCTTCGCCCTGGAAATCGAGCCGGTTGATTACTTTGGCTTTTTTGTCCTCTACATTTTTCTGCAAATAGGCCCTGATTTCTTCAATAGTGCCATCTGGGTTGGCCTTAGGGTTATTCTTTTCCGGTAGCTGAGCCTGTTCATTCATCCGGAAGCCGGAAGGGCTTTTCAATGACCCAGGCGGGCAGTGCCTTCTGAGGATTCAGTAATGAATCTTTCTGCAAAGCGGAAAAGGACATACCAGCAGAAAAAGGATTTTAGCTCCATCGGGTGACCATTTGGGGCTGGATGCTCCATATTTAAGCCTGGTAAGCTGATAAGGTTCCCCGCCAGCCAGCGGCAACACAAACAATTGGGGAACCCCTCTCACGCCCCGGACAAACACAATGGCACGACTATCCGGTGACCAGTCTGGTTGACGGGCACTTTCAGGACCACGGGTCAAAGTAAGCGGAGCATGGCCAGGGGTAAGGTCAGTGAGGTAGAGGTGCGTACTATATTTGTATTCGTCTTTGTTTTCGGGGTCAGGCTCAATTGCCGTAACGGTGTATACTGCCTTTTTCCCGTCCGGGGCCATGTACACCGCTCCTAACTGATTGATTTTAGTCAGATCGGTGGTGTTGATTTTATCGTCGCTGATCTGCGCCGAAAGATTTCCCGCCAGCAGGAAACAAAGGCTCCAGCATATGGCATAATAACATTTTTTCATAAAGTGAAGGAATTGCAAATTGCGGATTAGGATGTAGATAAGGTTGAACCAAGCCAAAGTTACCCATTGTCCTCCAGGGAATAAATGGTCAATTTCGAAGTATCAACTGCAAAGCCAGAATTAAGCCTGCCACGTTTGATTCTCCGACAGTGGTTATACAACTCTGCGGACAAGAAGCAGTCAGCCCTCAAGGTATCCCGTTAAGAAGGTGGGATGCCTGGAGGGCTGGCTATAGAAAGTAACAATAAAGGCCGGAATCAAATTTTATCCCGTAAGGGCCACACAATATAGGTAAGAACCACACCCTTATAACAGAAGAAAAAGAATCACTATTTTGAATCCTGGCTTGTTACCAGTTTGCCATCCCTGCCGTCTTTGTCATCACCGGATAGGTGCAATACCACTTTCTCAAGCTTCGTTTTTACCGGAGGTTCAATTTCGTATCGGTAGATTTCGCCGTATTCCTCAAATGCCTTCTGAACATCTACTTGCAGGTCTTTGATCAATCCTTCCCGCAGATCGTATACCCATCCATGTACCTGCAGATTGGCATTCTGGCCGTAAGCCTTCTGGATAACTGAGGTTTTGTGCAGGTTATATACCTGTTCGACCACATTTAATTCCACCAGCCGTTTAAATTTATGATCCTCGCTTTTAATCTCGTTCAATTCGTCCCGGTGCAGGCGGATCACATCTTTAATATTGCGCAGCCATTTGTTAATCAGGCCTAGATCCTTATTGCCCATAGCTGCTTTTACCCCCCGCAACCATAGTGACCGCATACAATCACATGCTCTACCTTAAGCACCTCTACCGCATATTGCAACACTGACAGTAGATTCAGATCAGTGCCTACGACCATATTGGCTACATTGCGGTGAACAAATACTTCACCGGGAGTTGTACCGGTAATTTCACTCACCGGAACACGGCTATCTGAGCAGCCGATGAAAAGGAATTTAGGACTTTGTCCCAAGGCAAGGTTATCAAAATAATGCGCGTCCAGTTGCCGTTTCTCTTCTACCCACTTACGGTTGTTGTCGAACAACTGGTTGTAAGCATCAAAATCTATTTCGTTCTCCTGGTCATGATTCTGTTCCGCAGACTGCGGTTTATCGGTGACCGGTAACGGAAAACTTTCGCTGTTACGGATAAATTGCAGACGGATATTGCGGTGGCTGGCCGTTTCCCGGAAATTCTCAATTACTTCCAGCACATCGTGGTCAATGTAAGCCGAATGAGAGCCATCAATCTCTACAAAGGTGTTTTCCGGAATTTTATCCAGAATTTCAATAATGCTCCCTTTGTTCAGGAAGGTAACGTTTTCACTCAGATTAATCCGGATTTTTTTCCCCGCTTCGTTCCGAGTGACGGTGGAAGAAATAGGAAGTGCGGTAGTTTTCGCGAAGAATAAAGAAAAATCCGACTGCCATCCCAATGCCGATCCCGTACAGTAAGTCGCTGAACAATACCGCTACAATAGTGACTACAAAAGGCAGGAACTGGTTCCAGCCCTGGGCAAACATATCTTTAAAGACCTGAATCTTGGCTAGTTTGTAACCTGTTACCAGCAAAATAGCAGCCAGTGAAGCCAGCGGAATCTTATTGAGCAGGCCCGGAATCAGCAGCACGCATACCAGCAGGAATACGCCATGGATGATAGCGGACAGTTTGGTACGGCCCCCAGAATTGATGTTAACTGAACTGCGGACAATCACCGAGGTTACCGGCAAGCCGCCCAGCAGCCCACTGACCAGGTTCCCTATACCCTGGGCTTTCAGTTCGCGGTTAGGAGGCGTATTACGTTTGAGTGGATCTAGTTTGTCGGTAGCCTCCACATTCAGCAATGTTTCGAGGCTGGCTACAATGGCAATGGTTATAGCCGAAATGTAGACCTGCGGATTAGTAATCTGGCTGAAATTCGGAAAAGTTACCAGTCCCGCAAATTCATTCAGCGTATTGGCCCGGGGCAATTGCACCAGGTGACTATTCTCCAAAGCCCAACCGGACAATAACAACCGGAACACCTCATTGAGCACAATCCCTAGTACCACTACTATCAGTGGGCCGGGAACACTGCCCAGAATGGCATTTTTCTTTATGGCGGGCTTTTCCCATAACAACAAAACGGCAATGGAAAGCAGCGCAATCACTACGGCCCCGAACTCTGGGTCCCCGATGGCATTGGCAATCTCGGTGAAGGTATTCTCCCCGTCCAGCTGGAAAAACTCGAATTCGCCTTCCGCATCCCTGTCGTCGCCCAGCGCATGCGGAATCTGCTTGAGAATGAGGGTTACCCCAATGGAGGCCAGCATTCCTTTGATTACGGCCGACGGAAAAAAGTGGCCGATAGAACCCGCCCGGACAAAGCCCAGAATAATCTGAATGACACCCGCTAAGGACACTGCCAGCAGGAATGTTTCAAACTGGCCCAGTTTGCCAATGGCGCCTAATACAATTGTAGTTAAACCCGCTGCCGGACCCGCTACGCTAAGTTGGGAACCGCTTAGTGAGCCTACCACCAAACCGCCGATAATGCCCGCAATAATACCCGAAAACAGAGGTGCTCCCGAGGCAAGGGCTATTCCCAGACACAAGGGAACCGCCACCAAAAAAACTACTAATCCAGCCCGGAAGTCGTTGCGAAAGTTGCTAAAGTCAAATGAACCATTATCAGGTTTTAGAGAAGACATATCAATACATTTAGTTGAAAACTCAGGTTATATTAGTTTAGTTTTGATCCTTAAGATGCTTTATGCAGGTTCTTGAGAGAATAATAAGTTTTAGTCAGCAGTAAGTCTGAACATTATGAAGTGGTTTTACAGGTATTCCTTTTTAATGCCCGGCTTGCATGGGTATGTGCACAAGAATTAACTACAATAGCAAGCACTAGTGTAGGAAAAGATACTGTTTGCCACTGCTGAAGAAGCAGTTAAGAGACCACCGGGAGCCAGGCTTTAAACCTGAAAATAATGGAGTGAAAAGGCAAACCACCAACCTTTACATGGCTTCCGGTGGCGGGGAAAAAGTACGTATATCCCAATCGGGTAAGAATACAGGACGGTCCGCAAAAAGCAGTTCATTAATAATAAGCAGAGAGGCAAAACGGCAGGAATAGTCTGGCCTGACTACATCTGTTTCCTTAGTAATCTTAAAAATGTCGTTTAGATCAATTTCGCCAGTGTTTTCATCGGCAGGCTCAGGCCCATCGTCAGATAAGCTTTCGGGGAAGCCCATATACCCGATACCCGTTTCTTCTTTCAGCTGGCAGCGAAGCAGCTCAGCGGGGTAAAAGGCTGTAATCAGAAAGGAAAGCAGCAGTAGCCGCGCCAGCAGCAACCGGGCTGATTTGGATAAAAGAGGGAGGGACGTTTTCTTTTCTCTACTTCCCATGGGTTTATTTAGACAGCCTTACTGGCCTGCTGGTATGCTTACAAAGCGATATTGCAAGCCTTACTTTCGGTCAAAGATACAATGTAATTAGGGTATTGTACAATCAGCTTATTTACAAACCCAAAATCAGAAGGTAGGATAGCTTATTATCTTAACCCAAACAAAGATTTTATCAAACGGTTATCGCTGATAAAACTTTCGTTTGGGTCCGTTAGTATTACTTTTATTTAACAAGCAATAGGAACGGAAGAGTGTATATTTTTCTTTGCTTAGTTACTGCGCCCATAAACAATAAGAACAAAGGCAATCAGTAGGATGATCAGGGCTAATTCTACGATTCCCATAATGAAACCAGCTGTGGCCCAACCTTTTCCCTTTAGTGTGCCGCCACTCTTCTTAATTTTACCTTTGGCAATGGCCCCGGTAATAATAGCTGCGATGATAGTCAGTAATGCAATAAAGCTTACACTCTGAATAAACAGCAACGGAAGGCTCACCAGCGCCAGTATAAAAGATATAACTCCCAGGATATTTGTTTTGCCACCAGCTGGTGTATCTTCCAATTTACGAAGTACCTTACGAGCTTTAGTAAAGACCCTTACCTTTCCGGCTGGTTTTGGTTTCACCGGGGTGCCTTGGCCCTGCACTGCCTGATCTGCTGGTGCGTGGCTCTGGAAGTAAGGCCGGTCACCAGCAGATGCCACTGGCGGAGCGGTCAGATGGAGCTTGTCTGCTGATTCGGGAAGACCAGCCTCTTCAGAGGTACCGGCGGCAGCTACTGCGTTTTGAGTCGTGCTTTCATTGGTGGTCTGCTCCTGGGGCGAAACCAGTGCTACACTACCCGCAGAACCGGCAGGAAGTGTATAGTGGGAAACAGAGTGGGGCCGATGGCAGCCAGCAGGACAAACACAACCAGTGCGTAAATTCTTTTCATACTTGGTAAGGTTGAAAGAGTGTTTGGTGATTAATGGCGGGCCAAAATAATGTGAGCTCTCCGAATATGAAAGTATCTACTTCGAAAAACAATAATTTTCCTTTTCAGGAAGGTTACCTTGCCGCCAAGGTTCCATAAATTAGTGGTCAAATAAATTCTAGCAACCTTGTATATACTTTCCGCTCAGCACATTACCAAGCGTTACTCTAGCCATACCGCGCTGGATGACGTAAGCATCGATATTCCTAAAGGCAGTATTTTTGGTCTGCTTGGCCCGAATGGTGCCGGTAAAACCTCTCTCATCCGGATCATCACCCAGATTACCGCTCCCGACCAGGGACAGGTACTCTTCAATGGCGAACAGCTGGCACCTAAGCATATTGGTCGTATTGGTTACCTGCCCGAGGAGCGGGGCCTCTACAAAAAAATGAAAGTGGGCGACCAGTTGCTTTACTTGGCCCAACTCAAGGGAATGTCAAAGGCGGAGGCTATGCAAAAGCTGAAAGAATGGTTTAAAAAATTTGATATGCAAACTTGGTGGGGCAAGCAGGTAGAGGATCTCTCCAAAGGAATGCAGCAAAAAGTGCAATTTATTGCCACGGTGCTCCACCAACCCGAACTGCTCATTCTCGATGAACCCTTTACCGGCTTTGATCCGGTCAATGCCAACCTGATCAAGGACGAAATTATTAGTCTCCGTAATCAAGGCTGTACTATTATCTTCTCTACCCACCGCATGGAATCGGTGGAAGAACTCTGTGATTATATTGCCCTAATCAATAAGTCCAGAAAGATTCTGGATGGCCCCACCAAAAAGATCAAGCACCAGTACAAAACCAATACCTATGCGGTAGAGGGCGAAGGAAAGCTGATCAGCCTGCCGTCTCAGTTTGAAGTACAATCAATGACTAACCTGGAGGACGGTTTTTTTAAGGCCACTATTAAGCTGCCGGCGGGTGTTGTGCCCAATCATTTAATTGAGGCGCTGATCGGGCAGGTGCAGGTGCACTCATTCATTGAACATATCCCCTCCATGAACGAAATCTTCATCCGAAACGTGACTGGTGAGTATACACCTAGCCAGAGCCGCTACGTGGAGACGGAATAAAGTTGAATTGTTGAATTGTTGAATTGTTGAATTGTTGAATTGTTGAATTGTTGAATTGTTGAATTGTTGAATTGTTGAATTGTTGAATTGTTGAATTGTTTTTTCTCTGAATGATTCTTTTGTGAAAGATTTTCTTTCGAAAGCTTATCGAAGCTTTTCCAGCCATTCAATCATCAAACAATTTAACCATCAAACTATATAGCCATCTACATGAAAAAAATACTGCTCATTCTGCAACGGGAGTACTTGGTTCGGGTACAGAAAAAATCCTTCATTATTATGACCCTGATCGGGCCGATACTCATGGCTGGTATTTATGCCATTCCGGCTTGGCTGGCCCTGAGGGACAATGAGAGCCGCACCGTAGCCGTGATTGACGAGAGCGGTCTGTTCAAAGATACATTTGATGGCAATAAAAATCTGATCTTTAAACCGGTGCAAACCACTTTGCCCAGCGGGAAACAGGCCGTGATGGATGGAAAGTATTACGCAGTGCTTTTTATTCCTAAGATTAGTGTCGAAAAACCGGATGGCATCAAGCTGTTTTCGAAGAAAAGTGTCAGCTTCGAAGTGGAAAATGCCATAGAAAGAGCACTAAAGAATCAGCTTGAGGATGTGAAACTTATTCAGGCGGGTATTAATAAACAGGTACTGGAAAAAATTGATACGCCGGTTTCGATCAATACCCTGAACCTCACTGAGGATGAAGGCGAAAAAGACAGCAATACCGGGGCAGCCTTTATCGTAGGTTTCGCGTCGGCCTTTCTCATCTACATTTCTATTTTTATCTACGGCGTACAGGTCATGCGGGGCGTACTGGAAGAGAAGACCAGCCGGATTGTAGAAGTCATTATTTCATCTGTGAAGCCTTTTCAACTGATGGTCGGCAAGATAACGGGTATTGCCCTGGTGGGACTGACGCAATTTTTGCTATGGATCATTCTCGGAACCGGTATCAGCACGGTGGCCCTGTCGTACCTGCGGTCCGACAAAAGTGTCCCCGCCGCACAAATGGAAGCAGCCATGAAGCAGGCACCGGCACTAGAGCAACGGGCTAACGCGGCTGATAAACTGTCTTCCGCCCTCTCAACGCTTAACATTCCGCTGATTCTGGGCAGTTTCCTGTTTTACTTCCTGGGCGGCTACCTGCTGTACAGTGCCTTGTTTGCAGCCGTAGGAGCAGCGGCCGACAGCGAAACGGATACGCAGCAATTTATGTTTCCTATTACGATTCCGCTGATTTTATCCTTTGTAATGGCCCAGTTTATCATTCAAAACCCCGATGGGCAACTGGCTTTCTGGCTTTCAATCATTCCGCTGACTTCACCCATTATCATGATGGTTCGGATGCCGTTTAATCCGCCGGCCTGGGAAATAGCCCTTTCTATGGTATTGCTGGTACTGGGTTTTCTTGCTATTGCCTGGGTTGCGGCCCGTATCTACCGGGTCGGTATCCTCATGTACGGCAAGAAAGTAAATTACAAAGAGCTAGCCAAGTGGGTGTTCTACCGGGCGTAGTAAAATGTCAATAGTCATTGGTCAGTAGTCATTAGGAAAAAAGGGCATTCAGGGTAAAAAGTAATGACCGATGACCATTGACCAATAAACCAATGATTTTTCCCAATAGCTGATACCCACTACCTGATACTTACCCTGCAGACTTGCTTGTTACTTCGGCTAAGTCTGCACGGTTACTTTTGTAACAAAGTGCGGACAATTCGTTAATTTCGTCCCTTCGTATTAAAAGCCTTGTTTTGAAGTAGTTTAAATTATTCTGCTGTAACGAGTACCCGTTTCATGAAAGATATCTTTGTTAGTCCGCTGGAGGCAGTATCGGTATAATCAAACCGGGAATGATATTTGTCGGGGACATCAGCACATTAACTAATTAGCACATCAACTTATATGAGTACTATAACCAATTCTGAAAAGGTTTATTCACCGACCAAAGAGAGTCTGCTTAATTTCCGGAAGGTCAATAATGTGACTGGTTGGGCGGTATTTCTGATTGCTCTGATTGTCTACACCTTGACTGTAGAACCAACTGCCAGTTTTTGGGATTGCGGCGAATTCATTGCTGCCTCGTATAAACTGATGGTACCACACCCGCCGGGAGCTCCTTTCTTCCTGCTGGTTAACCGTATTTTTTCCCTGCTGGCAGGTGATGTTGGCAAAGTGGCCTTCTGGGTTAATATGTCATCGGTATTGTGCAGTGCGGGTACCATTCTGTTCCTGTTCTGGACCATTACCCTGCTGGCTCGTCGGATCTTAAATATCAGAACCAATCAAGTCTCAACCTGGCAAGCGATTTCCCTGATGGGCGCTGGTGCCATCGGAGCCTTGGCGTATACCTTCTCCGATTCCTTCTGGTTTTCGGCGGTAGAAGCGGAAGTATATGCTATGTCATCCTTTTTTACGGCATTTGTGTTCTGGGCCATATTTAAGTGGGAATTGATTGAGGACGAATCAGCAGCTAACCGGTGGCTGATCCTGATTGCTTACATGGTCGGCCTATCTATCGGGGTCCACTTGCTCAACCTAGTAGCACTGCCCGCTTTGGGACTGGTCTATTACTTCAAGAAATACAAGCCTTCCACCTCGGGTGTCATTGCGGCACTGGTGATCAGTGGCGGTATCATTCTGGCCATTATGATCGGAATTATTCCCGGTCTGCCATCCATAGCGGGTAGCATGGAAATCTTGTTTGTAAACAGCTTTGGGTTACCGTTCGGCTCCGGAATCACGCTTTTCGTAATCCTGTTGCTGGGTGCCCTGGTTTATGGGCTTATCTATTCGATCCGTCAGCAGAAAGCACTATTAAATACCGCATTGCTGGCGCTTACGTTTATTCTGATTGGCTACGGTTCCTACGCAATGGTATTGATCCGGTCTAATTATAATCCGCCCATCAATGAAAACGACCCCAGTGACATCATCAACTTTGTAACCTACCTGAAGCGGGAACAGTACGGCGACCGCCCCTTGCTGGTCGGGCATGATTTTACTACCTCACCCGTTGGCTACGAGAAGACTTCCCCCGTGTATATAAAAGGGAAGGACAAGTACGAAATTATTGATTATAAGCAGAAGCCCATATATGACGACAATGCCCGGGTAATGCTTTTTCCCCGCATTTTCAGCCGTCAGGACAACCACGTGCAACTGTACCAGGAAAAACTGGGCCTGAAGAACGGCGAAAGACCCACGATGGGAGATAATTTACAGTTCCTGTTTACGCACCAGCTGGGGCATATGTACTTCCGCTATTTCCTGTGGAACTTCATGGGACGGCAAAGTGACATTGAAGGAGCCGGTGTACTTACGCCCTGGGATGGTCTCAAGAAAGAAAAGGAGCTTTCCTGGGACTTGGCTTCCAACTGGGGGCGTAATAATTTCTTTATGCTTCCTTTCATTCTTGGGCTGGCCGGCTTCCTGTTTCAGTACAGCCGTGACCGCAAGGGTTTCTGGACGGTACTGCTGCTGTTCTTTCTGACGGGAGCAGCCCTGGTATTGTATCTTAATTCGCCTCCCGTTGAACCCCGCGAACGGGATTACATCTACGTAGGATCATACTATGCCTACGCTATGTGGATTGGATTAGGCGTGCTGGCTCTGGCCGAAGGGTTGCGAAGATTTATTAAGAATCAGACTGCCGCTGCTGCTACTTCTACGGCATTATGTCTGCTGGTACCCGGAGTAATGGCAGCGCAGGGTTGGGATGATCATGACCGGTCTAACCGTTATCATTCCGTAGATTCAGCTAAAAACCTGTTGAATGCTTGTGCACCCAACGCTATTCTGTTTACGGGAGGAGACAATGATACCTTCCCACTGTGGTACGTACAGGAGGTAGAAGGTTTCCGTACGGACGTCCGAGTTTGTAACCTGAGTCTGTTAGGCACCGACTGGTACATCAGTCAGATGAAACGTAAAGTATATCAATCTGATGCCTTGCCTATTTCCTTCGAACGACAGGATTATATTGCCGGTACGAATGACCAGATACCTGTACTGGAACAGGATGCTTATAAGGGCGGTCTGCGTTTGGATAATTATATAAAGGCCGTCAAAACCCGTAATCCACGGGTGCGGCAGACATTCGGCGATCAGACATATACTATTCTGCCTTCCCGGACGCTGGTATTGCCGGTAAATAAGGAAAAAGTATTGCAAAGTGGTCTCATCAAGCCCGAGCTTCGGGACTCCGTGCAGGAGAATATGATCTGGAACATCAACCGGGGCGATCTGCTGAAACCGGACCTGATGATTCTGGATATGATTGTAACCAATAACTGGGAACGGCCCATTTATTTCTCCAGCACCTTGGCTCCTTCCAGCTACCTCAATCTGAAGGAGTTTATGCAGGTGGAAGGTATGGTGTACCGCTTGTTGCCCGTACGGGTAGCTGGTGCAACGCAAGGCTACGTCAATACCGATGTGATGTATGAGAACATGACCAACAAGACGTTCTGGCGGGAAATGGACAACCCGAAGGTGTATTACGACGAAAATTACCGGCGTTTCCCGGTGAATGCCCGGATTAATTTTGCCCGTTTGGCCGAACAGCTGCTTCAGGAAGGCAAGCAGGACAAAGCCCGGCAAGCTGCCCTGTACTGCCTCAAGGTATTGCCTGATGCCGGAGTACCTTACGACGAAGGCAGTTCCATGCTGGTCGGTCCGTTGCTGCAAACCGGCGAGACGAAAAAAGCCGTGGAGATTGCCAATGTCATGTCGGAGCGGGCCGATCAAAACCTGGACTACTATATCAGCAAAGAACCCTGGAATGCCCGGGAGATTCAGACGAACTTGTACGTAATGAACCAACTGGTCGAGGCGATGAAGGCGTCTGGTCAACCGGAAACGGCCAAGTATGAGAAGATATTCGAGAAGCACTATAACAATTATGCCAGCCTGTATGCCCGCGGTGGTATGGGAGGGCAGTAGGCGGGTTGCTGGTTAGTATTCATTGCAGCATGTCAATTACGAATAGCGGAGCGGTTTTTCAGCCCGCTATTTGTTTTTATATCAGTGATGATGTTGCATTATTGCAATATGCGTTCATTTCATATTCCCTCTCTTTCGGCATTCCTGCAAGAATCGCTTCAGCAGAAAATTAATCAGAAAACAAAACCAATAGGGGCCTTAGGTCAGTTGAAAATAGCCCTGCAGGCTGGGCTGATTCAAAACACACTTACACCTGTCTTGCATCATCCGCATATTGTGGTGTTTGCCGCCGATCATGGGATTACGGAAGAGGGGGTAAGTGCGTATCCCTCCGAAGTTACCTACCAGATGGTGCTTAATTTCTTGTCCGGTGGGGCGGCCATCAATGTTTTCTGCCGGCAGCAGGGTATCCAGTTGCTGGTAGCCGATGCCGGGGTAAAAGCAGATTTTTCTCCGGAGCTGCCCCTGATTCATGCGAAAGTAGCGCGGGGCACCCAAAATTTCCTCAGAGAGCCGGCCATGACTGCCCGGCAGGCTATACAGGCAATTGAACGCGGCTCCCAGATTACAGCTGACATTTATGCACAGGGTTGCAATATTATTGGTTTCGGGGAAATGGGCATTGGCAATACGGCCTCTGCCAGTGCGCTGATGAGCCGGTTGGGTAACCTGCCTATTGAGCAATGTACCGGACGGGGCACGGGTCTGGACGACGAGCAGTTAACGCGTAAAACAGCCATCTTAGCCAAAGCTCTAGCGACACATACTACTCAAAATGCTTTTGAAGCCCTATGTGCCTTTGGTGGTTTTGAAATAGCGATGATGTGCGGCGCTATGCTGCAAGCAGCCGAAAGCCAGATGGTGGTATTGGTAGATGGCTTTATTGCCTCTGCTGCTTTCTTGGTAGCCTGTTCTCTTTACCCGACTATAAAAGAATATGCGGTTTTCTGCCACCAGTCCGGGGAACAGGGGCATCGCCGGTTATTGGAAGTATTGGGAGTAAGCCCTTTGCTGAATCTGCAGATGCGTTTGGGAGAAGGCACTGGTTGTGCATTGGCTTACCCGCTTGTTGAAGCTGCTGTAGCTTTTCTGAATGAAATGGCCAGCTTCGAGAGTGCCGGCATTGCGGGAAAAGTATAAGCTTTGGTAATGGATGATGAAGAATTGACAATGGACAACGCATAGATGATAATAGTCAATTATCCATTGTCAGTTATCCATTAATTCAACTACCGTACGCAAGTTGTCAGCACTTTGATCCGGTAACTATGACCGTTCAGTTGGGCAGTATTCTCATAAGAGAGCACCAGCTGGTTAGCTTTGAAGGTTTGCACTTGCCAGTTCATACATTCACCGGAGTAAGGCTTTAGGGTAAGGCGGGTATGCTGGCGGTTAAGCTGCCAATCACCTTCAATTTTAAAGAGAGAATCGCCTTGCCGTAAAATGAAGTGGCCATCCGGGCTAAATTGGTAGATTTCATCGGGCATTCCGGATTGCATTTGGCGGTCGGTTTCGGTGCTGTCGGTGTAAAAGGTGCTTATGGTTTGCCGTACTTTCCAGGAACCAGTAAAAGAATCGGGTGTGGTCACTGCAGGTTCATCTGGTGAACAGGCGAATACATTCAGCAATAGTAACAATACAGCAGCAGTGAGGCACTTCATAGACAAATACGTAGATTGTAACAAAAGTCGTTACCTAGTCAACCGGACAAAAGCCAAGACAGGAGGCTTCCTTGACAGCGTAAGGTTCTCGGATGTTTACAACTCCTGCTGTTAACCGTTATATTGGTCACTCATTGTTCATGACAATCGTATCTGTAAGCCTGTTTGCGCTATCTCTCCTTTACGTTTGCTGGCAAACCATTACCCGACCTGACCGTCGAAGGCTTAGCTGGCGTTTGTTGGCGGTGTTGGGAGCTTTCACGGCCCTGCTGTTGCTTTGGATTCAGCCGAAGTGGCCCCGTGAAATGCAAATCAGGCAGGCACTGCTGCTTACGCCGGGAAGCTCCCCAGATTCGGTTCGACAGGTTATGCAGTATACACAACCCCGGCCGGCCATTTTTACTACGGATAGTACAACAGCCCGCCAGTTCTCAGCCTTACAGCCTTCGCTGATTCCGGATCTAGCCTATCTGCGCCGGCATGTTCCCGAAATCGGTATCCTGCACCTGACCGGCTACGGCTTGCCCGCCTATGAATTGAACCAACTGGATTCCCTGCAGGTGATTCCACATCTAACCTTTCCCGCCAGTATAATCCAATCGGTTGACTGGCCCAGGCAGGTAGAGCTGGGTGATTCGCTGCGGGTACAGCTGCGCTGCACTAACCGGGGCAGGAGGCCCGTATCGTTCTGGTTACAGGGCGCTGGTATGCGCCTGGATTCGGTAACGGTTGCTACCGGCAAAACGAGTTTTATCCAATTAAAAAGTCTGCCTAAAACGGCCGGGCAGCAGCTCTACTACTTGCAGCGGCAGGAGCAAGAAGGACTTATTACCGAGAAGATTCCTTTTGAGGTCCGGGAAAAGCAGCCCTTACGTCTGCTAATTATCGAGTCCTATCCCACTTTTGGAACCAAGTTCCTAAAAAACCAGCTAGCCGCCCAAGGACATAAGATAGCCGTTAGGGCTACGATCAGTAAGGCGAAATTCCGAACGGAGTTTATGAATCACGAACGGATTGCCCTGGACCGACTTTCAACAGTGCTTTTACGGCAATTTGATCTGGTGCTATTGGATGATCAGACCCTAAATAATTTGGGAGCTGCTGAACATACTGCTTTACAGCAGGCAATTAAGGAAGGACTAGGTATACTCGTATCAGTTGCTAATACCAATTCCCGCAATCCGCTACTGACTCCTTTTGAATTACGGGGAAATACGGCGAATGAAGAACAATTATATAAGCCGGGGTGGCCCGGAGCTCCCAAAGGGCTTACGGCGGTAAGTTTTGCTCCGCTGACGCTTCAAAAAAAGGCTGGCCAAAAAACGCTGATTACAACGGAAAACGGACAGACACTAGCAGCCATGCAGGCAAAAGGCAAAGGGTACGTTGGGGTACTTGCTACCAGCAGCACGTACACCTGGGTACTTGATGGCAAACCTCAGGTGTATGCCGCTTTCTGGTCGTATTTGTTACAGGAACTAGCGCGCCGACGTGTTGCCCTGGAAAGCTGGCAGATTGCACCCCAATTTCCCCGGGTTAATAAACCCGTTCAGATAAATGTAGCCAATTTCGCTGACCAACCTCCTGTTATTCAAACTAACCGTGTGAATGTATACACCGAACAGGAGCAGCCTGAGCAATTGCAGTGGAGCGGAACGTATTGGCCCCGGCAGAAAGGCTGGCAGCACAGTCAGGTGGCAACCGGGCCATCTCACTCTTGGTACGTATATGCGGACCACGAATGGGAGATAGTGTATAAGCACAAGAAATATGAGGAAACTATGAGTTATCTACACCAGCGAAACATACCTAGCCTGACTAATATTGCTTCCGGTATAATGACCCGTAAAGATGGTATTCCTCCCATCTGGTTTTTCGGGCTTTTCCTGCTCTGTGCCGGGTATCTCTGGCTGGAAAGAAAGTTGTAAGGGTTGGTCTACCGGTTCGCTTATAACGGCAAAGAAAAAGACCCTGAGGGAATGGGGGGCGGCGGGTCCACCTATGACTACGGCTTTAGAATCTATAATCCGAACATTGCGAAGTTCCTAAGCGTGGACCCGCTGGACAGGGAGTTTGCTGGTGAACTCCTTATCAGTTTGCCGGTAACCGACCCATTGACGGAGTAGATCTGGATGGATTGGAATACCTGGATGCGGATCAAGCCAGAGTAGAGTTTCCTCAACTAGCGCAAGAGTTCCCTCTTGTGCTTTTCGATAACAGTAAGTCTCTGACTTACTAGCCGTCAGGCTAAAGTTGTAAGGATAGGACAAGTAGGAATGCAATCCAAGTAGCAAGCCCGCTGAGAGAGACTCCGGCGGGGCTTGTTTGGTTACGGGTAGTTTTTAGTTAAAGTCCCCAAGGGTTTAGAATAGTCACGCCGGTGATGTTTTTAAAGTCATCGGTATTGCGGGTAATTAAGGTAAGGTCATAGACCAGGCCGTAGCGGCAATGATGGCATCGGGGAGTTTAATTTTGTGCCTTTTGCGAATGTCGACCGTTTTGAGTTTAATGGCCCGTTCCAGTTCAATGACCAGCGCATCACTGATAAAATTCTGTAGCACGGCTAAATCTTTTTCGGTAGCCGTTTTCTAACACAGTAATTCAATCTCGGTGATAGCTGAAATACAGGGTGGTGCCTGCGAAAGCAAATCGTCTTTGAATTTTTCGGCGTGCGGCGGGACGTGTGGTTGCAGGTAATAGATGACCGTATTGGTATCCCAGAGGTATTTTATTCCCATCC
>JAUJNL010000078.1 GCA_030448185.1 Cytophagales bacterium | reverse complement strand
ACGCTGGCGTGTGCTTGTTAATTCCTGCTAATCCACAAAAATTGTCAAAGAACCAAATATTACAATATGATTAATCAGTCAAAGACAATCAGTTTTCAGATATTCTTGCCAAAAAACCACCTTAGGTAAAGCTTATAGGCCCAGAAGAGGCGGATATGGTACTTGGTAACTTCTAAAAAAACTTGATCGGAGAGACTTAATGGGGTAAGCTGCTGGAGTAATTGGCTGTATTGCAGGGCTAAACCGAAGTTTTCGGTAAATATAGCCTGCCGCCAATGGTAGCGTACTGAATGCGTTAAGGCTTCGTCCTCTTCTTGGGTTTTATTAAGGGCCCGGGCTTTTTGCAGTACCATCAAAGTAGATTGCAAATGAGGATTGTGGCCCTGGCGGTACCACTGGCTTGAATCGGAATCACGTACCTGACGCTTAAGAGTGAGTACTTCATTCAGAAAAAAATAGTTGTATTTGCGGCTTGATCGTACCCAGAAGTCAAAATCTTCGTAGCAAAGTGATTGGTCATATCCCTCCAAGTCTTCATATACTTGTCTGCGGCTCATCATCGTAGGGGAGCAGATAAAATGCTGCCTTAGTATGTGCCCGTAAATGTCGCCGGACGGAATATCAGCTATTTTCTTAAATTTATAATACTGTTTGATTCGCTGCCCGTTCTCGTCAATAAGAATTGCGTCAGTAAAAATAACGCCATATGTACGGTCTAATTCACTAAAAACTGCTACTTGCCGCTGCACCCGGTGGGGGAGCAGTACATCATCCGCCGCCAAATCAATAATAAACTCCCCCTTTGCCAACTGTAGCCCTTTATTAAAAGCAGCACACATGCCGTGATTGGAAAGGAGGTTCAGGAAAAGTATTTCCGGATGGCGTTTTCTGAATGCTTCAATCCGATTAACACTGTCATCGGTACTGCCATCATCCACCACGATTAATTCAATAGGATTGTAGATTTGGTCCATTACGGATTGCAAGGCTTCCTCCACAAAACGGGCTTGATTGTAGCAGAGGCAGATGACTGAAACCAATGGTGACTCAGGGTACGACATTTACCAGAGAAAGATAAAAATAATCATACAATTATCCGCCGTACAGTCGTAATTCCAAAGCCATACGAGTCTGGTCGGTATTAGCGTTAATGGCGGCACCATGAATGAGGTAGGGTGTGAAAATTAATGCCTCGCCGGGCTTAGGATTCGGACGCATCATTGGTAATCCGAAAGCCGTGCCGGCAATGCCGGGAACGTGGTAAGGTAATCCGTTAATAGAAGCTCCCCTGGCGGCAGTCCGTAAAATAGATTTTTCATTCCATTGATGACTGCCTGGAATGACGGGAAGAGAAGAATGACCATTACTGCCTACAATGGGAATCCATACATTTACTACTTTTTGCCATAGGTTCAGGTAGCCGTCGCGGTGAGGAGGGTTGATATCTAAAGACTGGGGGCGACTGATCCTTAGAATCACTATCTCTTTCTCCAACAGTGGATTGTGCAGGCTGAATGGGTGCCCGATAGCGCGGGAAATTCGCCCAGCCAGTGTTTCGAAATCAACCGAGAAATCTCCGTAGGTGAGAAAACGGGTTTTTTCAATTACTTGCTGGTGCTGCGGGTTCGTAACAAAACGATGGTATTGCTCAGGTTCAAAGTTCGCAGGCAGTTTCAATCCGAAGCTTTGCGCCGCACTTTTTAGGGTAGAGGCAATATCAGCCTGCAGTTTGCTCCATTCCTGTTCTTTAAACAAGGGAATGATCTGATAACCAGTTTCGTAGTAGTCCCATCGGGAAAACAGATGCTGATGGGATTGGGCTAAAATTTCATTTTCACCCCAGAAAAAATCGCCTTCCAGTTCGAAGGAGTACGGAACTTGATCAATGGTTAGCTGGCAAAGCATAGCAGGATGAAAAACCCAGGTCTGAAAATAACGATTCTGCCGATGACGTATACAAATGTTTACCGCCGGTTATCATCACCCTCCAGCATACTGAGGTAATTGTAATAGCGACTCTGAGCAATATCTCCTTTATCGAGGGCCTCTACGACAGCACACCCGGGCTCACGTATGTGCAGGCAGTTGTGGTAGCGACACTCACCAAGCCGATCACGCATTTCGGGAAAATAATGGCTGATCTCTCCTTTTTCCATGTTAGCCAGACCAAGTTCTTTAATGCCTGGGGAGTCAATAAGATAAGTATCTTCCTCAATTTCGAACATTTGGGCAAAAGTAGTCGTATGGACGCCTTTGTTGGCAAAGGCTGATACTTCACTGGTCCGGAGTTGTAAACCCGGAGCAATGGCATTTACCAGCGACGATTTACCCACTCCTGAATGACCGGAGAGTAATGAGATCTTGTCTTGCAGTAATTCTTTGAATTGGGCGATATTCTCACCGGTAACCGTAGAGGTGAGCAGGCAAAGGTACCCAAGGGAAGTGTATAAACCGGACAGTTCCTGCTGGTAGCTCAGTCCTTCTGCCGGGAGCAGGTCAGCCTTATTGAAAACAATGACGGAAGGAATCCGGAATGATTCCGTCGTAACTAGAAACCGGTCAATGAAGCCCAGCGAAGTCCGGGGATGGGCCAGTGTGGCAATTAGTATAGCCTGGTCCACATTGGCCGCCAGCATATGTCCATGTGAAGCTTTATGGACAGATTTGCGGATAATATAGTTCTCACGCGGATGTATATCCGTAATTACGCCGGTTTCCTCATTGTGATTCTCAATATCAAAAGTAACCCGGTCACCTACGGCTACCGGATTGGTCACTTTTAAATCCTTTAGTTTAAATTTTCCCCGTAGCCGGCACCGAAAAACTTCTTTTTCATCAGATTGAACTTCATACCAGGAACCGGTAGAACGGATTACTACTCCTTCAGGCATACGTTTCAGATCATTTTTAGCAATTATCAGACTGAATACAGCGCCAGTTTGATTAAAATGCCAGTGGTTATTGCTGTGTTTTCCAACTACCAGCCCTTACAGAAGTAACTCTTTCACTCCATTACCCCAAAGGTAAGTGCTCTTGCTCAGAGTATCTTCATCAGGAGGTAGTTGCAGGATATTTTTTATCCGCTTTGAAGAGCTCAGATTTGAGCTTTCGGTAAAGTAACCTTAACATACTCTGGGAAAGTGGTGCTCTAGAAGCATGGGTAGACTACCTAATAACAGTGGTTCGTTAAGAATTAAGCGGCAATACTGCCGAAGGTATAGAGTTCTTTGAGTTTAGGATCATTTTTCAACAAGTGGGACGTTTCGGGTAAGATGTCAAATAATTTATCAAGGAGTAAGTGGTTGTGGTAGAAGGTTTTGATACTACTCATTGAGAAAGAGCCTCTTTCTTCTTTCGGTTTTACAAGCCAGTGTTCCATCTTAGCAATATTGACTGAAGTTAAGGCTAAGTTCCAGTGGCATTCGAGTTTGTTAACCGAACGAGCCTGGCAATCTTGTAGTCCGGTAAACTGTTTGGCATCGCGGATAAGGAACTCCTGCTGAAACCGGGCTTGATAGTATTGCAGTATAACTGCTGCCGACAAGGACAAGTCGGTCGAGAAATAGATTTTATAGGATTTGACCGGTCCTTGCTCATGGTACTCACAGAAAGCCAATTGGATATTTCGTTTTAAGAACTTGCAATACACCCTGGCTTCATACAGCCGAAAGGTATCTGCATGGACCAGTAAAGTGAAACGGGTTAAGTCGGGTTCTTGCCAGTTAATCTTGCCGGCATACTTACGCGGGGCTCCGCCCTTGTCTTCGAGGTCCTTCATAGAGATAGTAGCAGTTGGCATCCCTTCTCAAGCGGTTGATGATCCGCAACGTAGTACTCCCCTCAATCCGATCAATAAACTCCCTTTGGCAAAGATGGACCTGACACTTGGTGTCATCGGTCCATTCGCATCTACTACCAGATAGTGGCTTAAGGCTTCAATTTGAGCAGAAGACCACAAGATAGTTTGCCCATAATGGTCCATCAGGGTACACTCTTTGGCTTCCCGTTCGCTTTGGACGGGGTTTGAAATACGTCCAGATGAAAGGCAGTATGATGCTCAATATCAATCACCGATAAGAGGCAGTTTCCAGCCCCCAAAGTGTACGTTGTACGACAGCCGGACCAGACCGCCGACGATGTCTGCATCGGGTCCGATACTCTGCCTACTCCGTCAGTCGCCTTGCCGCTCTTTTTGAGATAACTCAAATCAAAACTAAGCACATACTGCCCCGAGCCTTTTTGCTGGATATTGGTTGATTCATAGCGGCAGAAATCAAAATACTGTTCGAACTGCAATCGACAGGTACTTTCCACATACTGGTTACTGTAACGGAGCCAATACGAAGAATCTTCTTTTGACTCATACGAGAAATAAACCTAGCACATGGGTAAGAAAATCGCGGCGCTTTTGCTCACGCCACTCATTTTGCGCAGTATTGTCCTAAGAGACGAAACACATCTTGCATAGCGTGTGTAGTTTTTGGGGGGTCAGAGACCCAAAACTCTCACGCTTTTTTAGTTCTTTCTAATTTTTTTAGAGTCAAATTTTAACGAACTGTTGTAATAATAAAAGCCCCTAATCCGGCAAATCTTACAAGGATAGGATAAGCTCAAAACGTACCTGGATGGGAAGATTTGATTCTGAAATACCTTCAATTTATCCCCACTGCCTATTTTTGGTTTAAAATCCTTCGTTTCGTAAATAATAAAGCTGTAACCTATGGGATAAACCCTCCAGTTTTGAGAAGAAACAGGCAGTTATCCACCAAACCTTAACTGTGTGAGCTTGGAGCTACTATTAAGTTTACTGTTACTGCACAATTTAGAAATTTTACTACGAGCCATAGTGCCTTTTTAATAATGCATTAGGCCGTATAAAATACTTCTATGATTAAATATAGATACAAGGTTTTATTCATTCTGGTAGTCTTTATATGGAACCTTGTACCGCTTTTTGCCCAAACTGGAAAAGACGGTGCCCGCATAGTTACCACCCCAGGGACTGTGGTAAATCGCTATGCCCGTCCTAGTGCCGGTATTAATCCTGGTTTTACTTCCATTACGGTCACTGATATCGCCGACTTGAGCCCTCTTTCCGCTGGCGATTTAATTCTAACCTATCAGACCCATGATTTAGAGACTAGCATCGATGTGAGTAATACGGCTAATTACGGTAGGGTATTAGGGTATAATCATGCAGGCAATTATGAGTTTGCGGTAGTTAAAAGTATCACTGGCAATACCATCGATCTGGTCAATCCGATTAAAAAAGATTTTACGGGTACTAATTCAAATTTAAAGGCACAGATCATCCGAGTACCGCAGTATTCTTCCCTCACTATCAACGCGGGAGCTTCTATTACGGCCCCGGCTTGGAATGGACAGCTGGGGGGAGTAGTAGCCGTACACGTTAGTGGAAATA
The DNA here is from genome assembly GCA_030448185.1 of Cytophagales bacterium. Lineage (GTDB taxonomy): Bacteria > Bacteroidota > Bacteroidia > Cytophagales > 172606-1 > CADCTQ01. Next base: position 25,167 of record JAUJNL010000078.1, on the reverse strand, counting down.
TGGTTGTTAATGGTATCATTGATGTTAATGCTAAAGGCTTCAGAGGAGGACAAGTAGATAATAATTCTTTTCTGGGGGGAGGAAGTTTAAATGAACACTACGTCTCTAATGAAAACAATTATGGAGGAGAGAAAGGCGAAAGTATCATTGGATGGTCCGCGGAATATGATGCATTGGGGGGGCGATATGGCCGGGGAGCTCCAGCGAATGGAGGGGGTGGAGGCAATAACCATAATTCTGGTGGTGGAGGTGGTGCCAATGTTAGTAATGGCAACGCCTGGACAGGACAGGGCGTGATGCTGAGTACTGTTACCGGAGGAAGTGCTTGGCAGCTCGATCCTGGCTACATCTCTAATAGAGATGCTCTAACAAACTCGTCAGGTGGCGGCCGGGGAGGATACAGCTGGAATAGTGCGGATCTTGATGCTTTAACAAAAGGCCCTGGTATAGGCGGGTGGGAGGGTGACAAACGGTCAGAAGTAGGAGGACTGGGAGGACATTCTTTAACAGCTGATCCTGAAACCAGAGTTTTCTTCGGTGGAGGAGGCGGTGCTGGGGATATGAATAATATGAGCAGTCAGCGGGCTGGAAATGGTGGAGGACTTGTATTGATTATGGCTAACAGTATAAGTGGCAGTGGAGCTATTAGGGCAAATGGGGAAGATGGTTTGTCGGGGACGGGTACTTTTGCTGATGGCGCTGGTGGGGGAGGCGCTGGTGGAAGTATTATTATTAAGGCTCCTACTATTACAGGTGTAAATGTAAGTGCTAAGGGAGGCAAAGGAGCTGATATCCCTTCTTCCGTTAATGCAGGCAGTGGACCGGGTGGTGGAGGCAGCGGCGGTTTGATAGCAATTCCTTCAGGAACATTTCCGGCTACCATAAATGTAAGCGGAGGAATTTCGGGGCAGACCACAGCTCCTTATGTATCCGAATTTCCGGTAAACGGAGCTACTAATGGGGCTCCCGGAAAATATACTACTACCGTTACCTATAAGCCGGTGGCGGTGAATGACAGTTACACTATGAGCAGTTTCGGCACTTATAATGGCGCATCAGTGCTGGCAAATGATTCTGATCCTAATGGAGATGCCTTAATTGTGAATACTACTCCGGTGGTAGGGCCGCAATATGGTACCTTAACCCTCAGAGCAGACGGCACCTTCACCTATTCTCCCAATGCGAACTTCAGCTCCGGTGATTCTTTTACTTATAGCGTATGTGACAATGGTGCACCTTCTGAATGCGTTCAAGCTACGGTAACCATATCCATTCCTAATCCCTACTTTAATCCGACGGGAAATACTGTCCGATTAGCCAGCGACTGTTTCAGGCTTACTACTGCGGCTACATTCCAAGCCGGTGCCGTTTGGCGCAGGATACCTATTGACCTGAACCATTCATTTAATCTTACCTTCAAAGCAAAATTCAGTGACCTGCCAACGGCCATCGGGGCAGATGGTCTAACTTTTTCTCTTCAGAATCAAGGCATAAATGCTTTGGGAACCGGCGGTGGTAGTAAAGGGATGGGAGGGATAACCCCTGCTCTCGCGGTGGAATTTGATACGTATCAAAATAGTGGTGAGCCAGTTGAAGATCATACTGCTATTCATTTGAATAGTAATTTCACTTCTCCGGCCACTGGAAATGTGCCCGTTCAGGCAAGCGCTAGTCAGACAAATATCAAGGATGGGGCATTTCATGACATTCGTATCAACTGGAACGCCGTCACGCATACCCTAAGTGTTTACTTTGATGGTTCTCTCCGTACTACTTACGTCAATAACATTGTTAATACTGTATTTGGCAACAATCCTATGGTATACTGGGGATTTTCAGCAGCGTGTAGCGGTGGTGGTAATGTAAACGAACACACCGTGTGTAACATCCTAATGAACAACGACATCCCACTGGCAGTAGATGATCCCCATTATACTATCAATGAAGATCAGACTCTGAATGCGGCAACCGTACTTGCAAACGATACCGATCCTAATGGTAATAGTCTGACAGCTTCGATAGTTACTCCACCCTCCAGCGGATCCCTGATTTTTAATGCGGATGGTACTTTTACTTATACGCCAGCTGCTAATGCGAATGGTGCTTTTTCCTTCACTTATAAGGTATGCGATAATGGTTCGCCTTCTTTATGCAGCCCCGCAGCTACCGTTACTGTCATGGTAAATCCCGTCAATGATGCGCCGGTATTTGTAAAAGGATTTGATCAGACAATTAATGAAGATGCCGGCCCTCAAACGGTACCTGCTACAGCTCCGGGACTCAGCGATGGTGATCCGGAACTGAGTCAGACAATAACTTTTACAGTAACCAATGACAATAATGCTCTATTTGCCGTGCAGCCAACTTGGATGCTACAGGTACGCTTACCTATACGCCGGTCGCTAATGCTAATGGCATGGCCACGGTGACTCTAGTACTAAAGATGATGGGGCAAGTACGCCTCCAGACGTCAATAGCAGCGCTCCGCAGACCTTTAGCATCACGGTTAATCCAATCAATGACGCGCCGATAGTGAATAATATCAATAAGACTATCTTAGAAGATGATAATATGCCTTTCAGCCTGGCAGATTTTACCGGCGCTTATACCGACCTGGAAGGAAATGCTTTAGCCAAAGTGCAGTAATTAGTTTGCCTTCAAAAGGAGCATTAAAACTTAATGGTACTGATGTCGTTGTTAATCAGGAAATAATAGCAACTGATGTAGCAAACCTTCTTTTGTTCCAGCGGCTAATGCCAATGGCTCTACTAGTTTTGATTGGAATGGCAGTGACGGTGCCTCTTATGCTGCTGCGGCTGCCCAGGTACTGATTTCTATTACCTCAGTCAATGATGCTCCCCAAGCTTTTAATGACTACATCAGCATCAACGCAAACTCATCAATTGGAGAAAATGTTCTAGCCAATGATTCGGATGCGGAAGGGGGAATACACTTGCCCTGAATACAAGTCCAGTGACTGGCCCATCTAATGGAATAGTAGTTATAAACAGTAATGGGTATTGTACCTATACGCCCAATACTAATTTTACAGGGGTAGACAGTTTTACCTATCAGGTGTGTGATAACGGAACCCCTTCCCGGTGTAATCAGGCTACTGTATATATCACCATTAACCCGGTTAATCCTGATTATAACATTGCTGGTCACCAAGCTACAGAGTTGGCACCAAACTGTTTACTTTAACTAAGAAATCCCCGCATCAGGCAGGAGCAGTTTGGCGAAGGTGCCCCTGGATCTGAGATATTCATTTGAACTGAATGCGAATATACTCTTGAGTCAGGCAGGAACGGTGAACGATGGGAGGAGATGGAATAGCATTTGTGCTGCAGCGGGATAATACCCCTCCGCCTAACAATACAACCGCTTCGCCTGCCACGGCAAATTCTTATTATGGGCAGGGCGAACACCTAGGATACGTTGGGATTTCCCCTTCATTAGGTATTGAGTTTGATACCCATCAGAATCCGGGAGAGTCGGCCTTTGATCATATTGCCATCAGCCGTAATGGAGACGTGTACGATAAGTTATCGGGTGAGGTGGCTGCGAAACTGGATGCATTCAGTAATCCTGCAGATATTGAAGATGGAGTTGCTCATGCCATAAAAATTACCTGGGATAAGCCATCCAATACCTTAAAGGTGTATTTCGATGGTGTTTTACGACTAACTTATACAAACGATATTGTTGCTAGCCTATTTGGTGCTAATCCTGCTAATGTTTACTGGGGCTTCACGGCGGCTACCAGTGGGGCTGATAATCAGCAGGGAGTGTGTGACCTGGATATGAAAATAATTAATCTGGTGCCGGTAGCTGTGAATGATATCATTACTACTAATGAAGATAATTTCGTAACCGGACAGGTACTTACCAATGATGCTGATCGGAAGCCGGGACTCTCAAGTAAAAACTACTCCGGCCACTGGTCCGGCTAATGGATCAGTGATGCTGAATGCGAACGGCTCTTTCACTTATACACCCAATGCCAACTTCAATGGAACAGATAGCTTTACCTACGAAGTTTGTGATACCTTTAATCCTGCCGGTTGCACCCCAGGCAACGGTAACGATTATAATCAACCCGGTGAATGATGCGCCGGTAGCGGGTAATGATTCCTATCACATGGATGAAGATACGCCTCTTACTATAGTTGCAACTGGGGTGTTAACGAATGATACTGATATCGAAGGGAGATAATTTAGCCAGTACTATTTTAACTCAGCCGGCGAATGGTACAGTGGTTGTGAATGCGGATGGTTCATTTACTTATACGCCTAATCTAAACTATAACGGCACGGATAGCTTTGCCTACCAGGTGTGTGACAACGGTACGCCTTCCGGGTGCGGTACTGGCACGGTAACAATTTTGGTAAATCCAGTGAATGACGTACCAGTATTTACCCTGAAAAGTGAACCTGTTACTGTCAATGAAGACAGTGGTATTATTACTTTGGACAACTGGGCTACGGGAATTAGTGATGGAGATCCGGAATTAACTCCAAACGCTAACTTTCAAAATAACCCAATGACAATAATGTCTGTTCTCGGTGCAGCCTGCCATCAGTGCGAGTGGAGAACTCACCTTCACTACGACTAAAGATGCTAATGGAGAGGCAACAGTAATCGTAACTCTCTGGAAGATAATGGACCCGGAACCAGTCTAATGTCAATACCAGTCAATCCCAAACTTTCAAGATTACGATCAAGCCAGTAAATGACGCCCCGGTTTTTGCATTAGGAATCGATGACAAAGTAAAGATAAAGTGAAAGTTGATGAAGATGCCGGCCCTCAGACTGTACCCAGATGGGCTACAGATATTGATGACGGAGATCCAGAATTAAATCAGATATTGACCTTTGAGGTAACTGATAATAATAATACGGCTTTGTTTAGTGTACAGCCAAGCCTGGATGCTACTGGTACGCTTACCTATACGCCAGCTCCTAATGCCAATGGTACGGCTAAGATAACGGTAGTATTGAAAGATAATGGGAGGAAATACGGCTCCGGATGTAAATACCAGTGATCCTCAAACTTTCAAGATTATTATCAACCCGGTGAATGACGTGCGGTTGCAAACAGTGATTCCTATTCAACCGACGAAGATACACCGCTCACGATTGCGCTTCCCGGTGTACTGGCTAATGATACCGATATTGATGGAGACGCCCTGCAAGCTGTTATTCCTACTCTACCGGCGAAGGGATCGTGAAGTTGAATGTGGATGGCTCTTTCACTTATTCGCCTAACCTGAACTACAACGGCACGGATAGCTTTACTTATTATGCCTATGACGGCACCGTAAATTCGGTGCTTACGGCTACGGTTATCATTGAAGTTAAGCCGGTAAACGATGCGCCGGTAATCAGTAATATCCGTAAGAGTGGCCCAGAAGACATTGACCTCGTCTTCACTGCTGACTTTACGGCTGCCTACACCGATGTAGAAGGCGATGCTTTACAGAAGGTGCAGATCAACACCTTACCGGCCAATGGGACCTTGCTTTTCAATGAGGCTCCGGTAACAACCAATCAGGAGATACCTGCTGCTGAACTTAATAAACTGGTTTTCCGTCCGACACTCAACTTTAACGGCAGTACCCGCTTTGATTGAATGGGTATGACGGCCAGGTTTACGCCTCAGCTTCAGCTATTCTTAATATTGCCTTTACCCCGGTAAATGATACTCCTGTTGCCCAGAACGACCAGTCTACTACTGATGAAGATACACCTGTAGAGATAGCGGTGATGCGTAATGACTCGGATGTGGATGGACCTCTGAGCCCGGCTGGTTTATCCCTTCTCAATGGGCGGCAAATGGCAAAGTAAGTGTAAACAAGACTACTGGTATAATTGTCTACACTCCCAACACGGACTTTAACGGTGCCGATTCATTTACCTATCAGATTTGTGATGATGATTCTCCGGCTCTCTGTGCGCAGGCTGTTGTGACCGTAACGGTTATTCCGGTAAATGATACTCCCATTGCCAAAGATGATTATGTCGAGACCAATGAAAGTACCCTTTTGACGGGTAGTACTTTACTGGCTAATGATAGCGATGTAGACAAAGATCAGTTAAAAGTGAATACTACCCCGGTAGTAACTCCGCTGCATGGCACCTTAAAGCTGAACGAAGATGGCACTTATACCTATGAACCTGTTTTTGAATATTACGGTCCGGATAGCTTTACTTATGAGGTGTGTGATAGTGGTAATCCAACTCTTTGTGCACAGGCTACTGTTTCCATTAATGTAATACGGACGGCTGATTTGTTGGTATATGAAGGTATTTCGCCTAATAACGACGGCAAAAATGACGCTTGGTTTATCCGGGATATCGATCTGTATCCTGGTAATAAGGTGAGTATCTATAACCGATGGGGTAACTTAGTGTATGAAGAGAGGGGATACGATAACGTGAACAAAGTCTGGTCCGGAATATCGAATCGGGGACATCAGGTAGGCGGAAATGAATTGCCGGATGGTACTTATTTCTACATCATCAGCCTCGGAAACGGTAGCAAACTAGTAAAGGGATACGTAGTACTTAATCGTTAACGACTGGCCACCACTGTAGCAGATGAAAAAAAAATTACGCTATTTTATTCTTTTATTACTAAGCCAGAGTTTTTTCCAAATTAATTGCAACGGGCAGCAACAGGCCATGTTTACGCAGTATATGTTCAATGGGTTGGCCTTAAACCCAGCCTATGCGGGCAGCCAAGGGGCACTGAGTGCTACTTTTTTGGCCCGTAAACAGTGGCTTGGTTTCGAAGGATCTCCCAGCACCCAAACATTTTCGTTGCATTCTCCAATCCTGGATAAAAATTTTTCGGCTGGAATTCTGTTTGTTAACGACCAAATCGGGAAAAACCAGCAAACCGGCGGCACTTTGTGCTTCTCGTATCAGATTAAATTTCCGAAATCGACCTTATCCATGGGAGCTCAAGGTGGCTTCACCAACTACCGTTTGGGGCAGTTAGCGGTAAGAGACCTGAATGACCCGAATTTCGGAGCCGAAGAGGTCAATCGTTTTATGCCCCAGATCGGTACTGGCTTTTACTATTATTCCGACCGGATGTATGTAGGTCTTTCCATCCCTCAGTTGCTGACTCATTACTATAACCTGACTTCTGATATCAGCACGGCTCGCTCCCGTAGGCATTATTTTCTGACTGGTGGTTACGTTTTCGATCTTAATCCTAATTTAAAAATAAAGCCAAGTCTTTTAGTGAAAGCGGTTGAGGGAGCTCCGGTATCAGTTGATCTTAATACCAACCTGCTGATTAAAGATGTGATTTGGGTAGGCTTATCTTACCGTTCTTTCGAATCTATTGATGCCCTGCTTGAGCTGCAGCTAACGAATCAGCTAAAACTGGGATACGCCTATGACTTTTCCACTTCCAGCCAGATTAGAAGCGTAACCAAGGGTACGCACGAACTCATGTTGAATTACCGGTTTTCCTTTTCCAAGAATAAACTTATTACGCCCCGGTATTTCTGAAAATGCAAAATCTGATTGCCAGATACATGCCTAAAAAGGTAGTTATATACGTCATCGCTCTTGTCCTGGCCCAATTTTCATATGGGCAGAATGGGAGCATTATGACCAACCTTAAAAGTAACCTTAAAAGGGCGGATGAACTATACGCAAATTATTCCTTCGGCCCGGCGGCTGAACTTTATACTTTTATCTTAAAGAAATCACCGGATAACGATCAGATAAAGCTAAAAGTAGCCGAGTGCTACCGTAAGCTGAATGATAACGTAAATGCAGCCAAATGGTACGCAAAAGTAGTAGAGAAAGATAGTGTGGTTTCTCCTGTCCATCTGTTGTATTATGCTCAGGCCCTGAACGCAAGTGAACAGTATGAAGAAGCCAAGCTTTGGTATAGTAAATATCAGGAACGCATAAAGACGGATAACCGGGCGCTGAACCGCGTTTGGGGGATTAGTAACCTCGCCGATTTCTACCGCGATTCAGCTTCTTATTCAATTCAAAAACTTTCCATTAACACAAAGGCCGCTGATTTTAGCCCGACTTACTATCAGGATGGACTCGTGTTTGTTTCTTCAGTAGGGAAGGAGCTCTTTGTTCAGCATGTGTATAGCTGGGATCAGTCAGCCCTGCTTGATGTATACTTTAGCCGGATAAAGCCGGATGGAGATCTGGCCAAACCCCAGAAATTTAATGGTGCTGTAAACAGTCGTTATCACGAAGGGCCGGCGGTCTTCTTTGATGGAGACCGCAAAATGATATTTACCCGTAGTAGCCTCCAGAAGGACGGTAAACTGCGTAATAGCCAGGACGGCGTTGGACGTATTAGTCTGTATTATGCAGAACGCGACGGCGATGGCAAAAGCTGGATAGGCATTACTCCCTTGCCATTTAATGACGATGATTTTTCGGTAGGGCATCCCGCAGTAACTTCTGATGGTGCAACCCTGTATTTTATTTCGGATATGCCCGGTGGACGGGGAGGAATGGATATTTACTACAGCAAACTTGAGGGAGGCACTTGGAGCAAGCCGGTTAACATGGGACCGCAGATAAATACGGAAGGCAATGAAATGTTCCCTTTTATCCAGGCCGATTCTGTACTTTACTTCTCTTCCGATGGGTATGGGGGATTAGGTGGACTAGACATTTATAAATCTGATCTGAAAGGGGAAGACGCCCTGATTGTATCCAATCCTGGTTATCCCATAAACACCAATGCTGATGATTTTGCCTTTATTATTGACAAAAACGGGCAAGCCGGCTATTTCTCCTCCAACCGGAAAGGAGGCAAAGGGAGTGATGATATCTATTATTTCAGCATAAAATCATTAATACTGGAAGGAACGGTAGCCGAAGCAACCAATGCTCAGGTTTTAGATGGTGCTAAACTTACTCTCTTAAGTACCCGGACGCACAAAGAGAGTACCGCAACAGCAGAAAAGGGAAAATTCTCCTTTCCAGTGTATCCCGGTGAGAATTACGTTCTGAAAGCCACTAAGGAAGGGTTTGCGGATAAGACTATTATTATTCCAACGCAGAAGCACCATCCGGGGGACACGATCCGCGTGAAAGTAGCCATGGAGAAAGAGAAGTCTACGATAACTGACCTAGTGGCCTATGTGTATGATGCCCAAACCGGAAAAGCATTGCCTAAGGCACATATTTATCTGTTGGATGAAGTGACCAGCGAAGAAAAACTCCTTACTGGAGGAGCCGAAGGTACTTTTTCCTTTAAAGCAGCTTTCTCCTCTTCCTACGCTATCATTGCCGAAGGAGGAAATAAGAGCGGCATCCTGTCCGGTATAGTGGCCAGTAATCCGGCAATACTGAAAAACGATACAATTCATATCCCTTGCTACGACGTTCCACAACCCGGTGGAAAGAAGCAATTAGCAAAAATTGCTTTGGAAGGCTTAGTGCTTGATGGCAGCAATCGTGCATTGATTGCGGGTGCCAATGTGCGCCTTTACGAAATGACTAGCCAGAAGGAGACTAAAATTAGCCGCGAAGATGGTAAGATTGCTTTTGAACTGGAACCAGGCAATTATGTTCTCAAAGTCGACAAAGAGACTTATTCCAGTAAATCCATTGTTTTTTCGACTACCCAGTTAGAGAAAGCGGATAAACCCCAGTTGAGCATACGGCTGGACAAAGGCCGGGCCATAGCTGCCCCAATGACAGCATTTGTCTACGATGCAGATACGCGGAAGGCAGTAGTCGGAGCCGAAATTTACCTCCTCAACGAAGTTACTAGCGATGAGAGAAGCCTGAAAACGGATAGAAAAGGGTATTTCCGTTTTGATGCTAAGTTCGACTGCAGTTACGCACTAGTGGTAGAAAAGGGAGAAAAGAGTAATGTGCTTACCAGCCTGGTTGCTAATAAAGACACTTTACAGATTCCCATCAATGGCCCCTCTTCCTCGATGTTGGTAACGAAGGAAATTCATCCCGCTACCATTTTGAGTGCCATACCCGAGAATGAATCATCGGGCACAACTGCATCAACCGTAGTTATTCAAAGTGTTATTTCTGATGAACTGAGCGGCACCCCTGTACGTGATGCGCTGGTAGCTTTATTTGATAATGCTACCGGAAATGAAATTGAAGGCCGTATGGAAAATGGGCAGACCCTTTTTGAAGCAAAGGCAGGCAGTAATTATATTCTTAAATCAAGTAAGCCTGGGTATAAGAATAAGATCTCTATTGTGACTACTAAAGAGTGGAGTATGGGGGATACTGTTTCAATTAATCTGGCTATGGAAAAAACGGTATCTGGCAATAGTTTGGTGAAAACTAAGCTGGTCGATGAAAAGTCTGGGCAACTTTTGGCTAATACTAGGATGTACCTGCTTAATGAAACTACCGGGGCAGAGAAACGTATTACTTCTGATAAACAAGGCTATCTGTCCTTTGATGCAGAAGGTAAGTCTGAGTATGCTATGGCGACAGAAGGCAGAGAAACGGCCGGTATTGTCAAGCAGTGGAATAATTCAGCACTTAACGGGGAAAATGATTCTACTGTAGTAGCCAGTGCCAGTAAGTCACCTGATGCCAATGCAGTAACGCCAATCAAACTGATTATTACCGATAGTCGCACCGGGAGACCTGTTCCGGCAGTGAGCGGATACATAATCGATGGTAAGACTCAGAAGAGCACTAAGGGTTTGGTTACTAATAATAACATCTCGTTTCCGGGCATCGCCAACAATACCTACACAGTTAAGGTAGCAGCCAAAGGCTATAAAAATAGGGCTAAGCTTATTTCAACCATCGACGTTCCCACCGGGGATACGCTGATTGTAAAGCTAGCCTTAGATAAAATACTGCCCGCAATGGTGCCAGTTGAAGTAGAGGTAATTGATGAAGTCAGCGGAAGCCCCTTAGCAAATGCACAATTGTACCTGCTTAATCAAAAGACTAGTGATGAGAAGAAGCTGAAAACGGATCAATCCGGTCTGGTTCAGTTTGATGCTGATCCTACGGCTACCTATTCCATCATTGCGAATAAGAATGATAAAAATGGTGTGTTAAATAATATCTATCCGGCCGATTTAATTGGAAAGGGACGCATAAGGCTGCTAGTAAATAAGCCTAAAGCGCCCCGGGAAAATCAGCAAGTCCAGCCTTTGGCCCTTCGCAAGCCGGGTTTTGCAGATCGCAAAATTTCGGAAGCCTCGGGAGCCGAAATATCTGATGTGGCAAAAGCAAGAGAATTTAAACAACGTTCCGGGTCGGTTACTACCTACAATACAAACAATGCTACTGGTGTCGAGATCTTTGCTATTCAAAACATCAGTGGCCATGAACAAGTGTTTGTTAATTACAAAGGCCGGATGTTTGAGTTTAAAGAAGATCAGAACCTGAAGTACTTGCAAACCATCAATGGTAAGATGAGGTTTGTAATTGATCAGACTGATGACGAAGGGGAAAAGGACCTGGCCGGTTTACTGGAACGTAAATTGAACGAATCTAATGTTCCGGTTAAATCTTTCACCCGAATCAGTAGCATTTATTATAATGTAGATCAGAGCGGTATCCGGGAAGATGCTAAACCGGAATTGGATAAACTGATTACCCTGCTAAAGGCAGTTCCTCACTTGAAAATTGAGCTTAGGGCATATGCGGATAGTCGCGAAAGTCCTTCCTATAACGTCAGCCTGTCAGCTTTAAGGGCTAAAGAAGCCAATAGTTACCTGATTAGTAAAGGAATCAGTCAAACAAGAATCCGGGTGAACTACTTTGGTGAAAAAGTTCTGGTCAATAACTGCGGTGATGGAGTACCTTGCCCTGATGACCAGCATCAGCAGAACCGCCGGACCGAATTTCTGATTCGCTATTAAATGATCAAACCCAATTGAGGGTAAGTTGCCCGGCAAAACAATGCCGGGCAGCTTTTGTTTTTAGGGTAATGTAACTCCTGACAGCCAGGGTAAGTATATGGGTTAACTGTTAATGAAAAAATATGTCAGCTGCTCCTCAACAATGGACATCCAAAGAAAAAGCGTGGGAATCCCACCTACGTCTGCAGGCGCTATACGGTGAATTAGACCACAAAGCCCGCCGGGACAATATGCGGGAACTTATCTCAACCATGCTTTCGCACCGGACTACCCACGCCGATGAAGAGAAGGCCTATTTCCGCATGCTGGAACGTTTCGGATCATGGGAAGGAGTGCGTGATGCCCCCTGGGAGGAACTGGTAGAAGCTATTGCCTCTTCCCGGTTTCCGGAACCCAAGGCTACTAATATCAAAAAAGTGCTTGCCCGTATTTTTGAGGAAGGAGGAGTTGCAAATATTGATTTTTTTGGCCGACATGCCCACTGAAGAAGCTATGAACTGGCTCATGTCATTGCCCGGTGTAGGGTTAAAAACGGCTACCTTAGTGCTCCTATTCAATTTTTACAAACCCGTAATGCCCGTTGACACTCATGTGCACCGGGTAACGCAGCGAGTTGGAATTATTGGTCCTAAGACTACCGCCGAAAAAGCGCATACCATTCTGCTGGATATGCTGCCCCGGAGCCTAAAGTGTTGTATAATTTTCACGTGCATTTCTTGTGGCATGGCCAGCGGATTTGCGTCTGGTCTGTGCCGCGCTGTCAAAAGTGCCCACTCACCGATCTGTGCGACTGGTACCAAATCAACCGGGCAGTTAAGTAAATAGGGTCCACACAGCCCATAATGGTATAAAATAAATACCGTAATCCTAAGCTGCGCTGGAATTCCACCAAGTTCTACCAGAAGTTTTATTATAATATTTTTATAAAAAATAAGATAAATTGGATAAATATGTACCTTTATACGGACAGCACTGCTATATAATCTCTTTTTCAGCGTATTATCTTTCGTTTACTGGATGAATAATAAACCTTTTGTCAACCCAGTATTGCTTCGTGCCGATATAGACCGACAGTTGCAAAAAGGCTGGCTGGGAAGTGGATGATCCTGCTCATAGTTACATGGGCAATGAACAGGAACTACTTGAATTGTACCAGCGCTTCAAGCAAGTCATCTCCCGTAAAGCCCTCTGGTATTTATTCAATAAACTATGGCGTCAATCAATTTTCCTGACCATAATATAAAAATCAGGATCGGCCCTTAACTCAACCAGATTATTTACCTTCAGGGATTGCCATTCTGTTTTTGGCTGGAGTAACTGGTAAGACTTCGATTGATCGAGCTTAACTTTTACTGGCATGTTAAATTCGGGCACACAATCGGCCCAGCGGTATTGCAGCTGGTTTTTCTCCAGCCGGTACTCTAAGGCCGGAATCCGGGTATCCCGCAGGTATTGGTCAAACACCTTTTGCAGATTACGGCCAGATTGTTGGCTAAGATAGGCTTCGATTTGGCTTCCGGTAACCGTCTGGTGGTAAAAAGTTTTGTTCAATCCCCGGAGGATCTGCCGCCATTGGGCATCATTATCCACGATTTGCCGGATGGTATGCAGCATATTGTGCCCCTTGGAATACATATCTCCTGAGCCGGATTGATTCACCCCGTAAGGACCAATAATGGGACGGTCATTCCGGATAAGGGTACGGCAGCCAATTGTATACTGGGCAGCGGCTTTTTTACCGTAATGGTATTCCACAAACAAACTTTCCGAGTAACTGGTAAAGCTTTCGTGCACCCACATATCGGCAATGTCCTGGTACGTGATGTTATTGGCAAACCACTCATGCCCCGACTCGTGTACGATGATAAAGTCCCACTTCAGACCCCAGCCCGTACCCGACAGGTCTTTTCCCAGATACCCGTTCCGGAAGCCATTGCCATACGTAACCGAACTCTGGTGTTCCATACCCAGATAAGGCACCTCCACCAATTTGTAGCCATCCTCGTAGAACGGATACGGGCCAAACCAGTGTTCAAAGGCTTTCAGCATCTGCGGCACCTGTTTAAATTGTTTCCGGGCCGCAGCCTCGTGCTGGGGCAGCACGTAAAAGTCCAGTGATAAGGGCCCCTTTTCACCCGCATAGGTTTCGTTCCAGTGCACGTAGTTGGCTACGTTCATATTGACCCCGTAATTATTGATCGGGTTGGCCACAAACCAGTCAAAAGTTCGGGTACCGTCCGGATTACTGGTTACCTTTCGTAATCTTCCATTCGACACGTCCATTAGATTATCCGGCGCCGTTACGCTGATAAGCATACTATCAGGTTCATCGTACATATGGTCTTTGCACGGCCACCAGGCACTGGCACCAAGTCCCTGGCAGGAAGTAGCAATGAAGTGCTTTCCGGTGCTGTCCCTGCCCCAGGTAAGGCCGCCATCCCAGGGAGGTTTGCGGGCTACTCTTGGTTTTCCCGAGTAGTAAACGGTAAGCACTTCCCTTTGACCTGCTTTTTGCTCCTTTTTGAGGGTGATAAAATACGCGTTGCCCTCTTGCCGGAAGGGTAATTCCTGACCTTCTTGTTCTACTTTCAATACCTGTAAAGGCGGTTGTAAATCAATCTGCATTATCTGCCAGGGACTTGTGATCTGGTAGTGGACAGCAGTGCTGCCACTCAGGGTGCTGTCACCGGGATGCAAGCGTACCTGCAAATGGTAATAGGTCAGATTCCACCAGGTCCGCTCAGGAGTGATGGAACCACGCAGGGTATCGGCACGGGTTAAAGCCGGACGCTGCGCCCACAGGGAACCGGAAAACAACAGAAACAGTATGATAGCAGACCGTTTAACCATACAGTCTTTTTTACCTGATCTCATAGGCGTATAACGCAAAGGTATTGGCCGCGGGCAGTTGAAAGGACAGCTGGCTTTTTTCATCGGCTGTTGCCTCAAAGTCTTTGCCTTGACCCGCGATCAGGCGACAGGCTACCTGTTGGCTGGCCGGAATAAAAGTAGGTAATACTGCTTTAGTATGTTCGTTAAACTCCCGAAAAACCAGGAAGTATCCTTTACGGCCATTCATAGACTGAAAACCGGTCCAGCCTGTGCCGGATGGCTCCTGGCCAATCGGGAAAATTTGCCCCTGGTGAATATCTGCCTGAATCTGCCGGTATTTTTTTATAAAAGGAGAAACCTTGAAAGCTTCTTCCGGAAGGCCAGTAGCCTCAAACCAAGCCAGGGGTTGGGCCATCAGGGTAATAGCAAACAGGTAATCGAAAGGCATTTTAGCGGGAGACAGCGGATCATCAGCGGTATATTTGTTCGTGTTACGCCATTTATTCAGAAATTCGATTTGCAGATTCTGCGGCGGCACGTACCGGGAGAGCATCCACAGGTTACGAAGCGTCCAGTGCGGGTAATAATTGGCCCAATCAGTGTACCGGTTTTCTAGAAATATATTCCCGTATTCAATAGAGAATATGTTGAATTAAATTGGTAAACTCCCGCGTGCGAGCAAACTTTGGGGATGAAATACGAACAATGGTTAACGAATCCGACTCGTTGTAAGGCCATGACTGGTTACAGTGTGGAAGCCTTTCAAGAGTTAGTGCCCTATTTCGAGCAAGCCCACAACGAGTATTTGAGCCGGTATCATCTCAACGGGAAGCGTCGAAGCGGCTTACGCCAGTTTGTGCTCTATGCCAATAGCCCTTTACCTTCAGTAGCCGAACGGTTAGCTTTCATTCTATCCTACTGCAAACTCAATCCCTTGCAAGAACAACATGCAGACCTGTTTGGTATCGAGCAGCAGCAGTGTAATGTATTTGTGCACGGATTGCAAGTGATTCTGGATAAAAGTCTGGCCTTAGCCCAAGCAGTACCCGCTCAGACCGATGCCCAATTACAAACCGTTTTAGCTGCTAGTAAGGCTCACTCAACTGATGATCCGGTCGGTAAACATCTGTTGCACGAGGGAGTAGAACGAGAAATTCCCCGTCCCCAAGACCCCGATGCGCAACAAACCCATTACAGTGGCAAAAGAAGAATCATACCATTAAGCATGCGTTAGTGGTTAATTCTTTGTGCCTGGTCTTGTTTGTAAGTGCCACCGTTACGGGTAAAACCCACGATAAGAAGCTGGCCGATACGCACTATTCGATTCCTAAAGGCTTTACCCTCTGGCAAGATACCGGCTATCAAGGCTACCGTCCCGAAGGGCGTAACCATTCAGCAACCGATGAAAAAGCCGCGTGGTAAAGAACTGACAGCTCAGCAGAAACAAACCAACCGGATTGTTTCCGCTTTTCGCCGCATTGAACACGCCATCGGCAGTATCAAACGCTACCGCATTCTCAAAGACGAGTGTCGTTTGCGTAAAAACCAGTTTACCCATAAAATCTTCCTGACCTGTGCCGCCTTGCATAATTTTTTAGGCTTCGATTCCACCCCTTTCACTATGAAGTTACTTACTCGGCTCTATAAAACTAAATCAACATATTCTCTATTGAAATAATGGTAACCAAAGCGCCGCCCGGCCGTGACATCCAGGTTAAAAACGGCTTCTTGCCCGGTGGCTTCCATTACTTTGTCGAACATACGACGCAGATTGATTTCAGCCCGTTTGTCCGGAATTTTCACTCCGTCGATCTTAAAAGTGCGAATACCGTACTCCTTGTATAAACGGATCAGGGCATTGGCATCATTTTCCCAGTGTTCGTAGCTGTTATCCGCGCTGGGGTTAAACCACAGGCATACCTCGATGCCGAGTTCCTTACCCGCCTTCACTACCGGCTTTAATCCCTTCGGGAACCGTTCGGGATGGGGTGTCCAGTACTGGGGATTATCCCATATCTTGGTCAGCGAACCGCCGCCGAAGGCCGAGTTACTGGACCGGCCGAACTGCCAGCCATCATCCAATTGAAAATGGGTAATGCCCAGTTGATTGCCGGCTTTGAGTTCCTGGATGGAAAACTTCTCATTGATCCGGGAATCTTGTCCCCGGTCTCCCCAGGTATTCATCAGAATCATCTCGTCCCGACTTGGTTTGTGCAGCCTGATTTGTTGTTGATACGTTCGCAGCGCCGATAACTGTCCCGCATTTCCCTGCTGACTTATCCCGATTACGAAACCGTATCCTTTCGTCCATTCCTCCGGGTGCAGGTCTTCCGGCACCAGCCCAATACCGGTAGTCTGAATCTCACCCGTTTTAGCCACAAAATCAAAGCCAGGGTAGTGGAGCTGTACACTAGATGAAGGCGCTTCTTTCAGGATAAATAGTCCCCGTCCCGACAGGGTTTCTTCCGCAAAGAGTAGATTTCCAGTCAGGTAACTTTCGGCCCGGTACGGGAGCAGACTCGTTTCCTGCACCAGGGTATTGGTCCGGTCGGTGATATCAAAGAATTGCCCGGCTTTCAATTTCCAATGAACGCCGGGCACCGTTAAACGGTCCAGTACGGTTACCCTAGCTTTGCCTTCCTGCTCCGCTGCTTTGTTTTCAATATTGCGCAGATCACCCGCATTATTGGTTGCTGCCGTCCAGTTACCGTTTACCTGACCCCTCAGGTAATAATCACAAGCAATGGCCGGACAATCCGGATAAATCCGAAAAATTCTTTTTACTTCCAGGCCGCCGAGTTTCACGGTTACTTCGGCCCGGAGGTGAGCCGGTGTAATGGGAGTGGTTTTTTGTTCACTTACATTAAGTTTGCCCGGCGTAGGCTCACCGGCAGCTCCTGGCAAAAAGCAGTCAGGCGTTTTACCGTCAAGCATCCAGGTATGCCCGGTCAGCTTGTCCGTTAAGCGGGTACTGATCAGGTGGCCGCCATTCCACCGGTATTGCCGGCTGATCAGGTTATTTTCAAGCGTGAGTATGTCATTTTCCAGGGTGGCCCGGCAAGTAGCTGGCGTGTTCTGCCAGGTACTGGTCGTTGGAGCGGAAAGCAGGTAAACCGAATGAAAAATGAACGTAAAGAGAATGATAAAAGTCCGGTAGCCAGAAATCATGAATACTTATATTGAACAGTTAATCACTAACCAGTGTAAGCCGGGCAATTTAAATTATTTTGACGAATGGTGCCCTGGTTAAAACCGGCAGGGGTGAAACCAGGTAAAACACGCTTACTGCACTCCCGGTCTTCCCGAAGGCAGGATGACGGGCCGGTTGCATCTGGAGAAAAGAATCTGCTGCAATCAATGGTCCGGCTGGTGCCACAACTGCTGGTACAAACGGTAGTTTTCCTCGTCGAAGCAAACGAAAATAACCGTACGCAACGCAGCCGGATTATTATTCAGAAAACCGCTTACGGTTTGATGGACAACTTGAGCCGCTTTTGCGAGGGGAAATCCATACACTCCGGTACTGATATTGGGAAAGGCAATCGACTGACACTTGTTTTCCATAGCCAGCCGTAGGCTATTCAAATAAGCACTAGCCAATAACTCACTTTCGCCTTTATTACCACCTTGCCAGACGGGGCCAACGGTATGGATTACATATTTGGCTGGTAACCGGCCGGCAGTTGTAATAACGGCTTCCCCCGTGGGGCAACCGCCCTGACGATTCCGAATTTGGCGGCACGCTTCAAGGATTTGCGGGCCACCTGCCCGGTGAATGGCGCCATCTACGCCACCACCGCCTAACAACGACGAATTCGCCGCATTTACGATGGCATCAGCCGTCACTTGAGTGATATCGCCCTTGATAATTTCTATTTTTGTCGCCATACTGAAAAAGAGAGATTAGACATAAGTACCAGGTAGGAGTTCAGACAAGAGAAAGAGCCAGCCGAATCACGAGGAATAGCGGAGAGATGCTTAAACTAAATTTCCCGGATAAGTTACCTCATCCGGGAAGTAGTAATTTTTTTCATCATCTAATCAGCAGATCATTAAGCGCTTTGATAGTTGGAGGTGACTCTTTGCTGCTCACTGAGCACGTGCAGGGTACGAAGCACATCCCGGTTGGATGACAGATTGTACTTGGCGGCGGTCAGGTTGGTGCCTACTTTCAGGGTAAATATATTGGGATAAGGAGCCAGCGCCTTGAAAATATCTTCATCGGTAAAGTCATCACCAGCGGCTAATGCAAAACAGCCTTTGCCTACTTTCTCAATCCACCGTACCGAGGCGTGTCCTTTGTTGATCCCGGCATTTTTTACTTCTATTACCTTGTTGCCTTCCAGTATTTGCAGACGCATGGAAGACGTATACTGCGCCAAGGTATCAATCAGTTCGTGCTTGCGGACTTCGGCGAGGCCCTGGTCGGCTTTACGGTAATGCCATACCAGCGAGAAATCTTTTACTTCAATAAAAGATCCAGGCGTACGGTCGACGAAAAATTCAAGTATAGGCTTCAGCTCGGCTTTCCATTCCTGGTCGATAAAGTCAGCCTGCACCCATTCATCGCCGGGTTCCCGGGACCATACTCCGTGTTCGGCTACAATACCGATATTGAGGTGGCCCAACCAACGTTCCAGGGTGTCCTTATCCCGGCCGCTAATGACCACCACATTGTTTTCGGGCTGGTCAGAGAGTTTTCGCAACAAGTTGACCAGGTATTCATCCGGAGAAACTTTCTGCGGATCATCCTGGAAGTCAACCAGGGTACCGTCGTAATCCAGCAGAAAGAGCCGCTTATCCGATTCATTGTAGGCATTGACAATTTCGGCCAGGATCTCTTCGCTGAAGCGTTTCCGCTTAATCTTATCGGTAGCTTGGTGGGCTTCCTGTAAGCGAGTCATGAATACTTCTGACCAACGGGTTACATTATACCGCTTCAAGGTCTGCTGCATGGCCGCATTACGGGCTATTTGCTCCTGTTGCGGCATGGTCAGGGCTTTATGCAGGGCCCGTACAATGTCGTGAATATCATCGGGGTTTACCTGTACGGCCTCAATTAGTTCCTTGGCGGCGCCGGCCATTTCACTCAGAATCAGTACGCCGGTCTGGTCCGTCTTGGAAGCAATATACTCCTTGGCAATCAGGTTCATGCCATCCCGGAACGGAGTTACTAAGGCGACATCGGCCATATAGTAGACCGCGGCCAGCGTATGGAAGGGCAGGGCCCGGTAGAAATAATGGATAGGCGTCCAGCGCAGCGTATTATACTTACCATTAATGCGTCCGACGGCTTCATCAATCTGTTGCTTGAGCTGGTTATACTGGTCCACCGTAGCCCGGGAAGGCACTACAATCATAAGTAGGGTCACCTGGCCCTGGTATTCCGGATAGCGTTCCAGGAACCTTTCAAAGGCTTGTACGCGTTGCAGAATGCCTTTGGAATAGTCAAGGCGGTCAATGGAAAGAATAATTTTGTCTTTACCTAATTGCTGCCGGAGTTCGATGATTTCGCGGATCGTCTCTTTTCAAAAACAGCTTTGGCAAATTTTTTCGTAATCAATGCCCATCAGGAAGGAGTTCACCTCACTCACCCGGCCCGGCAGGTTAATGCGGCCTAAGTAGTTGTCGTATCCCAGAATTCGGGAGGTAGCGCTCAGGAAGTGCCGCACGTAGTCAAATGTGTGAAAACCTGCCAGATCAGCGCCTAATATTCCTCCAGAATTTCTTTACGCCAGGGGCATGAGCGGAACAGTTCGTAGAGAAGCGCGAATATGCAGGAAAAAGCCAATAGTTGCATGAGGGAATGCCTCACGGAGCAGGAGGCAGCAGCATTAACTGGTAATCGTGCACCGAATACATCATCCGGCTGGGCTATTTTTTTAACCTCCTCAGAAGCACTCATTTTTACCTTCCGGTAGGCTTCCCAGTAGGTCTTTTTATAAATGGTGTATTGCTTAAAGTAGTGAAACGGCGGCCACACGGTCTTGTTGCTGAAGCCTTCGTAAAAATTCTCGTAGTCGCGGTCATTCAGGAATACCGGCTGCAGGGTGTCGTGGTTCATCCGCGCGGTAAGCGAATCATGATCTTCAGGCTTAATCGTCATTCCCGGCCAGCCTACCCACCAGTTTTCCTTCGCTCCGGTTGAGCTCAGTCCCGTGGCCAGGCCGCCAACGCTTTGTTCATAAATGAAATTGCCATCCTTAACTTTTACGGAGATAGGTAATCGATTGGAAATAGTTATCAGACGTGCCATAGGAACTGAATTTGTTTGGAAAATGATGGGCTCTCCTTATCGATACATAAATGATTGAATCCATTAGTCTGAGTCAGGCTTAGAAGCTGTTTGGGTAAAGTTGAATGTTAAATTTCCCAATTACGAATCACCTCTTGCTGCAAGTAACACTATATCTGTGCGTTTTTTGCTACGCAAGATACAGACTGTTTACTACATAAAGTCGCGGTCTTGCCTCAATATACGGGAATAAGCCAGGAATCGGTACAAAAAAAAAGAATTCTGTCCAGTTTTTTACCCTGTTGAGGGTACTTTAGCCTAGCGTAGAAGTGTTACCTCCTGGCTGGTGCGGGCTTTTGCGTTGCATCCAGACTGGACTCGCCACCATAGGAGGGAGGACTGAGCATTTCGACCCGGTTGCGCGGCAGGCATTCCGGATACTGCTGTTGCAGGAAAGTGATCATCTTTTCCCGTACCAGGCAGCGGAGGTCAAAGGTTCGTCCGCTGTTAGAGGCGCTGACCAATATCCGTACTTCCAGCGTGCTTTCCTTTACATTAGTTACTTGCAAGGCTGAAGCTTTCTGGTCCCATAAAGGGGTTTCCGCCAGAATGCGCCCCAATTCCTGGCGCATCGCTTCAATTGGTGCATTATAGTCCAGGTAGAAATACACCGTGCCCAGCAGTTCCGTAGATACCCGGGTCCAGTTCTGAAAGGTTTTTTCAATAAAATAATTAATCGGAACAATCTGCCTGCGTTCATCCCAGAGTTTCACTACTACGAAGGTAAGGTTGATTTCTTCGACCCGGCCAAATTCACCCTCCACTAGTATAGCATCATCAATGCGGATCGGCTGGGATATGGCAATCTGGATACCCACCAGGAGGTTGCCTAACGTTTTTTGGGCCGCAAAACCAACGATAATCCCAATGATACCCGCCGAGGTAAGCATGGTTACGCCCACTTCACGTACCTGCTCAAAAGTGAGTAAGGCAACGGCTACGGCAAATAAAATGATTGTAAATACTATAATTCGCTCCACAATCCGGAACTGAGTGTTGACCTTACGGGCCAGCAGGTTATCCGCTGCCGTGATATCGTACCGGCTAAGAATGATCGCCCGGGCCAGAGCCACCAGCTGAATAGCCAGCCAGGCAAAGAAGATCCGGTGTATGATATACCCGAGACCAGCAGCGGTGGCCAGTACTATGAGGGCTCCTACGATACCCCAGTTGTCTTCTACTTGGTTAATAACTTTTTCCAGGTTCATAAATTAAGAAACGAAATTCAGTATGGTAGAAGAAAGACGCAGAATGATCCGGTACCGGAGTAAGCCAAAACCCGCACTTTTTTTGTCTTTTTTCTCTAATTTTCCGTGTACGGTATTATAGAGGAAGAGTTTGATCAGTAATCTATATACCTTTTGTCTTATCACTTACATCCTTATTCTAAAACCTGTAAAAATATGTGTGGCCGCTATTCCATTACGCTTGATTTGCCCCAGGTAGAAGCCCGTTTCGCGGCTCGTTTCGGGGGAAATTTCCCGCCCAATTTCAATGCTGCTCCCGCCCAAAACCTGCCCGTGATCACCAATGAAGATCCCGGTCAGGTGCAGCTTTTCCGCTGGGGTCTGATTCCGGAGTGGGCTAAGGAAGAGAATGTTGGGTACAAAATGATCAATGCCCGGCTGGAGGGGATTACGGAAAAGGTGACGTTCCGCAAGATCATCCGGGAGCAGCGCTGCCTGGTGCTGGCCAATAACTTCTACGAGTGGCGTGGACAGGGAAAGGCCAAGACGCCGTTCAGTATTCACCCTACCGACCAGGAACTATTTGCCTTTGCCGGTATCTGGAACCGCTGGCTGAACCGCGAAACCGGTGAAGAAATCCCCACTTTCGCCATCATAACTATGGATGCCAATCCGTTTATGCGTCAGTTGCATGACCGCATGCCGGCTGTTTTGCCCGCGGAGGAAGCCCACCGCTGGATTGATCCCAAAGCCTCCTTTGAGGACGCCTTTGCCCTGCTACGCCCTTATGATCCGGCCCGGATGGAAGCCTATGAAGTGGGTCGCGAGGTAAATAAAGCAACCAATAATTTTCCGGAACTGGTAGAACCGGCCGGGGAGATCATGAAGTTTGAGGAGGCAGGTACCTCCAAAGGAGGCGGAGAATAAAGCCGTCCGGTCAAATATTGGATTGGTAATGTTCGGCATTTGTCTTGCCGGTAAAACGAAAAAGGGAGCCTTGTGGCTCCCTTTTTCGTTTTACCGGCAGAAATAGTCAGGCTTTCACTTTTACCTGACGCATCTGAATAATTTTCATCCAGCTCAGCATTTTAATCACTGGATAGGTAGGATCAAATTCAAACCACTTCGCTCCGAAATTAGCGCGGTTAGGTAGTTTGTGATGATTATTCTGAAATAACTCTCCCATCATCAACACATCAAAAACCAGTGAATTTTTAGATTCGTCGTGGTTGTCGTAGTTAGAGTAGCCGTATTTGTGACCACTCCAGTTTACAATCGCACCGTGGAACGGTCCCATAACAAAGTGAATTGGCAGCAGCAGGAAAAGCACCGCCGGCATATCCAAATACATATAAGCCCCAATGTAGATCAATGAGTAAAGTATGCCCCAGCCCGCCCGGGAAGCCCATGAATCGCCCAGTTTCTCCATAAAGTTCCAAACGGGGTAATCGCGGTCAAACTGAGGCTCAGGGTTCTGCTTAAAATGGGCGTACTGATTATAAATGTCTTTGGTCTTCCACATCATCGTAAATACGTTTTTGGTGTGATGGGGAGAGTGAGGATCTTTTTCGGTATCACTGTAGGCGTGATGCATACGGTGCAGAATGGCATAAGCCCGTGGACTCAGATAGGACGATCCCTGCGTGATATAAGTCATGGTATAAAAGAACCGCTCCCAGAATTTGTTCATGGTGAACATCTTATGGGCAGAATAACGGTGCAGGAAAAACGTCTGGCAGAATAGGGATAAATACCAGTGCGCGAAAAAGAAAACTAAAATGAAAATCACTTGACTATTAATTATTAGGTGAACAAATTTAATTTAAGGGCGCTTTTCAGGCTGAACTCGCTGTAGTAGGGGAAATGGCCAGTGACCTTAATCCGAAGCCAACACATTACTGGCAGGCAATTTAAATGTTGAACGCAAAAATAACGCAATTAAGTTGCATGTTTTAATATAAAAATAATTTATACCTGTATAAAGGTGAGTACCTATGCCCATTGGATGATGCGCTCTTATGCTGGTGAAACAATTATTTAATAACTGATAAAAGCATAGGTAAGCAGGTTAGCTCCCATTTTCAGGGCCTGCTGCCGTTTTTCTTCCGGGTCATTGTGCACCGACTGATCTTCCCAACCGTTGCCTAAGTCACATTCGTAGCTGTAAAAGCAAATTAAACGTCCTTCGTAAATGAGCCCGAATCCTTGGCTGGGCTTGCCATTGTGTTCGTGAATCTTGGGCAAACCATTACTAAAGTCAAACTTCTGATGGTAAACCGGGTGGTTGAAAGGCAGTTCTACAAAATCAAGCTCGGGGAATACTTTTTTCATCTCCCGGCGGACAAATTTATCCATCCCGTAGTTGTCGTCAATGTGCAAAAAGCCGCCGGAGAGCAGGTATTTACGCAGATTGCGGGCCTCGGCATCGGTAAACACCACATTGCCATGACCAGTCATATGCACGAATGGGAAGGAAAATAGCTCCGGACTACCCGGTTCTACTACTTCGGCTTCGGCAGCTATATTCATCCGCAAGTTTTTGTTGCAGTAATCAATCAGGTTAGGCAGCGAGGTACGGTTGCAGTACCAGTCGCCCCCTCCGCCGTACTTCATCTTCCCGATTTTGAGCGCGGCCTGCTGGGCAAATGTGCCCGGAGCAGCTACTAAGAAGCAGAATACAAGCGGCAGTATCAAGCGGCAGGAGGCAGGAAAAACGAAATAATTTCTTTTACTTTTATTCATAAACTCTTAACTCTTAACTCTTAACTCTTAACATTCACTAAATGCAATGTATGACAGGCTACAATTCCGGCGGTTTCAGTCCGGAGCCGGCTCTCACCCAGGCTCACCGGAGAATAGCCGTTTAGCCGGGCGAGATGAACCTCCGCAGTCGAAAAATCACCATCCGGCCCCATAAGTACGGAATAATTTTCTGTTGGTTGGGCAGCTTGATCGAGAAAACTACTATCTCATAAAGACAGAGTAGAGAAA
>JAUJNL010000077.1 GCA_030448185.1 Cytophagales bacterium | reverse complement strand
AGGAATTAGAGATTGGTCTCAACCCGGCTAACCCTAAACTTAAACTTGTTGGACGGCATCGGTTGTCCCTGGTGGTGGACGGTATCATAAGCGTTTAATTCACCCAGTACCCGCTTCAAGGCCTCATTAGGCGTTTTTCCCTGACTATTGATTGCCGGCATTTCGTCAATATATACCAGCCAATTTTGGCTGTCTAGTACCACAAATACAATAGTGATTTCACGGATCTGTTTATAGGTGTATAACATGATTAGCTCAAGTGGTTACTGCGTGAAGGTACCCAACCTTATATCCCTGTCAATCCCTTAAAACCCTTAATTTAAAAATTACGTGTTTTACCCTCACTCCGTATTATTACATAAAAGCTTATTGAAGAACCTGATCCCTTACTACCCAATACCTGATACCCATTGCGCATTGGACACTTACCATTACCTGAAGATGCTTTCTATCCCTAACTTGTATATTGGCACTTCCGGCTGGAGCTACCGCTGGCAGGAGCTATTTTATCCCGCGGAAATAAAATCAGCCGACTATTTGGCTTTTTACGCTGACCGTTTCAATACCACCGAGATCAACAGCAGTTTTTACCATTTCACTATGGCTAAGACAATTGAGAAATGGCTGGCCAACACCCCTTCCTACTTCCGGTTTTCGCCTAAACTGAATCAGGAAATCACCCATACCCGCAAGTTTGTGGACATCGACGAGCCCCTGGAAAAATTCATGTCCCGTTTTTTGCTGATGGGTAACCGCCTGGGCCCCGTGCTGATCCAGATTGCGGCCAGCTTTCACTTTGACCGGTACGTAGCCGAAGATTTCTATAAGACCCTGCGGGATAAATACCCAACGCAGCCGTTTGCCCTGGAGGTCAGGCACAAAACCTGGTTTACTGAAGAGTCGCTGGATCTGCTCCGCGATTACCAGATTACTTTTGTTATTGCCAGTGCGGGAAAGCGTTTTCCGGGTTTGGAAATTGCCACTACGGACACGGTGTACTTCCGGCTTCACGGCGACGAAAAACTGTACGCTTCGGCTTATTCGGATGAGAAATTAGAGAAGTACGCTTTTATGATCAAAGACTGGCTGATGACGGGTAAAGAGGTCTGGGTATATTTTAACAATACCATTACCGGCAATGCCATCACCGATGCTCAAAAGCTGCGGCAACTGGTCGCTGATTTATAGGAGATTTGCGGGTATTTTCATATTAGGCGAAAGCAGAAAAGAGAGGAAGAAAAGTTGTAAATTCCACACTACAAACAGTAAATACATTGGCTCACGATTACGACAAAATACTTAAAGAGAATATTGCTTCCCTACTGTTGCCGTTGACTGAGAAATACTTAGGTATCAAGATCAAAGACAGCCGGGAACTGAAAGACAAACTGCAAACCACCATTGAGAAAGAACCCGATTTTATCCGGATTGTGAAAACTGACACAGAGGAAGAGTTCATTCTGCACATTGAGTTTCAGACGCAGGACGAAGAAGGGATGATTTACCGCATGCAGGAATACTTTGGCTTATTACGCCTAAATATATTACGCCTAAATATCAATTGCCGGTAAATCAATTCGTAATTTATTTAGGAAGCAAGGGCAGAAAACAAAGGAGAATGAATTAATTACAGAAATGTTGAGAGACGGGACACTAGCAATTGAGAAAATTGCTTCCTTAGCCAAAGTATCCGTGGAACGTGTAAGACAAATAGCTAAAGAAGTAAAAAAGTGAAAACTCCTCGCTTACCAGCCCTGCTCAGCGCATAGCCTCACCGCAATCGTCACAGAAGTGAAGTGCGTCAGCGGTTAATAGATTTAGATGAAACGGTAAGTAAGCTATTTGTGTAAATTTCGTCAAACAGGGCAAACTCTGGCAAAGTTATTTCTGATTGAATCATAAGCCTTTCTCAATTCTCCGCACAAGGCCCTAGTTCAATATATCCGTTGATAAAATCAATGCAATCGATTGCTGAAAATTGGTATTAAATGCAGTTGCTTTTGTATATTTAGGGGCAATTATTCCTTCTCGAAGAACCAATACCTCTTACAATCAAGCGACTTTTCGAAAATGCTCTTTTTACCATTATTGTTAAGCTGGCTGCTGAACTACCATTCAACTGATTTTTGGCACCAGCAAAAAGTTTCCGCCTCTTTAAGCGACGTGGCTGCGGGGGATACTACTATTATTATTACTGCCATTTCAGGCTTACAATTTGATATTGTCCGGTTTGCGGTAAAGCCCAATACCAACGTGAAAATTATCCTCGAAAACGGGGACGATATGGCCCATAACTGGGTACTTACCCAGCCGGGTAAAAGATTGGACGTGGTCAATGCCGCCCTGGCCTTGGGAGATAAAGGGCCGAAGCTTGATTACGTACCCCGGACTGCCCTGGTGCTGAGTTATGTCCCGGTACTCGACCCGGACCAGCAGAAAGAGATTACGTTTAAGGCTCCGGCCAAGGAAGGTGTGTATCCATACGCTTGCACCTATCCGGGCCACGGGTTTGTGATGTACGGGGCTATGTACGTGACGACTAAATCTATGCCTTCCTTAAAGAACGACCCGAATATTCCGCCGCAACGGGCCGTGGAGGAACCTGCGCCGAGAACCGCTACCTATTCAGATCCCAGGCCTTCTCCGCATCCTTATCCCAGGGAGTTGCCGATGCTGTACCGGACCTTTATGCCGGAGAGCGGCCCGGCATCCATTGTGGTTATGCTTCCCAATGAACAGTCGTATTGCTGGGATGCCGGAGCTTGCCGCCTGCGGTACGCCTGGCGGGGTTACGTGGATAATGCGGAACATTGGCGGGGGAACGGGAAGAAAATTTCGAAGGTAGTAGGGGATACCTATTTCCGGGACCAGGCCGGTTTTCCGTTGCGGTTTGGCACAGCCACCCAAATGCCTCAACAGGTAAAATTTAAAGGTTACCGGATAATCAACCGGTATCCGCAATTCTGGTATTCGGCAGATGGGGTAGAAGTACGGGAAACCATCAAAGCAGTTCCTTCTGGGAACGGGTTGGTCCGCGAATTCCAGATTCATGAGGCCAAATCGCCGGTCTTCTTTCAGACAAATTCCCAGGATGGGATGGACTATTCTGCCTCAGTAGGGGAGTTCCGGGATGGGGTTCTCCGCCTGGAACCGGGCCAAGCCCACCATTTTATCATTACTATGAAAGCCAAAAAAGCCGAAAAACTGTGAGAAAATACCCTTTTCTGCTGCTATTCCTGCTTGCAACCTTTACGATCAGTGCCCAGACGGTTAAAGATTCCATTTGCAATTATTACGCCATTGAAACAATACCCATGCCGCAGGGATTACTGGCCGAGACTGGGGCCGTTGACTTCCTGCCGGATGGACGTTTAATTGCCTGCTTTCATAAGGGCGAAGTAATGACGTATGACCGTTCTAAAAAGGAATGGAAGCTTTTTGCCGAAGGGCTGCACGACCCGCTGGGGATACTGGTAGTGAGCAATCAGGAGGTACTCATTATGCAGCGGCCCGAACTGACCCGCGTAACCGATACGGACAACGATGGCAGAGCTGACCTTTACGAGACGGTAACCGACCAGTTTGGAATATCGGGCAATTACCACGAGTTTGCCTTTGGACCTATTAAGGACAAAGAAGGTAATTTGTACTTCTCCCTGAACCTGGCTTCCGGCCTGGGCGGTATTTTTGATGAAGTACGGGGAACACTTGATACATTGGGGCGGCCCGGACGCATGTTTTCTACGGTGCCGTACCGAGGCTGGGTCATGAAACTGGATAAGCAGGGCCACTTAATTCCCTGGGCTTCCGGCTTTCGTTCTCCTAATGGCTTGGGATTTGATTTGCAAGGAAATCTATTCGTGCCCGACAACCAGGGCGACTGGATCGGTACCAGTCCGCTGTACCACGTGCAGAAAGACCATTTCTACGGGCACCCGTCCAGCCTCGTCTGGTCAGCCGGTTTTCCGGACGTGAATCCGCTGAATGTACCCGTAGTTGACCTGGATAAGATGCGGACAAAGGCGGCTGTTTTGTTTCCGCAGGGCTTTATGGCCAATTCACCCACGCAGCCCTTGTGCGACACGACGAAGGGCAAATTTGGTCCGTTCGCCGGGCAAATGCTGATCGGAGAAATGAATCATCCCCGCTTGATACGGCTGATGATGGAAACCGTAGACGGGCAGATTCAGGGAGCCTGCGTCCCTTTTTATGACAGCTGTGGCCTCCGGATGGGCAATAACCGGATGGCTTTTGCCCCGGACGGCAGCCTATGGATCGGGCAGAATGACCACGACGCCTGGACCGGGGCCGAGGGCATTCAGCGCATTACCTGGAATGGCAAAGTACCCATGGAAGTATACTCCATGAATCTTACCAAAAATGGCTTTGACCTGACTTTTACGCACCCGGTTGATCGGAAAACGGCTACGCAACTGGCTAATTATCAGTTCAAACGTTACTACTACGAATACCACCGGGCCTATGGCTCCGACCAGTTTGACGTAAAGCCGGTAGACGTGAAAAAGATAAAGATTTCCAGGGATGGGAAAAAAGTCTCCTTGAACCTAAGTGAACTGAAACCTGGTTACGTATACGAAATGCGCCTTAAAAATCTGCAATCCACGGAAGGCAAACCAGTGCTGAATACATTGGTTTGCTATACGCTGAATAAGTTGAGGAAGTGACGGACTATATGACCTCTTTATTAGCTTGGGTAGTCTTCAAGTAACGAGATTAATAATTGAATTTGAGCTTGCCCTGCCCCTTTCTACTGTAGCCTAACGGCTGTTAAGCCTCTGACTTAACGTAATTAAAAAGCAAAAGTCCGAAGACTTGCGCCAGTAGGGGACTGGTAGGGTGTATTAGGTTTTTATCTAATGTCTTGACACTAAAGTCTACTATCTTACTCTTTTGTATAGAAGGTGTCACACCTGGTCGAAAAAAGCGTAGAATAGCCTTTTAGCAGTACAAAAGGTAAAGAAGCTGAACCAGCCCGGTTAGACCGATTTGTCAAATCGTTTGGCAGTAGCCTTAGGGAGGATTTTAAAGGGTTGGTATTGATTAGCCATGCAACGAAAGGGAGGCCAATAGGGTCAATTACAGAAACAAATTGTTTCCTATGATTATGATAAGGTTTTCTTTTGGCCAGTTGCTTCTGCCCATCCTGCTTTCTAGCTGTCAAACCAATCCGGTTAATCCTACCGTAAATGAATGTGTGGGTAGCAGTGAGTACTATATTAAGAATGAGAGTGAGTATACCCTTTGGGTTACCTTTTTAACTACGCCGCAACTCGGCACCAAAACTGACTCCTCCCAGGTAATTGCCAGCCAGCGAACCGGGAAAATTACTCAGGATGCGGCATTCGGGTATATGCCCAAGCCTGCCGATACTTTTACGGCTCTCATTTTCTCAAGAGAGATAGACGGAAAGAAAGTGATTGTGTACCGGAAAGATTCAGTTACGGATGAGGGTTGGGTTAAGCAGAAACACAATCCTAACGATCCGGACTTTGGTTGCTACTCAGTTAGTTATACCTTGACGGTAACCAATCAAGAGGTAAAGTAACCCGGGCGAAAAGGA
Organism: Cytophagales bacterium; assembly: GCA_030448185.1. Taxonomy (GTDB): domain Bacteria; phylum Bacteroidota; class Bacteroidia; order Cytophagales; family 172606-1; genus CADCTQ01. Next base: position 21,039 of record JAUJNL010000077.1, on the reverse strand, counting down.
TGATAAAATTCACTATAAAGACCAGCAGCGTTAAAATTTATGCTACTTTTAGGTTAAATACTTGCTTGTAAACCTAATCTGTTGTCATGGATATTTTTGTCGGCAGTCTTCCTTTTAAATTGAAAGAAGACCAACTAAAAGAGCTGTTTGCTGCATACGGCGAAGTTACCTCCGCAACCATTATTATTGATAAAATTACCCGCCAGAACAAAGGATTCGGGTTTGTGGAAATGCCCAATCATCAGGAAGCCAAAAAGGCAATTGACGCACTTAATGGCAGCGAAGTACTGGGTCGGACCATTGTAGTCAATAAGGCGGAAGGAAAAAGCGATGATACCCGCAAAGGGGGCTTCAGGAAGGCTAACAATGGGGGTGGGCCCAATAAGGGCGGCCCGGGTAAAGGAAACTTTGGGCGTAAGCGTGCCGGCAACGATTATGATTCGGATTGATCATTATTTTCATTACCCCCGTATCCATACTTTTTATGACGCAACGGATTACATGGGAAGGCATTGAAGATAAAACCACGGAACAGGCAACCATCCAACTGCAGCCCGATTCGATACGGGCGGAGTCAAGTATCACGGGTGCGGGTAAGCCTGATCTGCGGTATACGCTTATGCTGCATCATGACTGGACCTGGAAGGAATTTACGTTATGGGCCGATGGGCAGGAGGTGTACCACCTGATGCGGAATCAGCGTACTGAAACTAATACGGCCTTTATTGACTTCAATCTGACCCCTTTTACCAATACGCTCCCCATCCGGAAATTAAATCTATTGGTGGGTGAGCGAGTCGCAATCAGCGTCTTATATGTCTGTTACCCGCCACAGCCCGTTGAAATAGTAGCGCAGGAGTATGAAAGGCTGGAGGAAGACCTATACCGGTTCCGGCATCTGGCTACCGGGTTCGAGGCCGATATACGGGTAGACGAATACGGATTGGTCCGGGAATACGCCACTCTTTTTACCCGGACTGGCTAAAGTTTAATAAAGAAGCTGTTTAGCCTTTTCTAAAAGAGTACATTTCGGATAGGGTTTTGTCCGCTAAGTGTTAGTTTTGAAAACTATTCTCAGCGAAGCTAAACCGACATCACGTTATTGAGAAACGTACGAGACCAAACACTTCCGCTATACCGAAAGCAACCGCCAGATCGCCGATGCAACCGTCCGGATTGTGGAGGGCTGGTTTCCGGGGGTGCTGCGACCATTGGTAAAACCAGTGTTTGCGGCCCTGATCAATGACCGTTTGCGGCAGGCATTTGGCTACCGGCGACCCGCAGCCTGGTTTACGGGGCTGGTGGAAGGTGCTTTGTGGGTGCGTAAGTGGCCTCTAAAATGGATTACCTTCAAACCCTATCCGGTGCTGATCGAAAACAGCCATTACCGCTCTTACCCATCGGGTGTGCCAGCGATTGAAGAACGAGGGCCGAAGGGTTTACTCACGCAGCTTAAGGGAGAAATAACGGGTAAATAACAGCATTTTTACTTTACTTGCTGACAGGCAGGTTGGGCTCATGTTGATTCCTGCCGACTATCTATACTCCATAAGTAATGAACCTCTTTTTTTAGCTGTTTCCAACCAATGGAAGAGCAGCTGCCATGCGGAAATGGTAAGCGGCCACGGAAAAAACCATAAAGAATTAAGCTGACCCACCAGTAACTTTTGAACGTTCTGATTGAGCCCAACGTGCAGGACTTACGTACCTTCATTTGTTCCGTTATACATTTTATCCCTTGAGTTTGCCTATTTGCCAGGGAAAGTCGGTTTTGTACAATTTCTTACCAAGGGTAACCAATACCTTTGCCTTGTACAATTGAGCTGATCAAACCAAAATTATTCACATCAACCTAAAAAGTATTGAGTCATGTTTAAACAATTGCTGAACAGCAGCAGGCTGCTCTTGGCTGGTTGCCTTATGCTGGTTGCCTGTACCGAAAAAGACCCTACACCTGATGCGCCTGATGCTCCTCAAGGAGAAAAGACGACTCCTTATGCAGTAACCGGGAGGGTGGTAGATACCCAAGGCAAACCCATGCAAGGCGTAAAAGTAAGAGCCGATAACGATGCCCTTTATGGCTCAGCCGAAGTAACCACTGATGCCAATGGCCGCTACACCCTTCCCAAGCTGGAAATTGGTGGCTGGAAGATTTACGCCTGGAAGGAAATCACTTACAAAGACAAAATCTATCACCTTCGTCTGGGTATGCCCAACGCTTCTGACTACGATGCTTTCAGTCCTGGTAAGGAGGGAGCGGTAAAAAACTTCCAGTGGCAGTTGTCCGGTAATATTCCTGACCGGCCCCGCAGTGAAAAGTCGGCTTCCGGTTACTTCGGCGGCTCACTCCGGTTTACTAATATGGATTCTGAGGGGCGTTCCATGCCGGCTGGTACCCAGGTAACCGTTTCCTTAACCCCGGTAGCCGGTGCCACGCTGTTTGATGGCAGTGCCCCGAAAACCATTCAGAAATCTTTTACCATCGAAGGCGGAAATGAATACAACTATTGGGTGAAAGACATTCCGCAGTGTGAATATCGGATTACCGCTGAAACCAATAAAAATGGGGTTAAAAAGGCTATTTACCTGAGCACTACCTTCTACAGCGGACATGCTCCGGCAATTGAAAACTTTTACTTTAAGCCAGCCGGCAGCAGTTCGGGTACTTATGAGAATGGTTTGCGCGGCCCGGAAGATTCCCCATTCTACATGCAATTGCCCTAATCTCTGCCCGGCTTTCATAAAGTTTTCCTTAGCTATATAAATAAAATAAATGAGGGGAGGGGCTAAATAAAAAGGTCTACAATAAGCTACTGTAAGGCCTTTGAGCGGATTGCAAATCCGCTATTTCCCCCGGTTCGGCATTGCAACTATCTCAGCGAAGCTAAATGCCGAACAACTATCGGGCTGGTCCGCATTGGCAATGCGCACACTAAGTGAGCTCGGATTGGTAATCCGATTTATCACCTCCCCTCATATAATACAATAGCCCGGTTTACTCACCGGGCTATTGTATTATACCTTCATACCCCAGCAACTGTCTCTCCGGAACTGGTTTGGGTTTCAGTACGTTCCTGACGCCACCCTCCGCAACGGCCATGGTATTGTTGCCGGAACCTTTCCCGCTCTTCGGGCGGCATATTGTTGAGCTTCTCCTCAAACCGTTTTCGCCAGTAGTCACCGCGAGGGCCGCCCCGGTAACCTCTGCCCCATGCCCAGGGATGGAACGGAAAAAACAGAATCCGCGTGAGCAAAAATAAGCCGACTGCCTGCCCGAACGTAATGACCGGACCGCCAAATAAGGGAGGAATCAGGTAGTTCCATAAAGGTGGAATACTAAATCCCACAATGACCAGCACTAAAGCCATAATAGCCAGGGAAACTACAATTTTCAGCAATTTGAATCTTCTCATGATTAAAAATGGGTTACGTGTCTAACAATTCATTGTATAGGTTCTGAAGGCGTTCCCGCAGGTACAGCACCGCGTAGCGTTTTCGGGATAGCAGCGTATTTATGGATGCTCCCGTTTGATCAGCTATTTCCCGGAATGATTTGTCTTCCAGTTCGTGAGCCACAAACACATCGCGTTGCTCGGCTGGTAATTCATTTAGTGCCAGTGCCAGTGTTTCCCAGACCATTTCCCGCAGATACGCATTTTCAGGGTTATTGTCAGTGTCAATCAGCAGATCGGCCACCGTCAGCGCACGGCCCGCTTCCTCGTAGCTTTCTGTAGAGAGCCGGTGGTCTTCCACCGAATCGGGCTTGTGCTTCCGGTAACGGTCAATGATCCGGTTACGGGCTACTCGGTACAGCCAGGCTGTAATCTGCTCGATGGGCTTGATAGGACTGAAATGCTCGATAAACTGTTCGAATACATCCTGCAGAATGTCTTCGGCTTCCGCGGACCCGGAAACCCGCCGACGGATAAACTCCAGCAACTGCTTTCGCTCCTTCCGGAACGTTTGCTGCACCTGCTCGTTGCGGAGTGCTTGTTGCTGTGGTGTACCGATGACCAGTTCGTTCTTCATTACCCAGGCAGACGGACGAGTAAGAGAAATATTGTAAGGCCCAGGAAAGAATTAGGTACGACGGACCAATTGCCGGATGAATGGCAGCGTAGCCGTACGGCATGCAGCAGGAGGAATTGGCGATGTCCGATATTCAATGTAGAGACGTGATTGATCACGTCTTTTTATATCCCGGATGTTCGAAGTAAAGGTATGTTTTATTAAGGAAGAAGCAGACCGGGTGGGGATGAAAGAAGGCTTATCAAGACGACCTTAGTCAATATTTTCCTGAATAAATAATTGGTAGGTATCCAGGTCGAGGGCGCAGAGATTCCCCTTGTCAATAGTAAAACGGGGATCGTATTTACGGACATCCCTGAGGCTGATGCCAAAATAGCAGCCGTTATCAATACAAATGATAGAATTCCTTTCCCGGATGCTTTGGGTTATTTCCGCTAGCGGCGTGGTTTCGTGACCATGAATAATGGTTTTGGAAAGCGGGTTATAGTCGACATCCCGGATCCAGAGCATGCTCTCATAATCCTCAAAGGGATTTTTGAAATAGAAATTGAATCCGGCGTGCACCAGGTAGTAATGATCCAGTTCGTAGTAGTACGGTAATGATTCGAGAAAGCGGAGGTATTTATCGGCCAGGTTGCCATTGTTATCAATCAGGTCAACGGCTTCAATCATGGAATAAAACCGGGTATAAGCCGTAATTCCCTTTTCTGACTGGAAATCCTGCCAGGCATCCAGCAGCATCTGTTCATGATTGCCCCGCAGCGGATATACCTGAAAGCCGCGGTCTTGTAGTTCCACGAGGAAATCAAGTACTTGGGCATTGCGTTTGCCCCGGTCGATATAATCCCCCAGGAGAAACAACTGATCGTCCGGCATGAGCTTGATTTTCTCGGTTACCAGCACTTCCAGGGTTCTTGCAAAACCATGTATATCGCCGATGGCCAGACGTCTGCCACCCCGCGGGTTGGTCAATAGCTGACGGGATAAGGTCATTGGGTTCGCTGCCTCCATATCTGCTATGTTACTTAAATACTTCAGGTATGACAAGCTTGATGCAGCATAGCTAAATAAAACAGCTTACTTATAACGCAGGGGACAAGAAAGGAATTAAGCAGGATCATTTATCATGAAATGGGGATGAATTTGCAGATATTACATAATTTCGTGGGGTCAACAATCTTCAATCTAATTCATTAAAGACATGAGAAAGCGTTTATTACTTGCTTCGCTAACCCTTTGCCTGTTACTGACTGATGCGGTACAAGCCCAGATTGCCCTCCCCTCAGCCCAGCCCGTCTGCTTCCATTACCCAAAGAGTAGGTCTTACTAATGTTTCCGTTTCCTATTCCCGTCCGAGCATGCGGGGGCGTAAAATATTCGGCGATGTCCGTCCGTACGGGAAGGTCTGGCGTACGGGTGCCAATTCTCCCACCAAATTAATGGTCAGCGATGAGGTCACGATTAACGGGACTAAAGTTCCCAAGGGCAAATACGCCGTTTTCTCGATTCCTGACCAAAACGAGTGGACGGTGATTCTGAGCAAAGATACCACGCTGAATGAAGGTAATTATAAAGAGACCAGCGACTTAGCCCTTTAAAGTGAAGCCGGCTAAAACCGCGACTCCTTACGAAACCTTCACCATCGACTTTTCGGACCTGACCACCAATGGCGCCAACCTGAACATTAAGTGGGAGAATACTAAAATTACGCTGAAACTGGAGACGGAGGTCGACAGCAAAATCATGGCCCAGATTCAGGAGAAGGTGATTAACAATGCTTCGGCCAGTAATGACGATATGTATGCTGCGGCTTTGTACTACCTGGATGCCAACAAAGACCTGAATCAGGCACTAACCTGGATGAATAAAGCTACTGAAAAAGATCCCAAATTCTGGCAGCTGCACCAGAAGGCCAAACTGCAGGCTAAGTTAAAGGATTACAAAGGAGCCGAAGCCAGCGCCAGAAAGTCAATTGAACTAGCTAAAACTGCCAAAAACGATGATTACGTTCGCATGAATGAGCAACTAATTGCCGGGTTACCAAAGGCAAAGTAAGGCAATGCTAAAGGTTAAATGGGTACTGGTAGTAAGCTATTGAGTAATAGGTACTAGACTTGTTCCCAAATAAAGTCATCGGAAAAATCCAATATCTGCTACCTTAACAACCCATATCCATTAAGCATTTAACATTTATCAGTACCCAAAGTAAAAATACCAACTGTTCCCTTAGACAGGACGCGGTATCCCGGGGGCACCGCTTTTCTATGGCCGGACAGTTCTTAGTTGAAATTACCGGTATATTTTGGTGAAATTATTGCTTTTTTTACAGATTGCGGACTACTGCCGGGACATTTTGCGGCGTGGTCTAAATCTTCAAACTTCTTTAACTTTTATATGATGCGTTTCAATTTCAGTGTTTTATTTTGTTTGCAACCGCTGCGGCTTTTGCTCAACCTACCACCAAACCCGAATGGAAACCCGAGCAGACGGAGTTCTGGGAGCCCGTTCCTAAAGTAGTTACTGCCGGTAAAACCAATGATGCGCCTCCTTCGGATGCGATTGTGTTATTTGATGGTAAAAACCTGTCGGAGTGGAAAGGCAAAGATGGCGGAGAAGCCAAATGGGCAGTCAAAGACGGGGCCTTTACTGTGGTAAAAGGTACGGGGATATCTGGACTAAGCGTGAGTTCGGCGATTACCAATTGCATATTGAATGGCTGATTCCGGCAGATATTCAGGGACAAAACCAGGCCCGCGGCAACAGTGGCATCTTTATGCAGGATCAGTACGAGTTACAGGTATTGGACTCCTATAATAACCGTACCTATGTAAACGCCAGCTGGCAGTATTTATAAACAAACGGCTCCCCTAGTGAATGCCATGCGGAAGCCCGGCGAGTGGAATGTATATGATGTAATCTATACTGCCCCCCGCTTTAAGGAAAATGGCAGTCTGTTTTCGCCGCCCACGGATTACTGTAATTCATAATGGCGTACTGATTCAGAACGATACCCAGATCCGCGGCACGACCTTATATTGGCTTACCCGAATATAAAGCCCACGGTAAGGGTTCGATCAGGCTACAGGACCACGGCGATCCCAGTAAGCCGATCAGTTTCCGCAATATCTGGATCAGAGAGTTGTAAAGAAAGCGGCAGTGGCAGGAAGAAAAAAGTGGCAGTGGCAGTAGCAGCGGCAGGAAGTAAAGAGGTAGGAAATAGGAAAAGTGGCAGTGGCAGTTTTATTTTAGAAGAAAGAGAGGTATCTAAAGTATATTATTACTGCTGCTGCCTCTGCCACTGTCGCTTCTTCATAGCTGCTGCTACTTATCCTCTAAACTCTTTGCTTTTCTCAAAAAACCTCCCCTAAATTTGCAGCCCTTATTAATATCCGGAGACAATGAAAAGAACGTATCAGCCGTCTAACCGCAAGCGCAAAAACAAGCACGGTTTCAGAGAAAGAATGAGCACTCCCGAAGGGAGAAAGGTACTGGCCCGCCGGAGAGCACAAGGCCGGAAAAAACTGACCGTATCCGACGAAAGAAGACACAAAGCTTGATTCAGCGGTTAGTAATTAGCGTTTAGCTCCTGGCTTATATAGACTTTTATAAAGCTGATAGCTACTTGCTATACGCTGATAGCCATGAAAGTGAATTATACATTTCCCAAGAAAGAACGGCTCACCAGTAAGAAATTGACAGAGGAACTTTTCAAGAAAGGTTCCTCTGTTTATTTGTATCCCTTCCGGCTACAGTTCCTGCAAAGTCCGCTCCAAGAAAGACAGGCTCCCCAGGTACTTTTTTTCGGTATCCAAACGTTACTTCAAACGGGCAGTGGACCGTAACCTGATTCGCCGGCGCATGCGGGAAGCGTACCGTACTTCCAAACCTGACTTACTGGAGACTCTTTCCCGTTCATCCGTCCCTGGAGGGCATTGCTTTCGTGTATGTGGCAAAAGAAATAATTTCATTTGAAATTTTGAAAAAAAGCTCATCTTAGTATGGCAACGCATATGGTTCGTGAGTGCGAAGCTCAATCTGAAAGTAATCCGAAGTAAATTTTTTTTATTTTTCCCCAGAAATATTTCCCATACCAACAACATGAATATAAGTACAAAGCGGTTCCGAAAGGTTGCCCTGGGTGGAGTGGCGGCAATGGTAGTCACCTTGATGTCATTCAGTGATCCGGGTGAGCGGTATTTTGAAATTGTCAAGAACCTTGACATTTTCGCCACCCTTTTCGGGAAGTGAATACCTATTATGTGGATGAGATCAATCCCAACCGGCTGATGAAGACGGGCATTGACGCCATGCTCCGTTCCCTAGATCCCTACACCGACTACATTCCGGAAGACGAGATTGAAGATTACCGCACTATGACTACCGGGCAGTACGGAGGAATTGGCGCCGTAGTGGCACCCCGCAACGGCAAAACCTACGTAGTGATGCCCCACGAAAATTCTCCCGCAACCCCAGGCCGGACTGCGCATCAGCGACGAAATTGTGAAAGTAGATGACATTGAGCTGAAGAATAAATCGTACCTGGACGTAAATAAGCTGCTTCGCGGACAGGCCAATACCTCCGTGAAACTAACCATAAAACGGTACGGGCAGAGAAGCCCCTGGAACTGTCCATTCCCCGCGAAAACATTAAAATAGACAATGTACCTTACTATGGCATGGTTACCAGTGATGTGGGATACATTCACCTGAGTGATTTTACTACTGGAGCCGCCCGTGAAGTAAAAAATGCCCTGGTAGAGTTGAAAACCAAGGGAGCTAAAAAAATTATTCTTGATCTGCGGGACAATCCGGGTGGATTGCTGAGTGAAGCCGTAAACATTTCCAATTTATTTGTGCCAAAAGATGCGGAGATTGTAAGTACTAAGGTGAAAGTATCGGATTGGAATAAAATCTATACGGCCCTCACTCCGCCGGTAGATACTGATATTCCAGTGGCTGTGCTCACCAGCAACCGCAGCGCCTCCGCCGCCGAAATTGTAGCGGGTGTCATTCAGGACTACGACCGTGGCATACTGGTAGGCCAGAAGACCTACGGCAAAGGGCTGGTACAAGCCACCAGACCCCTTTCCTATAATTCGCAACTGAAAATCACTACGGCTAAATACTATATCCCCAGTGGCCGCTGCATTCAGGCCATTGATTATACCCACCGTAACGAAGACGGCAGTGCTGGCAAGATTCCTGATTCACTCAAGCAGGCTTTCAAAACCCGTAGCGGCCGGGTAGTATATGACGGCGGCGGAATTACCCCTGATATTCCGGTGGAACGGCCCACGTATCCGGCTATTGCACAGAGCCTGGAAAGCAAAAATCTGATATTTGAATACGCAAACAAGTACTTCACTGAGCACAGCAGCATTAAACCCGCCAAGGATTTTAACCTGACTGATGAGGAATACCAGGCTTTTATCAAATGGCTTGACGGCAAGGAGTACGACTATACTACCCAAGTAGAAAAGTCCGTAGAGGACCTGACTGCCTATGCTAAAAAAGAGAAATACTACGAAGATATTCAGGAGCAGATTAAAGCTCTGAAGGCTAAGATGTATCATAATAAAGATTCCGATCTGCAAAAGTTCAAGACCGAGATTAAGGAGATGCTGGAGCTGGAGATTGCCTCCCGGTATTACCTGCAAAAGGGCATGGTAGAGGCCTCTTTTGATGATGATGTAGATGTGAAAGCGGCGCTGAATGCCCTGAGTGATACGGGTAAATACGGAAAATTGCTGAAGGAAAATAATTAGTGCTTTGAAAATAATGTGATAAAAAAGGGCTGTATCAAAAACAGCCCTTTTTTATTTGCTCCGTTTCAATCAAGTATTACAAGTTTTTCCGAATATTGGTGTGGGGTACTAAAAGCTTTACGCAACTCGTCCGTAGGGCTGTTTACCCAAATACGTTTATTTTGTAAAAAGATATCCAGATTAGTGATCTACTTTCTGTTCCTTTTCGCAGCAGGTCTGGTCGGCGGCTTTTTAGGTGGCCTTCTGGGAATCGGAGGGGGCATTATTTATATTATCGTGATTCCGGTGACATTGCAGCAATTGGGCGTACCCCAAGAGGAATTGGTCCAGTATACCATTGCCAATTCGATTGTAGCGTCCTTGTTTTCGTCGGTCTCTGCTAACTACCTTTTACTGAAAAGCCGGTGTTTTTATTGGCAGGAAGTACTGATCATGGGCAGCTTTGCTATGATTACTTCTTTGCTGGTATTGCACGGCATCGTTAATACCCAATGGTATTCCCGGGGTACTTTCAATGTAGTGATTGTTGTATTGTTGCTCTATATGCTACTCAAAACCTTAGGCAATGCAGCCAAACAACTTCCTGCCGAAAATACAGAGACAGAAGGCCGCCGGCTTCAACTAGGACTGGCTGGTCTGGCGAGTGGCGCCGTGTCTGCCCTTTCAGGCCTTGGGGGAGGAGTGGTAATCATTCCCATTCTGAACACCGTATTCCGTATGGATATCAAAAAAGCCAGTTCTATTTCACTCGGTGTAATCGGGGTTACTTCTCTGACGATGACTATTTCAAGTCTGTTTGAAGTGCCTGTTCACCCTTTCCATTATTATAGTATCGGATACGTTATTATGCCAGTATCCCTAAGCTTATCAGCCGGCGTGATGATCGCTTCTCCATTAGGAATAAAGGCTTCCAGGGTAGCCTCCTCCCGGATGATCAGCTATGTTTTTGCGTTCTTTCTAGCCCTGATTATTATTCGAAAAATTATAGAAATTATTCGTTTTCCGGGATAATATTTATTGCTGGTATATTTATCGGCCACTGACTGAGTTTATCCGTTAGCATGGCGTATAATTTAGGTTAATTCCTCCCAATGATATACCTCTATAGTATCTATTAGGTAACCTAAACCCTAGAAAAGATTTGTATAAGTAGCCTATGAACAATTCTACCGAAAATGTTACGCTGGATGCTGTTTTCGTGAACGATATTCTCAAAATCTATCAAAACCGGAAAGAGCCACTTTACCAGCCACTCCTGAAAATGGCTCAGGCATATGATTTATCAGACCCTTCCGCTAAAATACCTATACAGCTTTATAATGATATGTGCAGCTGGCTGGAGCGGGAGCTGGGCCCGGCTAACTTACGCAGAGTAGGCATGCAGATTGGCGAGACCGTTTATGAGGTATTGAAGAACTCTGGTAGCCTGTCAGCTAACCCGGAGCCGATAGAACTCATTAATGGATTAGTTTACTCAGCCTCCATCATGATTCAAGACCCCGAAAAAAGGGGTTGGGTTGTGATAGAATCTAAACCGAACGTTATTATCCTGCGCCGGACTCAGACATTTAACAGCATCCTTCAGATAGGGCTACTGCGCGGATTGGTCCAGAAAACCGGCGTAAAAATGGTAGAAGTAGAGTACATAAAAAGCGTAGCGAAAGGTGACGAATACGACGATTATCTGATTACCTGGTCCTCTTAGCTTCATAAACTTCTACTCACAGGCAGGCTTAAAGTTGGCGGTTGGGTAGTTTTGGTGGCGATAGGAATAGTGCCACCATTCGGAAGTAATAGGCTCAAAACCAGCTTCCTGCATAATATTTTTTAACAACTTCCGCCGTTCCAGCACTTCGGCTGGTAAGTGGGTATAAGCATGATGGGCCTCCCGGCCGAAAAAATCAAAATGAGTACCCATATCCAGTTCGTGCCCCGTACTGTCGGTCAGGGTCAGATCTACCGCAGCGCCTTTATTATGAACTGACCCATTGCCGTAAGGATTACCCACGTAGCGGTCATCCGGCATGATCTCCCACATTTTCTTTTGCACGTCCAGCGGCCGGTAGCAGTCAAATAACTGGAGTCCGTAGCCTTTTTCCTTAAGTAACTGCTGAGCTTTCAGTAAGCCCAGGGCTGGTTGTTTCCGCAGCAGGCATTTATCGCAGTCATACACCTTTTCTTTCAGGAAATTATCTGCCGTGGCATATTTCATGGTCAGTACGAAACTGGTATCCAGCCTGAGTAGTTCCACGAATGCCGTATCTGACAATTGCCTTATAGAGTCAAGGTCAGCCAGTGGCAGCGTGGTTGCCTTTGCCGCAATGCGGTCTGGCTGAGGTATAACCGTATCAGACTGGGAAATGGTAGCGTCGGCGGTTGAATTTTGGGAGGAGGTTTCTTTTTTACCCGATGTTTCGCAGGCCGATAACGGCAAAAAGGCAAGTAGCCAGAGACATAGTAAGCGTAGGGACATCATAATTTTGCGGAAAGGAGCCGAATAATACTTATTTGCCACAGGCTGGGCAAGCCTTAGGGAAAAGGATATTACTATTTCGTGCAAAAATGGTAAAATTATTCCCATCTATTCTTCATGCCCTTTCAACCCGTTAATCCGTACGCTATGTTCTTCTTCCGGAAAGTATATTCCATGGTAGGCTGGCTGATTTGCCTTACCCACATAGTAATAGCGCAGCCTAATCGCAAAATGAGTGAACAAAATTTACCAAAAATGCTTTCGTGGTCCTTTCCGATCCACCGGACGCATGCTGGGGTACTCATGGGGAATGGCGTACAAGGTCTGATGATCTGGGGGGAAGGCCGGCAACTGAACATTACAATCGGCCGTGCCGGTTTCTGGGATCACCGGGGCGGAAATGAATTCTCGGCCCGTACAACCTTTGCCGAAGTAAAAAAGGCTTTGCAGGACAAGGACGAAGCGGGCATCAAAAAAATATTTGAGCTTCCTAAAACGGGAGACCAGGGCCTGGGTCGTCCGCAACAGATCGGAGGGGGGCGACTGGAACTTACCTTGCCCGAAGGCTGGACGCTGCAACGGGGAAAGTTGAATCTAGAAAAAGCACTACTGTCCATCGTAGTAACGGATGCTGCCGGGAAAGAACATAGCATACAAGTAAACCAGTCGGTAAATGACGAGGTAGCCTGGGTGCAATGGCCGGTTACTCTGGCGGGTAAAGTAGGGGTGGCGTTAGTGCCCAGCTGGAAGTTTACGGGTGAACAACTGAGTAAAGCAGGTGTGACTGAGCCTAAAATGTGGACGCAGACGGGTGAGGCAGGAATAAAGGTAACCGGTTTTACCCAGGAATTACCCGCGGATGATCCGTTGTCCATTGGCTATGTACATAATAGCAATGGGCTGATTGTAGCTTCGGCTTTAGGAAAAGAGGGGGCTAAATCGGTAGGACGAATAAGCACTTATGAAACCGCAGCGGCCCGCAAAGAAGCCGATGCCTGGTGGAAAGCGTATTGGACCGATGTCCCCCGTATCCAACTGCCTGATTCCTATTTACAGGAAATAGTGGATTATGGACTCTATAAACAAGCTTGCGCCACGCCACCCCAGGGTATCGCTTGTGCTTTGCAAGGGCCTTTTATGGAAGAATATCAGTTACCGCCCTGGAGTAATGATTACCACTTCAATATCAATATCGAAATGATCTACTGGCCGGCCCTGGCTACCAACCGGCTTTCCCACTTCGATCCACTGTGGAACCTGATCAAAGGCTGGATGCCCCAGTTGAAGTATAATGGAGAAAAGTTTTTTGGCCGGGAAGGCGCTTTAATGCTTCCCCACGCGGTAGATGACCGTTGCCATGTAGTGGGTACCTTCTGGACAGGCACCATTGACCATGCCTGTACCGCCTGGATGGCACAGATGGCCTGGTCGCATTACCGCTACGGAATGGACAAGAAGGTACTGGAAGAGGTAGCCTGGCCCTTGCTGCAAGGGGCCTTCGAAGGTTATTGGGCCATGCTGGAAGAAGTAGATGATGGCAAAGGCGGCAAGCGCTTTAGCCTCCCGGTGTCGGTAAGTCCCGAGTACCGCGGGTCGTCGATAAACGCCTGGGGCCGGGATGCCTCTTTTCAGTTGGCTGCCTTGCACCGGGTAATTCGTATTCTGCCGGAAGCCGCGGGCATACTTAATAAGAATATAGATTCCCGCTGGGCGGAAGTGGGTCGGAAACTGCCCCCGTATACCCTGGTAGAAGGGCCTGGCTCCCTGGAATATCCGGACCGCAAAGATCGGCGGATTGCGCTGTGGGAAGGCATGGACCTAACCGGCAGTCACCGGCATCATTCACACCTGGGCAGTATTTATCCTTTTGCTACGGTGAATCCAAAAGACCCTAGCCATGCAGAAATTGTAAAAAACAGCCTTAATTGGTGGCTACATACGGGTACCGGGTCTTGGACGGGTTGGTGCGTTCCCTGGGCGTCTATTATCTGGGCGCGGAACGGACAGACCGAAGCAGCCGTAAACTGGCTGCATTACTGGAAAGACAATTTCACGAACGAAGGTCGTGGAACGCTGCACAACGCGGCCAACGGCGGAACCAGCACATTCGGGGCGCCCATATGGAGCAAACTTCCTCCCGAGAGTCAAAACCGGGAAGTAATGCAGCTGGATGCCGGATTTGGCGCGTTGAATGCAGTGCTTGAATTGCTGGTGCAAAACCGGGAAGATGCTATTTATGTTTTGCCGGAGCTGCACCGTGACTGGAAGGAATTGACATTTGAAAACGTCGGAACGGAAGGCGCCTTCCAGGTCAGTGCCAAAGTAAGCGGCGGTAAAACGAGGGAAATACGGGTAAAAAGCCTGGTTGGCGGTCCTCTGCGCCTGGCACACGGTTTAGGGGAAAGTTTCCAGCTAAATAACAAGCCTGCTAGTGGAAAGTTGCTGGTTAGGGAATGCAAAGCCGGAGAGGAGATTATTTTGAAAAGATTGTAAGCATGCAGTCGAAGATTTGATAAACAGGGCATGCTTTAACAAATTACTTAGGCTTCTTCTTTTGAATGATAGCAGTTGCTCCCAACACTTTTCCCGCATTCGGTAGAAAGCATGACTGTGCTGGCTAAACAGGCCGGATTGCAGTTGGTAGATGTCGTATATGATTCTACGGAAATGCAGTTTTTCAGCTCTGAAAAGTAAAGGACATTCCTGTGGAAACTAAGTACAAAAAGGGTTACTTCCTGCAACGAAAATTGCAAAAGTAGAAGTACTAACGCCAGGCTCGTCAGTTAAATGTGCAGAAAAAGGGAGACCAGGCAGCTTTCAACCTAAGAAAAAAGAAGGAGATTCTTAGCTGGACTTTCGCATTTTGGGCGGGGAAATCGTACCCAAAAAGAACTCATTGGGAAAGGGTGCGGTATACTCTTATCGCCAAACAAGCTGCAGCCTGTTAATGCTTCCCAATGAGTGGTTAGCCGTAATACTCCCCTTTCAGAGGCGGTTTTCCAAGCCAGTGTTTGCTCACGTAAAGGTACTGCTTACTGGAGCCATTCTAGCACTTGATAAACGAAGGGTAAGCTCGGGATTGAGAATTATGGGTTTGGGGGAAGAAAAAAGATTTCATACGTATCACCCTAATTGCGTTTACCTAATTGCGTTTACCTAATTGCGTTTAGTAGAATGGTCGGCTTTAGCGGCAGCCCGTATTCTGCTCTTGCTAGCTTGTCTTCTGCCAGAATTTAGCCACGCAGCTCCGGCAGGTGGAAGCGTTATCGGCCCAAACCCTGGCTCAGGAAACCGAGAAACGGAAGCTGATTACCCAACAAGCTGAGCGACTGGAACAAACCGTACAGGAACGTACCGCAAATGAATAAACGAACGGGGATCAGGTGCCAAATGTCAGCCGCATTTTGTGAATCCCTTAGCAAGATTTAAATTTATGGTACATCTGCAATATGAAATAGCATTCTGCCCATAAACTTAATACTTACGAGCTTTGCATGAGTCTTTCTATCTAAATAAGTGCTTGCAGTTAATTGAAGCAAAATTGCAGTGGGGAAACAGCAAAGACTGGATTAATAAGGACTACCAACGGCTAATTTGGCGAAATCAAGCTTGACGGGGAGAATTATGACTTCTCGGCATTTGGCGCTGATTTCGCTGTCTGGCGTACCGTACGGATTCAGGTGCAGAACCGGGTGGCAGAAGTAAGCCTGGGTGACCAGCCAATTTATAGAATAGCCTATAAACAACCAGTGGGCAGTATTAAAGGGCTCGTATTCCGTACCCGTGGGTGTGGAGCCGTTAACTACGTCGGGTTGTACGACCGGCAAGGCAAACAGGTATATAACGAAGATTTTTAAGTTTACAATCGTGTAAAAGCCGGAAGCCTCCTCAATCGTTTGATTTAAGCATTGAACAACTTTTGAATAAGTATTGAATAAGTTTTTCCTGGATAAATGAAAAAAAATCTGACAAATATTGTGTTTACCTGAATTAGAACCCGGTTCTATCTCTTCATACAATCATCCCTGTCACTTACAATTCATTATCTATGAACAAACTATTACACTGGTTATGCTGGTTGCTCATCCTTATTCAAGGCGCCGCTTTCGCCCAGAATCGCACGTTAATTCAATCCAAGTTCCGGCTTGGCATCAACAGTACTTCTTCTGCCACGCAATATGAGTGGTATAATACGACGGCTATCAGCATGAATGGCCCCAGCGTAGTAGCTACTACGAATCTTAACTTCGGGGCCGAAGCCTACGGTGGCTATGGTACGGCCGTGTCTGGCACGGTAGCCGGCAATGTAAGAATCTACTACAATGTACACGCCGTAGGGGAGCCGGCCGGCGAATTTGCTGTAGCAGCAATGACGAATAACTCTCCTGCCGCTCTTGAAAGGCGTAGTTTCGCGCTTCTTTATAGCAACAGCGGCATTAACCTGGCTACACTGGTAGGAAGGCAACTAGGAAACTACGTACTGGAAGCGTATTACATCTATGATTTGTACAACGTAGACGCCGCTGCCGCTAACAAACAAGGCGCGTTAAGCGCCGCCGATCAGCGGTATCCTGCTTCCGGCACCAACAAACTAACCTTTAACCTGGTACCGCCCGCGCCCACCTTCAGTCCGGCTGCAGATACTTACGATGGTCCTATTGAAGTAACCATTGCGGCAGCGGCTTCCGAAGAAGGCGCTACCCTTCGCTATACTATTGACGGTTCTGAGCCATCGGCTACCAATGGCCTGGATTATACCGGCCCCTTTACGCTCGCCGCTACCGCTACGGTAAGAGCTAAATCCTTCTGGCAGGGAGTACCCGCCTCGCAAACAGGTACCATTGCTTACCGCATTGAACCTTATAATCCCAACATTTATCCCCGCTTCGTCGTGCGTGGCACCCAGATATTCCAGAAAAACAGCCTTACAGACTCGACACTATTCAAAATAGAGGGTACCAATATAAATGGCCCTAACTGGAACTGGGATTTTGAAGACAACCTGAAAGACTCGCTGAAAATGTTTAATGTGTGGGGATTCAATTCCGTACGGATCAACGTATTCATCAACAGCTACCAGAAATCAACTCCCCGTACATGGAATGCGGCGGATGATGCCTACCTGGATCTGATCATCGAAAAGCTCACCAAGCGCTCAGCCAAGCGAATTGTCTGTATGATTGAAGTACACGATTACTCCGGCTCCTTTCCCGGCCGGGCCGACCGCACCAGCACCGCCGATTTCCTAAACTGGTGGCAGCGCATGGCCCGCCGGTATAAGAATAATCCCTACGTGTGGTTCAACATCATGAACGAGCCGGGCTTTACCAGCAGCCTGGATTATACCAGTGTGACCAATCTGCGGAACAGTTGGGTAAATATACATACCAGGGCGATTGATACTATCCGGGCTACTTCGGCCGAAAACATAATTATTGTGAATGCGGCCAACTTCGCTTCGGAAGCCGTCGGATACGGCACGGTAGACGACGCCTCGCCGCACAAAAGCGCCCAGGTTACGGCCAATCAATCTTCGGTATTGGTGGATGGCGCCACGATTTTAAACCACGATCCGAAGAAAAATGTAGCCTTCACCCTGCATCCTTACACCGGCTGGGAGACACCCGGCAAGTTCAAGAATTACATGGACCGGGTACGGGAGGCCAGGGATGCCGGTAATCCGCTTTGCGTTTTTGTTACCGAATTTATGTCCACCTTCCGCCGCGACAGCGGCCTGGGCTGGCGGGGTGGCTGGGCTTCTCGTTCCGCTTGGGAATTGCTGAAGTGGTACCGGGAAGAAAACGGTGACAACCTGTCGCCAGGCTGGATGGTCTGGCACTGGGTGGGCGCCGGTTTGCAAAAACTGACCTATAACGGCGGCGGTAAAGACGTAAATACCAATAGCTTCAATGTGCGCCCGACTAACCTGACCCGCGACGGCGGCTGGGTGTGGGACATGATCCACGACCCGGCTTCATTAGTCAGCTGGATTCCGGTTTCTACCGAGACTACTAAGCTGGAAATGGAAGACTCCCGCGGCTGGAAAGAAGCCCTCGAATTCTGGCCGGGATGGTCAGCCAGTAATATTCCAGCTAATACGGATCGCTATACGTTGCAGCAACTCGGCTTTGCTACCAATACCTGGACGGAATGGGACATCAATGTGCAGCAGGCTGGTACGTACCGCCTAATCATCAGAGGAAACAATAAATCCCTGGAAGCCGGGCAATTTGAAGTGCGAGACTTTGCCGGGAATATTATTGGTCGGGCAAGTATTCCTGCCAATACAACCAGCGATATAAATTTCCAGACCTCTTCGTTTAGCCTGTCCGCTGGAAACCAGATCCTACGTCTAAATAAGGTAAATGCGGCTGAAGCGCAGTACACGTATGTATTGATTGTACCTGCCGAGCCGGATACGCAGGCGCCCAGCCAGCCTCAGAGCCTAATTGAGTTTTCTTCCACTGATAAAGCAAGTCTGATTCAATGGAGCGCCTCTACGGATAATGAAGGGGTAAGGGGTTATGAGGTTTACCGCAACGGCCAACTGATCAGCTTCACGGGCAATACCTTCCTGGTAGACCAGGGCCTGACTGCAGGCACTACGTATACGTATACTGTTCAGGCAATTGACAATTCCGATAATAAATCCCAGCCGACCAATCCTTTAACCGTTTCAACTGCATCAGCAAACGGAATTGTGTATACAATTGATAACAAGGACACGGGCACAGGTCTGAATAAAATCACGTTTAATGCCATTGCAACCAGCAGTACGGCTAACAATGGCTGGTGGCCTTCCAATAATGCGGCCAACTACGGTGGAAGCGAACATTATACCACCCAAAACAATGCTACCCTCACGACTACCTTTATTGGGGTGCAGGCCCGGGTATACGGCACGCTCAAGAGCAACCACGGCAATATGATGGCTTCTATTGACGGTGGAGCCGAGTATAGCTTCCCGGTTAGCTTCTTCACACCCGGCCCTGATAAATTGGCTACCTTCGTGTTTGCTACTCCCATTTTAAGCAATGGAGAGCATACGCTGAATCTGCGGAACCTGGGTAGTTACGTAGCCATTGACCGCATTGAGATCAGTTCCGGCGAACTGGATACGCAAGCGCCAACTGTTCCTGCCGGCTTAACTACCTTCTACCAAACTGATAAGCAGGTGATGCTGCAATGGAATGCTTCTACCGATAACATCAGAGTGACTGCGTATGAGGTGTTCAATAATGGCGTATCGGTGGGTAAAACTTCCCAGACTTACTTTCCCTATGCCTTCACTACCGCTTCCGGTGAGACGGCCAGCTTTACCGTGGCGGCGCTGGATTTAGGCGAAAACCGTTCTGCACCAAGTGCCGCTTTAGCAGTGGTACAGCGTCCGGCTCCCGGCCTAGTCACCTATATTGACGACAAAACGGAAGGTACTGGTCCCAACCAGGTAGAGTTTAGCGCCAAGGATAATGCCGATGCGGCTACCAATGGCTGGAAACAAGTAAATGTGGCAGGCAATTACGGTGGTTCAGAGATTTATACCACCAAAAATGGCGCTACAGCTACCATCCGCTTCTACGGCAACCAACTGGCCGTATATGGAACCAAAAAGTCTAACCACGGCGAGATGAAAGTATCCGTAGACGGCGGCGCTGAATATGCGGTTCCGGCCAGCTTCCGGACGGACGGCGGAACTCAGGTATCGGCCTTTATCTGGGCAACGCCCGATCTGGAGCTGGGCAACCACACGGTCGTATTGCGCAACCTGGGTCAGTACGTTTCCTTCGATCATGCGCAAGCCATTACCTTGTGTAACCTGGCCCTCACGCTGACGAAAACTGACGTTACCTGCAACGGTGCAACCAACGGAAAGATCACAGCTACGGCTACCGGGGCCAATGGCGCGGCTACCTACCGGCTGCTTAGCGGCACGACGGAAGTTTCTGCAAATGCTACTGGTATATTTACCAACCTGGCGGCGGGTCCCTATTCGGTAGAAGTAAAGGATGCAAACGGTTGTACGGCTTCTGCTACCGTAACAGTTGGCCAGCCAGCAGCCCTGGCGGCTTCGTTAGCGGCTTCCGCCGAACAGGTTTGCAAGGGGCAATCCCTTACCTTGACGGCGGTGGTTTCCGGTGGTACGGCTCCTTACCAGTACTCCTTCGACGGCGGGGCTGCCTATGCTTCCGCAAATGAGTTTACGGTAAGCAATCTAATGACTTCGGCCACCTACGCGGTCAGCGTGAAGGATGCTAACCAATGCGTAACCACCGGAACCGTAAAGATAGTGGTAAACGAGACGCCGGCGATTACTGCCCAGCCGCAGAAAACAGTCGGATGCCCCAATGGAACGGCTACTTTCACGGTAGTTGCCTCGGGTACGGTTACGGGCTATGCCTGGTATAAAGGCTCTGTGGCCCTAAGCAATTCGGGCAAATATGCTGGCGTAAATACGGCTACCTTAACGATAAGTGGTTTAATCGCTACCGATGCTGATTCGTATTGGGTGAAAGTAACAGGCCCCTGCGGTACGGTAAACAGCAGTCAATCCCCATTGGTATTCAATCCACCCGTGAGCATCACCAATCAGTCTTCCGATGTCAAAGTATCGGGTGAAAACAGCACGGCTACCCTGAGTGTAGAGGCTGCCAATGCCAGCGCCTACCAATGGCAGAAGAGAGCTTCCAACGGCAGTTGGAATAACCTGGTGAACTCCAATAAGGAATAGAACAAGAATAACTTATACAAGTTTTAGCTGTACCTTGTACTTAA
>JAUJNL010000076.1 GCA_030448185.1 Cytophagales bacterium | reverse complement strand
CGGAACAACCAGACAACCAAAGGTTATACGTATGATCTAAAGTGTTAAAGTAGTAATAATATCACTTCATAAATTCCTCGATACCGGGTTTGAGGATCAACTTTCCCGTTAATAATCAGGTTCTCCGGCAAAAAGTGTGCATAACCCGTAGTCGGCTGAAACACTCCCTTTTCATCTTTATAAGTTGTCCGGTAAGGTACCGTTAGCACCGGGCCTCCAATCATTTGACGATCACCCCATTTGGAGCTTACTTCGCGGATGGCTTCGTTCCGGGTCCGTTCCCGTTCGTCAATCAGCGAGGTAAGCATAGCCGAAGGAATAAGCAGGATCAGGATGAGCATCCCAACCGAAACCAGTTTAAGCGTAACTGATTTGCGGGCCTAGGCATTAAGCCGTTCGAAAAAGGAGAGTTTTTCCATGAGAATGAAGCAGTTGATGAAAGATGGGTGTATAGATGATGCTACCTGCTTTATCCGGCTAAACAGAACTTAGTAAGTTACCGGTGAAGCCCACTAGTTGATCCTTTGTTTATATTACCAAAATAGTGATAACTTCACCGGCTCGAAGGCCGTACAACGCCCCAGTGGAGATTAAAAAAGAATTTTACAATTACATGCATTGGTACGAAGAGGAAGTCAGGCATTTGGAGAGCCTGCCTAAAGAAAAATCGGGTTATGGCCGCAAAGTAGTTTTTTACGGAAGTTCTTCTATTCGTCTCTGGAATACACTACAGGAAGATTTTCCCTTTATCCAAACGGTAAACCTGGGATTTGGCGGCTCTACCCTGGCAGCCGGATCGTGGTTCTTTAACCGGTTGGTTTTGCCCCATTCTCCCGGGGCCGTAGTGTTGTATTCCGGTGACAATGATCTCGGAGATGGCCGCCACCCGGAAGAAGTATTCCTGTTTTTCCAGACATTACACGCCAAAATCCGCCGTTATTTCGGCGCCATTCCGTTTACTTTTATCTCCATCAAACCCAGTATAGCCCGCTGGAATCTGATCGAGCAAATCAAGTACACCAACCAATTGATCCGGCAGGAACTTGCCACCAGTGAAAACAATCATTATGTAGACATTTTCAGCCCTATGCTGGATGGTAATAGCTATCCCCGGCGTGATCTGTTGACCGAGGATGGATTGCACCTGAGCGAAGCTGGATATCAAGTATGGAAAGACGCTTTATTGACCTACCACAGCACAATTTTTTAATAATTTAGTAATTTGCCCGGACGTCGGATTTCCTGTCAAAAATCTTTCTTTTGCACAAGTATATTCTGCATCCAGCGTTCAGGTTATCCACCTGATCTACCAGTAACACGCTACCCTTACCATCCTCACCGTAAACTCCACATGAACCGGGAATACGTAAAATGGCGCAGCCTTCACTTGCAACGTGATATGGAGATGCTGGTATTTGGCCATTCGGGTGCCCGGGTGCTGGTGTTCCCCGCCCGGATGGGACGGTTCTATGAATACGAAAACTGGGGGCTGGTGGGTGCCTTGCGTGAGCATCTGGAGAAAGGCTGGCTACAGTTATTCTGCGTGGACAGCGTGGATACCGAGAGCCTCTATAATCTGAGTAGTTGTGCTTCAGTCCGTTTAAAGCGCCATATTCAATACGAGCAATATATTCTCCAAGAAGTAATTCCGTTTACCAAACGTAAAAATACGAGTCCCTACCTCATTTCTCACGGTTGCAGCCTGGGCGCTTTTCATGCCCTTACCATCGCTTTCCGGCATCCTGCTTACTTTACCAAAGTAGCCGCGTTTAGTGGACGCTACGACCTTACGCAATCCGTAGAAGATTTTGCTGCTTTGCTGGGTGGCTGTCCTGATCCCACGGTGTACTATCATTCCCCCAACCAGTTTATTCCCAACCTGGATGATGAATCCCTGTTAGCCCAGTTGCGCCGCCTGGAAATTATTATGACCATTGGCCGGCAAGACCCCTTTCTGGAAAATAACCGGCAATTAAGCCATTCGCTCTGGAACAAGGGGATAGAGAATGCCCTGCACGAGTGGGAGGGAAGGGCTCACTGCGCCAAGTACTGGCGGCAAATGGTGAAAGCGTATCTGTAAGCCGCAAGATCACCGGAAACCTGGCTTGACGGTGTGCGTATAACTAATTACACACCATCAAGTCACTATTCACCGAGAGTTATGAAAAAGATCAAAAATGTATTTTTCTATGCTACACTGATTGTCTGGATCAGTGCCTGCGCCCGGAGCAAGACTAGCAGCAATGATGCTGCTGGCAACCGGAATGAGACAGCTGCCAAGCAAGAAGTGAAAGAGGAAGTTAATGAAGTAAAAGAGGATGTGAAGGAAGCTGCGCAGGATGTGGGAAATGCGGCTGAGAAAGTGGGTCAGGAGATAAAGCAAGAGGTGAAAGAAGCCGGTCGGGAAGCCGATAAATTGGAAGACAAGGCTGGTGACAAACTAAAGGAGGAGAAAAATCAGTTTGTGGCCGAAATGCGGGAAAAAGGCAAAGCTCTGGATCAGAAGATCAATGAACTGGATGCCCGGATTGGTAAGTCCAATGACAAGTCGAAGGCTAATCTGAAGGAGGACCGCGCCAGCCTGGAAGCCAAACGCAAGAAGCTGAATCAGGACCTTGACCAGGCCGAAAACGCTTCTGATGATGCCTGGGAAGATATTAAGAAGGGACTTACTGAAGCGTTCAATGACCTGGAGGCATCATTTAACAAAGCCAAACAAGTTGGATGGGTCGGGCAAGGACCAAATAACCGCCTCGTTAAGCGGGGATTATGCGACTGTTCTCTTTCTCCATTGCTATTATGACCAGTACCTTCGTTCTGATGCTTAAAATGTCAAGCAATCTGCAGGACTGGACTGACATTTCTATTTAAGGAGATGCAGATAGGAGCCCGATTCTTTATTGAGGTGAGGTAAAATTACTGAAGTAAGACACTACATGATTTTCAGAGACTAAGTGGTAGTTTTACAATGATAGTGGATGTTGTAAAATGAAAATTAACAAGTTTTGTTTTGAGAGAAATATTATTGTTCCAAATTTAGCTGATTGAATACTGATGAATTTCTGCATCAGCAGGATTCTTATTTTTCAAATTGCCTTTAAGTTCGAGACCTGCTGTTGTGATAGTCTTCATTGGTAGAGTTGCAGCATGTTGGACGGTGCATCATTACGATTTCACCTTTTTGAGCCATTTGACGATCATGTTTCGGTGTGACTCATTTCATCAATTAAACATAACAAAACCGGAAAAGTAGTCACGATGATAATCACCCTTTCTTGATCTCCAACGTTCAGACGCCGGGGAAGCCAGTTTTATCATCATAAATTAAATTTTGCGCTCAATTTCAATATGTAGAAACTACAGCCTTATTGTTCTTTCACGGGCTGTTATGGTTTTCAGCAGCCTTCTGGCAGCCTTTCAGGTGGGTTCTGCGTGGTGTTCCCGGACTCCTGGTAACAATTTCTTTCAACACTAAGATCTTCACCTTCAATTCTGCGGGTTTGCTCGCCATTGATGAGATCACGAACGTCAGCGTCTTCCGCCGTGCCGTTCACGATTTTGTCACAAGGATCATTGATTGATTATCATTGCTTTAAAGAAAGGTATCACATCTTTACATTCACCACTTCTCGGTGTGGGTAATATTTGCATTAACGCTATGATTATCTTGATTTCATTCTTCTGCAATACCGATGGACGACCATTCCTGATGGCGCTGATGATGGCAACACCAATCAGGACTATCGATGAAAGGTCGAATGGTGACCAGCGGGTTTTCACCCGTTGATAAGCCGTACTCACATCTCCGGAAACTGGATGATGGTGGAAGGTAACGCTCTGGTTTGGTACGTCATCCCGCAATCCTTCGGCTCTCTGGAATGGTCAGCCGTGAAACTGGAAGCATTCGCCAGCAGGACGTCAGCGCCTTTTTCGTGGCCTGATGACCGCCAGCAAAGCAAAGTGAATATGCGCCAGCAGGACGTATCGCAGTCGGTTTCTGGATGCTGGAAGATGGCGCTGCCTGCTGCTAATCCGTGGTGGGGATGAGCATGCCCTGCCATTTACCAGCGACAAGGCGATTTCAGCCGTGCCGGGCAAGATAACCTGATCGACATGGTCATGAATATCAGTATGCAAAGATGGACGAACGAGCATGGGCGGCATGAACAGGATATGCTCGA
Source organism: Cytophagales bacterium (assembly GCA_030448185.1). Classification (GTDB taxonomy): domain Bacteria; phylum Bacteroidota; class Bacteroidia; order Cytophagales; family 172606-1; genus CADCTQ01. The sequence goes on along the minus strand of JAUJNL010000076.1, from coordinate 25,048 downwards.
TGATGTTTGGCGCTACCGCTGGTGACTCCGAAGAGGCGCAAAGACGTTACCGAAGTGCCTATTCTGGTGGATTGGGGTATGATTGTCCACCATCGCGAAGTCGACTGGCGCGCTGGCGACCAGTGGGCGGCAGGACCTACCGCTGGAATGGAATTTCTGCTGGGTGTTGAGCTGGACGCCTTCCTCGATTCTCAACCAGAACCACCCGCTGGCAAGACATTCGATTTCTTGCTGGCGATGCCAAAGGCCGAAGAACGCCAACAGTTAGTCTTGATGATACCAGCAAAATTTCGGTAACGCCTTCTTCTTGCCGCGATGATCCAGGCCAAAGCCGGCTCTATGGACGTACCTGCTGACTGGGCACCAAATGAGAAAGTAGCCAGGGCAGCAGGCATTCTCCCAAACGCCAGAAGCGCAGCGGCGCTGGAAAAGCAGTATCAATAAATAAAACGCTGGAACTGAAGGTGAAATTAACGGTCGCCGATGAAAACCTTATCGTGGTTGGTGATGCCCCGAAGACAGCCGCTCTCGACCATGCTGGTCAGGTGAACGTCGTGGTCTCTGCAATTCTGGCGTGATGATGTATTCAGGCCCGCAGTCGGTCATGCCGCTGCTCAATATCAATATTACCCGTGGTGTGGGATATCGTCGAAGGGCTTTACCGCAAAATCATTCGCTGCTTTATCAACCGTGGACAACAGCAGGAAGCGTTGAGGAAGCAGGTCAGTATTCGCATTCATTTTCGGTGGTGAAGTGGTGATGGCACCATCAGTGGGAACGATGATCAAGGCGCTTAGGGCTACAAGCCGGATCGCTGGTTTCTGATGGATTTCTGGTTTAACGCCGTCTGCGCGTTCGGTAAATTCTGGCGCTGGTCGGTGCTGGAAGGTCAGCAGGAGGGTGAAGATTGCCGATATCGAAAACTGGTGCCTGAAGTTTGCCTGCGGGTTGTGCATGAAAACTCAACATCATGGAAATTCAGCGTGAGGGCTATCTGGTCAATGCGTGGGCGGGATTGTCAGGACTATTACCATTCTGGCTATCAGCGTGCGCCGTGTGTTGATTGAAAAATATCGCCACGAAAAAGTGGTAATATATTGCTTTACTGTTTGTGTTGTGGTGACTTTGCTGATGGTGACTCTGATGCCGCAATTATAAAGCGATTATCAGGACGAAAATTATTTTCTCCGTTTTATCAGGGTATTAACCTGACTGTGCTGAGCAATGAAATATAAATTACTGGATAACATTAACAGTGCTGATGGACTGATTTGTTGAACGTTAGTGCTGGACGACCTACTCAGGGAAGTTGGAAACATTAACTGGGGCGCCGGGCAAAAAGATGATAAAGATGCGGACATCATTACCGCCAATGCAGACGCCTGCTGAACGTTCCAGACCATGCTGCTGGCGTATCTGCCGCTCGGTGATATGCTGCCGGGCGACGGGGCGATATCGTCATTATAACCTGAACATCCGGTTATGTCAGCAACACCATCAGCGTTTGCTGGCGGCAACTGGCAAAGAACAAAGCGTGGGCGATCCGGTGAAAGACTCAAGGTCAGGCAATAAAGGGGATGATCTGGCGAAAGAGCAGATCAGGGATCGGAAGGTGAAAAGGTTATTGTCGTCGGACTTGACCTGCTACTACTGGCGGTGATCTGAAATTGCTGGAACGAGCCAGCGCACCAATACCAGACTGATAAGACGGTGCCCTAACGGGCAGAGGAACTACTACCGTTGCAGGAAGCTATCCGCTGTCCTTAGAGTCCGCAGGCACGGGCCTAAGGGGGATAAAGGAGATCCTGGAGCAAGGGGATAAGGGTGATCTGTGCAGGGCCCTCCAGAATTCAAGGGCGACAAAGGAGATCCTGGTGTACCAGGTCTACCTGGGCAAAAGGTGACAAGGGGGATAAGGGAGACCAAGGCCCGCAAGGACCTCAGGACCACAAGGGCCTCCCTGGTGGAACGGAAGAGCTACCGCGGCGATGGAATTAGAGATTAACGGCGGCAGTCAAGCAACAAACAACCGGATCAGAGAGGAGGTGAAATTAAATAGTGGCACTGGCAACGGTGTATGTTGCTTCTCCAGGTTGCAGCGTTAACGGTAATACCACTATTTTAGGTGCCAATCAGTTACAGAGCAGAGCTGTAGACTAACCGGGTTGCAGAATGATTAGCAACGCTAAATGGGACGCGGCCACCAGCCGGTTCTTACAAAGCCCGATCGCGGCAGCACTGCGGGGAGTAACTGCGGTAACGGTACCATGATGCGGTAGAGGGACTACTGCTACCGTCATTGAAGAAGGGGGGGGGGGCAACGCCATGCGGCTACTGGAGCCACAGGTGATTTTCTTCAGCAGACAACAGAACTTTAATAACAAGAAGAGAAGCTTACATTTATCAATTCATTACAGAGAGCCGGAAATGTGATTACTGCCCAAAATGGCACAGCCACTCTGGAGATACTTAACAAAATAATGAATGAATGTTGACTCTGAAAAATTGTCAGGCCAATTATATCCACCAGTACAATGGTACTAAATGGATTGCCCAGGCGGAATCTACCAGCCTAGGAGGAGTGACGGCGCAGGGTGGCACCGCCGGGTTCTTTTCCCGCTTCAGGGATGCCAATTCAATTGAAAATTCCACGATGCAGAACACCGGAGGCGGCCTGCTGGTGCAGGGCCAACAAGGGGCTTTTGACTATTCAAGGGTGAATAACGCCGACCGGCTGATGTGGATTCCTGATAAAAAGGCATTCCGGTGGGGTCAGTGGCTGGTGACCAGTGGAGTCAGGCTAAGATAGGTGAGTTTCGGTGGCCATGGGAGTTAATTCTACTTCTTCGGGTAATGCGTCTACGGCCATTGGTAATGGTAATAATGCTCTTGTTGACGGAGCCATTGCCATTGGCTACAGCAACACTTCTAATGGGCCCAGTTCCATTGCCTTGGGCGAGCTAAATCAGGCGTCTAATTTTGGCGGATTGGCTTTAGGGCACGGTAATACAGCAAATGGATTCGGAGCTATTGCCGTTGGCTGGAAGAACGAAGCCATTGCGTCAAATCCCAGCGCCGATTCGTTTACCGGTAATACCGCCCTCGGTACATTTAACAAGGCTACCGGCAATGGCGCGGCCGCCATTGGCCGGGGCAATCAAGCCACAGAGGAAGGATCGTTTGCCGCCGGGTTTGAAAGTATTTCGCAAGGCTGGGGCTCTACGGCTATTGGACGTGATGCAAAGTCATATGACCAGGGGGCTACGGCCATTGGTAACAGTCCGCGGGCCCGGCAGCCGGGAGCTACTGCGATGGGTTGGGCTACGGTAGCAGTGGGGAATGGAGCTACGGCCCTGGGCGACCATGCTTTTGCCATTGGTAATTATTCTGCGGCTATCGGCGCCTATGTGTCAACTGCGAGAAGTAATCAAACTGGGATTGATAATTTTACTGCACCCGCGCAGGGATACCGGGGGGCTTTTGCCATTGCCGATGCCGAAGGCGGAGACGGCGGGTCCAAAGCTACGGGCAACCCCGATGATGCGAGTCGGTACCTGTTTGCTAACCGGGAAAATGAATTCGTAGCCCGTTTTTCGGGAGGATACCGCTTGTTTTCCAATACCGCCCTCACGGCGGGAGCTATTATAGCGCCGGGGCAGAATGGATGGTCAAACGTATCAGATGTCCGGAAGAAGGAAAACTTTAAGCCTATTAATGGAGAAGATGTATTGAAAAAAATCGGCCGGTTTACCCTCTCCACCTGGAATTACAAGGGACAAGATGCCCGCTTATTCCGTCACTACGGCCCGATGGCGCAGGATTTTTTTGCGGCTTTTGGTCATGATGGGGTAGGTGTGATTGGCACGGATACCACGATTACCTCGACTGATTTTGATGGAATAAATTTTGCTGCGATCAAAGCGCTGGTAGACCGCACCGATGAATTGCGTCAGAAAGACCAGCAGTTGGAACAAAAGACCAAAGAACTGGACGCCCTGTTACGGCAGTTGAATGAGCAGAAGGCCGAAACGCAACGGCTTCAGACCGAATTAACGGCCCAGAAAGAACAGGCTGAGAAGCTGCAAACTGACTTGGAACTGATTAAGCAGCACCTTGGTTTAGGCTTACAGACGCAGCATCAGGAAAGCGCTGACGGGAAAAAGAAATAGATTACAACTTTTAAAATGCATCCTTTTTCAATGAGTAGAGTACGATACGTTCTCGCCGGATTGGCAATCATCCTTCAATTTGGCGCTTGTTTAGCTCAGAAAGAAACGCAGAACGTAGCCCAGTATTATGTGGATAACGGGGAGGCGGTTTCGGCAGAGGATTACCTTCGTGAGGCGCAGGAACCCGAAAAAGCGTCGGTCACTTACTGGCAGGTGCAATTGTTCCGGCCGGGTAGCCTGATGCGGGATAGTGCCTGGGGAGCTATTTCCGGAATGGATTGGAAAACCGTGCTCGATCAGTATAACAAGGAGCTGGATTTTGAACGGTCCTATCAGACGCTTTTTGATGAAACACCGCCTCTTTTCCAGGAGAAAAACTATAAGAATTACGTAGCGCCGGTAGCGGTTCGGATCAAGAAAAACAGTGTAGCCAAGGACAGCCGCAAATTTGTGCAGGAACTTCCTGGAATGAATGGAAAGCTGAACCGGCACATCGATTTCTTCTTAACGGCCAATAAGACAATTGAAGACAACGACGACGTATTAATGTCCAACGAGTTACGGAACCAACTGAAAAATTATGCATCCGAACTGATGCGGATTGTGAAAGAAGTCCGGAGCAAGGAACTAGAATATAGTTTCTATCCGGATCCGCTGCGTTCGCAATTGCTTCTGAAAGGTGACCGTCAGGGCAAGGGAGGCGTGGATGAAGCCTTGATATTATCGGAGAAGTTGCTACCTGTGCTTGAAAAGATGATGCAAAAAGAATACAGTCCCGACCGTCCGCGCCGAAACGAGTAACTAGGGCATAATCAGAGGTATAGTTATAGTAAACTACCTCCTGTCAGAAGGATTTCCGGATAATTTTGCGCCTCTCCTACTAGTATACCCCGATGTGTAGAATTAGCATCCTGATGCTGTTTTCGCTTAGCTGCTTTTCACTAAAAAGCCAGGTTATCAGTGATTCGGTTCAGATTGAAGGTCATTACCGGACTTTTCATTTCAATCAACCCGCACCTACTCAAAAGAACGCAAGCCTGGTCTTTGTAATGCACGGTTCAGGAGGAACGGGCAAGGGAATGATGAAAGCCACAGCCAAACTGGAACAGAGTGCAAAGGACGAAAATGGGTTATTGGTATACCCCGATGGGTATAAGCATTTCTGGAATGAATGCCGCAAAACAGCTAATTCGCCGGCTAATCTGGAAAACATTAATGAAAATGCTTTCTTTGAGGCAATGATCCGCTATTTCGTAAAGAAATATGAAGTTAATGCCCGGCAAGTTTTTGCCATGGGCACTTCCGGAGGTGGACACATGGCTTATAAACTGGCCCTGACTATGCCCGAAAAATTCAGGGCCATAACTGCCATTATTGCCAGCCTGCCTGATACGGCTAATATGGATTGCGCCGAATCTAAAATACCCGTTCCGGTCATGATCATCAATGGCACGGATGATACTACTAATCCCTATAATGGTGGATTGGTAATGGCCGGCAATCAGATCAGTATGGGGTATGTGCGTTCCACCGATAAAACTTTTCACTACTGGGCCGATCTGGCCGGCTATCAGGGAGATCCGGTAAAAGAAATCTTGCCCGACACGGACCCTGCCGATGGAAAAACGATTGAACGCTATGCCTACCGGCAAAAAGGCAAACCGGAAGTAGTGCTCCTAAAAGTCATCGGTGGCAAACATGATTATCCTAATGATATTGATGTGCACCTAGAGGCTTGGAAATTCTTTAAAAGACAAATAAAGGGGTAAAGTTGTTTTTTTGAGAAGCCTGCAATTTAGAGCAGCAGGAGAATAAAAGCGAGGTTTAGATAGTAGAGGCGAAGATACTTCCGGCTCCAGCTTAGACCGGTAAAAATTAATATGCCAATTCCTAAACAAAATATCCCTTCACTAAGTATCCTTCTACAAACTTCTCTGTAAACACTTTACCCATCCAACCACTATGCACCAATTCACTTACTCCTTGCAAAGGATTACCCAAAGGGTAAGACCTGTAATGATTACTTTACTCGCTGGCAGCCTTTTGTCCGCCTGTAACTATCTGGAAAAGTATTTTCCGCCTAATCCTCCGGCGAATCCTCCTGCTGCATTAACCAGCCGCATTGATTTTAATCAACCGGCCCTGTATCCCGAAGGCGTTGATTATAGCCCAAAGACTGGGAAGTTTTACGTGAGTTCACTTCGGTTCGGTACCGTGGGTTCGGTGCTGCCCGATGGAACTTATCAACCATTAGTTTCGGATGAGTCTCTCATTTCAGCTATCGGGCTCCGCGTAGATGATACCCGTAATCGCCTGCTGGTGGCGGTGTCTGATCCCGGGGTTAACCGGGAACGTACGGGCTCCGCCACCCAAGGAAAAACAGCCCGCTTAGGCTTGTTCAATCTAAACAATGGCAGCCGGATCAAAGTGGTAGATCTGGGAGCCTTAAAGCCAGATGCAGGCCATTTTGCCAATGATATTGCCGTAGACCCGGCGGGCAATGCGTACGTAACGGATAGTTTCTCACCCATTATCTATAAAGTAGACACCCAAGGCAATGCCTCAATTCTGCTAGAAGCCCCTGCTTACGCCACTCAAAGTGGCCAGTTTGGGTTTAATGGCATTGCCTATCACCCGGATGGTTACTTAATTGTGGCATTTGCCCGGGATAATAAATTACTGAAAGTATCCTTATCAAGGCCCTCGGCGATAACTGAAATCAAGCTGGATGCTGCTTTACAAGCTCCGGACGGTCTGTTAGTAACGGATCAAGGCAAGCGACTAATCGTGGTTAACAATGCAGGCGGCTCTGAGGCAGGTAGAGTACTCTCCTTCCAGTCTTCCGATAATTTTGCCTCTGCGCAGGTGATGGGCACGTTTGCAACCGGCCCCGTTTTCCCGACTACGGCCACCGATACCGGTAAGGGCGTGTATGTATTGCACGCCTACCTCAATCGCCTGTTTGCTGGTGCGGAGCCTCCTATTTCCACTTTTACCATTCAACGGGTTGATTTCTCTAAAAACTAAAGTATAGTTTAGGCTAGTATCACCAGGACAGGGGTTTTAGTCCTGTCCTGGTGATACTAGCGACACCAGTATCTTATTTGTCGAAGGCCGTCTCTTTTCTCTAGCGTTACGCCGAGTACTTTTTGAGTCAATGCATTGAGATCTTCCTCCGAGCCTTGGAGGTGAATAGTTTGCTGACGATGCGAAAGGCTTTCCTGGGGCTTTAGTGCCGCTGCCGGAGACGACGTTTCCAGTTCATAGAATGGCCCCAGAGGCTTGCTGCCAGGGCCACCGGACCATCATTATAGGAGTTTACCACATCGCCGCTATAGGGGTCTTTTTTGCAACTCCCAGGCTGAGTTAACGTAGCGTTGCTTGCCAGCAGGCAGCGTATACCTGACCAAAGTGAGCACCTTTCCATCGGCATCATAACTACCCAGCACTGATTTAGCCCGGCCGGGCGGAATCCCGATTTTACTGCGGTACTGCCCATCCGCCTTGAAGAAAACGGCACTTGGCGAAGCTTTCAGCCGGTCAGCCGGAACTTTGCCAAAATAGTCGTCCTTCACTACTTTCCCCGTTGCGCTTTTCTCGTACGGAATGACAATGGTTGTCAACGGAGTGTGTTTGAACATGCCCAGAATCCAGATGGATAATAGTCCCGTTTCCGGTTTCCAGGGGGCTGCACCTACATTGGTAATTTTATTGTCTGATTGAAATCCAACTATTTTTAGGTTGCCGGAAAGGAGTGCCGATTGCTTCCTGCACTTCAGCGGGGTTTAGCATCCGTACTTCGCGGTCAACCTGCACATCGAAAGCCGTTCCGGAGTAATTGGTTAGAGTAAACTTCTTCCGGAACTGTACCCAGTCTTTGGATGGCTCTCAATCAGGAAAACTTTACGAAGTACCAGTAGTACGAAGAGGCCGGCTGGCAGGAGCAGCTCAAGGCCATTCTCCGGCAAGAACATCCTGAGTTTTTTCAAGGGCATCAGCCACTGGGAAACGGAGCAGATTCTGGCCTCGGTGCAAGTGCATCAGAAAGAAACCCTTTTCAAGAACGAGGCGATGCTGGCTTTTACGGGTTCATTTACCACCAATGCCCTGTTGCCGGAAGGAATTGGCCTGGGCAAAGCCGTGTCCCGGGGATTTGGCACGATCAACCGGAAGAAATAAAAACAGATTCTGCTTAAAAACCGATGCAACAAGATATTATCCAACTGACCGATACTATTGTTGAGGTACACCAACACTTTTCCGGACTGGCAGCCCGGCAGGTCAATACGGCTTTTACCCTGCGCAACTGGCTGATTGGTTTTTACCTGGTGGAATATGAGCAGCAAGGCGCTGACCGGGCTCAGTACGGGGAAAGAGTCCTCAGGGAACTAGCCTTCCGGCTACGCCGAAAAGCAGGTCAAAGGGATGTCGGACACCAATCTCAAACTCTTCCGGCAGTTTTACCAGACCTACCCCCAGATTGGTCAGGCAGTGCCTGACCAATTGCCCAGGACTTTGCCTGTTCTGCCACTACTGCTGCCCCTGCCAATAATGTATGCGTACCGGTTGCCCTACTCCTCAACCGGCTTAGCTTTACGCACATCGTTGAACTATTGAAAGCCGATCAACCGCTGCCACGGGCCTTTTATGAAGTGGAAACGATTAAAAACAACTGGAGCACCAGGGAGTTGTAGCGGGCCATGAACAGTATGCTTTTTGAGAGGACCGGCTGGAGTACCGACAAAGCGGCCGTGCTGGAGAAGCATCAGTCCGGGGAAGGATTGCAGCCGCTGATATCATCCGCAGTCCCTACGTGCTGGAATTTCTGGGCTTACCCGAAAAAGCGGCTTACAGCGAAAGTGACCTGGAAGAGGCTATTATCCATCATTTGCAGGGTTTCTGCTGGAAGCCGGGGATTTTGCTTTGAGGCCCGTCAGAAACGTATTACTTTCGGCAATACGCACTACCGGATTGATTTAGTCTTTTACCATTGTATCTTAAAGTACGATTCCGGAAAAAGTGTAAAAAGTATGCAAAAACGTTCTTTGACAGATGATTTTATGGAAAAAAGAGCCCAAGTAAAATCAAAGTATACTACTTATAATCATAAAGTTAGCGAACCAGACGGCTTCCTGAGGCATATCCATCAGAATAAGGATTGAAACGGAGGGTGAGGTTGAACGGAAGATTCTCATGGCCTTATCCGGATTTATGCTTAAAAGCTCCCTTTCCAACCAAAAGTAAGTCAGCTTATTTTTGGATGCCTTAATTCACTTTTTAATTGTTAGCAAAAAGGCTTTTCTTGACTTTTGTTCTCTTTTTGGTGGATAAACCGACTCAATGGAGGGCTCAAACCCTCCTTCAATAACACTTGTGGGCGAACTGAACGCTGCCGAAGAGACAGGGTCCAGTAGGTACTAAGGGTTCTTAGCAAGTTCTTTAGAGAAACCCTTTCAAAAAACAATAGAAAAGGCATTTTTTAGCTATCTTAGCGTCAGAAACGTTCTTTCAAATCGTACTAAATCAAGCTAAACTATTCGGTTACCTAATCGGTTACTGGCTGGTTTGAATAGGTAATATATTATTGATATTTAAGCAGTTCTGCTAAAGGTTCGAATCCCATCGAATCACAAAAAACAACAAGAAAGCCTCCAAATTATTTAATTTGGAGGCTTTCTTGTTGTAAGGTCGAGTAAAATTGCCTTTACTTCTAGTTGCAAGCTATGCAGCATAAAGCCTGCTTTCACCTGTGTAGCATGCAACCGGTGGGAGAACTGCTATCTGGCAAAACCAACTATCCCTAGAACAACCTTACAGACATACTGCGCCACCGCTTTCGTTTACTATCAATAATTTCCCATTGATTGGAATATTTACGCTTCATGCGGTTAACTCCCGGTAACAGAGCTGCATAAACTTGGAGACCTCAGATACGTAAAGTTTAACTGCCGATTCCTTTTTGTATCCATTTCAAACCGTCCTCTTAGTAAATCATATTTTTACGGTAAATCAGCTGAATTACTGTTAAGTAGATCACTAGAATTAGTTTATACTATTTTTTGTCATTCCCGGAGGGAACTCTCTCAGCGAAGCTAATCCTCTCCGATTAAAACGGTGATTGGCCTACATTGAGAAGATTCCCTCCGGGAATGACGGTTAGGATAATAGCCTAAAGTAATTGTAAAGAACTACTTATAATAAATAAAGTAGAGATATGAATGAAATAGAAAGTTTCCGGCGGGAGCTGACAGCCATTGCCTATAATATGCTGGGCGACTACCAGGAGGCCAAAGATGTAGTACAAGACAGCTACGAAAGCTGGCTGTATAAGCCCCGGAAGGTAGACAATCTAAAGGCTTACCTGACGAAAATGGTCGTGAACCAGGCGATTGATCGGTTGAAAGAAGCAAAGATCCGCCGGGAAATGTATAAAGGTACCTGGTTGCCCGTACCCATTGTTGCTCCCTATCCAACCGAAAGTCCTGCCTTGCAGCCACAGCCACCTGACGAACTTTCATTGGCTATTCTGCACCTGATGGAAAAGCTGAACCCGGTGGAAAGAGCCGTACTGATTCTACGGGAAGCGTTTGGCTATGAATATCCCGAAATAGCCCAGTTCTGCGAAATTTCAGCGGAGCACTGCCGCCAGTTACTCCACCGGGCCAAAGAGAAGCTGCAAATCCCAAAGATTCGTTTTCCGGTGGAGGCGCAGAAACACCAGCAACTGCTGGAGGCGTTTCTGCTGGCCTGTCAGCATGAGAACCCTGAGGAGTTAGCCGCCCTGTTGAAAGATGACATTATTCTATACTCCGATGGCGGTGGTAGAATGCCGGCACCCCTCAAGCCACTGTATGGTATTCCTAATATTGTCAAATTCCTGCTGGCCGTGTTACCAGAACCAGGACTATTATCCTTGCAGTTCGTTTACGTCAATCATCAGCCGGGAGCCATGCTCGTCCATAACACGACAGGCAAACCGGATTCGGTTATGGCATTAGAAATTGAGGGTAATCAAATTAAAACCTTATACTTTGTTCGCAATCCGGATAAAATAATTTTATAAAAAATTGTCACGGAAAAAGCTGGTTTCAGTCTTATGGTAAAACCAAAACCAAAGACTATGAAAACCAAATTGCAAGCCATCGAAAACCCCGAAGGTTTCCTCATGAAAATTGCCTATTGGGTGACTAAAAGAAAGTTTGGCAAAGTATTGACGCCACTGAAAGTCATTTACAGCCGCCTGCCGCTTGCCTTTTCCCTGTGGGTAGACCGCATTCATTCATTAGAGCAGAAATTGGAGATTGAGGTAGAATTGTCCATGCTAATCCGGGTGCACGTGTCTCAGCTGAATACCTGCCGGTTCTGCATCGATATTGGTAAAATGCTTAGCATCCAGCAGTTTAAGAATGAAGAGAAATTTTATCATCTGGCGCAGTACCAGCATTCAGATTTGTACACGGCCCGCGAAAAAGCCGCACTGGAATTCGCCGAAGAGTTGACCCGGCACAAAAAGGTAAGTGAGGCAGTTTTCCGCCGGGCCCAAAGACAGTTCTCGGATGAACAATTAGTCGCTATTGCTTGGGTGGTTAGTACCGAACACGTGTATAACCTAATGAACGTAGCCTTTGATATCGAATCGGATGGTCTGTGTGCCCTGATGAATCCCGCGGAAACAGGCTTGCCGGTGAAGGAGATGGTATAATACTAAAATGAATCAGATACTACGCACTAATTCTTTATTAAGAGACTGTATTAATGAACGCTACGAACATTGAGTAACCGACATCGTATTGGTATAATTAGCTGAATAAGGCCGTATATATTGGTTTCTGATAAAATAGATAAGGGGATAAAAATTGGGTTTAGCATTTACGTGTAATTACCGTCATTGCGAACGAGGAACGAGTGAAGCAACTATTACCTCTGGTGAGAACCCGAAGGCTCGTCGAAGACAATAGTTCTCAGCGAAGCTAATCCCGACGGGCTCCGTAAAGGGAGTCTTTTCGGTAGCTCCGAAAGGGATTAGCTTCGCTGAGAATAGTTACTTCGTCATTCCTCCTCGTAATGACGGTTTTCAAAATTCGCTAGCCACACGTGGCTTATTTCAGCTGAATCCTGTTTCTTATTAAGAAGAACCAATTAGAATATAAACTTGGTGGATAAGAATTTAGACTTGTTGTCTTCCACGATTTCGTTGAGAATCTCCTTGTTCTCTTCGGTCATCTTGGTCGCAATTACGGTACGGATCGAGAAGGAGCGCAGGGCATCTTCCACGGAAAGCGTGCCTTCGGCGGAATCCTTACGACCAGTGAACGGGAACGTATCCGGACCGCGTTGACACTGGGCATTGATATTGACGCGGCTCACCTGGTTTACCAGCGGATCAATCAAAGCTGCCAACTGATTGGTATTGGTTCCGAAGATACTGACCTGTTGTCCGTGGTCCGAGTTAATCACGTATTCAATGGGCTCTTCAATGTCATCGAAAGGAACCACCGGAATCACGGGGCCAAACTGCTCTTCACGATAAATCTTCATCCGTTCGTTCACCGGATATAATACTGCCGGATAGAAGAACGATTCGTGTACCTGTCCGCCACCTTCATTGACTACCTGGGCGCCGTTGGCAATAGCGTCTTCCACGCATTCGGTCAGGTAGGCGGGTTTGTTAGGTTCCGGAAGCGGGGTAAGGGCTACGCCTTTTTCCCACGGCATGCCGTATTTCAGTTTGGCTACTTCTTCGGCTAAGCGCTTCGTGAAGCGATTGGCAATACTCCGGTGAACAAAGATGATCTTGATGGCGGTGCAACGCTGCCCGTTAAAAGAGAGGGACCCCAGAATACATTCCTTTACGGCCAGTTCCAGATCGGCATTTTTCAGAATAATGCCCGCATTTTTAGCATCCAGCCCCAGTACGGCCCGTAAGCGGTTTACCTTAGGGTGCATTTTCTTCAGCTGATCGGCTACTTTGCTGGAACCAATCAGGGTAAGCACATTGATTTTGCCGGATTGCATCAGACTGGGAACCACCGAGTTGCCACGGCCGTAGATGGTATTGACTACCCCTTTGGGAAAACAGGTCCGGAAGGCTTCCAGCATCGGGTAATGCAGTAAGGTGCCATGCTTGGGGGGCTTGAACAAAATCGTATTACCCATCAGAATGGCCGGAATCAGAGTCGTGTACGTTTCGTTCAGCGGGTAGTTAAACGGCCCCATACATAGCACTACGCCCAGCGGTGACCGCCGGATCTGGCCCACGATCCCCTGCTCGATCACGAAGCGGGAAGAGGCGCGGTCCATATCCTTCAGGGCATCAATGGTATCATAGATGTATTCAACAGTACGGTCAAATTCTTTATTGGAATCAGCCAGCGACTTACCGATTTCCCACATGAGCAAGTTCACCACCTCTTCCTTTTTCTCCAGCATCTTGGAAATAAAATTTTCCATGCAGCGGATACGGTCACCAATCGACATGGTTGGCCATTCGCCACGGCCATTGTCATACGCTTTCACGGCGGCATCCAGCGCCTCCATTGCCTCAGTAGAAGTGGTCAATGGATAACTGCCAATCACCTTTCGTTGCAATTCGCCATTGGTTCTGACATAAACCGGGGAAAGGACTTCGTGGGTAGTGCCATCCCATTGACGCATCTGTCCATTGACGAGATACTCCCGCTGGTGGATGGCCTGCTTCAGCTGAAAAGCTTCCGGAATCTCATTTTCAGCCGGAAAAATCCCTCTGATTCGGGAATCAGTAAGTTCAATCATAAGGGTAGGGGTGTTAGAAGAGGTTATGTAATCGATTGCATAAGGCAATCTAGTACAAATTAGGTAAAACATTCTGGATTGTGAAAAAGAAATATTCACGAACAAACCTTACACGACTTTTATCTTCCTCAGCAGCCGGGATGATCAACCTCATCGTTTTGACTCAAATTATTGTTTTAAATTTTGCCGGATAATTCAAAAACACATGAAAACTATATTGGTACCCACTGATTTCTCGGTACAGGCACAAAATGCGGTACAGGTAGCAGCGCACATTGCCGCCAAGAGCGGCGGCAGTATTCATTTGCTGCACGTGATGGATGTATCCATGGGGGGTAGTTTCAGTACGATGGGCGAAGTCCACGACTATTCCATGGATAATCTGTTCGTAGTGAGACTCATGGAGCTGAATAAAAAACGGCTGCATCAGATTGCGGATCAGCTCAGTACGGCTGGTATAACAGGCGTAACCTATGATATTCAGGTAGGGAACATCGTGGGAACCATTATTGACCAGGTGGAGGCACATGTGTATGATCTGGTGGTAATGGGGACGAAGGGAGCCAGTGGCCTCGATGGATTGCTGGTAGGCTCCAATACGGAGAAAATAGTGCGTTTTTCACCGGTTCCGGTACTGAGTGTAAAAGAAGTTACGGACAGTTTCAAACTGCAGAAAATTGTTTTTGCTTCCAATTTTGAGGCCGACCAATTGCCGGCCGTAAGCAAGATCAAGCGGTTTCAGGAATTGTTCGGGGCTTTTGTGCACTTGGTCTACATTAATGTCCCCAATCAATTTGCCAATAGCCGCGTAATCCGCCAGCGCATGGATGATTTTGTGCAGCGGTATCAGCTGCAAGACTATGACTTTACTATTTATAATGACGATTCCGAAGAGAAAGGCATCATCCACTTTGCCGAAGAAGCAGACGCCGACCTGATTGCAGTGGCTACGCACGGACGTACCGGGCTGGCTCATTTACTCAGCGGCAGTATCGCCGAAGGCATTGTCAATCATGGTACCCGGCCCGTACTGACGGTTAACCTGAAAAGGCTGGATAAATAGTAATTTGTTAAGTCACTCATGCTACCATCTATAAAAGATGATAATTAGTCTCAAAGAGTTTGCTTCAAGCGGAAAGTTTGGACCAATTGGAATTGGTACAACTAAAAGCGAAATAATTGAGACACTTGGGGAACCGGATGAGGATTATGATTATGGTACCGGTTCAAGCAGTTTAAAGTATAGCTCATTTGAATTCTTTTACTGGACAGATAGCAAAAGTCTATCGGCTATCCAAAACGAGAACTATAAGGTTGAATATCCAGCCAATTTTACTTTTAAAAATGATTATTTTGAGCTTGACACTTGGTTTTTCAAGTACAACATGAAGTTTACTTTTAAAGATGTCATTTCAATTCTAGAGAAGGAGCAGGTTAGTTTTGTGGTTCAAGATTTCCTAGATAGAAAAATTATCGTTTTTCCAAGCGAATTTATTCTTGATTTTGATAACGAAGAATGGAACCAATCACTAGGCCGTTGGCAAGTGATAAAGGCATATGAAAATTATAAATTGCTTGGTTTTAGATACTTTAAGAATGAATAATAATAGCTATCGACAGTCTGCAAGACGTTACCCAAGCCTTCCTAGCTACATTTTCCCACTGCAGAAGGACCAGGCTCGATTGGATTTGGTCTATTTCGCCGGGAACAGCCAGTAAGTATTAGCCTTACCTGACAGATACAGTGTTAACGAAGTTTGCTCGTTTCTTCAGGCTGAACACATAAAAGTGAGGGAGTCACTAAGCGGAAAACAGTAAAAAGCTTACTTTGCCGTGTCAAAAGAGCCTCATTGGGCCCTGAACAAAATAGCTTACCGCTAAACCCTTGAAAAAGAAGCTTCTTTTCATCGTTAACCCTAAATCTGGTACCCGTTCTAAGGAGCGTACCTTTGATCTGATCGGGCAACATATATCCGCCGAACGGTACGATCATCAGGTAGTATTTACGCAGGCCAGGGGGCACGCCACCGAACTGTCCCGGCAGGCCGTAATCGACGGAGTGGATTATGTGGTAGCAGTAGGCGGAGACGGTACGGTAAATGAGACGGCCCAGGGGTTAATTCATACTTCTGCCGCCATGGGAATCATTCCCATGGGCTCCGGCAACGGACTGGCACGGCACCTGCAAGTACCCCTTGATGCGGTGGCAGCCCTGCGTTTTCTCAACCGGGCCCAGATCATGCTCATGGATAGTGCCACCTTGAATGAGAAGCCGTTTTTCTGCACCGCCGGAGTAGGTTTTGATGCCTATATCGGGCTTAAATTTGATCAGAAAAAAAAACGTGGCTTCCGCACCTATGTGCGTACGACCCTCAATGAATTTATTACCTACCGTCCGGAAGCGTACCGGCTGACCATCAATGGCGTGGTAACTGAGCAGAACGCTTTCCTGGTTAGTTTTGCCAATGCGGCCCAGTACGGAAATGATGCATTTATTTCCCCGGAGGCCAGTGTCCGGGACGGCAAGATTGATGTCTGCCTGCTTGACCCTTTTCCGGTTCCCATGGCTTTTACCCTTGGGCTTAAACTATTTAACCGGACTTTGCACCAATCCAAATACCTGCATGTGCAGCAGGTAACCGAAGCAACGCTGGAACGACAGGGCCCCGCCCCCGTGCACCTGGATGGAGAACCGATGATAATGGAGGAGAAGTTAATAGTGAAGCTGTTACCTTCCAGCTTGAAAGTACTGGCCGGTACGGGGGCCAGATAAAAAGTGGCAGGAGGAAAGAAGTAAGAAGTAAGAAGATTACTATTAGCCCCTATTTAACCCGGGGAAAGGAATAGCTGAAAAAAGAAAAGCCGCAGATCTGGAGAAATGCGGCTTCTGCTATTTCATGCTCTTTATCTATCTATTACTTAAAACTCACCGGTACGGAAACTTTAGTCGTGTCCCATTCGATAGTCAGGGCTTTATCTGTGGGAGTGATCGTTAGCTTCTCGACTACTTCTTTGCCTTTTTTTACGGGAACTTTTACTTCAAGTACATTTTTAGACTTGTGTTTGTCATATTCAAAAGCACCGAACTGTCCCAGCTGACTGTTCAGAATAACGGTCCACTCCTTTTGGTTGGGAATAGTAAACAAGGTATAGGTTCCCGCTTTAACTGGTTTCCCGCCAAAAGTGCCATCTTTTTTTAAGGTGATTTCAGTAGCTTCATTAGCACCAGTACGCCATATCTGTCCGTAGGGCTCAAGCTTTCCGAAAATTTCGCGGCCCCGCTTTGATGGCTGGCCATAGGCTACGGTCATATTGGCGCTTTCAGCCGTTACTCTTGGGCTTTTAGGCGACTGACAATAGCCGAATATAAAGGCAGAAAGAAAAAGGAGCAGGAAAAATGAGGTTTTTTTCATAAAGGAAATAGAATTGGTTTAATTCAGTTTTGGTAAAAATAGCGATACAAACGATTTTCGAGGGACAAATTCGTATAGTCGGCAATATTGATCATTGTCCCTCAAAAAAACGCTGGATCAGTCCAATATAGTCTTTCCGGGGCGAAGGATTATTTGCCCATTTGCCAAGTTCATACCAGATGCCTTCTCCCGTATCCAGGTATGCCCCCGGAGTAGATGGCTCTTTCTCCAAGGCTTCTTCCGGATGGTAATCCAACGTATAAATAGCCTGTAATACTTCCCGGCTTTTGTCCCAGTCACGTTCTCTGACTAATGGTTGTCCTTTTGAAGGGGTAGTGGCAAGGGTAAGCTTCCGGTGCCGGAATTCCAGGGTAATGGTATGGGTGACAGAGGAGCCATCGGGACTGATTTTCTTAAAACGAATATGTAAAGGAGCCTCTTTGCCCGATGTTTCATAAATACCCTGAATCAGTTCCTGCAAAAAATATTCCCACTCCATCGTGTTCCGGGGGCTTCCATCAAACAATACCCTTCCTGGCTCAGCAGCCGTAATGAAAAGATATGCCTCTTCTTCATCCGGGTGGGCAGCGGGTCGGCTGGCCGAGACTAGACGGTCAAATTCGCGGAACCATACCTTATCCAGCAATCCATTCCAGCTGTAATCATCCTGGCCCGTGAAGCCTTCATCCTCAATTTCCTCCAGAGAAAGCTCCTCCCGCTGGTGATAAACCCACTGAAAGTCGATGCGTAAACCAGCTGCCTCTTCCTGGCCTTTAATCTGGTAATAATAACAGTAAGGCGGTGGAATATGCGGCGCCGTTTCGTATTTCACTTCGAATGATTTCATTGAATGAGTTAATGACGTAGAGACGTTATAAATAACGTCTGAAATAGGAGTAGATGAGTAAAAGATAAACCCCTCAAATTGGGTATGTTATGTCAGCCTAAAAATCAGCGTATTTATTTTTCAAACTAAAACTATTTCTCTTTCTCCTGCTTCAGACGTTATAAATAAAGTCTCTACCTCTTACTTCCTACCTCTTATCTCATTAACCCTACTCCTTCGGATATACTTTCAGTTCCTGATAACCACTTTGGGAATCTTTCTCGCGGGTAAAACGGTAGTGAGGCAGCACGCCCAGGACTATCTCAGCAGTGGTATAAATCCTGCATCCTTCCACCAGGTGGCCGCCAATAGTGGCGCCAGTTGAGTCAGAAAGAGAGATGTGTAAATGAGAACCGTTCACTGATAGCGTTCCTACCAGAGAGACAATTTCAAATTTTCCTTCGTATACCCTGTGTCCTTCCTGATTGGCTAAACGCAGAATAGCTCTTTCCAGGCTGCCCACGCAGGTGAGCAGACACGCTGCTTCAATCTTATTATCCTGAACAAATTTCTGTAGTCCAGCCCTTAGGTCCTGACCCGGCCTAGCCGGAACGCATATGTTTGCATAACAGATGAGGTAGATTTTTGGGCGAAAGATGGATTAACAAAAACTATCAAAAAAAGGGTCAGAAGGAGTAAACTCCCAAAGAATTTCATCTCCTGAGGTAATTTCCCTTGTATACTCTTCCTGCTGCCGTGAGGTTCTGCGTTGGAGAAGAATGGGATGTTGCAGATTTTGGTATTATGCACTTTCCTTACTATTTGCAGCCATTAAAGGGATTTACCTAAAACTAACTTGATAGACACCATTAGGCAAACGGTGATGGGTGTTATACTGCTGATCCTTGCCTGCGCCAAGCAAAAGTCTATCTTTAATTATTTTGTAGTAGTATAAATTGAGTGTATCTGATTTTGCTGCCTCTTGCAGTGATGGTAAGTACTGGTGCTTATAGGCTTCCTCAGCGTGCCAGGTGATAAGAAAGGCAGTTTCAACACTTTCGGACCCATATTTTGCAACAGTTGGCCAGCCAAAATGATGTACTAATGCCGACAGGATCAGCTGATTTAAAGAGTCTGCCTTGTTGATATGTTTCCAAAAATGAGTACTTTCCTCAGCTCTTGCTGCGTGGATACTATCCCGGTACTGCTGATCTTGAATCAGTAAATGGGCGTAGAGTTTCTGTATCTCTGCCCTTGAAAATCTACTTACATCTACTGGGGAAAAAGTTAGATTCAAAATAGAGTTGATTGATGACACACCTGGCTTAACCTTCAATGGAGGGGCCATTTCTGAAGCCTTTGTCTTGCCCTTATCACCAGCAATCGATTTTAAATAACTTTCACTCTTGCTCCCGCCCGTTTTGTCCGTAGAACAACCAACTAGTAACAAAGCTGAAGCAAATAGTAATGCATATTTATTCATTCCTTGATTTTTCATAATGATTACATTGCTTTTACCCAAGGTCTAAATAATTAAGTTACTGGCATATCAGCACATTACCCAATCACCTAATCATCCCGTCAAACCGCTCCCTGGTAAAACTGCAATGCTTCTTTAATGTCCCTCAGGCTGATTTCCTGGTCAACAAGCGGCTGCCCGACTGCCTCCAGCAGCACGCAACGGATTTTACCTTTCTGGTTCTTTTTGTCCTGCAAGGCAAGCGGCGCAATAGCTTCCATATCCTCATTCGTAATAGTTGCTTTGCCGTAGACTGAGTAGATAAACTCTTCAATGGTATGCAGCTGCTTCTCCGGAAGCAGGTTACGCTGTACGGAGAGATACCCTTCGGCGATCATTCCCGCGGCGATGGCTTCCCCGTGTAATAGCTTACGCTTGGGCTGGGCCAGGAAATAGCTTTCTATGGCGTGTCCAATGGTGTGCCCGAAGTTCAGAACTTTGCGCCAGCCTTTCTCCGTAGGGTCCTGTTCCACTACCCTTTGTTTGATCTTGATGGAATGTGGCACCAGTTCATCCCATTTTTGCTGGTCCAGGTCACGCTTGCGGATCTTTTCCCACATCTGGGCATCGGCAATCAAACAGTGTTTGATAATTTCAGCGAACCCTGAACGCAGTTCCCGCATGGACAGGGTTTGCAGGAACTGGGTAGCCACAATTACTGCTGCCGGTTCCCGGAAGACGCCGATATGATTTTTAAATCCTTCAAAATCAACTCCCAGCTTACCACCCACGCTGGCATCTACCTGAGATAATAAGGTGGTAGGTAGCTGGATAAAATCAATACCACGTTTGTAAGTAGCCGCGCAAAAGCCGCCCATATCGCCGATTACGCCGCCTCCTAGGTTAATCACCAGCGAATTTCGGTCAAACTGTCCCTCAGTCAGTTTCTGCCAGATCACTTGGCAAGTGCCCATGTTTTTCTGTTCCTCGCCGCTTTTAATCGCAACCAGCGTATGCTTAGGCAAGGCTGTCTGGATGAGCGGATAGCAATGCTTCCTGGTTTGTTCATCCACTAATACGGCAATGCGGGAGTAATCTTTATGCTGCAGCCACTCCTGCAACGTTAAAGCGGCATCAGCGGTATTGTAAACGGAGGTGTGTTCCATGGGACAAAAGTAGCCTATATACGCGTCTTATGGTGGGTTTCTGGTTTTTAGTTTACAGTTTCTGGTTACGCGTGAAATAGTTTCTGAATGTATCGCTTTCATATAATCCTCTGAAAGGAATGTAAACCAGAAACCAAAAACTGGCAACCGAACATTGTAAACCAGAAACCCGTAGAAAAAAACTTATGTAATAAATGTTTGTGAATTGAAAATTTTAAGGAAATAAAGTCCGCTGGATGGTATTCTTTGGGGAATATGTAAAAAAATGGTCACGTAATGTTTACCATTTTACAGCCAAAAGTATATAGGTAAAAGCAATCTAAAAGATAAGTATTACCTGATCCTTACGGCAACCTATGAAACACCTATTTACCTTTTTTCTCCTGATTGTATGCCTGCCGGTATTTTCCCAGGAAGAAGCGCCCTCTTATAGTGAAGCAGTAGCCGTAGAAGGCATCAGTCGCAGTGAGTTGCTAAGCAGGGCACAGCGGTGGTTAAAAAATGTGGATTATAAAGTCGAATTCTCCGATTCCGAAAACGGCTTTATTTCTGTAGGCGGAGAATCTAAAGTTCATGGGGTAAAGGATCGCAAGCTGAAAAAAGGAAAACTGATCTACGTGATTACCCTGATTGTAGAAGATGGCCGTTACTGGTACGATTTTGCGCAATTCTTTTACGAAGTAACCCCTTCAAACCGCAAGGAGGCTGCTCAGGGCAACTGGGTAGCCGGACAATCTCAGTCCCCGGAGAAGGCACAGTTGTACCAGATCATTGATGATTCGGTGCGGGCTAAAATTGAAAATCTGAAAAGAACAATGACTGCTCCGGGCAACGGCACCGATCCGGGGGTATATACGCTGACTGGAATCAGATAAACAAACGCTTATTTTTTACTATTTTTTTAACAGGCTGCTACTTGGCAGCCTGTCTTGGTTACCCGCTAAATAAGGTAACCATTCAGTAGCGTAAAACTGGGCATTTTTGTCCGCTCTTACGCTTTTCCCTATGCAATGTTTTTCGGATGAATCCTGATACTTCCCACTACAAAAAACGTTTGAATTGGCACGGGGACGTTGATTCTGGCCAGTGGAAAGTACATTCATCATTCCAATGTGAAAGATAAAAAAGCCCGGCCTTCTCAGCCGGGCTTTTTGTTTGGAGCGTTTTGGTGGTTAAGCTTCCATTACATTTTAGCTGCTTATGGTAGTTTTTAAAAAACAAACTGGTACAGGTCAGCCATGGAAAGAATCAGCCCGAGACTTTCAATCGAAAAACTGAATTGCAAATCGGTCAGAGCCCGGTCAGGCAGCCATTGGTTAGTCTTGTGGTCCCTTTCGTAGAGCCGCACCCATACTTCACCGGGATTGACAATAAAATAGGCTTGCAGGGAATTGATTTTCCGGTAGGAGTCGGCTTTAACCGCCAGATCCTGCATAGCCGTGGATGGAGATAATACTTCGACCAGTACTATGGGTTCACGGACGCCCTCTTTGGCGTTTTTATCACCCTCAGAACAGGTTGCCACCACATCTGGCAGGCGATACTCCTCATTATTTATCATCAACCGGACATTTTCCGTGAAGACACGGCATCCTTTCGGATAGAAATGATCTGAAAGCAGGCGGTAGGCATTAAGCACTACTTGGTTGTGCTGATTAGTGGTGTATTCATCCGTAAAAGGAATAAGCTGACCATTTACGTATTCATACCGTTCGCCGGGCTTTGCATTTTGGGCAATGGCTTCATACTCAGCCACTGAGTAACGATGATTATTTTTTAAGAGTGCATCTCCCATAGAAATCAATCTTTTGAGCTAATATACGAAATGCCCTGAAGGATTGAATTAGAGAAGGGTAGTACATCAAATCATAAGTTTAAGGCTAATAAAAAAGCTGTAACTAGTGGGATGTTCAAACCAGTGGAGTTACGAGTCAGCGAAAAACAACGGGCAATTTTAATTGGTTTAAGCCGGAGTCGGAAGGAGTCTCACCGACTAGTAGAACGGGCTAAGTTAATCCTTTACATCGTTGATTCAGGCAATGAGAGCAGTCTGAAGGTGAAAGAACCCTTTAGCAGTAGTGAGAAGTGGGTGAAACAATGGCGTAAGCGTTGGTCAGTACGTCAGGCCGGTTTAGCCGAGCAGGAATCCACTCTTAGTGAGTCGGCCTATCAGCAGGCAGTAAGGCAAGCCCTGGAAGATGAAGAACGCAGTGGGGCACCGGCCCTTTACAGGGCCGAGCAGCAGTGTCGCCTGTATGAATTGGCTTGTCAATCGCCCCAGGCATTAGGCTATCCCCTATCGCATTGGGACAGTAAGCGTTTACGATTGGAGTTAATCAAGCGAGGCATTGTCAAGGATATATCCGTTAGTACAGTGGCTCGCTTTTGGACCTGTACAGTTGAACATCTGGCTCCAAAAAAGAGGGAGATTTAAAACCGCATCAGAGTCAGTATGGGTTGCATGCTCAGTATGAGGATGAGGCGGAATTTGTCGAGCAGACTAAAGTCATCTGCGGGCTTTATGAGCAAGCCCAAGCCCTAGCTGAGCAGGGGGTGCATCTGCTTTCAGTGGATGAGAAAACGGGCATACAAGCCTTAGAACGATTATACGGAGAACGCAAACCCATCCAAAAGGGAAGGGTAGAAAAAATCGAATTTGATTACAAAAGACCTGGTACTTTGTGTCTGTTGGCTAACTGGCAGGTAGCCAAAGGAAACATCCTGGCCCCAACGGTTTCTCCTACCCGTACGGAGGCCGATTATGCCGCTCATATTGAAAACACCCTGGCTACTGATGCTGATGCGGGCTGGATATTTATCCACGACCAACTCAACACGCACTATTCAGAAACACTGGTACGCTTAGCAGCAAAGCATTGTCAGATAGAACAGGATCTGGGAGAGAAAGGTAAATCTAGTATTTTGAAAGACAAACATTCCCGAAAACAATTCCTGGAAGATACTTCCCATCGGATACGATTTGTCTTTACCCCTAAACACTGTTCCTGGCTTAACCAAATTGAACGCTGGTTCTCCATTCTGCAACGTAAACTGCTCAAACGGGCTTCCTTTTCCTCTCTTGAACAACTCCAGGAAAAGCTCCTGGCTTTTATTGACTTCTTCAATGAACATTTAGCCAAACCTTTTCAGTGGCACTACAAAGGAAAAGTCCTTAAAATCTGATTAGTCCTTAATTTGTGATTTGATGTAGTAGAGGTATAAAATTGTTAAGTTTTCCCGCGTTAAATTGCTTTATTGCTAGTGGGTTAGAAAAGGGTCATTTAAGATTAAAACAATTCAACATAGGATAATTCAGGAGTTATTCTCTAATTCCGTAAAGTTAACTAAGAGAAATCAGGCTTACTTCAGGGTTTTATCCGTTTCCTTAGACAGAACGTCAGCCGTTTCAGCAATCCCTTTGGCTCCGGCATCCCTAATGGCGCTGTCGGGCAGTCTTTCCAGCGGCGTGTAGCAGGACGGATTTTCGTCTTTAATTGGCTTGTTGCTAGCCAGATTATAGGCCGAGATCAGCGACCAGCGGGCATTGTCACTGGTGTTCATCTCCGAACGGTGCAGCACATTGCAGTGAAAGAATAAAGTATCTCCCGGTTCCAGTTCCACATACACCAATTCCTGTTGCTTCAGCACGGCATCCACCCGTTCCTGATCGGTGCCCACCTGTTCACCGGCGAAACCATGCTCGATCCGGTTCATTTTGTGGGAACCTTTGATCACCTGTAAGCAGCCATTTGCTACGGTAGCCTTGGTGAGGGCCACCATCACGCTTAACATATCCGGGTACAGGAAACCGTTTTTGTACCAGTACCCGTAGTCCTGGTGCCATTCCCAGGCGCCGCCGACTTTGGGCTCTTTCTGCATCAGCTTGGAGTGGAAGTGAGCCGGGGCTCCGCCTAAGATCATCTCCACGGCGTCATACATCCGGGCACAGCGGGAATAATTGCCGTACACATCGTCGCCCAGCGTATACCAGAGGGCCAGTTTGGTCCGGAAGCCTTTCTGATCATTGAGATCGTACGACTTTTTGCTCATCACATCGTCATTCACGGCAGTACCATACAGCAGTTCAACTTCTTCCGGAGAGAAAAAACCTCTTTTAATTACGTAACCGTCACGGTCATAAGCTTCTTTGTCGGCTTGGGTGAATTTGGGATAATTCATAGGATAGTTAGGGTGTACGACATTTTGCAGGTCAGGCCAAAATAAGCTCACGGACAGTATGCCAA
>JAUJNL010000075.1 GCA_030448185.1 Cytophagales bacterium | reverse complement strand
GAAAACGGGCCGGAGGCCCTTTGATAATCGTCACTCGGCGGAGCCAAGCGACTGTTGGGGGTCTGACCCTTTAACGTTCAAAATTTACCATTCCTTTTACTACATCGTCTCTTCCGTAATGGCTTTATTTTGTTCGAAATCATAAAGGGTCAGACTCCGGATGGCATAATAGGCATCCCAGAACCCTTTTAGGGTAAGGATATAATCCCGGCGGGCCTGGTCTTTTTCCTGCTGGGCAATGTTCAGATCCGTCACGCCCAGATCTCCTACCCGGTAGCGATTCTTGGAAATTTCGTACCGTTCGAGTCCGGTCTGGTCGGCTTCCCGATTCAGATCAACCTGTTCCCTAAGCATGTTTACTAACTTAGCCTGAGTGTAAATTTCCTGCTCAAAGTTGATTTCTTCCTGGGCTACCAGGTACTGCATGTATTTCTGATTGGCCTGGGCCGTTTTAATGCGGGAGGCCGAACGCCCCCAATCCATTATGGGTATCCCAAATCCGATCCGAAGTGTCTGCTGATCCTTGGGATGCTGGTAGATGTCCGGAATAAAAGCAGCCTTGTTTTTAAGGCCAAAGGTACCGATCAGGTTGGCATTGAGTCCATTGTCTCCTTTGGCTTTGGCTACATCACGCTGCGCTTCCAATAGCAACCTCCGGAACTCTACGGCTTTCTGCCGGTTCCTGCGGGCTTCGCGAATGGCGGTTTGTTCGTCAACCCGGAAGGCTGGAATCTGTTCCGGAAGAGCTAGCTCAATGGAGTTAGGTCCGGTGATTCCGACAAACGATTTGAGTGCCAGCGTGGCAGTCTCCATCCGTAACTGGGCCTGCGCTACCGCTTTCCGGGCATTCAACACGGTCAGTTTTAATTGCAATAGTTCGTTGCGGGGCAGTCGTCCCAGGGTATAACGCACTTCCCCGATGGTATAAATCGTATCGCTGTTTTCGCGGTTTTTCCGGGCAATATCCAGGTTGATCTGGGCCAGTAACAATTCAAAAAACAGGGAGGTGGCATCGCGGGAAATGTTTTCCAGGTCTTCGACGTATTTCTTCTTGGATTCCTCGTAGCGCAACGGTTCAATTTTACGGTCCCAGCGTAAGGGATTAAAGGCAAATAGAGGTTGACTGAAACCAATTAGGACAGGGTTGCCATTGTATTGGGTTTTGTGTTGATTAAAGTCCGTAAATCGCTGCAGATACGAGCCGGCAAAGAGTTGGCCGCCAGTCAGGCTGATATTCTGGGAAATATTCATCTGGACGGAGGAGTTGTCATTGTAAACCGGCCAAAACTCAATATTCCCTTCGCGTTGCACTACGGGTTGGTTGGTTTTGCTAAAATCCGGCAAGGTACCATCCAGCGTCAGTTGGGGCTTGTAGTTTGCCTTATAGGTACGCCATTGCCAATACCGGTTTTCTTTGACGGTAGCCACCTGCAAGGCCGCCGGTGATTGTTCTCTGGCCATAGCTACTATTTCGGCCAGCGAATATTTGAGTAAATCCGGAGGAGGCTGGGCTACCCCCATTTGCAACAAGAGTACTATAAACAGGAAAGTGATTCGTATTTTCATGGCAGGAATTTCCTAGTGGTTTTAAATGCTTTTGCTTCGGGGTTTCTCGCGCAAGACGCTTACTTGTGCGGTCAGCTTCAAGGAAGTCCGGAGACTTCCTGCCAGTCAGAGACTGGCAATTATTTCTCGGCACAAGTCTCGCTTCGCTAAGACTTGCGCCAGGGAGGGTGTTGCGAACATCGAACAACGAACATCGTATCGGTATAACTGTTACCGGATGCTCAGCACAGGCTGATTAGCATACTCCCCCATCTGCGAAATAATAATTTCCTCGCCAGCCTGCAATCCGGATTTGATCTCGATGTAATCGAAGTTGCTTTCCCCCGTCCGGACGGTCCGTATCACGGCTTCTTTACCTTTCACCACGAAAATTTTCTGCTCGGCTGAGCCATTAAAGGCAGGACCGTTTTTCACCCGCACCACTTTATTGACAAAAGCCGTTACCACGTACACGTCTACTTTGGCATTGGACCGGAGCAAGGCGTGGTTTTTCTGATCCAGGCTGATCATAAACTTGACAATGCCGTTGTCTACCTCGGGTTGTACCTGCGTAATTTTTCCCCGCAGATCTGTCTCATTCACCCGGACCATTACGTTACCACCGGGTTTAAGCTGATGGGCATAGGCATCTGAAATGCTGCCTTCCACCTTAAAGCTGCTCAAATCGGCCAGCCGTACCAGTTCCGCTCCTTCGCTTACGGTAGAACCGATCTTATCATTAACCCAGGTAATTACGCCATCCTGAGTCGCCTGAATTTCGGCTTGCTCCAGCTTACGGTTGAGCTGCCGGATGCTTTTCTCCTGAATTTTCATCTGGAAGCCCAGGCTTTTCAGATCGGCCTGCATGGTTTCCTGCCCATTGGCAATCAGTTTCTCCAGTTGCTGTAGCTCCAGCCGGGCAATGCGCAAGTTCAACTGAGCCTGTTTTACATTTTCCGGCGTGCTGCCGCCTATGTTAAGTAAAGTCTGTTCATCCGCCAGGGCCGTTTCGAGGCTTTTGATCTTGAGGGCTTTAATCGCTTGCTGGGTATGGAGGTCATTGAGGTTCTTCTGAAGACTAAGCCGCAGCTGATGAATCTTATTGCGGTTCACTTCCTGCTCATCGTTCAGTTTGTCAAATTCCATCCGACTGAATTCTTTATTGAGTTGCAGGATGGGTTCCCCGATTGTACCGGTTCACCGGCGTTGTGCACCACCTTTTCGATGTGGGCATTGATGGGACTGGTAATGAGCCGTTCGTATTCCGGAATCACCACCCCTGAAGCAGTGATTGTAGCCTCTACCGGTCCGACTTCGGCCCGGGCTGTTGTGAAGGCTGATCGGCTGATGCTTGGTTTAATGAGGCTGCGTACTCCCATCAGGCCACTAATGGCTAACAGGCTGACGAGGCCAATGGTGATAAATACTCTCAGCTTTTGTTTCCGTTTCCAGCTAGGTGATATTTCCCGATCCATAACTTCCATAGTGCTTGTGATTTTGACTATGGATATTCAATCGGAATGCCAAACGATAACACACTGACAGTCAATAATTTAATTAGTTTATGAGAATAAAAAAGTGTATGGATCTGTACACTGTGTATCAAAATGGAAAGCGAATCTACCATCCGTCTTACCGGTAGATACAGGAATATGATTGAGACTTGCGACAGAAATGTAAGCGTTCACAATGATAGTGATCATGTAGAGGCTTCCGTAAAAATCGTATTCTATAAAAAAGCCGTCCTTTTTATCAGGACGGCTTCTTGTAGTTTGATCAGGCTTTGGCCTTTTTGTCCTTCTTCTTCAGAAACTTCCCGTTTTCGTCGAAAGTAAGCTCTACCTCAGCAGCCCCTTTCTTTAAGTCCACTTCGTACTGTTTTTTAGCCGGTTCACTTTCTTCTTTCAAGCGCACCTTGTCCACTTCATGGCCGGCATAATGCTGCTTCAGATACGCACTGATTGGGTCAGGAACTTTATCTTTGGCAATACGGACTTCGGAAGAAAGCCATTGCCCTCCTTTAGCAAATTTAGCCTCGGCCTTTTTCCCTTCCAGTTTGAAATTTGCTTCGTAGTTCCCCCTTTAGTAAGCTTCCATTTGGTATCACTGGCGCCGGCATATTTACTTTTGAAAGCAGTTGCCACGGGAGCGGGCACATCTTTACTGGCCAGATCCTGGGCCAAAACTGCTATCACAGTCCCTGCAATAGTCAGGAGGGATAGAATCCATTTTTTCATAAATAGCTTTTAGCGGTTAGCAATTAGCTTTTAGATCAATATAGTACTGAATTTTATTTATAATTCACTCAATCACTCATTTACTCAATTATCGGCCCGTCAGCATACCGCCATCTACCTGAATGACTTGTCCGGTAACGTAGCGGGAGAGATCTGACCCTAAGAACACGGCGGCATCAGCTACTTCGTCAGCAGTTCCGGCCCGTTTCAGCGGAATACCCTGTTTCCATTCGTCAACCACCTTGGCATCGAGTTCACTGGTCATTTCGGTTTCAATAAAGCCGGGGGCAATGGCATTGCAACGAATGTTACGGGAACCCAGCTCCAGGGCTACCGATTTAGTAAAGGCAATAATGCCCCCTTTGGAGGCTGCATAATTCGCCTGTCCGGCATTGCCTTTAAGGCCAACTACCGAAGTGATGTTAATGATTGAGCCTGACTTCTGCTTCATCAGTTGCCGGGTAGCGGCTTTGGTCAGGTTAAACACGGATTTCAGGTTGGTATTGATTACAGTATCCCACTGTTCTTCGGACATCCGCATGAGCAGCCCGTCGCGGGTCACTCCGGCATTATTCACGACCACATCCAGTCCGCCAAAATCGGCAACCACGGCGTTAGCCAGTTCTTCGGCGGCTTTAAAATCGGAGGCATCCGAACGGTACCCTTTGGCTTTGATGCCTTTGGCCTGCAATTCAGCTTCCAGGGCCTGGCCTTTTTCTACGCTGGAGAGAAAAGTAAAGGCTACATTGGCGCCTTCTTCGGCAAAACGCATAGCAATAGCCCGGCCGATGCCCCGGGAAGCCCCCGTTACCAGGGCAGTTTTTCCTTGCAGTAAATTCATGTGGTTGCGGTTTGGTTATAAGTTTTGAGTTTTCGTTTTATAGTTTCCGGTTGTTGAGTGGGTTGTTCCCTTGCATCGGCTATTTGCCAGTCTAAAGACTGGCATGCACTCAGCCGTAGTCCGAAGATTACGCCTAACGATGGGATAGCCGTGAAAAGCGACTGCATAGCCACCCACTACCAAATACTTAACCTGATTTGCGTTTAGTAATTTTATAAACTCTTTGAAATCCTCGTTGATCAGCATATTTCCATTGGTTGTATTCCTGCCGGATGGTCTCTAAGGCTAAGATGCGTTCTATGGGCAATCTCTCCAACCAAAAAAAGATATCGTCTTCTTCCTGCCCTTTCTTGACTATCTTGATTTGGGATCGGTCTACTCTGGAATTAATCATAATTCTTTCTTCTTGATCTAGGGTGTTGTATCAACTGCTGACGCACACTGGAGGCGATTGCGCTAAGGCTCTGCGATGAGCAACCTAATAGCCGGTTCTTCTTCATGTTTTATTTCAATTCATTGATGCCTATCTGCCCACAAAACTGCTGTCCATTCAAGGAGTGAATCTGTTTTTTCTTTTATCCACAGCAATCATTCTGGTTAAAATCCCATTGGCATGCCTTTTCGGGTCAGACCCCAAGTATTCATCAGCAGCATAAGTGAGAAGAATAGTGTCATTGCTAAAGTGATAATTGCCTTCTACGGGGCCACCAGTTTCCGATTTGATAGTTTTTGATTGCCACTTGCACAATTAGCTATTCCCTTGCATCGCTATTTGCCAGTCAGAAGACTGGCATGCACTCAGACGTAGTCCGAAGATTACGCCTAACACAGTAGTTAGCGTTTCAGCGGGTGTTAGCGAGACTACCTTAATCCTTCTTTCGATTCGATAAACTGTTTGATCTGGCGTTAGATCTATTTGAATACCTTTCACAGTATTATCCCCCAACATTACTTCGAAGAACTCAGCCTCAGCCACCTCATGATTTCGTGTATAAACTCTTCTCGCCGGTCAGCCAAAGCCTTAGATTCAAGCACTAATTCGGAGGCCTCCTTCAATGAAAAGATTATACTTTGTCTTTAACCGCTTTTATACAAACTATAATCCTTGCCTGGTTCTTAACAAGATCTACCAAAAAACTTTCAAGCTCATCAGGTGGTATGTTTCTTGGTTCATCCATAATAAAAAACTATTATCTTCGATTTAATACTAGCTAACAAGTAAGTACCCAGTCGAAATAAACTATAAAATGGCATGCAGGTATGCATCTAACAATCAACTACTTATCCACCATAGCTTTTCAACTTTTGCATTGTCCCTTTACTTATATACACAGATTTTCCAAAATCAGAGACTGGCACGTCCTCATCTTGCGCCTGACAATGAGCTGGTGAGCGTAAAGACTTTTTACTTCTTCACTTCTTTAACCAGTGCCTTACATACTTGCGTAAAAAGAATGCTTCTGCCAAAAATAGTCATTTCTTTCAACTACCTGGAAGTTACTCATCAGCCCTATCCGGAAAATTAATCAGAACTCAGCTTATCGAGCATGCCTTCCAAATATCCTTTTTAAAATGCATGAATCTTTACAATTTTGTTGCGCTTAGCATAACATCCGCCATCCCAAATTCAACCTCCGATATCTTATGAGCCTTCCCCGCATCAATCCTTCCCAAACGGCTGCCTGGCAAAAAGTTGAGTGACCATTTCCAGGCCAATAGACATCTCCGGATGACTGACCTGTTCAGCCGAGAACCAGACCGTTTCAACCGTTTTTCTACCCGGTTTGAGGATATCCTAGTGGATTATTCCAAAAAACATCATGACGGAGGAAACCCTGGCCCCTCCTCCAGTCGCTGGCGGAAGAGACAAAACTGGGAGAAGCCATCCAGGCGATGGTTGACGGGCAGCCGATCAACGAAACGAAGGCCGCGCCGTGCTGCACGTAGCCCTGCGGAACCGTTCTAATTCACCCATTCAGGTGGATGGCAAGGATGTAATGCCGGAAGTAAATGAGGTGCTGCGTCGGATGGAAAACCTTTACGAACCAGGTACATTCCGAGAATGGAAAGGATACACCGGAAAAGCCATTACGGACATTGTCAATATTGGAATTGGCGGCTCCGACCTCGGCCCGGTGATGGTCACGGAGGCGCTGAAGCCTTACTGGAAACCCAATATTAAGGCGCATTTTGTGTCAAATGTAGATGGCACCCACATTGCCGAAACGCTGAAAAAGGTGAATCCCGACGCTCTTTATGATTGCGTCCAAGACCTTCACTACCCAGGAAACTATGGCCAATGCCCACAGTGCCCGCAACTGGTTCCTGGAGAAGGCAAAAGAGGAGAAAGCGGTTGCCAAGCACTTTGTAGCCATTTCGACCAATGCCAAAGCCGTTTCGGAATTCGGTATTTCTACCGATAATATGTTTGGGTTCTGGGATTGGGTTGGGGGCCGGTATTCCCTATGGTCGGCTATCGGGTTGTCCATTGCCTGCACCATTGGCTTCGAAAACTTCCGGGCTTTGCTGGAAGGCGCCCACGCCATGGATGAACATTTCCGTACTACGCCATTTGAGAAAAATATTCCCGTGATTCTGGCCCTGATCGGGATCTGGTATACTAATTTTTATGGCGCCGAAACGGAAGCTATTCTGCCTTATGACCAGTACCTGCACCGTTTTGCAGCTTATTTTCAGCAGGGCAACATGGAAAGCAACGGCAAGTACGTAGACCGCAACGGCCAGGAGGTTACTTACGAAACCGGTCCGATCATCTGGGGCGAACCGGGCACTAATGGCCAACACGCCTTTTATCAATTAATCCACCAAGGCACCAAACTAATTCCCTGTGATTTTCTGGCTCCAGCCATCAGCCATAACCCCATTGGGGAACACCATACGTTCTTACTCTCCAACTTCTTTGCCCAGACGGAAGCTTTAATGAAAGGCAAATCGAAAGAAGAGGTGGTAGCTGAACTAAAGAAAGCCGGCAAGAGTGACGAAGAAATACAGGTCTTAACCCCATTCCGGGTATTCCAAGGCAACCGGCCTACTAATTCCTTTCTGGTGAAGCAAGTGACCCCGCGTACATTGGGCAGCCTGATTGCGATGTATGAGCACAAGATTTTCGTGCAGGGTGTGATCTGGAACATCTATAGCTTCGACCAATGGGGCGTGGAACTAGGCAAGCAACTGGCCAATAAGATCACGCCGGAACTGAAAACGGATGATCCCGTTACCACCCATGACGCTTCTACCAACGGCCTGATTAATGCTTATAAAGCGATGCGGAAAGAGGGAAAGTGAGATCAGCGCTTAGCGCTGAAACAGGTAAGTAGCTGGCTGATTATTAACAATGTATTATAGGTAAAAGTAAGAATATGGCAGAAGATAAGAACCGCAACGAACTCAGTGCTTTTGCTAATATACCAGGTGACATACTGGTAGAGCTGCAAATACAGCGTCAGGAGAATGCAGTGAACACTCGTAGCATCATTTCAGCCTTTGACCGGAGTATGACGCTGGTAGTAGACAAGCTTACCGCTATTGATAAGAAGCTTGAAAAGCTCACCACACTTGACGAACGGGTAACCACGTTAGAACGGCGGTTAGACGATTTAGAGAAGCGGGCCGGTTGAAAAGTGAATAAATAGTGAAAAGTGTAAAGTTAAGCGTTAAGAGAACGGAGCTCGGTTTAGCAAACCGGGCTCCTTATTTTTGGTATAGAAGTATATTACCAGTTAATTTAACCACTTATTTATGCAGGATACAGCTATCGACCTCGCCGAGTTTATTCAGAATATATACGAAACCTTTCCGCCATTAACCCGGTTTTCAACTCCCTGGGAGGTAACTTCCCAGGCTGCCCAATTGGTAAGGGAACAAATTGCCCAATTGGACAGCCATTTTGATATAAACGGTGAAGTAGCGATTCACCGGACCGCCACTGTGGAACAGGGCGTGATTTTTAAAGGCCCGGTCATCATCTCTGAAGGATGTTTTATTGGGGCACATACCTATTTCCGGGATGGTGTATTTCTGGACAAAGGCGTAAAAATCGGGCCATCCGGGGAGGTGAAATCCAGCTTTATCTTCAGTCAAACTGCCCTGGCTCACCTGAACTACGTAGGTAATTCCCTGATTGGGGCAAACGTCAACCTGGAAGCGGGTTCGGTAGTAGCCAATCATTTCAACGAAAGAACGAACAAGGAAATAGGGGTGCTGATCAACGGGCAAAAAATACGCACCGGGGTCAATAAGTTCGGGGCTCTGATCGGGGACGGTTCGCGGATGGGAGCCAACTCGGTTACGTCACCGGGCACGATTCTATCCCCAAATACCATTGTCAGACGCCTCCAACTAATTGAGCAGTGCCCGGAATAAAAAACCCGTCTCCAGGCGGAGGCGGGCTTTTGCATAACCAAGTGAGCTGAAGTTTAATTGGTCGGGCCGCTGTCTACGCGGGCCTCAATGATGCTTTGAATACTAGTCGGAACATTAGAAAGTAGATTGTAGCCGGTAGCTGACTCGATGGCGTCAACGGTAGTGCGGTAGCTGCTCCAGGTCGTAGCAATGCTGTTGCTGTTTGGCGTGTCAATGGCAATGACGCGGCTGTTGCCCGTTACGCGGGTAACATCGCTGGAGCCTTCCGGTAATACCAGAATTACTTTCCAGATGCGGCCCGGTACGGTTACCTTTCCGCCGGCAAGCGTGGTTTTATACCCATTGCTCCCCGTACCCCCGCTGCCGTAGCTCCCCATAATAATGTATAATTCATTGCCTTGGCTTACCAGCGTACGGCAGTAGTTTTCCAGATTGTTCCAGGTTTTCTGGTTGTTGTTGGGCGCCTGCGGAATCATATTGGTCATCAGGAAAGTAGCCGAGTTATCGGAAGTGCTGTACGTACGGTCACCGGAAGGACAATTATGGCCCCGGTCAAATCCGCTGCCGCTATAGTCACTCGGCGTTACCTGATACCAGCCGGAAGGTAAAGAGTTATCCGGGCGGAAATCGTCTTGCCGGGAAGTAGAACCTAACCAGGTACGGTTCAGGTGCCAGCTGACCCAGTTGGGTGTGCCCCGGTCGCGATGATAAGACAGGGTATACTGGGTTTTCACCAGCAGGTAATTAGTATAAGCGGTTGTACTGGTAGTGGCGCCACTTGGGTTGCCCATCGCCAGGTTTTCGGAGGAAGTGCGGGCCCGGCTCCGGTCAATGGTGCCTTCCTGGTCAGCAGTGGGTGGGGTTGGCTTGATCGGGTCTTTAGAACAACCGGCTAACATCCAGACGGTGAAGGTTAACAGAGAAAAGCGGTAAAAGAACTTTTGCATAGGGTTGAAGATTGATTCCCGGCAAAAGTAAGCCACCAGCTCAAGCGGCTGGCAGGGAGTAGATTATCATTCCTTTATCAAATCGTTTGCAAAAATTCATGCCGGGAGCAGGCCAATCCAACGGCTCAATGATTACTACAGATTTAGTTTTTGAATGCTTGGCTCAAGGTAATCATCTTGCCTTTCTCACAGTCCCAAAGTTTGACGCGGAAGCAGCGCCATATTTCAACCGGATTCCAGGAGGTAGTGGAAACTTGTTGTAATTCGGGCATCTTTTTCATGGCTTCCGGAAGCCGGTAAAAAGGAATTCTTGAATTTAAATGATGGACGTGGTGGTATCCGATATTGCCGGTCATCCAGTGGAAAAAAGGATGCATCTTCATAAAACTAGTGGATTCCAGGGCCGCATGGTCATATTTCCAGTCATGGTTTTCCCGAAATCGGGCTGCGGGAAAATTGTGCTGAGAATAAAAAAGGTAAGACCCGATAGCAAAAGAAAAAAAGTACGGAATGAACCAGGCGAATACAAACGTCTCCCAACCAAAATAATAACAGATTCCAATGGCGGTGCCGAAATGGATTAACAACGCAGCCAGCGAATCAAGGTGCTTTTTAGGGCTCTGGATAAAAGATTTCAGATTTAACCAGTAGATAAAAAGGGTTAAATGACCAAAAATAACGGTTAATGGATGCCGGTTGAGCAGATATATTTTCTGGTCACGTTTAGATAAACTTAAGAAACGTTCTTTAGAGATGGTCGGATAAGAGCCAATCGCGGTAATCGTAAGTTTGGAATTATGATTATGATGATGGTCGTGAGAACGTTTCCAGATGTTTTGCGGCGTCAATATAAAAATACCATACCCCTTCATCAGCAGATCAGCCAGTTTCGACTTTTGCAAGATCGCATGATGTTGATAGTCATGGTAAATGGTAAACATCCTGACATAAATTAAGGCACAACTCAGGCTAAAGCCTAATCTCACTATCCAAGGCAAATCCATAAAAGTGGCCGAAAGAAAAATAATCAGGAGGAAAAGGGTAATCAAGGTCTCTATCCAGCTTCTTTTCCGGTCTTCCTTCGTAAATTCTTTGCTTGCTAAAATTAAGTCTTTGCTTGTCCTCATTTTGTCTAGTTTCCTCTGTACGATATAGGGTTAGTTAATCTATTATTTATTTGTCCAAGGTTGAGCCAACCTTAAGCATGTACTCTGGAGTGTTTCCACCGCCGGTGAGACCAAAGCCAGGTAGTGGGGTCATGTTTAATTTCCTTCTCCAGCCTTTTCATAAAAACCTCACAAATTTCACCATCCGTCGTATTTTTAGGATCGGTAAACAGCAGTTCCGGAGTTACTTCGTAGTATCCCCTTCTGATCCTTTTGGCATTCATATAGACCACCGGATAATTAAACTTTTTGGCCAGCTTCTCCGGCCCGACATACACGGCGGTATCCTGGTTGAGAAAGGTAGTCCAGTAAGCATTTTCCGGGGAAGCCGTCTGATCAGCGACCAGTGCCGTTGCCGTAATTTCATTTCGGCTGGCTACCATTTCCCGCAGCGTGAGATTAACCGGCGTGATCCGCGTACCAAATTTGGTCCGCATGCCGGTCATCATTTTTTCAAATGGCGCATTGCTCAAGGGACGGTAAATAACGTTCAGCTGAAACTTAGTACTAAGCGTAAATGCCGGACCAGCCCACTCCCAGTTTCCATAATGCCCCATTACTACGATAATGCTCCTTTTTTCGTCATAAAATTTTTCAAGCCAAGGGGTATTATTAAAATGACAGCGTTCCACGGCTTCCTTCTTTGTCATTTTGAGCGTCTTTAGGGTTTCCAGAATTAAGTCTGATAAATACCGGTAATAGCTTTCACAGATCCCCTCAATTTCTTTATCCGATTTTTCGGGAAATGAATTTTTGAGATTTTTCAGCGTTACCGCTTTTCTGTAGCCGCTGGTTTTTAATAAGTAATAAAAAAAATCAGATACTTTATACAGCAGACTAAAAGGCAGAGAAGCGATACTATAGATAAACGGGTATAATAGGTAAAATAGGAAGGTTTGCTTCATGTTTTATTGGGAACAAAAGCAAAACTAACTATTCTACCCGTATAAAATGGTAACGAAATATACGATATAAGCACTTAATTGTTTTCACGTAATAAAGTAAGTATCAGAAAATTACTTACTAACTCTTAGCTCGATGCTGTGGTCTATCATTATCTATATCCAGTATAGTTGGGCGGGAAAAGACAAATAGGTATTAAATTGTCCCTCCTAATGTCCTCTGTCCTCGCTAAAAGGGAATGCAGTATGAGTATTTGCCATTAATCTGAGATACCTGCCGGTATCCGTAAAAAAAGCCCGGTATTAAGAATACCGGGCTATGAAAACAGATACTTTTCGATTCTTTATCAGGAAACCCCTTTAAATGCCTCCTGCTCCGTAAACGGTTGGTTCCGTAACCTTTTGCCGGTTGCCTTGAAAATAGCATTGGCTACGGCGGCGCCGGTAGGCGGCAGGGCGGGTTCACCGAGTCCGGTAGGCACTATGCCATTATCCACAAAGTGCACTTCCACTTCCGGAATTTCATTGAACCGGATCAGCCGGTAGGAGTTAAAATTATTCTGCTCGGGCATGCCTTCTTTAAAGGTCATGTTGCCATACATAGCATGCCCAAGGCCATCAACAATGCCGCCCATTACCTGCTGGCGGGCTCCGCTCTGGTTAATTACTTCCCCGCAGTCGGCGGCGGCGTATATTTTCTGCAACACGGGCTTGCCTTTTTGCACGACTACCTCACCTACCTGGGCCACGTACGAAGCATGCGAGAAATACACACTAAATCAAATCCCTGGGATACCCCTTTTTTCTTACCCCATCCCGCTTTCTGAGACGCCAGTTCAATCACGGCCTTCATCCGGTCGATGTCGTACTTAATGGCCCCAACGGGAGCTTTCTTTGCCTTTTCGAGCAGCTCCAGCCGGAACTTCACCGGATCTTTGCCTGCCTTCTGCGCTACTTCATCCAGAAAAGACTGCTCGGCAAAGGCCAGGAAGTTGGTAATCGGAGCCCGCCAGGCGCCGGTGGTAATAGGCGATTTATGCTCAATAGAATCGATTAACAGGTTATCTACGGCGCCGGATGGAAAATTGTCTTCCCGCGTGGAGTTGCCCACATTAATGCCAGCCCCCCGGAGTTTATACCCAATCATATTGCCTTTGGCATCCAAAGCTGCTTCAAAACGGTAGCGTACCGCCGGCCGGTAACTACCGCCAGTCATATCATCTTCGCGGGTCCAGATTACTTTTACCGGCGCTTTCACCAGATTAGACACTTCCACGGCTTCCAGCACGTAATCAGCTTTCAGACGGCGGCCAAACCCTCCGCCCATCCGGGTCATTTCTACGGTAACT
Source organism: Cytophagales bacterium (assembly GCA_030448185.1). Lineage (GTDB taxonomy): Bacteria > Bacteroidota > Bacteroidia > Cytophagales > 172606-1 > CADCTQ01. The sequence continues at coordinate 13,988 of JAUJNL010000075.1, read as the reverse complement.
TTTTCGGGTGGAATCCCCAGGAGCTTGGCCGTTTCGTTACGGGCCAATTCCGGTGTTTGCGTGGGACCAATCAGTTCCACCCCATCGGGCCGCACGTGGGCAAAAAAGTTCATGGGCTCCAGCGGACTGTGCGGCAAGAATGGGCACTGATACTCGGACTTGACCACTTTGGCCGCCCCTTTAAAGGCTGCCTCCACGTCACCATCTTTCCGGCGGACAGTTACTTCAGCGCTATTGAGTAATTCCTGCATCAGCCGGTCGTGGTCCGAGCTGCTTTCCAGTTCGGCTTCCTTCTCCCACTCAATCTTCAATGCTTCCCGGGCCTTTTTTACCTGCCAGGTGGACTTGCCCACCACCGCTACATTGTTTTTGAAGGTGACTACGTCCACAATGCCCGGCATAGCCTTGGCCGCAGTAGCATCCAGGGATTTGAGTTTAAGCCCGAATGCGGGACGCTGCACCATGGCATGCAGCATTCCTTCCCGGTAGAAGTCAATGCCAAACAGGGGTTTCCCTACTATAATTTGTTCATTGTCAACATTATTGGTGTATTTACCGATCAGTTTAAAGTCCTTGCGGTCTTTTAGTTTCACCTCCGCTGGCACGGGTAGCTTGGCGGCTTCCGTAGCCAGGTCACCGTAGCCCGACTGTCGGTTGCTGGCCTGGTGAATGACCTTGCCCATCGAAGTTGTACATTCGCCGGGGGGCACATTCCATTGTTTGGCTGCTGCTTCCACCAGCAAGTGGCGGGCCGTAGCACCGGCCTTACGCAGCCGCTCCCAGGAGTGCCGGATGGCGCCGCTGCCACCCGTTACCTGGCGTTCGAACCTTTTGGCATCCAGGGGCGCCTGCACTACTTTTACTTGTTTCCAGTCAACGTCCAGTTCCTCGGCTACAATTAGAGGAAAGGCCGTTTTAATACCTTGTCCTACCTCGGGGTTGGGGGAGAAGATAGTAACAATGCCCTGAGGATTGATGGAAAGAAAACTGTTGAATTCAATGTCGGCGGCTACGGCGGCCTCAGTAAGCGCGGTCTCTCCGGCTATGGCTGGAGCAGCGCCGCTAGTATCTGCCCAGTTAAAGCCCAGCATCAGTCCGCCGCCTGCGGAAGCGACCAGCTTGAAGAAGTTACGTCTGCTTTGATTGGTTTCGCTTGCCATGATTATTTGGTTTTTGTAGCGGCTAATTGAACGGCTTTTCGAATGCGGTGGTAGGTACCACACCGGCATATATTTCCCGACATTGCGGTTGTTATTTCATCCTTGGACGGATTGGGATTGCGTTTGAGCAGTGCCGCTGCCGTCATGATCTGACCAGCCTGGCAATAGCCGCACTGGGGTACATCGGTTTCGGCCCAGGCTTGCTGCACCGGATGGTCCCCATTCTCAGAAAGTCCTTCAATGGTCGTGATTTTCGAAGAAGCAACGGTTGAAATGGGCGTTACGCAGGAACGGGTCGCCTCGCCATTGACGTGAACGGTACAAGCGCCGCACATGGCAATACCGCAGCCATACTTGGTACCTACCAGCCCGAGATGGTCGCGCAGCACCCAAAGCAGCGGGGTATCGGGGTCCACATCCGTCTGGTAGTCCCGGCCATTGATTTTAAGTTTGAACTGGGCCATGAGTTAGATTTTTTAGGTAAAAATGGTTGTTTAAGTAAGTTACCAAATTTGCGTTAACCAACTATAGAATGGGAGATAAGAGTTAAGCGTGTATGCGTGAAAAGTTACTCCACCCGTTGCATTTCAAATTTCAAGGTAGTATCGCCCAGCGTGATAATATCGCCTTCCTGAACCGGCAACCCGTTCACATCCACCCGTTGAGAATTTACCAATACGCCGTTGGTTGACTTGTACCAGTCGTACCGGCCATTCTTTTTGAGCCACTGGCCATCCCGGATGTACCACATTTTGGAAGCCGGCGAAAATTCCAGCGTGGCGTGGAAACGGGAAATATAACTGGTGAACTCCTCCACGATTTCAATGTCGTTGACTGCCGGATTACTCAGATCGTACCAGCCGATGGTGAGAATATTTTTACCTTTGGCTATCTGCGCCAAATTATACACCTTTCCGTGCTGGTCGCCGTTCATCACCCGCAGGATGGCCTGTTCGCGGGTTTCGGCCGGTGATAATAGTTGCTTTCCCGATGGCGTGACTGCAGCACCTAGCATGGCTAATATTTCATCAGTTTGTTGAAATCTTCTGGACAAATCGGGGTGCAGGCAGCCTTTGACAATTTCGAGCCAGATACCGGGGATTTTATGCCCCATCTTGTCGAGGTTAATCCAGGCGCCCTTGCGGACCCGTTCTACGTATTCTCTTTCGTTACTTTCCGAGTCGTCACCGAAAGGGTAATGCCCTCCGGTCATCATTTCGAAAACCAGTACGCCAAAGGCAAAAATATCCGTAACCGGCCCCATGGATATATAGGCTTTGGAAGCATCGAGTTGCTCGGGGGGCATGTACACCAGCGTACCAACAATGGCTTTTACGTGACCCAGCCAGTTTCGGATCGTCATCCGAGACTTCAGGAAGCCCGAAATGCCAAAATCAGTGAGCAGCGGCTCATTTTTCTGGTTAAAAAGGATATTTTCCGGTTTCAGGTCCCGGTGGATAATCCCTTGCTTATGTAAAGCCGACAAGCCTTTCAGGGTATGGAGGGCAATCCGGGTAAACGCCTTTTGGTCCATTGAGGTGCCGATTCGCTGCCGCAACGAACCGTGTTCGCAGTAATCCATCGTAAAGAAAGGGTTGCCCTGGTAAAGGCCCTGGCTGTACGAGTGAATGAGATAAGGCGAATCAATCTTAGAGCATTCATATTCGCGGTCAAACCGGCTGAGAATTTCTTTCCGCTCATTGGGTTGTATTTCCCACATCCGGAGCATTTTCAGGGCAAAGGAGTACCCCGCTGGGTGTCCGTAACCAGATACACATCCGCAAAGCCCCCCAATCCGAGTAACTTTTCGATCTTGTACCCGGTTTTATCACCCGCTTTCAAAACAGTTCCTGGCTTTCCATCAAAGCGCTGGATCGCCGTATCTGACGGTACAGGATCCTTCGACCGGTTTGATGCTTTATTTCTGAACATAGGGCCCGGTAAAATCAGTCAGCTTTAAACTTAAACAGCCGGTCGCCGATCAGAATCACATCTCCCTCCCGGATCTGCTGCGGCTGGTTGACCTGTATAAAAGTAGATTTGAGTGAACTCAGATTTTCGAGCCACCAGCTCCCGTTCCGGAAAGAAAGACTGGCGTGTCCGCTGCGGGAAATTGAGTTATTGCCACTGTCAAGCAGATCGCGGTTCATTACAATGTGCTCTCCGGCCAGGGGAATGCTCCGTTGTTCGGTTTCGTCTTCCAGGGAAATAGCCACCAGCCGGTACCCTTTTTTGGTTTCAGGCACCACTCTCCGGACCGTTTTTGAAGTATCGGCGTTGGCTACTGCCGGCGGGACCGTACTGGCCGGAGCGGCAGTATTTACGGATACCGGCTCCGGGGGAGGAGATTGCAAACTTGTTCCACAACGTACACACACAGTTTCTCCCGTTCTGGCCGGATATTCGCATTGGGGACAATTACCCCCAGTAGCGTTGGTATTAGCCGGTTGTTCATCCCAAGCTGGCGTGTGTACGCGTATTCCCACTTTCGTATGCTGGGGCTGGCTGCTCTCATCGGGTGTTACCGGACTTTTTTCGCCTCCGAAATCAACTCCGGATTGGGCGGAGAGCATATAGTTGCACTTAATGCACCGGACTGCTTCGTCGCTGTTGCTGAATCCGCAGTTTTCGCAACGTTTCATATCAAATTAGTTAAACTTATAACCATACGGCCACTACGGGTACTTCAGCCTGCGCCAAAATCCGCTTCTGTTCTTTACTGTTCTTCTTGTTTTTCTCCTCGTAATACATGATCACGGTGATCTTATCGTTCAGGATTCCCTCCGTTTCCCGGGCAATGTATGGGGTCGCCTTTCCTTCCTTCTCTTCCATAGCCTGATGGCTACCGATATATTCGAATCCCCGGCCTTCGGGTTTGATTTGACAATAGGGATAGCCCGATTTCAACTTATACTGAATATTGAAATACAACCGGCCACCCTCCTCATTGCGTTGTAAGCCAAGAGGCGTAAGGGGATTTTTGTAGTCTACTTCGATCTCCATTTCATCCCCGGTTTCTTTATTTACTGCCTTTACCGTCTTTTTGAAATCACCTTCTATCAGATCAATCACCGCCTGAGCCCGGCTGATTCCTTGCTTCTTGGCCCGCTGGAGCCAGTTTTTAGCTTCTGTCGGGTTCTGGGGTACGCCCACTCCGAAGGCCAGCAGAATACCGTGATAGTACTCGGCTTCGGCGTGACCCGACCGGGCAGCATCCGCAATAAGACTGGCCCCCTCTTTTAAATCTTTTTCGCCCCGGTTCAGCACCAGATTGTAACCCAGCAGGTATTTACCCTCGGAAATATTGTTTTCGACGGCTTTCCGCAACCATTGGTTAGCTACTGCCGGGTCAGCTTCCACGCCCCGGCCCTCATTATACATCTTGCCCAGGGCAAACTGAGCGGGACCATATCCCTGGTCAGCGGCTTTCTGATACCATTCCACGGCGCTTTTCTCGTCCTTTCCCCCTTGCAGTCCCAATTCCTGCATCTCCGCGAAGTACGTCTGAGCCACTACATTTCCCCCATTGGCCTGCTGCACCAGGACGGGAATTGCTTTGCCCAGGTATTGATCCGCCGCTGTGGCATTCACTGCTCCTCCCTGACCGGTACGGTTCATTACGCTCAGGGGATAGTTGGCCAGTTCATAGCCGCCGGCCAGGGCCTTTGCAAAATAATCTCTTGCTTTCCGGGCATCGACTGCAATGCCTTTGCCGGAGGCATAACTTAAACCGGCATAGAATTGTGCTTCGGCGTTATTTGCTTCGGCGGCTTTCTCAAACAGGGGCAGTGCCTGGGTAAAATTATTTTTCAGGAAGAGTTCCTCCCCCTGCTGCAGCCATTTCAGGGCTTGACTGTTCAACGCTGTACGTTCGCTTGACGCTGTATTTCTTACCACTGCCTCTGGTACGGCCGCCGAATCCTTGCGGGCAGCGGTGTTGCCATTGACTACGATTTCCCCGGAAGGCTGCCCGGGAGAAAGAATATTTTTGGCTACTGCCGAGGCTTTTTCTTTCAGTTGTCTGATTTGGGTTGCTGGTGTTCCCCGGACGGCGGCCAGTCGTTGACACTTGGTCACCCGGTCCTTTATCTCGGAGACTTGCTTAGGGGTTAAAGCCAGTCCTTCGGCAATAAAAAACTGCATCAGCGCAGTTTCATAATCCCGCTTGCTAAAGTAACTATCTCCCTTGGCCAGATATTCCCGATACTGAGCGGTCTGTTCTTCCGGCGGAATCGGCTTCGCAGCCACCGAATCAGACTTCACCGCTATTTTTGGGCCAGTCGTTCTCTCCTGAGCAGACTTAGGCAGACGCATAAAGACGCCAATGGAAATGACCGCCAGCAATACGGCGGCGGCCGCTACGATCCATTTTTTGTTTATCCGCTTCTCGTCCCGTTTGGATATTCCGGACTGTACGGCATCCCAGTACCCTTCCCGTTCATACTTGGTAGCCAGACTAGCCAGGGCCGCTGCCGTAGGGCGCTTTTCAGGCTCAATGGTAAGGCAGCTCTTAATCAGCTCATTGAGCCGTTTGGAGTACTGGGGCGGTAGATTGGGAATTTGGGCTCCTTTCAGCAAAGCCGCGCCGCCATTTCCCATCCAGGGCACATCCCCCAGGCAAAGTTCGTAGAGCATCACGCCCAGAGAGAAAATATCACTTGATTCCAGGCTTCTCGGGGTTCCCGAAAAACGTTCCGGAGGCGCATAGGCAATCGAGAGGGAATTAGTACTCTTGCCCGTGCTTTTGGCCATCGTGTGGCGCATGCGGCTGCTGATGCCAAAGTCGGTAAGCAGGTAATTGCCCTCTTCATCCATGAGCACGTTGTCAGGCTTGATATCCTGATGAATAATAGCCGGTTTGCGACTGTGTAAATAGGCCAGCGCCCCCCCGATCTGCCGCAGCAATACGGCCAGTTCGGCTTCTGAAAAGACTTTGCCCTGATTTAGCAGGGCCCCTACTGATCCATTGGGGCAGTAAGGCATGATCAGGTAAGGCGACCCTTCAAATACCCCGAAGTACTGGATCTTGAGCAAATGCGGATGATTGATCGGCAGGGTAATGGCGTATTCCTTACGAAACAGATTAATGCCGTCGTCATCCAGCCCCTTGCCCGGCGCATAGATTTTAATAGCTACCGTTACCCCATCGGCCTCCTGGTCTTCCGCCTGCCAGACTTCCGAGAAGCCTCCTACCCCTACCTGCCGCACGAGCAGATACCTTCCCGCATACAGCGTATCTTTTTCCAGTCGTTGCATAACTCTTTTAAGGGGTATAATCCGGAAATGAAGGCCTCTCCTACCGAGAAAAAGATTTTGTTACTCGTGTACTAAACGGAGGACATGACAAACCGGTACAAGTAAATTATTTAATCGTGGATTTGCAACAATTTAGCCAAGTTTAGTAAAACCCGGTCAATGAGAAATAATTGGGTCATTGAAGCCCTTATTTCCGGGGGTAAAAATAGGAATTTTCCGCTGCCTGCACCCTATTTTACTACCAGCGGCAGCACTGCAAAATTTATGGCAGGATGCATTCCGATGATCCATTCGGATCTGCTTGCCGGGAAAGTGACAAACTGTCTCCTCCCTTAACCCGTAGGTATGGCAGCGTTATTGATTCCTCCGGAAAAATAAATGAACTTTTGGCTTGGTTTCTTACAGGCAATTCCGGTAATTGGCTCCTTTGTAGATAATGGTAAAATCTAAATGTTAAAGGTTAAATGAAAATAATATATAAATCCAGCCATCAGCCGATCACATCCTAATCCATTGAGCATTTATCATTCAAAATTTACCATTACTTCCCAATCATGTCAAGAGCAACCCGTAATATAGGCAGCGGCCTGAAAGTGCTCAATGGCAATAAAGTAGTTCCTTTTACCCTTGAGTTTCTTACTGATACCACCTATTACGCCGCCAATACGAGCAAAAATGTAATTGTACCTTATATCGAAATCGGACGGGATAAGAGCTGTGGGATTCCTTTTACGGATGACACCCCAATGGTGAGCCGGAAACACGCGGCCATCGAACGGAAAAATCATAAAGTAATCCTCATCAACCTTTCGACCACCAATCAGACTTTGGTCAACGGACGTCCGGTACTAAAAGAGTGGCCGCTCAACAACGGGGATGAGATTCAGCTCTCCGCCGATGGCCCCCGGATCCGGTTTTTCAATACTCCGGGCAAAGGTCAGCTTAAGTTTACGGACCGGATGCAACTGTTTGCCCAACAATCGTTGCGTCCTTACCGGTTTGCTCTGGTCGGACTGGCGTTGGTATTGCTACTGGGTTCGGTGCTGGCAGCTTTTCTGGTCAAAAGCCTGATGCGGGACAAGGAAAAGTTACAGGCGGCTACCGAGTCGATTGAAAAACAGATTGAAGAACAAAAAAAGGCGCTGGCGAAAGGCGATTCGGCACTGGTAGCGGCGCAGGCCCGTCAGGCCGAACAACTGGCGGCAGCCAATGCACTGAACGAAAACTTTCAACAGGCCCTGGCCAGCCAGGGACAGGTACTGGAAGCACTGGCAACCACCAACATCAGAAAGTCGCGGGTGAAACCGGTTGCCCCGCTTAAACCACCGGCTAAAGCCTCCGGTCCGGAAGCTCCCTTAGGAAATGCCTGGTCTCACGTATATGCGGTGCAGGTTTTTCTCACGATTACCGACCGCAATGATCAACCGGTAGAGCTGAATGCCGATAACCAAAAGCCGGTAAAAGTGAAGGATTATTATCTTGGTACCGGTACTGGTTTTGTATTGGAAGACGGCCGCTTCGTCACCTCACGGCGATGGGTAGAACCGTGGGCTTACCCGAAAGGAGAAAAAGACGTACTAAATCTGTTTGCCAATTTTGTGCACCATAACGGGGGCACAGCCAGCGTAAGACTGGTTGCTACGGCTCCCAATGGGCAAGAATTTACGATGCGCAGTCCGCAGTTCGCTACTGACCGTTCCGGAGACCGGGTTGTCATTGGTAACTTTGGATTTGGAGAAGGAAAGATTTCCGTTGCCGATACGGAAAATGGATCGGATTGGGCAGTGTATCAATCTTTGTCCGTTACCGGGCTGCCTTTCATAACTGAGTCGTTAAGCAAGGCAAACCAGAAAATAACGCTGCATTGCCTGGGATACGAAATTCCGGCGGGTGTGCAGGATGGGCCGGCGGGAAATCCAACGTATAGCAAACGGACTGCATTGGCGGGGGAGTTGACCGGTAAGCCATGGGTAGTGGATGGCCAGGCCCCTGATCCGGGAAACTATGGCGGACCGGCTCTCATTATCAAAGACAAAAAACCGGTAGCAGTTGGCTTGCTGGCGGCAGGAAAAGGAGATAAGGCCAGTATCATTCCTCTAAGCCAGCTCAAATAAGCTAAGGCCAGGGGATCGGACCTGATTTTCGGGCGGAGGATTGTACCTTTTTCGATAGTATACTGGTCATAGTTAAAATGTAATATGATCCAGTAACTTTGCGATTTAGGAACAGTTTACTCCTTTAAAATCAGGCTGGTTCCGGGTAGAAGGCAGGGAATAGAAAGACGGACGACTGTTACCATTTTTATCTACAGCAACACTGCTGATTGTCATGCATAATCAATTTGAGACTTCACAACAGTCGATAGACAAGGAGATGATCATCCGGTTGGGGGCCCTGACTGATGTGGGGCAGCTGCGTGAACATAATGAGGATAATTTTTTGGTTTGCCCGAATCTTACCGAGCAAAACTGGTTTTTGGTTGAAACCCCCATTGTACTAAATAAAGCGGGTTCACTGCTGGCAGTGGCCGACGGAATGGGCGGCGAAAATGCCGGGGAAGTAGCTTCTGCCATTGCCATGGAAGCCATAAAAGATTTTTTCTCGGCCCGTACGGTACGTGACATAGAAGCCGGGCAGGCAGGAGGCTTATTACTCAAGGCAATACTGTTTGCGCATAAGAAAGTAGTAGAGCATTCCCGCAATCATCCGGAATGCGAAGGCATGGGTACTACCATCCTGCTGGCCTGGGTGATCAACCGGGAAGTATATATTGCCTGGAGCGGCGACAGCCGGTGCTACCTGTACCGGAATGGCCAAGGATTAAAAGTGTTGTCTAATGACCACTCGGTAGTATGGGAACTGGTAATGAATGGCAAACTGGACATTGATGAGGCCGAAAGCCACCCCGAAAGTCATATCATCACCCAAAGTCTGGGCGACAACCGGCATCCGCCCCGGCCCGACATATTGGTTGTGTCGCTGCAAGCCGGCGATAAACTACTGCTCTGCAGCGACGGACTCAATGGGATGCTGACTTCCCGGGCAATTGAGCAAATTATCCGGCGGTCACGCCCTCTAGGTGACCTCTGCAAGGAACTGATCGATGCGGCCAACCGCAATGGCGGAGAAGATAATATTACGGTTGTGATGATGGAAGTGCTTTCTGAACCGGCAAGCGAGGCAAATTTCCTGTCGGGTGAAGCGGAAACGGAGGATGCGGTTTCCTCACCAGGTCGCTGGTTCGGGACCGACGGAAAGGTTACCGCCCGAACCTACCCTACAGCCCGGCAGAAATTAGGGATGCTGACAATTCACCCAAAAACCTATCTCTGGATCATTGGTATTGCTTTGGTACTGGTGCTGGCAGTCGTGATACTGGTTAACCGGCAAGCTGCCCGGCCAGTTATGTCCGGTACGAATGGCAGTGGGATGGCGCAAGGGCCGGAACGTAGCAGCGCCCCCCTCAAAAAGTCAAACATTACCCTAAACCCAACTGATCCGTTAGCTTCCGGTAACAAGCTTAGTACCGGGGCTGCCTATACCCTTCCCACCGATACTGCACGCCGCCTGGTCTCGGAAATTCGCACCATCCTCAAGCGGTACGATGCCATTAAAGACCAGATTGATTTCATGAATGCAAATCCCGGCCCTGCCCCCATCCCCAATAATGCCGATCTGGACGCCTCCATTACGGCATTGCCTGGTTACGGAGAGATCAAGAACCTGGCTTCAGACGTGGCAGTAGAAAGGGCGCTGCACGTAAAAGTAAAGTCAGCCGCCCAATTTCACACCCTCCAAATAAGCCTTCGGAAACTCGGGAAAGACCTCACTGCATTGGAAAAAAAGCTGGGTAAAACCACCGTAGGAAGCCAGGTGAAATAACTGCCTGATCCGTAATGCTAAATTTTGAATGCTAAGTGCTTAATGGGGAGGATTCGTGCTTAATGGGGAGGATTCAAATAATTGATAATGCAAAGCTTATCTTTATTCATTTATCCTTTAGCATTTAAAATTTAGCATTATTTCCGGTGACTTAGGCACATTTAAGTACGGCAAACTTGGCGTACTCCACCCCTTCCAGGTAGATGGGTTTACCCTCCATCTTTTCCCAGTGTGACCGCCGGAATACAATCCGGTACTGCCCGGTCTGGCAATTAGGATTCAGGTCGTAACTGGAGTTAACAAAGAAATTAATGCCATTTACCTCCGAGATTGCGTCCAATTGAAACAAATCGCTTATCGGTTTGCCTACTACCGCATATTCCGGAATGTCGAGCAGCCGGTTGCGGTAATACATAATCTTACCGTCGTGCAGGGAAATTTTCACCTCCTTATTCGTACCCATGAGGTTATAAATAATTTCTTTCGCGCAGTTATCAGCCCGGATCAGGAGACCATCCAGGTAATCCCGCAGGAAGGGCAGTCCGAACACCACTACCAGGCTGTCACCAATAATCTTTTCGATCTCGCCGCCGTGCTTGTAAATGATCGGAATTACCGTGTTATAATATTTATCCAGGTACGCACTCAGGCGTTTGCCCCGGATGCGGTCGCACTTTTGCTTAAAATCTTTGATTGAAACCAGCATAATTGCCGCGTGGGTAGATTTTTGCCCCTCGAAGAACTCAGCAATGCGGGCATCAGCCCGGCTGGGAAGGTGGGCAAATGAATCAGCAATTTTCTGCGGATTCTGGTAGTGCTTCAAAAAATATTCCAGGTGTATTTTCTGGAAATAATTCGGACTATCCTGTACATCGGGATAAAACCCTTGCAAATCGCGGTTGTAATAATAATTCTCTCGTAAGCTATGGGTTAGAAGCATGTTTTGCATAAGCTTACTACTATTGAGGGTACTTTATGACTTTTGTTCCTTCACTGACTACCAGTCCGCTAAGCCGACCATCGGAGGTAGGTTAAGGGTTTGGTAATGAAATTTTACGTTAGCTGGTATAGTAGTTGACCTCGGCCGGATGGTTCAACATCACCTCTGGTTCATTGCAATGGTAAAACTTCCGGACGTCATGCCATTTGCATAACAATCGATGTTCGGCCGTGAGCAGCTGATACACCCCACCAGACACCCGCAGCGGAAAGGCATCACTCTTCTCGCGGAAAAATCCCGCCATCTTATAACACGCATCAAAGTGGTCACCCACCCATACTTTATCGGATTCGAGCCGGCCAATCAGGTCTGATTTCATTAGTATAGCCGTACCTGCATCCAAACCAATAGTATAATCAATTGACATCCGCAACCGGTTTTCCAGTTTGTGGTTTACGATGTCCATCAGGCTCCGGACCTGAATTGCCAGTTTAAATATGCTGTTCACGGAGGCCGGGGTATCACTTTTAAAAGACCCCCCATAGCCTGTTATGCTCCGGCTTTACATCATATAATGCAGGAACGGTTTCAAACACATTTACCACCTCCGTAACCAGCGTGCTGAAAATAAAGGCATACATCTTATTCTGGTGCCTTATATACTGCTTCTTGGGAAATTTTATTCTCAGGCACAGTATCGAACAGTCCAGATATAACCCTTTGTTCGGCTGCAAATCTTCTTCGGATGGTAGTAAAGGCGCCCCGGCAAAAGTCATATCCCGCGCCAGCAGGGCCTCTACTCGTCTGCTGCTATCGTTGACATTAAACTGTACTTTTTTTGCATTCATATCTCGTTCTGATCGCTTTCGGGCACCAGTAAGTAACCACTAACTAAGTATTAGAAAAGTGTTTCTTCTATTAGAAAAGTGTTTCTTCTCCCTTTTCAAGAACTATTCAAGAGGAGCTAAGCGATCCTTATTATCGAAAATTTTTATTAAAAAAATGCAAAATCATTATTCCAACCGAACTAATGCTTGTAGTTCGGCTGTAAATTATTACATATCGACTTTACTGAGAGCTGGCCCTTACTCTTTTTCTGCTAAGGTATTTATCGCCACAAAATAAAACAACCTCAAAACGACTACTTAAAAAAACATCCAAAAGAAGACGGGCCTACTGAGTTGACATTTATAGTAGGCATCCAAAAAGTACAAAAAATATTTTTCTTTATATTTATACGTGATTGTGCTGTTTTTACCGGAAATATTCTTATGAAAGACTGATGAGAAGCGGCTTATACCGGAGGACCTGCCGCCGTTCAGCCGGGCAGGTATGGGCGGTGACCTACTACTTAAATGCAAGCTCAGACCAGAATCGTAGCAGAAAGGCAGGAGGCAGCAACTGACCAGCACTTTGGGGTCTGGCTAAGGAGGGGGAGCGTAATTAATGGTGCACCGCTTAATCCTGATTCAACTCAAAGTAATCGGTTCCCTCAAACGTGTCTACGTATTTGATGTATGACTTCTGAGCAAGACTCATATACAGTTCCCAGCGGTGGGGGTCAGCCTGACGGCTGCATCCGATACTACTGCCAGGATGTTTCATAAAGATTTTAAAAGCCCGTTGCTCGGCTAAGGTAATCGTTACGGGCATTAATTTTAATCTCATACAGGGTATCAGTGTTTCGCTATGGCTGATGAGTAACTACTAAATAACCGGGGACGTTCCTTATGGTTCACTTATAATTCTTAACGTATATTTTATCCGGGCCGAGCCTAATTTAGGGTACCTTTGTCAGCAAGCCTTCCGTTATGACTCACACTGGGCGGACTTATCCTGCCGGGGCAGATTCAGCAACGGGAGAAAATTTCCGGAGCCGGGCCGGTAAGTTAGCATGGACACCCGAAAAAGTAAGGATGCGGACAAAAATATTTCGTAAAAGGCGATAGACTGCTTTTGCTACCACTCGTTTTCTCCCAGTGAATACTTCATCCAGCATACAGACCCGTATTAGCTTCCTCATCCAATATGCAGGGTTGACGCCCTGCGGATTTGCCGATAAAACCGGAATTTCCGTGGGAGAAGTGTATGCGATTACCGGAGCAGAAGGGGTTAAGCCCGGATTTGACGTCATTGCCCGGATCATGCTGGCTTTTGACTTTCTCAACCCCGAGTGGCTGATTCTGGGAAAGGGAAAAATTGTAAAAAGCAGTCATTCCGGAGCATATGATCCGGACCTCTCTGCTTCGGAAAGTTTGCCGGAATACATTACTGGTTCCCGCTTGCGGATTCTGCCGGTGGCTGTGGACGAAGAGGGAGATGAACGTATCACGATGGTGCCCCAGAAAGCGGCAGCTGGTTACCTGAACCGGTACCATGACCCCGGATTCATTGAAAAACTGCCGGCCTTTAACCTTCCCGGATTGTCCGTGGGCACGTACCGGGCTTTCGAAGTAGAGGGAGACAGCATGCAAGACCAGATACAACCCGGTGATTGGGTGATAGCCCGTTATGTCGATGATTGGACTCAGATCCGCAGTATGCGCTTGTATGTAGTGGTGGGAAATGAAGGAATCGGCATTGTCATAAAAAGGGTCATCAGCACCATTAGAACCGATGCCCAGTTGATTTTATGCTCCGATAATCCGCTGTATCCACCCTACGAAGTAGGGATTGGGGAAGTCAGGGAGCTATGGGAGGTAAAACGTCACCTGCGTTCGGACCCCAACCGGGTAGTTTAGGCGGTAAGG
>JAUJNL010000206.1 GCA_030448185.1 Cytophagales bacterium | reverse complement strand
GTGGTTATTTTATATTTTACGTAAATTATTTTCCCGGAAACCGGACAAAGATACAGAGTTAGCGGCTTCCGGTTTCCAGTTTCTCGTTGCCAGTTTGAAGTTTCTGACTCCCGGTTGTAAAACGTTGTTTATAAAATAGGAGTATCATTCTAATGATTTCATTTAATCAGCAACCAGCAACTGGAGACCAAAAGTTGGAGACGAACCACTGGCCACCCGAAACGAGAAATTGTAAACTATAAAGCGGATTTGTATGATGGAGACAAGCACGGAGAAAATACTGTTGATCGGCGCCAACGGGCAATTGGGTACCGAACTAACGGAAGCGTTACGGAATATTTACGGAAACAACCGGGTGGTTGCTACTGATGTACAAGCTCCACCTGATGCATCAAGTGCCGATGGGCCTTTTCAGATCCTGAATGTACTCGATAAGGCTGGATTGGGCGCATTGATACGGAGCCAGAAGATTACGCAAATCTACCATCTGGCGGCGCTGCTTTCGGCAACTGGGGAGAAAAAACCAATGCTGGCCTGGGAACTGAATGTAAATGGCCTGCTCAATGTACTGGAAGCGGCCCGTGAATGTTCAATTCGGAAAGTATTCTGGCCCAGCACCATAGCCGTATTTGGTACGCAAACTCCGCGCCTGCATACGCCTCAGCACACAGTGACTGATCCGGTTACGGTATATGGGATCAGTAAACTGGCGGGTGAACGCTGGTGCGAGTATTATTTCGCCAAGTATAGGATAGATGTGCGGGGTTTGCGTTATCCGGGCCTGATCAGCTATAAGAACCCTCCCGGTGGCGGCACTACAGACTATGCCGTAGAGATATACCAGCAAGCGTTGGAGAAGGGTTCTTATCAATGTTATCTGGCCAGTGATACCTATTTGCCCATGATGTATATGCCCGATGCCATTCGGGGAACGCTGCAACTGATGGAAGCCGAGGCCAGCCGGATTACGGTCCGGTCCAGCTACAATATTGGCGCTCTGAGTTTCTCACCGCAAGACGTTACAAAATCCATCCGGGAACATATTCCTGACTTTGCTGTCAGCTACCAGCCCGATTTCCGGCAGCAGATTGCCGAATCGTGGCCCCAAAGCATTGATGACTCCGTAGCCCGGCGGGACTGGGGCTGGAAACCTGAGTATAATTTACCGCAAATGACGGCGGATATATTAGTGAACCTGCGGAATATAAAAGAGGAAAGGGTTGTGTAAAACCAATAAAATGAAAAAGGCATCTTATCATAAGATGCCTTTTTCATTTTATTGGTTTTAATTAGAATCCCACGGCAGCGGATACCTGAATAACGTGGTTCTTAGCATTATTAACTACCTGACTGGCAAGGCTGCTGTTGCCGATTTCGCGTAATCCGTAGTTATAACGGGCGCCTAGCTGAAAGCCTTTCACATCGAACATAACTCCACCAGCAAGCCCATAATCGATCTTATTAAAGTCATCATTGTCGAATTCGACCAGGGTATTGGGGTTTGTAACGTTATCACTCTCCAGATCTTTTACGTTGGCAGCAAGCAGGTAAGAGACATAGGGGCCTGCCTGAAGACTCACGGGGCCCAGCGTCAGAGAAACCATTACCGGCACTTGCAGGTAGTTCAGATTGAAGCGTACTTCGCTGTCTCTCCGAATGTTGAAGGGGTTATTACCATAGGCAATCTTAGAACCCGCACTGGAGTACAGTGCTTCTGGTTGCAGTGCAAACAGGCCTCCTAGTGGGATCTTCCAGAAAAGACCGACGTGGAAGTTATACCGCCATTTGTCTTCGGTATCAACGTTTTCGGGACTGGCATATAAGTTAGAAATGTTAAGACCACCCTTCACGCCAAAACGGGCTGACCGGTCATTGTCTGATCCTACGAAACTGCCGCTTCCCTGCTGGGCATGGGCTACATTGGCACTAAAGAATGCTAAAAAGGCAACTAAACCAAGGGTAGAGAGACCTCTTTGAAGTCTGTTTTGAGTTTTCATAAGTTTTAAAAATGCGGTTTGATAATTTGATACTATGGTTTCGTACGCAATTGGTGCGGGTAGGTTGTTTTTTTTGGTGAAAACCCATTAAAAATAAAAAGCAGACAGGTTATGCTTATGCTGTCTGCTTCTGGGGCTTT
>JAUJNL010000074.1 GCA_030448185.1 Cytophagales bacterium | reverse complement strand
CAACTACTGCGTTAAGTGAGATAACTTGATGATTTAACAACTTGCCCAACGCATAATAACCAGCGGTTTCCATTTCAAAATTAGTTAGTAGCATCTCTTCATACCGGAATTGGTTCAATCTTTTAACTAAATCTGGTATCTGCAGAGGCACCCTTAAGCGCCGTCCCTGAGGTGCATAAAACCCTGGACAAGTAATCGTTACACCTGGGGTCATATCTGAACCTATTTCTCTTAATAAATTTTCAGATCCGTTAATGCAGTAAGGTATGAAGCCTAATTGCAGCTCTTTTCCAATCTGAATAGCTAATCTTTGCTCTTGCCCGCTCTGAGGTAGATTATAAAAAGACATTAATGTATCGAGTCCGATGGCAGTAACGGATGCCAGCAGACTATCAACGGGAATATGCTCCTGCAGACTGCCGGAGGTCCCTATGCGGATAATTCTTAACTGCCGGTGTAAATCTTTAGGCACTCTTGCTTCAAGGTCTATGTTAACTAATGCATCCAGTTCGGTCAGGAGAATTTCTACATTGTCCGTTCCCATCCCTGATGAGATTACAGTTATTCTTTTTCCATTGCAAAGACCGGTTTGGGTAATAAATTCCCTCTTGTTCATTTCAAACTCTATATCATCAAAATACTGAGTTATCTTATGTACTCTGCCCGGATCACCAACGGTAATGATTGTATCAGCAATATCTTCAGGATGAAGATTTAGGTGATAAATAGTGCCGTCCTGATTAAGAATCAGTTCTGATGCGGGAATGTATTGCATAGTTTGGAAAGAGAAAAGGGCTATGAATAGAAAAGGGCAGTTTCGTCAAACTACCCCGTAAAAAGATACCTTTATTGGGCTGATTGTGGACGTTGAAGACCTTTATAAGGATTATACCCGTTCATTTGTTTGGCATAATACCCAGTACCATCATACACTCTTTTCTCCGGATGGCTACGACAGGTTTGGGAACAGGCTCCTTCCATTTCCCATCCGCATTTCTCGCATATAGGAACATGGTTGTTACATTCTTGATTGGCGCAGTTTACCATGCGGTCACATTCTGTCCCACATACGTAACAAGTTGAAATTACTTTCGGATTTACCTTATTAATATCTACCGTAACCCGGTTATCAAAAACATAGCATTTTCCCTCAAAATCTTCACCACCTTCTTCAAGACCATACTTGATAATACCGCCGTGCAGTTGATACACGTTTTCGAAGCCTTTTTCCAGCAAATAAGCACTGGCTTTTTCGCATTTAATGCCACCGGTGCAGTAGGTAATTATTCTTTTGCCTCGAAACTGTTCGAGTTCATTGATTTTGTCGGGAAAATCGCGGAAGTTTTCTATATCTAGTGTAACCGCATTTTTAAATTTGCCTACTTTATGTTCATAGTTAGAACGGACGTCAAGCAGGATTACATCCTCATCGTCCTTCAGTTGCTTGAACTGAGCTGGTTCCAGATGAATACCCGTTTGCTGCGTGGGGTCTACCTGATGTAAATCAGAATGTACAATCTCGGGTTTAACGCGTACGTGGAGTTTCTGAAAGGCGTGTTGATCGTGTTCCTCAATTTTAAAATCAATAGTAGCAAACCGCGGATCTGTCTTTAATGTCTGCATATAGGTGTCACAGTTTTCCCGTAGACCGGAAACTGTCCCGTTTATGCCTTCCCGCGAAATAATGATTCGTCCTAGTATGCCCAACTTGAGGCAAAGTAGGTGATGATCATAACGAAACTGCTCGGGATCCTCGATAGGGGTGTAGCAGTAATACAGTAAGATGTTATACTTTTTCATTTAATTTCCGCCTTTCTTAGTTTCAGACTAAGTGGTGAAGAAGATTTTTGCCACAAAGATAACTTTTTTGATGGTGAGCTTAAAATCATTGGGTTTAAAGGTGTAACTTCTCATATAGGCACACGTAGCACCCAAAACCGGTTATGCAGTACCACTTGGGAAGTAAAGCTATTTGTCTTGATTACTATTTGTTAATGGAAACCGCTGCTTAATTTTAAGCAGCAGTTTCTTTAAAATTGAGATTATGTTTGAAGGAAATACAGCAGCAGTGCCCGGGCCAGCATCTGACCTCAAACCGGGTCCTCAACCACTTAAAGAAAAGGGAGTGATCCTGATAGTTGATGGCAACAACCCAACGGGGCACAAACTTATCCGGGAATTGGATGGATTGTTTTACGTCGTAGGACTTGCCGTTGAGGAGCTTCCGGTAGCTGCACCTGCCGACCTCATTAAAATGGATACTGCTTCTACAGAAAGTGTAAAGCAAGCTTTGGAACAAGTACGTATCCGATATGGTGGCCAAATTGCCTCAGTAATTCATTTGGCCTCAATAGGGCAATCTGATTTCCCTTCTGAAAATCCCATTGCTGCCGGAGTGGAAAGACTACTGGATGCATTACAGGGTTTTAAGGTAGAACAATTCATTTTTTCCAGTACCTATCTGATGTACAAATCAGTTCCCGCTGGAACAAAGATCACTGAAGAGAGCCCGCTGGAACCGTCTGGAAATTTTGGGCAAACCCTCGCCGAAGCTGAAGCCACCATTCGCCAGAAGCATGGCCCCATTCCGCTTACCGTACTGCGTATAGCCGAATTATACAGCGATGAAGGGTCTTCTCCTCAAGTTATTCATCTAGCCCAGCAAATTTATGAACGGAAAGTAATCAATGAATTTAATTCAAAAAGTCTTTTTAAGGAATATACGTATGTTCATGTCGACGACCTGGTGAATGCATTGGTAAAGGTAGTAGGCCGGCGAAAGCGGCTTCCTCCCGAATTGGTACTAAATATTGGAGAAAATAGTGCAGTCAGCTTTGAAGAACTTTATCAAGATATGATCAAACTGCTGGCGGTCGATGAATCAAAAATTTTTGCTGGCATTGAGGCAACTGTACAAAAAGAGGAGGAAACCCGGAGTAAGTACCAACAATCTTTCATCCAGGCTAGTCTAGCCGGGCGCAAAGAAGCCTATGTACTAGATTCTTCCAAGGCCAAGCTGATTGTAGGCTGGGAGCCCAAGCACGCGCTGCTACAGACTTTGCCGGTGATGCTGAATACATTACGTTGGAACCCATTATATTGGTATCAAAAAAATAAACTAAATCCTCCCGCTGATTTTATAGGCCAGGATGAGGAAAAGCCAGCTGGAGGATGAAAATTTCTTCCCTCTATCCGCATTTGTGTGTTCTGTAAGCCCTATTATTTTCAAACCGGACAACCAGCGTTTTCCTACCTGATTATTCTGCTTTCTAAAAAGCGCATTCCAGTAAGCTTTATGCCCCATGAGTGGGAATAGTTACTTTTTTAGACTATTTGTAGCTCATTGTTATTTATAGCCGATAGAATTAAATAAATGAAGCGTTTAACAACGGAAAATTATTGTCTGGAGTGTAACCAAGTAGGTAGTTTAAACGCTACACAGATATAAGGTAACAACCTTCGGGATAAGTAATTTTAATTTAAACCGCATCTTAATTATGGCACCTAACAGCGCACCTTTGAATGACCGCATTGCAAGCATTCTCAGCGAATTAACGGAATTTATAAATGATGGTATTGCTGGTTATGACCGGGCAGCCCGTGAGAGTGCTAACCCCGAATTCCAGAATTATTACCGTGATCTGGCCGACCAGCGGCGAAAGTTTGCTGATGAGTTGAATATGCAGATTACCCGTTTTGGCGGTATTCCGGAAAGAGATACAACCATTAAGGGCAAATTTTACCGTCAGTGGATGGATCTTAAAGCTGCTTTTGCGGGCAGTGATGAAAGAGCGATACTTGACTCAAATATATACGGTGAGGAGTGGGCCCAAAAGGCATTTAATGATGCACTCGATAACTACGAGCTACCCGATGACCTGCGTACGCTGATTGAGAGGCAGCGCCAGCTTTCCCTGGAAACTTATAGCCGTCAGCAGCAGATGAAGGTTGCCCTGCCTGCTTAATTTATAAGGTAAGTATGTATGCTGCCCATCCTGCATTATTAGTTTTAATGATTGGGGTGGGCAGTTTTTATTTGTTTTCATTAACACATGCTACTTTACCTCCGTTCAAAATAATTCTTCACTCCTAATTGGCCATTGCCCGTCAGTATCCTGATTTGCGACTGAGTAAGCTTCCTGATTTTAGGATTAAATCCAGTCACATCTATTGATATGGTTCGTTGCCAGTCTTCGGCCTGCAAAGCCTGCCGGTTAAGATTTTCAATAATAATGGTATACAAAGCCCCCAGGTATTCCCGGAAATTGTGAATTGGGTAGGGAGCTAGTCCTAAGCCTTGCTGATCACAAGCAATTTGTTCCGCCCGGTCGAGCCGGATGCCTATTGTCTCAGGATTGATAAACCGGACATTAGTCGGCTGAGTTGCCGTATTGGCAGAAGAATCCGCATAGCGCGAATGATCAAACAGAGTAATAGGATAATTGGCAACGATACCTCCGTCAACCATAATGCTTACTGCGTGGTTATAGTTTGGCTTTTTGATAATATGCCCATTGGTATCTACGGCTACGGCGCCAAAAAATAGGGGTATAGACATGGATATCCGGACGGCATCCTTCACCTTCATATCCGGGAAGGTTTCAAAGGAAAGAATTACTACTTTCTGCCTAGTCAGGTCGGTAGCGGTCACGTACAAATCACGGAAGCCATGCTGACCAGCTAATTGATGCAATTGGGCAAAAGTGAGGTCGCCATTTCCCGTTTTGTGTGCTATCCGTTCGTGTAGCCACCGGCGGAAACGTTCGCCGCGGTACCACCCGTATTGATTGATTAACCGGGTAAAACCTCCCGCAAAGAACAACCTGCCATCACTGAACCGCTGAATTGGGGTAGCGGTAGTGAGCTGTAAAATCTCATCCGCAGAATGGCCCGTCGCCAGCAAAGCTGCCTGAATAGCTCCGGCTGAAGTACCGCCAACCCGGCTAATAGAGGGCAGAATTCCCATAGCTTCCAATTCTGATAAGGCGCCAGTATAGGCAATTCCCCGGATCCCCCCGCCCTCCAGCACCAGATTACGGTAGGCGTATTGTTTCGATTGGGGTAAGCAATAAAAAGCTGGTAGACAATTTAATAAAAGGAGCAGAAGCACCTTTTTTACATACAACCTTGATGAAAACAGATCCATAACGGGAAGAAAAGCGGTACAAAAATAATTCTAATAACGGTTAAACTATTTGTTTTTCCAGCTATCTAAAAGACAGCTTAACGGAAAACGCATATTTATTATGATTTTAGCTAGTCAGCAACATTGGCTGTTTCACTTGTACCAACGGGCTGGATTTGGTGCTTTTCCGGGTCAGCTACGGAAAGTAGCCGGAAAAAGTAAAAAGCAGGCCGTAGCGCAGCTACTGGATCATGCAGCAACGGTAAGGCCACTCAGGGTAGTAGAAGCCAGCGAATTAACTCTATCCAAAGTGGCTCAGATGAGTAAGGAAGAACGCAAAGAGCTTAAGCAGGATTCCCGGCAATCGATTAAGGATCTAAATATACAATGGCTGGCACGAATGGCCAGTGGAGAAGGAGCATTGCGGGTAATGATGACCCTTTTCTGGGTTGGTCACTTCGCCTGCGGTTCCCTTTTCTGCGAGGGTCACTACTCTTGCCGTTCCCGGAATGCTTTTTTTATGCAGCAGTACTACAACGTGCTCCACCAGCATGCCTTAGGTAAGTTTGGCGATTTATTGCTAGAGGTTTCCAAAACGCCGGCCATGCTTCAGTTCCTCAATAATCAACAGAACCGAAAAGATGCCCCCAACGAAAACTTTGCCCGTGAAGTAATGGAATTATTCACCTTGGGAAGGGGACATTATTCGGAAGGGGACATTAAAAACGCCGCCCGGGCCTTTACCGGCTGGGGATTTACTCCCGACGGGGAATATCAGTTTCGCCGGTATGGGCATGACTTTGGTGAAAAGACCTTTATGGGTAAGAAGGGCACGTTCTCCGGGGAGGAAGTTTTGCAACTTATTCTTGAAAATCCGCAAACGGCCCGGTTTATCACCCAAAAAGTGTTTCAATTTTTTGTGAACCCTACACCAGACCCGGAAATTATTGAAAGGTTATCCAAGCAGTTTTACCAATCAGGCTACGACATAGCAAACTTGATGGAGACCATTCTGACGGCCGACTGGTTTTATGACTCCAAAAACGCCGGTGTTCGGATCAAGTCTCCGGTTGAGTTGCTGGCGGGCCTGCAAGGAACATTCGGGGTCCGGTTTGAGCAGGAGCAATCTTTGCTATTTATTCAGAAAGCCCTCGGGCAGGTTTTATTTTATCCGCCTAACGTAGCGGGCTGGCCGGGCGGGCAAAACTGGATTGACTCATCCAGTCTGCTTTTCCGGATGCAGCTTCCGGAAGTTATTTTTAAATCTGCTCAGGTGACCATCAATGCCAAAGACGAAGGGGACGTCAATACAGAGTTTTTGTCCAGACGAAGCGGGAGGGTTTTGCAGGCTACTGCTGACTGGCCACCTTTACTCAGACATTTCTCGGCCGTTCCCGATAGACAATTACTCCCGGAACTTGCTGCTTATCTGTTGCCCATTCCACTGAGTGAAACACAAAAGGCATTGGTGCAAAGCCGCGCTGACAAAACTAACCGGGAAAGTTTGCTGAAAAGCCTTTCACTGGCGCTGATATCGTTGCCTGAGTATCAACTGGGCTAAATCAAAACTATTATCTACCTCCGACTGGTTTCACCATGCATATTACCCGCAGACAATTTATTGGTAAGTCGGCCTTGGCTACTGCCGGATCGACGTTAATTCCCGGTTTTCTCAAGGCATTTGAGAGTCAGACGCTTGGTAGGAAAAATGAGCTGGGCGAAAAAATACTCGTTGTTATCCAGCTTTCCGGCGGAAATGATGGGCTCAATACCATGGTGCCTTACCGCAACGACATTTACTATAAGGGTCGGCCTACTATTGCCATTCCTGTTAATAAAGTGCTGCCACTCCACGATGAGTTAGGTTTTAACCCCGCATTGGCGCCATTACGGCCCTTATTCGATGACGGTCTGATGACTGTCGTCAATAGCGTGGGATATCCCAATCCGGACCGGTCTCATTTCCGTTCTATGGATATCTGGCAAACGGCCAGTGATGCGGATCAATACCTGACTACCGGCTGGCTGGGACGATACCTGGATGCAGCCTGCGAAAAAACGTGCTTGCAGCCCTATGATGCCGTGGAAATTGATGGTTCGTTGAGTCTGGCGCTGAAAGGGGAGAAGATAAAAGGCCTGGCCATGCAGCACCCGCAAAAATTTTACCAGAGCACGCGAAGTGGTAATCTGCAACGGGTAGCCATGCAAACCGAAAGCCATGCGCACCAAGCGGCTAGTTACTTATATAAAACCCTGAGCGAAACGATATCCTCAGCCGCGTACATTTATGACCGTTCCCATATTTTTAAAAGCAAAGCCCCTTATCCGGATACGGAATTAGGCGGAAAACTGAAAACGGTGGCAGCATGGATTCTGTCAGGTGGCCGGACCAATGTATATTACCTTTCCCTTTCCGGGTTTGATACGCACGTGGGCCAGAACGGGCAGCAGAACCGCTTATTGGGACAATATGCGGAAAGTGTAAAAGTTTTTGTGGATGACCTGAAGCAGCGTAACCGGCTGGATGATGTGCTGGTGATGACCTTCTCCGAGTTTGGCCGGCGGGTCAATCAGAATGGCAGTAATGGTACGGATCACGGCACCGCTAATAATCTGTTTCTGTTCGGCGGAAAATTAAAAAAGCCTGGTTTCTATAATGGGGCCCCTGATTTAGCCAGTCTGAATGATGGGGATTTGCAATACCAGATTGACTTCCGTAGTATTTACGCCACTGTCTTAAAACAATGGCTGAACACAGCCGACGAAGCAGTGATGGGCCATCGATACGAATACCTGGATATAGTTTGATTAGAATCTGTTTTATTTAGGCAGGTTAACAGTACGTTTACCGAAATGGATTCTCTCCAATCCCTTTTGTAATTAATCCCCACATTTTTAAACTACCTGCCTCAATTATCAGTTGGCTATCGAATAAGGGCACTACTTTTGCAAGTCTTTGGGTAGTCAATTTATTCCACTATGCAACATCTGAAAATAACCAGCCGGTCTATTATTATGCTCGTTCTTCTGCCGCTTCTATCACATTGCCGGCAGATTCGTGAATTGTCAGCTTTCTCAAAGTGTGAGTTCCGGATGAGTTCCGTTCCACAAGCGACACTGGCGGGAGTCAACGTACAGCAAATTCGTAGTGTATCGGATCTGAATTTACTGCAGGCCGGAAAAATTACCGCTGCCTATGCCGGAGGTTCGTTGCCCCTCAACATGATCATTAATATGGATGTCCGTAATCCCAATCCTTCTAATGCGGCCCTTAACAATATGGAATGGATACTGGTGATTGACGGAAAGGAAATTGTAAACGGGGTAGTCAATGAGCGGGTAAGTATAGCCCCAAATGGCGGCGTTTCTACCTTACCTATCCGGATTAGCGCTGACCTTCGGAAAATTATGGCAAAAAATACGCCCGAAGAAAACATTAACCTCGGCATGGGTTTGGTTGGGGCTGGTAATCAACCTTCTCCCAAAATGACCTTAAAAGTAAAACCTTCGATCATGATCGGTAGCGCCACCATCCGGTATCCGGGATATATTAACGTAAACACCAATTTTGGAGCCGGGCAGTAGTTTTGGGTTACTGGTTTAGAGTTTCCAGTTGTTAGTTTATCTTCCAAGTTGCAATGGGTGATGATATAAAAAATAGATTTTGAATAACGTTTTCTAACGCTTGAAAACCAAGGACTGTAAACTAACAACTGGAAACCCTAAACCGAATACTACCATTCAATCTCTGGTTTGCCGTGCTCGCGGAGATACTCGTTAGCCTTACTGAAGTGCTTGCACCCGAAGAATCCCTTATCCGCGGCAAAAGGAGAAGGATGAGCTGCTTTTAATATATAATGTTTTGAGGGGTCAATAATGGCTCCTTTTTTCTGGGCATAGGCCCCCCAGAGCATAAAAACAACGTTTTCCTTTTCATCAGATAGGGCTTTAATCGCAGCGTCGGTAAATTCCTCCCAGCCTTTTTTCTGGTGAGAACCCGGCGTATTAGCCCGTACGGTAAGGGTAGCATTAAGCAATAACACGCCCTGCCCGGCCCAACGGCTCAGATTGCCTGATTTGGGTACGGGTTTACCCAGGTCATTCTTAATTTCCTTGAAAATATTCACTAAAGACGGAGGAGGGGTTACGCCCTCATTGACGGAAAACGCCAATCCGTGGGCCTGACCAGGACCGTGATACGGATCTTGTCCGAGAATAACGACCCGTACCTGATCAAAAGGACAGGCATCAAACGCATAAAAGATTTTGCTGCCCGGCGGATAGATAGTTTGTGTAGCGTATTCCTGCTTTACAAACTCGATCAGTTTCTCAAAATAAGGTTTTTCAAACTCATTTTTGAGTCGTTCCTTCCAGGTGGGCTCCAGTTTTATATCCATTTAGGTAAATGTTGGTTTCTTTCTAATGGTAAATGCAGAAGACGCTGCATTTTGGGAAGCTTTTTACAGAAATACAACTCTTCCGTGATACAAGTGTTCTAATTCCCAAAACTTCTCTATATATTTAACCGTTTACCTTCCTGAGTAGCAATTACTTTTGCGTATGATCACTGAGATAACCGAGGGTGTAAAGGTGACGGTTGTGACGGAATTTCAACCGGAATATTCAAGTCCTGCCCAGGCCCATTATGTATTTACGTACCGGATCAGTATAGAGAACTGTAGCGAATACACCGTGCAATTGCTGCGCCGTCATTGGTTTATCTATGATGCTAATAGTACCTTAAGGGAAGTAGAAGGTGAAGGTGTAGTTGGACAGCAACCCGTATTGGAACCAGGTGAGATTCACGAATATATTTCGGGCTGTAACACTTAAAACCGGTATGGTAAAATGAGAGGAACTTACCTGATGGAAAGAGTCGTGAGACGGTAAGAATTTTAAGGTCCGCATCCCTGAATTTACCATGATTGTTCCTTATCGGCTTAATTGACGGTTTAGCCGTTAATGAGTAACTTGCCCCGTTTCTCCAGAGGCCATTAATCGTTAAACGGTTTTGTTTTTTACGCTACCTGCTTTTCCTGCTTCGTTCCGGCAATGCCCACGCTATCCATTCTCCCTTCGTTTTTGACCTCTATACCAGGGTAATTTGCTCCCAATCTCCTTACTACGTATTTGCATCCATCGAAGACATTCGTGAACGTCTGTTGGCTTCAGCCGATACCATTGAAGTAACCGATTTCGGTGCTGGTTCACGGGTGAGTGATTCATCCCGGCGCCGTGTCAGGGATATTGCCCGATATTCGGAGAAAAATGCCCGGCTTGGCCAGTTATTGTTCCGATTAGTCAATCATCTTAATCCGAACATCATTCTTGACCTGGGTACTTCCCTAGGTATTACTACTTTATACTTGGCCTCGGCTGAAAAAGCGTCTCAAGTATATACTTTCGAAGGGTGCCCGCAAACGATGGCAATAGCCAGGAAACATTTTAAATGCATTTCAATGTTATCCCTGTGGAGGGGTAATATTGATCAAACATTGGGAAAAGCCCTTCATCTGTTACCCTCTGTCGACTTTGCGTTTTTTGATGCCAATCATCGCTACGAACCTACTATGCGCTATTTTCAAGCCTGCCTGTCTAAGGTACATGAAGATACAATATTAGTATTGATGACATTTACTGGTCAGCAGAAATGGCTAAAGCCTGGGAAGAAATTAAAGCACATGAAGCCGTGACCTTAACAGTAGATCTATATTTTATGTTGGATTGGTATTCTTCCGAAAAACAACCCAAGCAGCATTTCCGGCTCAGGTTGTAGAGCCATAAGTATAAGACTACATTTCAGGAACATCTTTTGAAAAGTAATAGTAGTATACCCGGTCTGATTTCCTCTTACTCAAACTGGTAGCCACACCTTTGATAATTGGCGGTTAGATACAATTTCTCCTACGGCCAGCGGTTTCAAAAAAACGGAAACTTTTCCCATAAGAAATTCCAGCTTTGCTGGCTTCAGTTCATAGATAGTACTATTTATGGTCAATAGTATCTTGCAGATAATAATCATAGAGCGCTGATTATCAGTAAGTAATTTTTCCTATTTACTCCCATCTGCTGAATTTCTACTTTAATAAATTCTTTTGATACGCTCAAGACATGCGACAGATGGAATAATCGCGAGTATTAGTGTTCATTTAACAATATTGTCCACAAACATTTCATAAGCCTGAAAAACTAAGCAGCAGCGGGCCAGGGTTACCCGAGACATAATTACCTGATACAGGGTTACCATCACTGTGTGTTGGCTCTAAGATCCTGTATTCAACCAGCTATATAATTATACTTCGCCTATGCGTTACACTTTACCTGTTTTGCTGCTAGGAGGCTTACTCTCCACGGCTACAGTCTTCGGACAGGAAGTAAGCCTCTATTGACCCTGAGGCTGCTAAACACGCTGAAACTTCTAAGGAAGAGACTACTGCTAAGAAATCAACCGGAAAAAAAGGGAAAGTTGAGGCTAAGCGCTGAGTGTTTCTCACTTACTATGCTTTTGACGAAGATGGTGACGGTATTCCGAATGGCCGTGACAAATGCCCCAGTACTCCAAAAGGAGAAAAAGTGACGCCGTTTGGCTGTCCCTTCGACGTTGACTTTGACGGTATTTATGATTACGAAGATAAATGCGTGAATGAACCAGGTCCTAAAGAGAATTTCGGCTGTCCCTGGGGAGATAAAGATAATGATGGGGTAAGGGATAACATTGACAAATGCCCTGACACTCCTGACCGTTGCGTTTTGCCGGTTGCCTGCTCCTAAGCGGAAAGACACGGATGGTGATCAGGTATTTGATGAGGATGATATATGTCCGACTACTCCGGGCATTATTGCCAATCGGGGATGCCCCGGAAATAAAGGCTGAGGAAAAAGCAGCGCTGAAAAAAGCATTTGATAACCTGTTGTTTGAGACCGGTAAAGACGTAATTAAGACTTCTTCCTTTCAGCGCTGAATGAATTAGCTGAGGTAATGAAGAAAAACACCAAGACCCGTTTGCACCTTGAAGGCCATACCGATGATGTAGGTGAAGAAGATGCTGCTAACCTGTTATTGTCGCAGAACCGGGCTGCTGCCGTCATGAACTACCTGATTGAGAAAGGCGTGAGTGAATACCGGATTACTTGATGGACATGGGGAAAGCCGCCCGTGGCTGCTAATGATCTATGATAAAGGAAGAGCCTTAAAACCGCCGGGTAGAGATGATTATCAGATATGAATAGCAGCAAACGTCTAACTGCCTGGAAGCCTGACTATTTAGTCAGGCTTTTTTATTTCTAACAAAAAGATTCATCAGATTAAACCTTCTACTGCTTAGGCCATCTAAATCCTAAAAAGTAAATATATTATGAAAAAGATCATTGTATTCGCTGTCTTCATGCTCTTGCTTTGTCAAATTAGTTTTGCGCAAACAGCAGCTACCCGCGAACCGAAGACTGCCGAGGAAAGGGCAGAGATGGTAACTGCCAGGCTAACCAAAGCATTAAGCCTGAACGAAGACCAGGCTACGAAAGTGAAAGCCATTCACCTGGAACGATTTCAGAAGGTAGAGGCACTGAAAGCGAAGTTTAAGGAGGCCGACGATAAAGTAGCTGCCCGAGGCGAAGCCAAATCAGCCGTTGAGGAAGCTGACCAGAAGATGAAAGAAGTGCTCACCGCAGACCAGTTTGCCAAATATGAGCAGCAGAAGCAGGACCGGATGCAGAAACAGCGGGAAAAGGGCCGGGACCGGCGCAGTGGTAATTAGCGTGTAGTTGATTGAAAATGAAAGGCAGCCGGGAGTAAGCATCCTGGCTGCCTTTATAACTTATAACTGCTTCAAAGAAGCCAGCACTTTTTCCAGATCCTGGGGTGTATCGATGCCCATGCTTTCGTAAGGTGTTACGGCCACTGTAATGCGGTACCCATTTTCTATCCACCGGAGTTGCTCCAGTGATTCTGCCTTTTCAAGCGATGAAACGAGTAGTTTGGTGATCTGGGCCAGTATGTCGCGGCGATAAGCGTACATGCCGATGTGCTGATAAAAAGTGTGTTGCTCCAACCATTTACTTTGCTCTATTCCCCGCAGGAAAGGGATCGGGTGGCGGCTGAAATAAATGGCCTCACTATATTTATTCAATATAACTCGTACCTTATTCGGATCAAAAAGGGTGTCGGCAGCATCGATGATACGGACAAGGGTCCCAAGCTCAACTTTTTCGGCGGTGAGTACTGCGGCTAAGGTATCAATCTGCTTGGGCTGAATAAAGGGTTCGTCTCCCTGAATATTGATCACGAAGTCATATTCTTCTCCCATCTTTTCCAGTGCTTCGCGACACCGGTCGGTCCCGCTGGGATGTTCCGGGCTTGTCATTACTACCTCGCCACCTAAAGACTGCACGTGCCCGAATATCGCTTCGTGGTCCGTAGCGACTACTACTTTATGTAAGGTAGTTGCTCTTTTTGCCTGTTCATAAACCCGCTGCACCATGCTTTTCCCCGCGATGTCAACTAATGCTTTGGCCGGAAAACGGGTAGAAGCATAACGGGCCGGAATAATACCAAGGATTTTCAAGGCGAGAATAGTAAATAGCAATTATTGTCCCTGCTGCTGTTCCTTACGAATCTGCTCTTCCACGTGCTGGCTAAGCCGCTGACAGAGGTCTTCCATCTCAAGCACCATTTTTTCGTCGCCAGTGGCGGTCATCAAGGTTTCGCTGAGCCCGCCAATACATTCGATCACAAAGCGTTTCATGTCATTTACGGGCATGGCTTTGGTCCAGAGATCGATTTTCATAGTCCCCTTGTGAAAGTGATCCCACACGGAGATGGCAATAGCCTGAGCTTCCTCTAAGCCTTCATTGGGATTGTCGGTGGCATCCCAGGTAATTTTGTCGGGAACGTTTTGGGCATCAAGTGTTATCGTAAATTTGATTTCTGATGTCTTCATGCAGGTAAGTGAATGAGTCTAAAGTTTATGAGTCGATGAGTGGGGAACCAACAAAATTAGATTGGGAAGAGGGTTCAGAAAAAAGATTACCTTATTTTATTTTCTCTCATCCACTCATCTACTCATAAACTACTTACGGCAGCATGGCTTTGAAAGCGGCATAGTTGGCATTAGAGGCTTGCATATTGCATTTATCTGCCTGCGCTTTTTGGGTAATCTTTTGGACACGGTTCTCCGGATTAGGGTGCGTGCTCAAAAACTCCGGTACCCGTCCGCTACTTTGCTCTTCTTGCGTTAATTTCTGGAAAAAACCGGCTGCTCCGTCTGATTTATAGGACGTATTGCATAAATAAATCACTGAATATTCATCAGCCTGCGTCTCGTCTCCTCTTCCATACTGTAAATTTACCAATCCAGTAGCTATTTCAGTTAGGGCGCCCTGATTATTGCCTAATACAATATCCAATAGTAACTTGAGGCCATATTCACGGGTTAAGGCGCCGGTAGTGTGGCGTAAATCAGCATGCGCTATTTCGTGGGCAAGCACGCCTGCCAGGTGGTCTTCCGTATCCAAGTACTTAATTAGGCCTGAGTACACATAGATATAGCCGCCGGGGGTACAAAAAGCATTAAGTGTTTTATCATCCTGGATGATTTTAACCCGCCAGACAAACTTATCCCGGTAAGCTAATTTCCCTGAGTTAAGAATACGGTTAGTAATGTTCCTTAAGTAAGCGTACACCGCTTCGTTTTTACCCTGCCGGCCAGTCTCCGGTAGTAAGGGATATTGCTTGGAATTGCTGTCTATTTCAGCACTAACCTGTTTGCCAAATTCTACATCCTGTTCCACCGAGAAAATATTAACGCTGCCATCCTTGTCACAGGCTGGCATGGCAAACAGCAGAGGCATTATCAGTAAAAATAAAGCAATCGATCTTTTCATAACAATGATACTAGTAGAGTTTGACTTGTTACCTGTAAACGTAGTTACAAGGGATTGGTTGACTACAGCTGGGACCTGACACGGCTATGAAAAGACTTTGAAAGGGCGTGAAGCATCCTGTTAGTAATGATCAGAACAAAAGTGAAATGCTTTTAATATAGCAGCATTTACTTTTTCAGAATCACCTTGTTAACCACCGTTTTCGGGCCGATTTGCAGGTGAATCAGGTAGATACCGTCCGGTAAGCCCGACAAATTAACCGAATTTATGGCTGTATCCTTACTGTTTAATGCTGATACGGGCCTGCCTAACAGATCATACACCTTAACCGACCGTACACCCGGAAACTCCCACTGGACCAATCCACTGGTAGGATTGGGAAAAAGGCGGTCAGTAGAAAGGGCGACTGGTTTTTCCTCCAGGCTTTCTTCCACTGCTAGTGGCACCTTTCCGAAAACGGGCCGGACCATGATACTACCCGCCTGCTGATTGGCTGCCTTCCAGTTTTGGGCCGAGTTATCTCCGGTGATGTTAAAAAACTGTTGGCCTTTAGAATCTGTATTGGTATCGTAACCGAAAATAATATTGTCTCCCACGGGTTGCTGCCAGCCAATGTAAAAAGTGTCGGAAACAGCTACGGAGGTTTCGAGATTATCCCGGTCGAGCAAAGTATACGTACTAAACTTATTTAAGGTATCCGTATAACGGACCGGATAGCTCCGCTGGAACAAAACGGACTCGGCCTGGTTATCGAGCTTCTTCCAGATTTTCAGTACAAAGGCCTGGCCCTGCAGATTCTGCTGAAGTTTGGTGAAATACACTTTCACCGAGGTAATGGCACTGGGTTTATTGAGCACATATCGTACTGCTACCTGTCCAAGCCGCTGGGTCATATAAATGCCATATTCGGCACTCCCATCGTCATATGCGTAGTAATCATCCAGCACGGTAAAAGCCGAGATGGTATCATTTTTCCGTAAATCGACTCCTTTAATGACTGGTTCTAATACCTCCGGACGAATGGAGAACGTAGCCTTCAGGGTTTTGGGCCCGTTTGTTGCCGGAATCGTATTCGCCGGGATAGAAATTCCCACGGGTAATCGCGAATTGCCCCCCGAATTGCCCTCGATAAACTGTTCTACACTGGCCTGATAAGTTAAAAGCGTACTTCCACTGCTTACGTCTGTAATGGTGTAACGCAGGGGGAAAAAGTTATAGTCATCATGAAGGTTGTTCACCACTGTAGAATCAGAAGTGGCTAATTCTCCGGCTGGGTTCACATTATATTGCTCAAATGGCATAGCCATGTACCGCTTAAGCAGTGATTTAGGTGTCCGGCTTACAGTAAGATCTCTTACAAAACGCTGCCTCACATCCCGACCCTTGTCCAGGTATACGTAATCTAGATGCCATACGTCATACAGCCCTGAAGGACGACCGTACATTCGGAAGCGGAACTGGAAAGCATTGTGTAGAAAGCTAGCATTGGTAATGGCAATGGCGGTATCTTTCATAAAAGCCTGCGGAGCATTGCCCCTCTGACTCCAGACTGTTCGCCAATCATCCGCCGTCTTAAACTGAAGTACCAGCGAATCACCCGGATCAGGCCGTTCTCCCAGGCCCTGAGGCTGCCAGTAAAAACTTAACACCACGTTACTCGTGGCCGACAGACCAGAAAGATCAATGGGCCGTGAGGTAAGTGTATCCGCCGGTGCCTGGATAATGGTGTTATCAAACAGGTAGGGTTTGCCGGAGAAGCTTAATCCATCAAAGGTAACGACGCCTTTAGAGGGAGGATTTCTGACAAACTGGTTATTCACAATTACCCCGCCGTTAATCCAGAGGCTATCGGTAGGAGTTAGTGCGGCCGCGGAGAAATCGTCGAAAAAGGGTAATTGCAGAGGGATAGCTTTAGTTCGGGCTGATTTGGAATACTCAGTTACCGGAGGTTTACCGTACCAGGTATGCGGGGTAAGCTGCAACTGGGCAAAAACCGGAGCGGCAGATAAAAAAGTAAAAATTAATAGTAGTCGTTGTAATGCACGCATATTGGATTCAGGATGCCGTAAAGGAAAAAGCGCAGGATTTGCCCCACGCTTCAGTACTTATTCAGTTATAACGATTGGAGATTGGATTTATGCGAAGAACGCCCATATTCTCTAATCACCGTCATTGCGAGGAACGAAGCAATCTGTTTCGTTAGCGCCAACAAAGATTACCTTGGTTGGGATCCTCGGGATTGCTTCACTCGTTCCTCGTTCGCAATGACGCTATTCACAAACTAACTTTTTTTCTACTGATTGGATGGTGGTTGCACCTGGGCAGGTATTTCGCTGCCTGCGATCCAGAGATCCACAATTTCACCCATCCGGACCTTATTACCGGCTACTGAGGCCGGGTTCTGCTTGACAACCGTACCAGCCGGTTTATCACTTTCGGGAGAAGGTACAATACTTCCCATTACCAGACCAGAGCCCGAAATTACCGCTTTGGCCTCCTCCAGGGTTTTGCCGATCAGATCAGGTACGTCCATCTCCTGGTTACCGGCACCGTCACCTACCACCAGATCAATCTTAGTTCCCTTCGGAATCCGGGTCTGCGGTTTAATATCCTGTCCGTTCAACTGCTGGCCAAGTACGCAATTCTGACACAAATCAGGTTTATAAATCGTCTGTCCGAGTTCCAGGCCAAAGCTTTGTAAGGTTGTCTGCGCACTGCGAAGCGAAAAATCCACCAAATTAGGCATGGGTACCATCGGAGGATTCTTGGCAATGATGGTCACGTAAATTTTGCGGTCTTGTTTTACTTTTGATCCCGCCTTGGGATACTGATCCTTTACGGACAGCGGAGGAAGGTTAGAGACATAGTCAGAATCCTGCACTTCATACCGCAGATCATGCTCTTCCAGAAAGGACCCCAGTTGCTCTACCTTCATTCCTTTCAGGTCGGGTACGGTAATGCTTTCACCGTGATGTGTCTGCCAGGGGAGATAAAGGAAGAAAAAACTCAGGATAATAATGGCCGACAGGCACACAATAATACCGATATGAATAAGTAAGTCGCGTTTGCTATCTGTTTTTATTGTTACCATACCGGCAATTTACGAACATCGGGTTGCAAATAAAAGATCCTGCCCAGTCGGCTGCTTCCATTGTTATCAGAACGTGCGGCCCAGACTCAAACCACCCCACAGCGACAGTCCGAAACCATGCACCGATGGGCCGGTTTTGAGGAATATGGGCGTAAAGCCAAGCCGGAATAACCAGCCACTCTGGGAAGGTTGGTAGCGGTATCCAAGCCGGGCAAAACCATAAGTCACAAACTCTTTGCGTAAGGCATACTCGGCCCTGTGCCCATTGGTGGCCTCAGCCGATTGGTATGGGTGGTATGCCCACCCGGCTGTATAGCCCACACCTAGTTCCATAAAGTTTTTATATTCTCCAATCAGCACATCTAATTCTACTGGAATCAGGGGCGTAGCCTTGTCAAAAGATTCTTTATAGGTAAATCCAGCACCGATATGTCCGCTTAACTTGAACCGGCGGTTCTGTCTAAGTATTCGGTCGTAATTGAGGGAACCGTAGCCTCCGTTTCCGCCTGCTTCCAGGTAAATCGCATTTCTGGAACGGATCAAAGTATCCTCGGGTGGCTGGGGAGGCTCATCTAACTCACTCAGATCCTGACCCATCACCGATAATGGCAAGACCAACAGGAACATAAACAGAATTCTTTTCATAGAAAAAAGAGCTGGCAAAAGCACAAAAATAACGGAACCTTCTGCCTGTTCGTATAGAGAAAAGAATCTTACAAAGTACCGGCGTAGGCTTTTAGGAAAAAAAGGCTATTTTATCTACTCGTACTTCCGCTTAAAAATCTCACTTAGCACAAATGCTTGCCGGGCACTCTGCCGGTTGTTGAGTAATTGGGTATACACATTTTTAGCCCCTTGTTTTTTATCAAAGGATTCAAACCGCTTCTTTCGGTCGTCCAGACCGGCGTATTGTGATCTTTTAGGATCTTCGTAATCAACCTCTGCCGCTTCGTTGGTATACACCGGCGTCCTTTCAAAACGGGCGGCTAACTGGTCGGGGGTAGGAGCCAACTCACTGCTGGCGGCGTTCTGCTCCAGCCTTTCATAAATAGGTACCCATTCAGTAGCCGTTTTCTCGGGTTTCTTTTCGACTGGTTGGGCAGGTTTCTGGCTTTGGGGCTGCTGTTGCCGAGGCCTTTGCTGCATCAGGTCCGGTCTTTTAGTATTGGCTTTCGGGTTAGTTGGGGTGGGCTGTTGCCTGGTATTCCGCACGGCTTTCCCGATTTCCTTAAACATGTCCTCCAGGGAAGGTGCGTCATTTTTAGGACCGGGTTTTTCGGTGGCCGTTGCATCAGTTACTCCTTTAAAAGCCCGGGCAAGCAGATAAATGAGCCCGATAACGATATACAGAATGATTTGAATATGTTCCATCTTTCCAAATATAGCTTTTTACTTGTTAGTTTTGAGTTTTGGGTTGCCGATTTAGCGTCTACCGTTTCGGATTTTTAGTGGTTGGTTGCCAGTTATTCTAATACGGTTGAATACAACCTCTATCACAACGCTTTTCAATAACTGTAAATCAGAAACCATCAACCAAAAACTAGAAACCCAAGACGGGTAACCAGAAATCACCAACCGGAATTAAACTACGAATGCAACTTCATAAACTAGAAATAAAGGGCTTTAAAAGCTTCGCTGATAAAATTATCATCCATTTTGACCAGGGGATTACGGGTATTGTAGGGCCCAATGGTTGTGGTAAATCCAACATTGTAGATGCCATTCGGTGGGTGCTGGGGGAGCAGAAAACCAAGGCGCTGCGGTCTGATAAAATGGACAATGTGATATTTAACGGTACCCGCACCCGTAAACCGCTGCAACTGGCCGAAGTGTCGCTTACTTTCAATAATAACCGGAGCTTGCTGCCAACGGAGTATTCGCACGTGACCATCACCCGCCGCTACTTCCGTTCCGGTGAAAGCGAATACCTGCTTAATAACGTAACCTGCCGCCTCAAGGACATTACCAATCTCTTTCTGGACACGGGTATCGGCTCCGACAGCTACGCCATTATTGAGTTGAAGATGGTAGACGACCTGCTTAATGACAAGGACAATTCGCGGCGGGGCTTGTTTGAAGAAGCCGCCGGTATTTCCAAATTTAAGGTCCGGAAGCGGGAAACCCTGCGCAAACTCGAAGATACCGATGGTGACTTGGCCCGGGTGGAGGATCTGTTGCACGAGATCAGTAAAAACCTCAAAATCCTGGAACGGCAGGCCAAACAGACCGAAACGTATTTTAAGCTCAAAGAAGAATACAAGCAGGGGAGTGTGGAGTGGGCTACCCGTACGGTAAGCCGGCACCGCGATTCTTTTGTTGTCCTGGGAAAAAATCTGGAGACTGAAACTGAACGGAAAACCCAGCTGCAAGCCCAACTGGCGGGCAAAGAAGCCGAACTGGAAAAGGAAAAAGGCGCGTTGCTGGGCAAGGAAAAGCTGATGGTTTCCCGGCAGAAGGCGTTGAATGAACAGGTAAATACGATTCGCCAGTACGAAAGCGAGAAGAAAATCAAAAGTGAGCGGCTCCGGATGCTTACCGAAAGGGTGCAATCCCTGCGGGACCAGATTCATGCCGACGAAGCGCAGCGGCAAAGTGCCCTGGGACAGACCAAACGGTTGGAAGGTGAACGGCAGCAAGTACAGCAAGTACAGCAAGGGCTGTGGGCAATCAAAGACCGGGTGGATGAACTGAAGGAGGAATATCAGGAGCAGAAGGACCGGGCCGCCCACTTGCAACGGGAACTTAGTTCGGTGAATGCCTCTTTCCGCACCCGTCAGGATGAAGTGTTTGGACTGCGCAAAATGGTGGAGATTAAACAGATGCAGTTATCTTCCCTGAAGCAGGAACTGGAAAAAGTTGCCTCGGATGATGCTGCCCAACAGGCGAATCTGAGTGCATTTAATGAAAATCTGTTTGAGCTTTCTTCGCAGTTACGCGAGAAAAGTAGCCAGTTAGCTGACTTGCAGTCTTCGGTAAAAGATTTGCAGGAGCAACTGGAAGAAACGGAGAATGAAGGCGACGCTATCCGGCAGGAACTCGGGCAACTCAACCGGCAACTGGACGCCAAAGGGAATGAGTTTAACCTGACCAAGTCTCTGGTTGATAACTTAGAGGGTTTTCCGGAAGCCATTAAATTTCTGCAGAAGAGTATCAAATGGGAAGCCAAGATGCCGCTGGTTTCGGATATTCTTACCTGCCCTGATGCGTACCGGGCGGCCCTGGAAAACTTTCTGGAGCCCGTGATGAGTTACTACGTAGTGCCTGATGAAGCAGTGGCTTATCAGGCCATCAACCTGCTGAGCAAAGCCGGTAAGGGGAAAGCCAACTTCTTCGTGCTGGACCGTTTCAACAGCTTTTTCCCCAAATCGCTGTTACTAGCCAGCTCTGAAACGGGTATGGTTCCCGCCATTGAAATCACCGGTTTTGACGAAAAATACCGCAACCTGGTAGCGCACCTGCTGGATGGCGTTTATATTCTGAAGCACAACCCCGAAACGATACCCGCTTTTGAGGGGGCCACCTTCCTGAGCCAGAATGGGAAACTAATCAGTCGGCAATACAGTCTCACGGGTGGTTCGGTGGGACTGTTCGAGGGAAAACGCATTGGCCGGGCCAAGAATTTAGAGAATTTACAGAAGGACATTGCCCAACTGACCGCGCAATTGCGGAATCTCACCGAACGGCAAAACCGACAGAAAGCCCTCCGGGAAGAATTGGTGACCAAGCGCAATTCTCTGAATACCCGTATTAGCCAGGAACAAAAGGAAATTGACATACTGAACCGCGAAGCAGTAGGTTTACGGGCCCGGCAGGAGCAACTATCGCTTACATTACGGAAAGGGTCGCAACGCCGGGAAGATATGCTGGAGCAGGTACAAACCTTGCAGGAGGAAGTTGCCGAAGCCCATCCGCTGGCCGAGGAGAAAGGCGAAGAATTAAAGGGAATTGAAGCCAGAATTAATCACCTGAACGGGGAACTAACCGCCCAGAATGAGATGGTGACCGTGAAATCTAATGCTTTTAATGCCGAGAACATCCGTTTTCACCAGCAGCAGAACCGCCTTAACAGCCTGGAGCAGGAAATTAGTTTTCATCAGAGCAACCTGGAAAAAACGCAGCTGCGTATCGGGAAGAACCGGGAGGAAATGGAACGGGCTCAGGCCGACATGGCTCATCTGACCGAAACATCCGAGGAAGGTGACGAAAAATTGGTGGAAATGTATGCAGAAAAAGAGTCTATTGAAGCTGGGCTACATGAGGCTGAGAAAGACTACTACGCTTCCCGCGGCCAGATTGCTACCCTTGAGAAAGAAGCCCGTGACTTGCAGCGGCAGCGGGAAATGACTGATGCCCTACTGATGGAAATGCAGAATAAACGTAATGAAACCCGGCTTCAGCTCAGTTCCGTAAAGGAAAGACTCGCCGTAGAATTCAATGTAGACTTGGACCAGTTAATGGAAAGTGAAGAAGTGGCAGTGGCAGGAGAAAATGGGGAAAGAAAGAAGAAAAACCACTCAGTTACTCAATCACTCAGTCACGCATTGACTGATGAGGAAGTAAAGGCCAAAGTACAGGATTTGAAGGCCCGGCTGGATAAAATCGGTCCCATTAACCCAATGGCCATGGAGGCTTACCAGGAAATCAAGGAACGGTACGATTTTATCACCGGGCAGAAAAACGACTTGCTGGATGCTAAAAACTCCCTGCTTAGTACAATTTCGGAAATCGACACGGTAGCCAAGGATACATTTATGGAGGCCTTTAACCGCATCCGTGACAACTTTATCAAAGTATTCCGATCCCTATTCTCCGAGGAAGATTCCTGCGATTTACGCTTAACTCACCCAGAGAATCCGCTGGACTCGACCATCGATATTATAGCCAAACCGAAAGGCAAGCGGCCGCTAACCATTAACCAGCTTTCCGGCGGAGAAAAGACGCTGACGGCTATTTCGCTCTTATTTGCCATCTACCTCATTAAACCGGCACCATTCTGTATTTTTGACGAAGTAGATGCCCCGCTGGACGATGCTAATATTGATAAGTTCAATAACATTATCCGCAAGTTCTCCGACGAGTCGCAATTCATTATTGTGACGCATAACAAGCGCACTATGACATCCACCGATATTATCTACGGCATTACCCAGACCGAGGGCGACATCGGCGTATCCAAAGTGGTACCCGTCGATTTAAGGGCTCTAAACGAAAACTGATCGGACGTGGGACTTTGGATAGGAAGTAAGAGGTAGGAAATAGGAAAAAAGAGGAGGTTGAAACAATTGTATCCATCCGATACCTATAGAGGTAGTTCGTATCTATCCGGCAGAGTTATCTACCGAATAGATACGATACATTTACACTCCTACTACCGCAACACGGGGCGATTTGAACTTGGTAAAATCTCATTGGAATGGGAAGTAGTAAAGAGCTTTTGCTCACCCGTTACTAGCTTATGATAAGCCAGATAGGAAACCAGGAGCACCGCCGAAAAGATGATCGGGCCTAGTCGATTCGCTATTGGATCACTCGAAGCAGTATGGGCAATAAAGGCCGAAATAAAAGTGATGGCAAAACCAGCATAGGCCCACTCCTTGATTCTGGCGCTTAGAGGTGCCAGCAATACTACGGCTCCCAGCAATTTAGCAATGGCAAGTTCCAGCCGGAAATAATCCGGAAAGCCAAGGTGGTGAAAGCCCTCCTTTATTTCAGCTTGTGTGAGATAGGCATAAGCTGAATACGCCATCATCAGGGCTAGTAGCGTAGTACTTAGCCAATAGGTAATTTTAATTGTTTTCATATTCTTTTTTTGACAAAGCTACCTACCTTTACTTTCCAAAAGATACTACTATCCCAAAGGATACCGGTATCCTTTGGGATACTTACCTAACTCGTATGAATACACAACCCGAATTGATCCCGCATCAAGGTGAAGCTTGCCTGGCCAGTGTCAAGGCAGTCAAGGATGCGCTGTATGTATTAAGCGGCAAATGGAAACTGCCTCTGATTCTCACTTTATCTAATGGTCCATTACGTTTTAAAGAGATCCAGCGGGCCTTGGGAGAGATTACCCCCAAAATATTATCCAAGGAGTTAAAAGAATTGGAGTTGAATGAGTTTGTGGAACGCAAAGTCTTCTCTACGGTACCCGTGACTGTGCTCTATGAACTCACCCCCTACAGCAAGTCTCTGGATAAAGTCCTGGACGAATTGAGGAACTGGGGCCTGCAGCACCGGCAACGCATCATGCATCAGCCGCCCATTGTATCAGAAGACTGATTCTGGTTTATTGAGTTCCTTATTTTTCCTGCTCAGGGCAGAAAAATGGAATTGGTTTCGATTTCCCGCAGGCAGGCCTCCAGACTCAAGTTTTCATATACCTGCCACCACTGACCCGTGTGCCGGAAGTAAGCCAGGTGAAACTGGTCCGGACCAGCGTATTCCAGACGGGCAAAACGTTGTTCGGCCTCTGGCCGTATAAATTTAGGAGTAGGATAACGGTATAAGGCACAGAAGTAATAGTAACTCCGGTACCATTTGCCGTACACATCACTCACGTAGCCCCATTCCTCACTTGGGGGCTGAATCCACTGAGGCTTCATTCTTTCCAGTAATTCTTGACCAAGAGTTTCAGTCCGCTTCTTTTCAGCTTCAGAGATAGCTGGTTTGGATGGTTTAGCCGGCGCCCACACCCAGCCTTTTCTCGCCCCGGTTTTCTTTTTCGCCATACTTTAACAATAGTACGAAAGGATTTTGAAGGTAGGCTACCAGACAAGGGGTATCCATAGAAAGGGTAAAAGCGTAGGTTTGAGTTGCGAGAACAAACCAGAACTTTTACCCCATGAGCGTAGAAACACTCACCAGATCAATATTGGCCAAAATGAGTCAAGTAGGCAAATGGCAACGGGAATTTTTTGTTGAGTTAGTGCTGGTATGGCTAGGCCTAAGAGGCCGTTATACATTTGAGAATTTGTGCCGGCAAGGGGTATTGAGTGCAGTAAGTTACCGGTATTGGTTCAGCAAAGATTTTGACTTCAAGCAGTTCAATCACTTACTCATTAGCCAGTACACGAACCTAGAACGGGTTTGGGCTTTTGATCCCAGCTTTATCAGCAAGTCGGGTAAACATACGCCTGGTGTGGGGTACTTTTGGTCAGGTTGTGCGCAGGCTGTAAAGCGTGGATTGGAAATAGCTGGCCTTGCGATAGTAGACGTAGTCAATCATTCGGCATTACATTATCATGCTGCCCAAACCCTACCTAAAGCAGGTGAGTCTTTACTAGACTACTACGCTTGCCTGCTCACCAGTCAGGCCCGCGAGTTGCTCAAACTCTCGCCTTATGTAGTAGTAGATGCCTACTTTGCCAAATACGGCTTTATTGAGCAACTCACCCAAGCCGGGCTCCAACTCATTACCCGTTTAAGAGATGATCCGGTCCTACTATATCCTTACTCCGGTCCTAAACGAGCCGGTCGAGGCAGACAGAAAAAGTATCAAGGCAAAGTGGATGTGAAGAATCTGGACTTTACCTATTTCCGGGCTTGTTTTGCCGATGAAGACGCAAAAGCTTTTGAGGCTTGTCTCTACGCAAAATCCCTCAAGCGATTAGTAAAAGTAGTAGTGTTGCACCAGTACTACCCCGATGGCAGTATAAAGTCAAGCAAAATCTTCAACCGATACTACGCTTTCCGGGACAGATGTGTGGCTATACTACCACCTGCGTTATCAGATCGAGTTTCTCTATCGGGATGGCAAACAGTTCTCCGGTCTTACCCACTGCCAGAGCCGGCA
>JAUJNL010000073.1 GCA_030448185.1 Cytophagales bacterium | reverse complement strand
TTCTTTCATTTACCTTGAGTGGATGGGAAATGTTTTCCTTTCCATAATAGTCAAGCAAGTGCAAGCAATCCCCTACAGAGAGGAGAAATAATTTTTTAGTAGTTATTTAAAAGGTGTGGATGGGGGTACTAGTTTGTGAAGCAGGTTTTTGAACTTGCTACCTTTGACTGGAGGCAAAAAGACAGGCAGATTTAATAATCTGTTAACTTAAGCCTTATGAAAAGACAAGTATTTGATGAAGTATTCAAGCAGCTGGCAGTAGCGTTATCTTATGCCAAAGGATCGGTAAAAATAGCGGCAACAGAGTTAGGAATAGATCCGGGTAGACTCGAGTAAGTGGAGACAACATCAGCATGCTAATGTAGCACATCCTGAGAAACTACTCCCTACAGTTGAACAAATAGAAATCAGACGCTTACAAAAGGAGTTGGAGGCCCAGCTAGAAAGAGCTATCTGGACCCGATGCTATAGACCGATGAAATGAAATTTCAGGTCCATTTGCTCGTGCAGGTCCATCAGGCTGATTACCTAACTATGAAGCCGGCTAAACTGGCTATTTTCGAATCTATCGAGGGGGGGTACAACAGAAAAAGAAGGCACTCTGCATTAGGTAACAGAAGTCCCGAACAATATCAGTTGTATTTACAAGAAATGTATTTAGAAGAAAAAAGAATTGCTGCCTAAAAATTCCTCCAGTAAACTGTTGCAATTCTACGTCTGAGCTT
This sequence comes from Cytophagales bacterium, assembly GCA_030448185.1. Classification (GTDB taxonomy): domain Bacteria; phylum Bacteroidota; class Bacteroidia; order Cytophagales; family 172606-1; genus CADCTQ01. The sequence continues at coordinate 39,480 of JAUJNL010000073.1, read as the reverse complement.
TGCTCAATAGTTCAGGCAGCAGGTCCTAACGGCTTACTCTTAGCCGTCCATGACGGATTGCATAGACAAAACGGCGCAACCTTGACCAACACTAGAGTCCAATTCCCCGGTTAAAATAATTTGTATTGTATGTCCTCAACGAAAACTACCGGTACGTTACCGACACTACCCTTACTATAACGATTTCTATCTCCATTTTTACTTCCAAAGCTATCAAGCCTGCACATACTGTTGGAGAACTCAAACCAAGCACTAAATTTGCTGAAAACGATGCCTATTTTAATATAGTATGATTTCCCAAATTTGATCTTAAAGGAAATAGCTCTCGATGGTAACCTTACTTAATGGTAGCTTCTTAAGGGTATTCTGGCTACTCAAAAGGATGACTCTTTAAGCGTTATTACAAAGGCATATCGAATCTACCTTCCGTCACCCGGATGGTATCACAACCGGGTTTGGCAAGGGTGAATTCGAACCGACCGGCAATAACTCCGGCATTTAAGTCTAAACGGGTAATAGTGAGAGTGCCGGTACTCGTTACGTCTGCATCAGTGTCCCAGTAATCGCAGCCGGTGCTGGGGTTCACTGTGGTGACATCCAGGGAGCTGACAGTGGGCTCAAAGGTAAAGATAGGCACTATATCTATTTCCAGGTTTGCCGACAGAAAGGGAAACTCATCAATATTTACGTTGGGCAACTGGGCATTGATGTTTCGGCCCATGCTATATCGGCCCATGCTATAATAGCTGCCCGGCGCGGAGTCCCAGGGCAATAAGTCAGCTCGTGAATTCCGGTTGGCTTCCCAAGCCTTTAAGTCAAATAGCTTGAATGCGCCGAAAAAACGCTTCTCGGCCAAAATGCGTCCGTGAAAAACGTTGCGCACTTGCCGGTCGGGTAAGGCGTGGACACTAAAGTCCGACTTCCATTTATTGCCCACGAAGGGCAGCACAGCCAGCAGGGCGGCATTGACCACAACTGCTGCAGGTCCGGCTACCACGGGGCCAGCGATTGGTACCCCTGATACTAGAGACAGGGCGCCATTGGCAGCCACAAGAGCCGCCGCCCAGGTAAGAGGATTGACGTAGAAGTTAGAATTAAGGCGGAAAATTTCCCGGTAAGGCTCAAACTGCCGTATTCCGCATTCGGAACCATTGCTTACCGCGATAATCTCGCAGTCGGGAATCTCCCGGTTAATCATCTGCCGGTACTCTCCGCTTAGGAAGGTATTCTCCCGCCCATCTTGCATAATTAGGAGTTGCCGCGAAGCCGGTTCGTTTAATAAGTTGAGGGCATTCCGGAGGGGAGGAACAATTCAGACAAGTGCTCACCAAAGATAAATTGGGTATAGCTACGGTACGGCTGGTCGGCAATGTATCCCAACATTGCAAGACTATCTATCTGGCCTTTGGGTACATGGATAGTAAAAGGCAAATAGCTGCCATCCAACAATACAAGCCCGATCTAATTCTAAGCGGCGAAACCAGGGAATGGGAAACCGTAGAACGGGTAAGAGATGGTTTACTGATGGGCCAGAAAACGGCTTTACTGGTACTGAGCCATGCCGTTAGTGAAGAAGCCGGTATGGAATATGCGGCTAAGTGGTTACAACCAAAAGTGCCCGGTACTCAGGTAACCCACATTGCCGCTAACAATCCTTTTACTCTTCTATAAGGATTTAGTAGTTGACTTTTTGTTGACTAGGGCTATTTTCTATGCAAACCTAAACAGCCAGTATGCCATTTCAATCGTTCCTCCAATCAAGTAGAAAGGATGAGCAAATTACTATCGGCTGTCTCTTATCGTTACTTCAATTTCTCCTTGAAGAAATCAACGGTACGATTCCAGGCAAGTTCTGCAGCCGTTTTGTCGAAACGAGGGGTTGTATCGTTGTGAAAGCCATGATTGGCATTCGCATACATGTAAGCTGTGTAATCTTTCTTATTCTCTTTTAAAGCTTTTTCATACGCGGGCCAACCCTCATTCACCCGGGTGTCCAGTTCGGCATAATGCAACAGAAGAGGCGCTTTTATTTTGGTCACCTCTTCGATGGCCGGCTGACCACCGTAAAATGGAACGGATGCCGCCAAATCCGGAATGCGCACTGCCATCATATTGGCAATCCACCCACCGAAGCAAAAACCTACCACACCGACTTTGCCATTACAGTCTTTGTGGCTTCTCAGATAGTCAAAGGCAGCGATAAAATCTTCTAGCATTTCATTCCGGTCCCGTTTACTTTGCAGGGTACGGCCTTCATCGTCATTACCGGGGTAACCGCCCAATGGGGTTAACGCATCGGGAGCAATCGAAATAAATCCGGCCAGAGCGGCTCTCCTGGCAACATCTTCAATGTGCGGATTCAATCCCCGGTTTTCATGAACCACTACAATGCCTCCGAGTTTCTTTTTCGTATCCGCAGGCCTTGACAACAACGCCTTGATCGTTCCACCACCTTTTGCAGACTGATACTGAACGTATTCGGATTTTAAGCGAGGATCATCTGATGTAATCTGGATGGCACCCTTGTAATCGGGCATGATGAAACTCATCAGGGAGGCTACGGTAAGACCTCCCACTGCATACGTGGAGAGCTTTTGCATAAACTCACGCCTGTCGAGCCGGTTGTGGGCATAGTCATCATAAAGGTCAAATACTTCTTGTTTGATGTCTTCTTTTTTAATTTGGTTCATGGTAGCCTGTATTCCTGGTTGTCTTCAATAATCAACACCTTCATAATGTCCTTTAAGATAAGCTTTCTTTTTGAAGAAATCTTGAAGGGGGAATAGTAGCCCAGATTGATTTTTGGATTAGGACTTTCGCAAAAACACAAAAAAAGGTCTTCGCGAAAACCACTCATTTTCTTAATGCTCAGACTGACCTGTTGAGTGTTTTTTGTCACCCTGAGCACAAGTGAGTACGGGAGTGCAAAACTTGCCGGCGGAGCAGCCGAACGGCAAATTCGCGAAGGTCATATGGATAAGAAATGCTGCACATTGCTACCAAAAGGAGCGGGCCGTTGATCCCTCGGAAGGGTATTTTACGCCTGGCACGCCCTTCTTTGTCCGGTTGCACCTGACCTATCAATGGTGATCTGGCCCTTATATTTACCAAATTGTTTCCATCCTAAATGCTAGTAAAAATTCACCTTTGTGTACTGACTTTTATTAGTCTGTTTTCAATCGTTATCTGATCAATCGTTCCTATGATTTTAATTTCTCGTTTCGCTTTTCTGATTATCTTTATTCTTTGGGGGCGCCTCTTGTTTGCCCAACCTCCTGGCTCCCCACAAGGTCGCCAGATGCGCAAAGCCAACACCGAAGGCATTCAATATAAGTTTCTTGATATCGTCTATGCAAGTAAATCGCCAGCCCGGAAAGTTGTTGTCATGCCCGCCGTGATGTTCGGCTGTACGGTCGTAACGCTGGGTCTGCTGTTAGTCTTGTCAAGATTTACAGCTAGTCTGGAACGATTAAAAGTTCACTATCAGAATTAAACAGCTATTTATCCTACAAATCCAAACCCCATAAAGCCTTCTGTTCATTAGCAGTTACTTTACTGCTTTCCCTGATTGTAAGACAGCGTTACCGGCTGGCCGTTTCGGATTTACCGGCCACTACTTTCAGATCAATGGTGAAGTTATCGTCAATAACTTTATCCGCGACAGTACCAATGGTTGCGGCCCGGTACTTGATATCATACTTGGTGCGGTCTGCTTCCAGCTTGGCGGTAGTCTCAGCTGAGTTATCATTGATTTTCACCGTTGCCGGGAACGTAATGGGATGGGTAATTCCTTTGATGGTCAGGTTACCCGTGAGGGTGTAATTGGGTTCTCCCGCTTTGGCACCCTATTGGGAATACCGACCCCGCTAAAAATCATTCCTTTTATAAATAATGGGGAAATAAACCACTTTTTCTCTGGAAATACGTTAATGCTATTTTGTCGCATCCTTCCTTTAACCAGCCGTATTATTTATTGTGGCCAATCTCTTACTTCTATGACTTTTTCTGATTCTAAAACACCCCTGGTAGTCCGGACGGCCAGTGTGATGATAATCCTTGTGCTGATGGTGTTTTGTTTTTCCGTACTGCGATCCGTGCTGATTCCCCTGGCGTTTTCCCTGCTGCTGGCTGTGCTGCTGTATCCGCTTTGCCAGCAGCTGGAGAAGTGGCGGCTTCCCCGGATTTGGGCAATTCTGGTGTGTTTAGTGGTGGCAATTGGTGTGGTGGGGGGCTTATTGACTTTTATCTCCATGCAGATTATGGGATTCTCGGAGGACTTGCCGCAATTCATAGAACGGACCAGCCAATTACTGGAAACCACCCAAATCTGGGTAGAGCAAACCTTTAACGTGAAGCAATCCAACCAGATCCCCTTATTAAAGAACTCTCTGACGGAATGGGCTAAAACGCATGGTTCGGTTTTTACCAACACCCTGTCGGCTACGACTGCCACCTTGGGCACCATTACCCTGCTACCCCTGTTCATCTTTTTCTTTTTACTCTACCGGGATTTTTTCCGAAATTTTTTCCATAAGGTTTTCCGCAATACTGCAGCCGAACAAGTTAATCTGGTGCTGCATAAAATACAGCAGGTGATTAAAAATTATATACTAGGCCTGGGCATGGTCATTGTAATTGTGGCCGTGTTAAATGTCACGGGCCTGCTGATCCTGGGCATTGACTATGCCATTTTCTTTGGCGTGCTGGGAGCCTTACTGACAATTATTCCCTACGCCGGAATCCTGATTGGTTCAATGCTTCCCATCCTGATGGCCCTGATTACCAAAGATTCCCCCTGGTATGCCGTGGGAGTGGCCGGGGTATTCTTTCTGGTTCAGATGCTGGAAGGCAATTTCATCACGCCCAATGTGGTAGGTTCAAAAGTAAGTGTCAACCCGCTGGCGGCCATTGTCGGACTTATCCTGGGGGGAATGCTCTGGGGAGCTGCCGGAATGATCCTGGCACTACCTTTCATTGCCGTGCTGAAAGTCGTATTTGATTCGGTAGAAAGCCTGGAGCCATATGGGTATGTACTCGGGGAATCCAGTGAGGTAGCCGCTCAAGACAATGGAGAGGCTGTCAGTAAACTTGCCGGCAAGGTTAAACATATAATTTCTTCCCGGAAGGCCGGAAAACCAGCCTGATACCAGGTGCTTTACCCCTACCCTTTTATAATTTTATGCTTATACAGCGAAATCTCAAATGGAGTGTTATTCTGCAATACACCTGGAAGAGCCTGCTCTATTATTTAATTCTTTCTGTAACAGTCTATTTACTGCACGACCATTTTACTGTTTTTCATCTGCATCTGCCCTTTAGTACCATAACGGCCATGAGCACGGCGCTGGCCATCTTTCTGGGTTTCAAAAACAACAACGCCTACGACCGCTGGTGGGAAGCCCGCATCGTTTGGGGCTTGCTGGTTAACTACAGCCGGGCCTGGACCCGGGAAATAATCACGATGATAATTTCCTCCTATGAGGAAGAGGCAGCCGAAGTCAGAACCCTGCAGCACCGCCTCGTGTACCGCCACATTGCTTTTGTGCCGCGCTGCGCGTCTTATGCGCAGAAAATACGACTATAACCAAACCAATCAGGAGGAAATCTATGAAGAATCCAACGAGTACTCGAATGCGGAATCGCTTCGCGCAGCATGAATACCAAATCTTCAGCCATAAAAACAACCCGCCTAATTACCTACGCCGGAATTTGCAGGGGCGAAGATTTAAGAAGAGCTTTCGACCGGGGCTGGCTCTCCGACTACCGCTTCGTGAAACTGGAAGAAACCCTGCTGAAATTCAACCACATTTCAGGGCCGGAAGCGAACGGATCAAAAATACGCCCTTTCCGCCAGTACAGCTTTGCGGGTCTTTATGTTTATCGCTGTTGTTCTTCGTGTTTGTGGAAAATCGGCTGGATGAAGTGTTCCCATTTCCGTGATTATTTCCTTTGTGTTCTGTGCGCAGTTTGGGCGAACGGGCCAGGGCCCCTTCGAGAAGCCGGCTGGAAGACGTACCCCTAACCGCCTTAAGTCTGACCATTGAAACCAATATCAAAGAACAGTGGGGGATAAAAACTTTCCGGTCCTAAAGACAATGCCCAAGGCGTTGTTTTATAGGCACCGGACTAAGTAAGTCGCTACAATTAGTTTATGCCATTTTAGAGTATGTTTAAAAATTGAAGAGGCGAAAATTGCAAAATTTTCAAAGGGGAAAAAAGGGGAATCAGTCCTAACTTGTGGTTGTCAAATCATAAGTTATCATGAAAACTAAAGAAAAGCTTAAAGTTTAGCGTAAACGTTTCACCCATTGACCGATTCCCAATGGGAAGTTATTGAAAAAATAGTGGACAGTGGCAGAAAGCGACATTCTTTACGGGAGTAGTTAATGGAATTTTAAAGATTACCCGCACGGGTACGCAGTGGCGGAATCTGGAAGAGAAGCCGACGATTTGCAACCTGGGAAAGCCTCTATTATTATTGGACCTGATACGTTTGTCAACTTCGGGTCCACTTTTCACAAATGGCAGCAAAAAGGGTCTGGGGAGACATACTCACCGCATTAGTGCAGAAAGAAAATGAAGGACAGGGAAAACTTGCCATGGCCTCGGCTGCCGCAGTAGATTCTCAAAGCGTCAAGAAAGAGTCTGATTAGTGTGGAAACCGGTATTGATGGCAATAAAAATGTGAATGGACAAAAAAGGCATCTTGCAGTAGATACCTTAGGTTTGCCCTGCACTGCACGTATCAGCGGCCAATGAACACGATGGAGCCGAAGGCATTGAACTTTTATGGCAGTTAGACAAGGCTTCTTCCCGCCTGGAATTAATCCGGGCTGACCAGGCGTATAAGGGCGATTTACTACTTGTGCCGTACACTACCAATGGAAAGTAGAACTCACCCAAAGACCTGAATCGCGCAGGGTTTCGTTCCCCAAACCGGAAGATGGCAAGTAGAAAAGCTGGACCTGCCACACAGTGAAGCATCGGCTCCATGCCTGGTTTAATTTCTTCCGCCGATTAAGCCGCGATTTTGAGAAAACCATCGAATCTTCTCTCGCTTTTATGCAACTGGCGCTTATCGATATTATTTTGGCAAGAATCCCAAATTAAATTTTTAAACATACTCTTATTGTCATTCCCGGAGGGAATTTTATCGTATTTACTCCCTTTATAGGGAAAGGGTGGAATAAACCCCGTCATTGGGAACGAGTGAAGCAAGCTTAAAGAGCTCAGCAGTTCAGCGTAGCGGATCTTGGAGTATATCCAGGTATGGTATAATCATAAGCGAATACACTCTACCCTGGGTTACATGAACCCCGAGGAATTTGAAAACAACATAAGGCAGTATCCTATGGCCGCTTGACTTCTGTTAAAGGTTTCACCCAAACTTGTCGCCCTATGCCATCTACCAGGCAGGCTTTAAGTCTTATAGGCGTATCGGCTTGAAAACAGAGTTGGTCTACTTTCACCACTTGTCCGTCCAGGCGATGAATCAAATGGTGTTTAGGCAAACGCATGACAAAGAGTAAACCCGTGTCTTTTAAGTACTTCATCCACTTTTGCCCGATAAACTCTCGATCGCCGACCACTAATCCAATCCGCTCTTTGCCCAGCAGCTTTCCACACAGTTTGAGCAAATCAATCCGGTCATCCGCCGATGAATTCCCGCTCTTAGTGTCGAGTAATTCCCACTACAAAGGCACTTGCAAAGAACCTTGTCCAGCCAGAAGCATCAAGATGTTTACCTGGCAGGAGCATCCCACTCGGTCCGATCAATACCTAATCTTAGTTTACCCTTGGCTGGCAACAGACTTACCAATAAAGCGGCTACAAAGTAATAATCCAACTCTACTTCCCTAACGAAGTCCTGAATTCTCACCTCATTAGAAGGGAGTTTTACTTTGTCATTCAAATGCTGGGCTATCTCGCAGAATTGCACATTCCTACTTTTGATCAGCCCTATCGTAAACAATCCTATAAATTTCTTCCGGGCTACATGCTTCACGATTGGGACTTTTTCTACGCATTGGCTAATTTGCTCAGCGAAGCTTGGCTTCATGGGAAGGGTACAGTTTTGTCGTTTGGTCACCTCAAAACTCGGCCTTCCCTTCTTTTTCTCCCAATTTTAGTAGGGTAGAGTACTGATGATGTTTTCTACTGGAAGTTCTTTAAGAAAGGCTTTGTCTCCTTACAAAGCATATTTCATCAAAAGCTTTTCACGGGAAATGCCACCAAAGAACAACTTTTGTATTACTTATTAGAAAACAGCTACATTGGCATACGGCCTGATAAAGACTTGTTGTTAGAAACAATTATTCGGGGAGACGTAATGTTGGATTCACGACCACTGTTTAATCTACTTCGGGGGGCGGAGCTGTACGAAGGGGATGGTTTTATGAAGCTCTTGTCTTTTATCAAAGAAGTCTATACTGGTAATCCGATCACCTCACATACTCTTGCCCCTGGCTTACTCCCGCAACTCAGCCCTATCGCTTGTATCTGCCCATTGGACCGCTCCAATCTTCTTTGCCAGGGCTTAAGACAGGACCCGAAGCGTTCCGCAAATACTTTCCGGGGACAGGAGTCCTCTTGGCAGAAAAACTTCCGGGTACTGATATAGAGTTTTACGGTTCTGCCACTGACAGGCAAGTCCCCGACTTTCCGCTGGTAATAGCTGTGCACTTTACGGCTGGCTTTCGAGCACAGCGGACAACTTCCTACTGGAGTGCTGCCCATCAGGCCAAAAACAATTGTATTTCCGGAGATATCACTGTAGCCTAGAGTAAATGCTTCAGGCAATAGTAAGCACGCATTCATTTCTGCCTAACAACGAATCCTCCTACTTTTCCCCAAATGTGACGCTCAACCATTTGCCACTTCAGGTTCAGTGATGGGGCTGTTATTCCCTCAAAAGCTTACCCGCCTAAACCGGAAGTGGTGCTGCACTTTTTTCTTCGGGACTTTTGGGCCATTGAACGGGTAAGGGGAACAAAAGAATACAAGCCTACTATTACCTTAGCTGGGCAGCGGACGTTTGTAACCAATCAGTATACAGGAAGCGATTTTATTAACTTCCAAGTGGTTTTTCAGCCTGCTGCTCTGTTTCAGCTCACCGGTATCCCAGCTCATGAACTTACGGATCAGATCCTGGATGCTACCACCCTCTTCCCGGGAAGTGTTTGCGATACTTTTGGGCAAATGCAAGAGGCTAAAAGCTACTCAGAATTGTTGGTGATTGGAGAAAACTTTGTGAAAACACTGCTGAAGCATAAGCGTAAAGATTCCCATCCACTCAACCTGGCAACCAGACAGCTTATGTACGCAGGGGGGAATATATCCCTTGATTGGTTAGCGCAGGAGGCTTGTCTGTGCACAAAGCAATTCAAACGAAAATTTAACGAAAGAATCGGGGTTAACCCCAAGCTCTACGCGCATTGTCCGGTTTAACCACGCATTCAATCTCAAAAACCATCACCCATGCCTGGATTGGTTAAGCATCGCCCTGCAATGTGGATATTATGATTACCAACACTTGGCAAAAGACTACCGGCATTTTACCGGCCTAACTCCAATTGCCTTTCACGAGCTTGAAAAGAGCTCTCCAGAGTATATGCTCGGTCTTACGGCTGAGTTATACCGTTCCAAGGTTGCATCAAACCAAGACAGACCATTTCTATACTCTCTATAGGGTACTTGCCTTTACTCATCAACTTACATGATAAGTAAGACAAGCTCAGTGCAAACCGTCAATAAAAACGTTTGAGGCGTGAGACTTTCCAAGAGGAAGGGGAGGAGTCTGTTTTTCCCTTTCGTTCTAAAAGCGTCTCACAAAGGGTCATTAAGTATAAACTTCTCGCTGGAATAAATCTTGCTGGAGTAGATTCCTGTTTACCGCTTAAGCTCCCCTGCCGGATTGGGGAAAGGCACCTAACAAAATAAAATTAAAAACAAGTAGTTCTTTAGAAGAATCTTGCCAGTAACCGGCAAAAACAATAGTTTACAAACCGATTAGATGTATTCTCCTAACCACCCTTACAATGGCTACTAAAGCAGAGATTGATTACTCTTACTCTACCATGGACCAGATCTGGCGGTTAAGCGTAGGAGAAATGGCCGATTTTACCGGTGCTAAATACGATGGGGATTTTCGCTTTCCTTAGAGGAGGCGCAGCGAAAAAAACACGAGTTTATTACTACAAACCTCAATATTGGCTTTGGCAGCAAAGTCTTGGATATGGGTTGCGGCTGGGGACCTTTTTCTCAATTATCTGCGTGAGGTTGGCGCAAAAGGGATTGGCCTTACTTTGTCTCAGAGGGCAGTATGCTGCCTGCCAAGCATAAGGGTTCAGAAGTCTATATCCAGGACTGCCGTAGGAGTGACTCCTGAGGATTATGGTACGTTTGATGCGGTAGCTTCGGTAGGGGCTTTCGAACATTTTTGTTCAGTAGAAGACTACAAAGCCGGCAGACAAGACCAGGTGTATAGGCAGTTTTTAAAACTGTCAGTGATTTGCTTCCCCGGAGGCAGGTGTTTTATCCAGACGATGGTATTTGACCAAGGCATGATTGACCTGGATAAGTTTGATATTAATGCATCCAAAGACTCTGCTGAATATTTAATGGCCCTGGCGGCTAATGAGTTTCCTGGTTCGTGGCTGCCCTACGGCTTAAGGAGCAGATCATCAAGAATGCCCGGCCCTACTTTTACCCTGGTAACCCACCACAGTGGTAAGGCAGACTATATTGAAACCATTAAAGTATGGCGCCGGCGACTCAAACGCTTCGGCTGGCAAAAATACCTGGCTTACCTTTCGCTGACTCCCAGTTTGTAACCGATGTCCGGATGAGAAACCGCTTGAAAAACCTGCAGATTGCTCCCATTCGCCTGGTAGCTTTCGAGAAAGGACAAGAATCTGGGATCACTGAGACGTTCCGCCATAGAGGAGTTGTTTGAAAAGTTTGACTTTGGCCTAACATCTTAACTCCGCAAAGGTTGTTTGTTAGTCGGTTGAAAATTGATCAGCATGGCTTTCAGGCCCTCTTCCAGGTAGTGACGGGCTTTTTGGCTTTGGCCAATAAAAACGACGGAAGTGCAAGACCCACCAAGCGACGGTCTTTGTAGAAAGCCAAGGCATTGAAGAAAGTATGCACATGGTCAAACTGCAGCCGTGTAATCGTTTGAGTACACAAGAAACTACTTGGTCGCTAGCCTGCTTGATAGGGTACGTTCCGCTTGCTGCTCATCAAAGACAGAGTGCCCCTGCTTATCGAGGGCACCTAAATCCTTCACTTTGTGTTTTTGGGCACTTTTTTCCGCTTTCGTTCTCCGTTCGAAAGTGTTCGCAGCCGCTTGGGCAAAAAAGCCATTACTTCTAGTGTCACCCGCACGAGTAAGTTCGGCGCGTTTGGCTCGCTTGCCGGTGTATTAGCACTACTCGTTTCGGGCAAGCTGTCCATTCACCGCTTGCAGGCCTAAGAGCCACTTGTCTGACTCCTTACCGGGCGGGGAAGTATACTCCCAATTGTGCTCATTGACTTGGTGCCTAAGCCCTGCTTGATGGTTAGGTTGTATACGTCCGTCCTGTTTTTGTCGAGCCGCTGCTAGCATTCTACGGTAGCGGCAATAGGACCGGCTAGCAGTTCGCTGGGGGTCCAGGTGCGCCAGCATTACCTGGATGAAAATCGCTGATTCTCCTGGACCCGCTGATCGAACCACCTCCATAACCCCCTACAAGATTAGGTTCCGGAAGGGTAGGGAAAATCTATATTTTTTTCCCTTTCGTTCTAAATCTTGGTGAGTCCGAGATCCAGCCCTTTCTGGGTAATGAAAATGTCCACGGCCCGTTTATCCGCAGCAGAAGGCTGGCAGTCAATGAGTTTTTCTTCTGCAGTTTCTGGGTGATCCGCGAAACATTAGAAGACTTATCCACCATCCGTTCTTTAATCTGGTTCACTCCGATGGGCTGCTGCTTTTTGTCCCCGCAGAATCCGCAGGATGTTATGTTGGGGATGGGTCAGACCGAATTTTTTGAAAAACTCCGAATGGGCGCTTTCAGCCAGATGCCGGTATAAATAATATTGATGCCCGTTTTAGAAAGCTGATTGCGCCAGTTGAGATGCTTGATTTCGTCTTCAATGCGGTTGAATTCCTTCTCTTCTTCGTTCAGGTTCACCTGCGCTTCCTGGTTAGATTTCATTGGTTGAGTCACCGGCGCAGTAGTGGCCCGGTGGACTATCTTTCTTATTACCAATGATACCCATAGTTTGTTCGATCAAAAAGAAGAGGATGAAATTATGCATCTGGCAGAACGGCACGCTGAACGGAGTACCGATCCGCTACGAGATTATTGACGGCAAAGCCATCTTCGAAGGCAACATGATCCTGACGCCGGAACAACTTGCCCTGTGGAAAGCCCAATGGCCGCAACAGCGGCGCGGGCTCTTCGGAGAAGAGCAAACGCTGGCGTGATTTTACCGTCCCCTACACGATTGATCCCAACCTGCCCGATCAAAGCCGGATTACCAACGCCATTGCCGACTGGGAAGCCAAGACCCCGCTGCGGTTTGTTAAGCGTACCAACCAGGACGATTACATTGCTTTTGTAAAAGGTTGGGTTGTTCTTCCTGCGTGGGAAGAACTGGTGAGGGTATACAAGAGAGTAAACTGACACGCTATCCGGCCGAATTCTTCCACCTGCAGGACAGTTTGGGAACGGTTGCAGATTGTAAAGAAAAAGTTTCAATCAAGAGAAGATAGTCGCTCTCTATCCTCTCTTAATTAGAACTTTTGGCGTCATCTTACATAACCTATTTGTCCTTACCTTCTCGTGCTTTTTATTGGCGTAGCTCAACTCACTTTTAGTTTACAGTTCTTTGTTCAGTTAATAATAGCCTTTCAAGCAGAATGCCAGTTATAAAGACTTTTGGCGTAATTATACTTGAGAGGAGGTCATAACTCGGATTTGTAATCCGAGCTCCCTTGGTATTTAGCGCATGGCAACTATCTCAGCGAAGCTAAATGCGGACCAACCCGATGGTGGCCGATAGTTGTTCGGCATTTAGCTTCGCTGAGATAGTTGCAATGCCGAACTTGGGAAATGGCGGATTTGCAATCCGCTCAAAGGCCTTACAGTAGCTTACTTTTAGACCTTTTTATTTACCACCACCCCTCAAGTATACTCACCCATACGAAAAGCATTACAGTAAGTAATTATCCTTGTTTGCTAAAATGCAATTTTTTCTTAGATTCGGATTAAATATTATTTTACCCGGTATTAGTACTGATGAAGCAGTAAAAACACGATTAGCACGAGAGGTGCCAAAAATGGTCTTTTTAATGATACGATTTACTCGTACCAAGTATTATCCGGTGCTTTGCCGCCTTATTAATAAGTTACCGATTATTTGTACCCCATCATGAAAGAACCCTTTACGGAAGCCAACTTATTCGACCCGCCCCTCGCGTATGCTTCAGCCCCTGATTCGAAAATATGGGATGATTTTCGGAGCGGCAGCAAGACGGCTTATGCCTACATGTACCGGCAGCACTTTTCGTCGCTTTACAACTATGGGTACAAGTTTACCCAAAATCGGTCCCTAACCGAAGACTGCATTCAAGACATTTTTCTCTATATCCTTGAGCGCCGGGAGAGCCTTTCGCAAACGGATTCCATTCGGTTCTACTTGCTCAAAGCGTTGCGAAGCGAGATAGTAAGGCGTCTGAAAAAGCAGCTTTCCACCCAAGGATTGGAAACTGGGGAAGGAAGCGATTTCCACCTTTCTTTTTCCTACGAATCTTCCTGGCTAGAGGCTACCATTTCCCACGAATGCAGTCAGCAGTTGCTCGACGCCCTCAACCAACTGCCCGCCCGGCAGAAAGAGGCAATTTTTCTCCGCTTCTACCAAGGGCTTAGCTTTACTGAAATCGCTCAAATGATGGAAGTAGAGCAAACCTCCGTCTATAAGGCGATTTATAAAGGTTTTGCAGCCCTCCAGAAAAGAACTTCCCTACGCGGTCTGCTTACGCTGAGCCTGCTCTTATACGCGGCTTCTTACCCTCCATCGGGTGCTCAGTAGCTTCCATGTTCAGTAACTTCCAGTAGTTGGCTGATAAATTCACCGGACTACCTTCCGTGCTTCGTCCATTGCATTTTCTGTGCCCCCTAGCAGCCGTTCTGCTCCATCTGGCCACCCAGTATTGTACGAAAGTAAGAGCCGCTCATCCATTATCTTTCAATTGGGAAAATTGTTATTAAAAAATTACAAAAGGGAGGGATAGTTTTCCACCCTTTTTTCTTTTAGAGGTACATACTCCTAATCAGATCATGCACGTCCCTGATTATAGCCAATACACCTTTGAGGACTTTGTTCTGGACGCCGACTTTCGGGAGTGGGTACTCAAGCCGAATGCGGAAAGCCGGTTCTTCTGGGAAGAGTATTTAACTACGCACCCCGAGCAGCGGGGCGTTGTGCAGGAGGCTATTCGGCTGGTGCAACATCTAAACACGAACGAGGACCTGCCCCAAAGCGGGAGTCAGGACCGGATCTGGGCAGTGCTCGAAAAACGTTTCCACACCCTTGAGGAAACACCTGCCCTAACAGAAGGCACCCTCCGCATCAGGCCTCTTTACAGTTGGCGGTGGGCCGCCGCAGTTGCGGTGCTGTTCCTGTGTGTCGGGGTGATATGGCACCTACTCGACAACCAGGTTCAGCAAGTGCACACGGCATTCGGGCAGGTGCGGCGAGTCGTACTGCCCGATGGCAGCGAGGTACTCCTGAATGGCAACTCAACCTTATCCTACCGCAAGGATTGGCAGGAAACGGAACCACGGGAAGTCTGGCTGGCGGGGGAAGCCTTTTTCAAGGTAGCCAAGCAAACCGCCCCATCCGGTAAACGGATAAAGTTCATCACCCACACGCCCCAACTCGACATTGCCGTGCTGGGTACGCAGTTCAACGTTAACACCTGGCGGGACAAAACGGATGTAGTGTTGCTGGAAGGGAAAGTAGCTTTGACTAACCGGCAGAATCCCTCCGGTGCAGTACTCGAAATGCAGCCCGGCCAACTGGCTACCTTGCCTGAAGGGGTAGCCAAGGCCGAAATTCGTCCTGCACCACTGCCGAAGCGGGCCGCCTGGGTGAACAACGCATTCGTATTTGACAATACACCGCTGATAGAGGTAGCGGCGATGCTGGAGGACACCTACGGGCTGGCGGTCACTTTCGAAGAACGGAAGCTGACCGACTACCGGCTTACGGCTAATTTGTCGAGCCAGGACCTGGATGCCCTGCTGGACGTGATTGCCGCTACGTTTCACCTGGAAGTCCATCGTGAAAAGGAGCAAATATTCATTCGCCAACTGCCCCGTTAATTCCTAGCTAGTGCGTTTAATTTCTTATAATAAGTGCCAGATGCTGGCCTAGTTCATTCCACTCCTAAAACAACTTCTTATGAAAAGACGCGTACTACCGTGGCTGAGGCTACTGGTGTGGGGACTGGTTTTTGCCTTGCCCTTCCAGACGACGGGTCAGGTACTCACCTGGGCGCAGGAGCCCGCCCAGCAAGATACGAAAAGCCAATCCCTCAAAAAAGTCTTGAGCCAACTGGAAAAACGGTTCAAGGTAACGTTCGCCTTCGACGAACGGGTGATTCAGCCCCTGGAAGTCTCCTCGCCGCTGACGGGTAATAGCCTGGACGAAATTCTAACTGGCATCCTGCCCGGCCTGAATCTTACCTACAAAAAAGTACGCGAAAAGCTCTACGTCATTCAGGATAGAAGCCTGGAGGATCGGGGCCAGCCACCCGTCCTCAACCAGACGGACCCCGTCCCGCAGCTGAGGGGTGCCCCGTCCGCCCTTACAATTACGGGCCGCGTCACTAATGACAATGGTGAGGGTTTACCAGGCGTGAATGTATTGCTTAAAGGAACAGCAACCGGCACTGCTACCAACCCGGAAGGAGACTATAGTTTAACAATCCCCGACAATCAAATTAGTGGTACGC
This sequence comes from Cytophagales bacterium, assembly GCA_030448185.1. GTDB lineage: Bacteria > Bacteroidota > Bacteroidia > Cytophagales > 172606-1 > CADCTQ01. The sequence continues at coordinate 23,477 of JAUJNL010000073.1, read as the reverse complement.
TGGTCTTCTCCTATATCGGTTATGTAACCGAAGAAGCACCCATTAATAATCAGACAGTGATTAATGTATCACTTGTGCCGGACATAAAATCGCTGAATGAAGTGGTGGTGGTAGGATACGGCACCCAGAAAAAAAGTGATCTGACGGGTGCCGTGTCCTCCGTAAAATCAGAAGAATTAACCGCTTATCCTGCCACCAGCGTAGTGCAGTCGCTCCAGGGCCGGGCGGCGGGAGTCACGATACAATCAACGAATGGCGAGCCGGGTGCTGGTTTTAAAGTCCGAATCCGGGGTGGCACGTCTTTTATTAATGCAAGCAGCGACCCATTGTACGTGGTAGATGGATTTGTGGGCGGAGCCTTGCCTCCGCCGGAAGATGTGGAATCCGTGGAAGTGTTGAAAGATGCTTCCTCAACGGCCATTTATGGCTCGCGAGGGGCCAACGGAGTGATTTTAATTACCACCAAAAAAGGACGAAAAGGGAAGTCACAAGTGACGATTAATACCTCTTATGCCGCTCAGGAAGTAATAAAAAAATTGGATTTATTGGAGGCCCGTGACTTCGCTGAATACGTAAATGAGGTAAAACCCGGTTTTTATGATCTCAATACCCTGACGCATAATACCAATTGGCAGGATGAGGCATTCCGGCGGGGAATGGTACAAAATAACCAGTTATCCTTTTCCGGGGGAAATGACAATATCAATTATTACGTTTCGGGCGTCTATTACAATCAAACCGGTATCATTAAAAATTCAGCCTTTAACCGCTTCTCTCTCACTTCTAATCTGGGGTTTAAGGTATCGGACCGAGTAAAAATAGGTTTAAACAGCTTTATCCGCAGTACTAACCAGGATGGTGTACTTACCCAGCAAGGGGGCGGAGGCGCTAATGATTCGGGGGTTATTTCGGCGGCGTACCGGTTTGAGCCCACCTCCGGCATTCTGGATGAAAACGGAAACTATACCCTGAGCCGCGTGGGTGTCAACCAGTTCGATAACCCAATAGCTTTATACACCGGACGCATCAGTGAAAGTGCCGCTACCGTTTTGCAGAGTAACGTAAACGCCCAGTTTACTTTGTCAAATAACCTAACGTTTAACACTACCCTCGGCTTCAAAAAAGACAAGGAACGCGAAGGCAACTATTCCAGCAAAATTACCAATGCCGGGGCGGCCGTGGGAGGAACGGCCGGAATCAATGCCAATAAGAATGCCAACTACTTATCGGAGAGTTATTTTACGTATAGCCGTAATTTTAATGAAAAACATAATTTTGTTTTCACCGCCGGTTACTCGTTTCAAAATTTCCGGTCAGAAGCCTGGCGGGCAGCCGGGGCAGGCTTTATTACGGATGCCTTTTCTTTTTGGGACTTGGATGGCGGCTCGACGCTGCAAGTGCCCGCTTCCAGCCTGATCAGTTCAAAAGTGTCTTCTTTTTACGGACGGATCAATTATAAATTAAACGATAAGTACCTGCTTACGTTTACTTCCCGCTACGATGGGGCATCGGCATTCAGTAAAAATAATAAGTGGGCCTTTTTCCCATCGGGCGCAGTTGCCTGGAATATTGCCCGTGAATCATTTATGAGCAATATACCGGTGATTCACGATCTGAAGTTGCGGGGGAGTTATGGCATAACCGGTAATCAGGCTATTGAACCCTACCAGTCTTTAGCCCGGTTTTCCACTATCTTGGCGCTGATGCAGGGCAACATTTTAAACGCAGTAGTACCGGCTACCTTAGCAAACAATGATTTAACTTGGGAAACTACCGCTCAAACCGATGTCGGACTGGATATTGGACTGGCAGAAGGACGGGTAAATTTTTCTGCCGATTACTACTATAAAAAAACCTCCGATTTGTTATTTGCCATTCAACTTCCTCAATTCTCAGGTTTTGCTTCTCAATTGCAGAACATAGGAAAAGTAGAAAACAAAGGCCTCGAATTCACGGCTAATACGCGGAATTTAGCCGGCGCCTTTATCTGGTCCACCACGGTTAACCTGTCTTTCAACCGAAACAAAATTCTCTCGCTGCCGGGCGATGAAAATGTCATTTACAATACTGCTCCGGGGCATTTTCTCCTCAATAACGGCACGAATATACTGCAAGAGGGTAAACCAGTGGGCAGTTTTTACGGCTACGTATACGATGGGGTGTATCAGGAAGGCGATGCTTTTTTGCCAGGAGCCGGATTCGAACAGGTAATTGGGGGTGAGAAATACAAAGACCTGAACGGCGACGCCAAACTGGACAGCGAAGACCGCACCATCATTGGAAACCCGCACCCTAAGTATGTTTGGGGCCTGAGCAATGATGTAAGCTGGAAAAACTTTGATTTGAATATTTTCTTCCAGTCCTCGGTAGGAAATGACGTTTTAAATTACACCCGCCTGGACCTTGACCGGTTAGCTGCCAACAATAATGCCACCACTGATGCCCTGAAACGTTGGACACCTGACAACACCAATACAGATGTACCCAAGGCCAGTTTAGGCAGAGCTTACCGCGTATCTACCCGATGGGTAGAAGATGGATCCTATATCCGGTTGAAAAATATAGCATTAGGCTATAATATTCCTAAAACCCTCGTCAGTAAAGTAAAATTGCGCCAGGTTAGAATATATGTAAGCGCACAAAACGCGCTAACTTTTACTCATTACAAAGGAGTAGATCCGGAAGTAGGCTACCGGTCAGGGGGTGGCACGGCAGGTAACCGCAATGTAGGATTAGACTTTGATAGTTATCCCAATACCAAAACCTATACGCTTGGATTGAATATGGGCTTGTAAGCGTTTATTACCCATTCTAATTTAAATGATGCCTTATGATGAAGACTAAAAATATATTCATACGATCTGTAGTTTTTATAGGCTTGCTCTTTTGCGGGTGCACTGATTTAGAGGAGGAGCCTGTTGGTGTATTAGCGCCGGAAAGTTTTTTTAAAACGAAAAAAGATGTTGAATCTGCCCTATTCGGAGCCTACGGAGAACTTGCCACTGTAGAATTGTTTGGCAGGGATCTGATGCTAGCCTTGGAGTTGCGAAGTGATATGGTAGATATTGGTGACAAGGCTACTTCTGCCGACCGTATTCAGATCAATTCGTTTGATGTAGATACAAATAATGGCCTGATTACAGGCATATGGAGAAAGCTTTATAAAACTATATCTGCTGCAAACGCGGCTATTGCCGGAATAAAAAGAATAGAAGCAGATGAAAATGCAAAACTGGCTTTAGAAGCAGAAGCTCGATTTTTAAGGGCCTTTTCTTACTATCATCTGGTGCAGTTATTTGGTATGATCCCCTATTTAGAGCAGGTTGTTTCCAGTCCCGCAGCCCTGAGCAGTATCGAAAAATCGCCTGAAATGGTTGTTTATAGTAAAATTAAAGAAGACTTGCTATTTGCTAAAACGTATTTGCCGCCTATGCAGCCCGGTGGAATAAGGAGCAGGGCTACCTCCGGAGCAGCCAGTACTATGCTGGCATCTGTGTACCTCTCCTTAAGAGAGTTTCCGGAGGCAGCCAGAGAAGCAAAGTATATCATTGCCAATAAAGGACTGTTTGGTTACGCGCTCGAGCTCAATTATCAGGATCTGTTTGATGGCAAGAAGGCCGATAATTTAAAAGAAACCATATTCACAGTAGATTTCAATGAGCTCTATGGAGAAGGCGGATATAAAGAGGACTGCATGGTGCCTATCACCCGGATAATAGGCGTAACTCCAAGAAGCTTATCTGTTGCCGTACCTTCTTTAAGCGTATATACAACCTGGGATGCCCGTGATTATAGAAAAAAAGTAAGCTTACAGGATAGCATCCTCTTCAAAGACAAACTGGTAGATTATACCAAGTTTCCTGAAGTCAAAAGACCACATATTGCCAAGTTTTTCAGGTTTCCCGGTAATGGGGCAGGGGATGACCGCCGGAGTGATCATAATTACATTTGTTTCCGGTATGGAGAAGTTTTGTTGATGGCTGCTGAAGCTATCAACGAAACGCAAGGGCCTGTTATAGAAGCGGTCGGCTACATAAATGAAATTCGAAAAAGAGCCAGGAACCATGCAGGCATCCTTACAGATTTCCCACAGGATGTCAGTGCAACTATATCACAACAAGATTTCCGGGAGCTTATACGGCAAGAAAGAAGACTGGAATTAGCTTTTGAATACAAACGCTGGTATGATATCAAGCGATGGGGAATTTTGACGGAAGTGTTTACCGGACCCCTTTCACTAGAGCCCCATGTAAATGTAGATCCAAGCAGAGATTATTTGTTTCCTATACCCGGGCAGGAGCTGATAAGAAGCCCTAACTTATTACCACAGAATCCAGGCTATTGATTGCTCACAAAGTAAAAGAACGCAAGCCCAATAAAAGGGTGAAACTGATACTATATCCAATGTCTATACAGTCTCTCATCAATAGCGTATTTTTTTATTCGCGTCTCCTGTTTCTGAATTGGAAACGCCTGGGGTGTCTGATTTTAGGCATAAGTGTTGGTATAAATGCTTTTGCTCAAAAGAAAAATAAAGTCAACAACAAACCTCATGTGGTCATCATTATGGCCGATCAGCTCCGGTACGATGCTATCGGTCCGCATACGCCTCATATTAATCAATTAATACAGGAAGGCGTTCAGTTTACCCGTTCTTATTGTGCCTCTCCAATTTGTGTGCCTTCTCGGGGTTCCTTTTTTACAGGCAAATACCCCAATGAAACCGGCAGCATACTGAATCCCTGGGAGCCAAAAGATTCCAAACACGGACTGGTGAATAGTGGAATCAGTAATTTATATCAATTGCTGGAAAAGGATTGGGATAGCTGGCATACCGGTAAACAGCATTTCCTGACCGTAGATAAGATAGATGAACAGCCAGAATCAAAAACCAAATGGTTGTCTGTAGAAGAAGGATATGACAAATATTTGAAAGAAAACGGAAAAAGAAAACCTGGGGGCAGCAACTTCAAGGACGATGTACCAGAGATGGCCTCTGGAAAAATCACGCGGATAAAAAGTTACTCTATTCCAACAATAGGCGTATACGAACCCGGATTTGATTTCTTTTATGATGGGTATATTCTTAAACAGTCGCTGAAGGCGCTGCGCAACCGTGATAAAAGCAAACCACTCTTGCTCAATGCCATGCACCTGGCACCTCTTCCACCGCTGGATGTGCCGGAGCCGTGGTACTCAATGGTAAAAAATCCGAAAATACCTCAGAACGTGGGCAAATGGTCTACGGATCAATCGCCTCTGCAACTCTACAACCTGACCGGCGTGCTTGGCAATCGGTATAGCAGGGAGCAATGGAGCCAGATATGGCCTGTCTATTTAGGGCTTGTGGGCTTGCTGGACTACTGTGTGGGTGAAACGGTCAAAGAACTCAAAGCCCAGGGAATGTATGACAATACCCTGATTGTGTTTACTGCCGACCACGGGGAGATGCTCGGTTCACATAACCTATGGCAAAAAATGTGCATGTATGAAGAATCCAGCCGGGTACCGCTGATCCTGAAATTTCCTAAAAGCTATACGCCTCATACAAAAACCAGCGACCAGTTGGTGAATAATATAGATGTATTTCCAACGCTTTGTCAATACCTGGGTGTATCACCTTCTAATCCGGTTTCGGGCCTTTCTCTCATGCCAGTAGTGGAGGGAAAAAAACTATCCCGTGATCGCATCTTCATTCAATTTGATGGTAATGGAGCCCGAGGCAATTTTCAGCGGTGCGTGGTGGAAGGTGATTATAAGTTGATTGTGGATATGTTTAAAGATGAGCTGTTTCTGGAATTGTACAATTTGCGTAACGACCCTCAGGAATTAGTCAATTTATCTTTTGAGGAGATACATCACGAACGGATCCAGGCGCTCTTAACTCATCTAAGAAAGCATATGCAGCAAACCGGCGATCTGCTCACCGTTCCTGATGATGCATATGCCAATTTTATTGCAGCGTATGCCCCTTTTAGGAGAAATAAGCCATAGCCGTTGAGCAGTACATAGATCTAATTAGTTAGTGAATAGGTACGTATTTTCAAAGCTATTATAAGAAGTATTTGTTGTCTTATGTAGAACAGATACTTCTTATACAAAACCTTTATTGGGATTTATTTATAAGCGCAAAAATAAAGAAGATCATTATTATAAAACAGTAACCACTTAAAGCAGACAATGTTATGAAACCTATTCATTTAAAAAACACTAATCTTTTATTTAAATAATAGGGGCCATAGTGGTGGCTATTGTGTTTACCCTTTCTGATGCCAAGGCGCAGACCTATTTGGATAGCATTGACTTTGAAACTGGCGACTTTACTCAATGGAGGGAAAAATGCGCTGGATGCGGGTCCGACCACAATAGACTTTCGCCTACCATAGAGTTTAATATTGTGCACTATGGCAAGTTTGCAGGTAAGTACGTCATAGAAAACACGGAGCGCACTGAGTCGGGTGGTGTGCAACACGCTATTTTTGATGAGGAAATATGGTTTGGCTGGTCATTATATATACCCGAAAGCTGGCAAAATACCTGGTCGGGTACACTATCTCAGATTCATGGAGGTGGACCTAATTTCAAAACCTGTGGTGGCGGCACCTTCCATTTGAAAACACGTAGTGATCATTGGGGATATTGGTTAAGAAATGCAGGGCCTAATACCAAAGATGTATATGGTATAAAACCGGTAAGAAAAGGAGAGTGGACTACTTTTATTGTTAGGGCTAACATGTCTAAAACCAATGGCTATATCTACCTTACAATCAAAGACAGTCAAGGCGAGCAAACCTTTACGGTAGCCGCTAGTGGAAAGACCATTCAGGATTGCTCAGGTGCATGGTTTTTTAAAGCAGGTGTCTATGCGGGTCTTCCACAAGGGGCTACTATTTATGTAGATGAAGTAAGAGTAGCCCGCAATGCTTCACGGAAAGACGTAGATCCCGACATTGTTAACGGTAGTACAAATCCTACTGCGGTTAGGCAAAAATTCGAAGTTGAAAATATGACATTCACTTCTAACCGTACGGTAAATACCTTTGCAGATACCAATGCAAGCAATGGTACAGCTCATAAAGTATTGAGCACTAGAGTAAATGATTTTGTAGAATACACTTCTCCTGTTGTCAATGCAGGCACTTACAGCGTTAAACTGGGATATAAAACCGCAAAAGACAGAGGAAAATGCCAGTTGATTACAGCAGGAAAAAACATTGGTACATCTTTGGATCAATACGCGGTCACACAGGCGTTTAAGACGGTTTTGCTGGGTAACGTAACTTACAATGTCACCGGAGCCAAAAGGTTTAAATTTGTTACAACAGGAAAAAAATGTATCCAGCAGTTCTTTCAGCATGGGTTTGGATTATATCGAACTGGTGCCAGTAACGAGCCAAGCCTCTTTGAATACTGAAATGTTTGACGCAAGCAATTCAATATCTGCCTTTCCTAACCCTACTACAGGCATAGTAACCGTTGAAAATGTAGCAGGTGAAGTATTTGTACAAAATACCTTCGGTAAAACTATCAGGGTAATACAAGCTAAAGGAGGTAAAGCCGTGATAGATCTTTCAAAAAGCTGCGAAAGGAGCCTATATTATTACAGCTAATGGCAAAGCCAGCAGGATTATAGTAAGGTAAATGTATAAAGAGTCTGCTGTTAGGCTAATTGCTTGCACGTATAAGTACAACATTAAGCATATAATACCCTATCCTCACCTGGCTGAACGTGTGCTTTCATAGCTAAAGCCAGGTGAGGATAGGGTATTGAATATCATAGAACCTTTGTTAGTCAAGATAACAAAGAGAAATGTCCAGGAATGTGGATGGCTCTTTTAACTCTTACAGCAGAATGTACAATAACGATCGAAAGACGGCTCAACCTTTATACATTCTGCTCAATTGGCTTTCCTTCCTATTCTTTTACCCAACTAACTTCTAATTCATTTATGCATTTTATTGAAATACATTTACTCAAATCGTTTTTTTTGATTTTAGTTGTAGCAGCAAGTACCGGACTTACTTTTAAAAGCCAAACCACGCCAGCTCCATCGAAACCAAATGTGGTTATTTTCTTTGCTGATGACTTGTCTTACTTTGATGTGGGGGCTTATGGCAACAAGGTGGCTCGCACTCCACACGTAGACCAGCTAGCCAAAGAAGGTTTACGGTTTACCAAAATGTTTACCACCACCGCCATGTGTGCTCCTTCCCGGTCGATGCTCTTTACTGGGCTCTATCCGCATCGCAATGGTTGCCATATGAACCACGGAGTTACTAAAAATGGTGTACAATCGCTGCCTCATTATTTAAAACCTTTGGGTTATCGGGTAGCCTTAGCCGAGAAAGTGCACGTAAAGCCCGGGAGGAGGTATACCCATTTGAATACATAAAGGCGCAGGGGTAAAAAGCTTTTTGGAAAGAGCTGGCAGCAATCCGTTTTGCCTGGTTTATGCTTCTAATGAGCCGCACGGACCACACAAACAGGGCGCTTTTACGACACAGGAAGTGGTAGTGCCGCCTTCTTGGGTAGATACGGAAGCTACCCGCAAAAACTTGGCTGGCTATTATACGGATATCGAACTGATGGATAAAGAAGTAGGCCGGATCATCGAAACCCTGAAAAAGAATAACCAATATGAAAATACCCTTTTCATATTTGCCAGTGACCACGGAAGCGGTGCCTTTGCCAAGTGGTCGTGTTACGAAGCCGGTTTGCAGATACCTTTTTATTGTACGTTGGCCCGGTAAAGTGGCTGCGGCACAACTACCGATGCCATGACCAGCATAGTAGATGTATTGCCTACACTGCTGGAAGCAGCCGGAGGCAAGCTACCCCAAAATTTGGATGGCCGCAGTCTATTGCCGGTGATGCTGGGTAAAAAAGCGAGCATCGGCAGGTCGTATTCGGCACCCACACCAATCAGGGGATTTATTCCAGGCTTATCCGATTCGAAGCATCCGTACCCATACCCACAAGTATATTCTCAATCTGAATGCAGACGAACAATTTCAAAATACCATTACCCACGGCCTGGATTATAAGGAAGAACATGCTGCTCCATCCTTTCAAGCCTGGAAGCAGAAAGCTAAGACCGATTCTTTTGCTGCCAAACGGGTTTCCCATTACCTGAAACGTCCCGCTGAAGAATTATACGATTTACGAGTGGATCCCTGGAAATGAACAACCTGGCCGCTGACCCGAAAAACAAAGCTTTAGTAAAAGATTTGCATGCTCAGTTGATAGCCTGGATGAAAAGCCAGGGCGATCAAGGCATGAAAGCTGAAATGGCAGTACCCTTGATGCGACCGCAGAAAGGCACCGCAGCGGATTAAATTTATTGCAACAGGAGTTAGGCAGCATTGCTAATTGTGGAGTGTATTCTGATAGCAGCCTGGGCAAAAGCCGCCTTACACCCTCTTTGGCATAGGCGTGAGGTTTGCGCGGATGGTATATGTTGTCCAGGCGGGCCTCACGGCCTGGAGTGTACCCCTTCTCTAAAAGAGTACGTTCTTCTATACGCACACTGCTCTTGCGTAACTCCTGTTAGTTCAACGTTATGTTCAATGGTTTTGACTTTTCTTTTGAACTAAATAAGAATTAGGCAGGAAAGGAGCCTGAATAAGGGAGGGGTAAGTGATGGCCTTGAGTAGGGAAGCATTGTTTTTCTAGCGTTTTTGTTGCTTTTTCTGGTAATGACAAAAAAGTAAGGACGGCCATCAGCCAACAACGACTTTATGTGTTTAACAGACTTGATGCGTATTCACTTGCTAGAGGTACACAGGTCTTACGTTCATCCAAAGCTTTGCCATTATCTCTTCTCTTGAGTGTTTGTAAAAAATGACTCGCTCACTATGAACGCTTCATTACTATTTAAAAATTTTATCCAAATGAAAAAAATAAATAAGCTTCTGGTGATGACTTGCTTGTTGCTTTCAAATCGCGGTTTGTCAGGATTCAAAGCATGGTTTCAAAAAAGCCCAATGTTTTGTTCTGTATTGCTGATGATGCCTCTTATAAATACATGGGAGCTTACGGTACAAAGTGGGTGAAAACGCCTGCTTTCGATCAGATTTGCCAAAGAAGGGCTTTGTTTATGAATGCTTATACGCCCAATGTGCTCCTTCCCGCTCTGTGTTTTAACCGGCTGAACTCCTGGCAATTAGAAGAGGCAGCTAACCATACGCCCTATTTCCCGGTTAAATTTACTACTTATGCCGAAACCCTGGCCCAAAACGATACCAGATAGGGTTTACCGGCAAAAAGGTTGGGCACCAGGCGATGAGGGTGAGGTGAACGGAAAGCCGCGAGAGTTGCTGGGACCCCCATATAAAGATATTACTATGCCGTCGCCAACCAAGGCATAGTTCCTACTAATTATGCAGCAAACTTCGAAGCCTTTAAAAGAAAAGCCAGCTGATAAGCCTTTCTGTTTTTGGTATGAGGGCAGCGAGCCGCACCGCGCCTATGAGTATGGTTCGGGTATTGCCAAAGGTAAAAAGCTTTCGGATATCGATCAGGTGCTTCCGTTCTGGCTCGACAATGACACAGTACGCAACGACCTGCTCGACTAACGAAGTAGAATATTTTGACCAGCATGTAGGCAAAATGCTGGAGATACTGAAAAAATGGGGGAGCTGAAAATGGAGTTCCCCGTAAAAGTGGAGGATGGGAAAAGAGTATATTCCACGCTCTAAACCACTTTATCAATGGCAAGCAAGAAGCACCTACACCGGAGCCTATCTTCGTAGTAGAGATCCAAGAGTTTAAAGAGGAGGCTGTGAGGCTGGCCCGGGGAAAACGGGAACGTAACGGAAACAGCCCGCAATCTTGGATTACAACTAAGCGTGCTCCAGCGCTGGAAGAAGGAACAGGAGGGATCAGGGTGAAAAAAGCCTTTCCGGGTAAGGGGCACACGGCAGATGAAGAGTTACACCAGTTACAGCGGGAGAATCAGCGGCTGAAAGAAACGGTAGAGATATTAAAATCCCTGTAGAGCGGTGGCGCTGTTGAATAGCTGTTACAACTTAAATTTCGCCCACAAAGCCCTATATTTAGAGACTTTCAGCGCAAGCCTCCCGCTTTTAGTGGTACTTTACCGAGTCCTTCTTAAAATCTGGGCTGGAGCGTGCAATGCCTTTTCTACGGAGAGGCATTTGGTGAATTGATTGGTGATCCTCGTTTAGACGAATCCCGTACAGAAAACTTTTATAATCCTCGTACGCTCCCTGAGAGTCATCAATTGTACATTCACTCAAACTGTACATGTAGTATGGCAAGTAAGGAACTACCCTTCCAAATCATCCATTCGCACGCAGGCCGGAATAGACGTAGGCTCGCGTAGCCATTTAGTGGCCGTTGACCAGAATAAAGACAATGTGCGAGTTCGGGGTTTATACCAAAGACCACCAAGAACTCATCCTCCATTTGCAAAAGCACGGCATCACTACCATTGCCATGGAAAGCACGGGCAGCTACTGGCAAACTCTATTCAATGCCCTGCAGCAAGCCGGTTTTGAAGTCCTGCTGGTAGCTGGGAGTCAGACCAAGAATGTGAAAGCCGCAAAACTGATGTGATTGACTGCATCTGGATTCAGAAATTGCACTCGTTAGGTCTGTCGGGCAGTCTGCTATTGAGTGACACCTTTCAACAGTTACGCACTTACTATTATCATCGTCTGCATTTAGTCGAAGAGTCCGCCCGTTACTCCAGCAAGATGCAGAAGTGTCTCCGCCTGATGAACATCCGCCTCGATGTAGTGCTTAACGACATCACGGGGCAATCCGGCATGGCCGTTATTGAAGCCATCCTGGCGGCAAGCGCGAGCCGGAATACTTAGCCTCCCTGGTCAGTAGCCGGGTCAAAAAAGTCACGCCAAGAGATTGGTGACGCCTTGCAGGGCTGGTGGCGAAGGAACTGCTGTTCGAATTGCAGGCTTGTCTGGACTTTTACCGACTCTACGAAGACAAACTCAAGGTGGATAAGGTCATTGAGACGTTTTTAGTGAAGTATGCACCCCAAACCCAAGTATCCGCTTGAGCAGGAGAAGCAGTTGCTTTTGAACCGAAAAAAGTCACCAAACACGCCCTTGCTTTTAATTTATCCCGCCTGGCCTACCAGTACTTTGGCACCGACCTGTTTGCCATCTCTGGTATCAGCTACAATGCCGTTTTGTGCCTGCTGACTAGTATGGGGCATGACATTCATAAGTTTCCAACCGCCAAGAGCTTTGCCTGCTGGCTGGGCCTGGTGCCCAATAACAAAATTAGTGGGGGCAAGATTATTGGCAACCAGCCCCTTCAGGGAAAACTATATCGCTAAAGCCCTTCGCCATGCCGCCAATTCAATCGGTAACCAGAAAGACCATGAACTGACGCCTTTCTTCAAACGAATCGCCTTCAAGAAAGGGCGCGTTGCCGCTATTATCGCTACGGCAAGAAAACTAGCCGTTATCATCTGGAATATGATTGTCAAAGCCCAACCCTACCAAAAAAGCCAAGTCGAGGTAAACAATCAAAAGCAAAGAGCCCTCCGCTTGAAGCAACTCAACAAGCGGCTCCACGCCCTTCAACTCAGCAAAGAGGAGGTTGGAAAACCTGTTTTTAAAACACTCTCAGTGACTTGATACTGAGTTGTACAGAAAAAAGCGGTGGGTATCTTCACAAACCGCTCTTAGAAAGATACCCTTTTATTGAGGAGCACCGAATGAGTATTCGCTGGAGCGACTGTGCAAGACCTTAGATGTATCATTGAGTAGCTTTTACGCCTGGAACAAGCGGTCGGAAAGTGTCCGGGAACATGAAAACAAGCGGATAGTGGAGAAATTAAAGTGATTCACAGACAGAGCAGGGAGACGTACGGCAGTCCCCGTATTCATGTGGATCTTAAGGAAAAAAGGTATTCAATGTTCAGAAAACCGGGTAGCCAGGTTAATGAAAAACCATCAGATTGCCGCCAGAAGAAAAAGAAAGTTTGTCGTTACTACCGATTCCAGACACGACCTGCCAGTGGCTGAAAACAAGCTCAATCAGGAATTCAGCGCCACTAAACCTGATGAGAAGTGGGTTACCGATATTACTTACGTGTGGACCAGGGAAGGCTGGCTGTACGCGCGGTAGTATTGGATTTATTTTCCCGGAAAGTAGTGGGCTGGGCGATGGATCAAAGTATGGAAAGAGGGCTGGTGGTAAGGGCTTTGCAAATGGCTTTGCAGACAAGGAAACCAGAAAAGGGACTGCTGCATCACTCTGACAGAGGCTCTCAGTATGCTAGTAACGATTACCAGAAACTGCTCGGGGACAATAAGATTACCTGTTCAATGAGCCGAAAGGAAACTGTTATGATAATACCTGCATGGAGAGCTTTGCTACCCTCAAACAGGAACTGGTATACCACCGCCAGTTCCAGACCCGAAAGGAAGCCAGACAAGACATCTTTGAATACATTCAGGTGTGGTACAACCGAAAACGAAGGCACTCGGCGCTGGGCTATTTAAGCCCGGAACAGTTTGAAAACAAAGGGCAATGCCGGATGGCTGCCTGATCTTTTCTCACCCTACACCAAAAAGGGGAAACCCATTTTTTTGCGTGAACTGGTAAGTTACTGGCAGACTGAGTATGACTGGAGAACCAGGAAGCTCAAATCAACCAGCACCCCCAGTACAAAACGGATATTGACGGTATCACTATTCATTTTTTTCATATCAAAGGGAAAGGACAAGGCAACCTTCCGCTTATTCTGAGTCATGGTTGGCCAGACTCTTTATCGATTTCTCAAAATTATTCCCATCCTGACGAGTCCAACCGGCGGAGAACAGTCATTTGACCTTATTATCCCTTCCATCCCTGGATTTGGATTCTCTCAACCAATAGCGGTTAACAGTGATAAGACCGCAGAGCTATTTAATAAACTAATGGAGCGAAACATTAGGATACTCCACCTACTTTGCCGCTGGAGGGGATATGGGCACCCTCATCACCAAGTCACTGGCAGTACAATTTCCCCAAAAGGTAAAGGCCATGGTAGTGCTATAAAAGTAATGATAGGTTATAGTTAGCGGCAAAGAACCGAATGGCGTTCATGTGACGGTCAAGTTTTTTGGAAAAAGAAAACTTCTCTGACTAGGCGAGAGCTCTTTGGCGAAGGGTACAGAAGCATCGTTCGATATGATTGGTGTCTTTCTTGGTTTTACTACTTTGATGCTTTTCTTGAGGAATCACCTTTTTGTAAGGCTCCCAGTCATCGGTATAAAAGTAGCTTTTTGCCGGTAACCTTCTGGAATGGCTTGCCAACGTCCTCGTGCTCCTGCTTCTCCCCGATTCCCAACATGAATAGCGATAATCTGTCGGCTTTCCCGGTCTTGGACTACCAATCCTATCTGCGTAGTATGAGCGCTACCCATTGTTTATTAACCTTCTTCTGGACAAATGACCATAACTCATCACTTTCACATGCAAGTACCTGAACGTCAATTTGCGTCTCAAATGCTACTTGCGCATGCAAGTCTTCGGGAATTTCTCCGTAGAGTTCCTCCCTATACTGATAGACCTGATACGCACTCACTGGCACTACCCGGCTAATGCCTTCCACCCGTTCTAGCAACCATAACTCAATGCGTTTGTTTTCTTCTTGGCGTAAACTTTTGTTCTTCCCCTCCAAGACAAATTGCTTGTAGCAACTTTTGCACTTACGTGGCTTCCCATAATAGGTTATACCATTTCTCACTACCTTTGTTGAGCCGCAGTAGTAGCAGGAAATCTTATTTTCCATCGTAATTTGAAGTTTGGTCGCCTCAATAGTACCCCTACTGCGGCTTTTTCCACCCTTCATTACTTTTAGAGCACTACCAAGGCCATTCATGTAACGGATGTGGGCTATCCCAATGGTAGTGAAGACTGGAGCACGATGACGCCGGCTGAGCAAACGTTCGGCCAACAGATCCAACGATGGTTTTTTACAGAAGGTGCCTTTAATATGATTCAATCGACCAAACCACAGACGCTGGGCTACGCCCGCTAATGACAGCCCGGTGGGTTTAGCTTCCTGGATCATTGAGAAGTTCTATGCCTGGAGCGATAACCAGGGAGATCTGGAAACATGCTTCTCCAAAGACGAACTGATTACCAACATTATGATTTATTGGGTAAGCCAATCCATCAATTCATCCATCAGAACCTATGCTGAGAATGCCCGTGCCGGGTACACGGGGGGCTTGCAGTCTTCTAAACGGGTGGAAGTACCAACGGGGGTTTCCCTTTTTTCGAAAGAAGCGCAGTTTCCGAAAGAATGGGCAGAACGGATGGCCAACGTTGATAGTTTTAATAAGATTGAAAAGGGAGGACATTTTGCTGCAATGGAACTTCCCGAAGTATATGCTGGAGAACTCAGCCGCTATTTCCTGAACAAATAAAACAGCCAACCGCGAATAGAAATAGGGCGAAGAAAACGTAAAATCAAACGTCTTAAGCGTAAGACATTCCAGAGAGGGGAAGGGAGAGACTATCCTATTCCCCTTTCGTTCTAAAAGCGTTACAAGAAAGGGGAGGGCCACCAATAAAAACTTCCAACAAAGGTAAAAGCAAGTCGCAATCGCCCCTTCAGATTGTCGTTTTAGCCCCCCATAGCCTGCGATGGTGCTCGGTACATTTGTGAAAAACAAATCTATAGTTATGCGAAAGTTGCTCATGAAGATGTCAGTCTCGCTCGACGGTTTCGTAGCCGGCTCTGATGGCCAAAAGGATTGGATTTTCAAGACCGGAGACGAAGAGTCATTGGCTTGGAGTGTGGACAAAATCCGGCAAGCAGGGCTGATTATTATGGGTAGGAAATCGTTTGAGACGATGACCCCTTACTGGCCGACTGCGACCGGGCCTTTTGCCGCGCCGATGAATGAGATACCTAAGGCCCTCTTTACCAAAAAAGGATTTAAAAGTATCGATTCTATGCAACCGATTACTGGGGAGCAATCGTCTGCCGTGGCTTCCTGGGCCGAAGCGCGGGTTTTCGATGGCGATCTGGCTAAAGGGATCAGGGCACTGAAAGCCGAGCCAGGGAAACCGATCGTAGCAATTGGGGGTGCGGGATTTATGCAGAGCCTGATAGCAACCGGTCTGATTGATGAATACCACCTGGCCATCCATCCTGTCGTATTAGGTTCGGGGTTGCCAGTCTTCACCGGTCTAAAAATACCGCTTTACCTGAAGTTGGGCGAGGTAAAGGTTTTTTCGAAGGGAGGGACTATAGCATATACTTATCATGCGGCATAAGTTTACATTTCGATACGCAAACCACCAGCTCGCGTTTTCTTATCAAGTCCACAATATTCCTTTTGATTAAATGCAGGGAGTGTTAGTAAGTGTCAGTCCCCCAAATTTCGGACTGAAAGTAAAGCAAGTACTCGGAACGAAAAACGTTAGGTTATTGAGAGGCCTTATCCTAGCAGAGAAACGGGTAAAGTGAGTAGTTTTACCCTATGGCGCAAGATTACGATAAAATCTTCCGGGAAGTATTAAATGAAATTTTGCCAGCCCTAGCTGAGAAGGTACCTAGCATCCCTACCGGTAGACTTACAATACACCTCGGAGCGGGAAGCGGATCATATATGGGAGGTAGTTCCTCCTACAGGGCAATCCTTCATCCTACACTGCGAGTTTCAGACCAGTGATGACAAGCAGATGCTTTGTAAACAGGTATTCAACAGCTATTCGAAAGCATCCTTGAATTAACCTTATAGAGTTTTAGGCAGCTTGTTGCACAACCAGAGGCAGAAATTGTGCCTATACTGAGGATAAAAGAGGTTTATTAGATTCAGTTTCTGCAATAGATTCCCTATTTATCTATAGTTTTTTACTTGCGTAATTTCTAATCCTAATGCATCAGTTAACTCCCATAGCAAGGGGTATTTGTTAAAAAGCCGCTGCACTTGCTCGGTTTGCTCAATAGACAAGGGGTAAACCAAGGGAAGCAAACGTTCACCGGACGTTTTCCGTTGGAAAAGAGCAATGAAGTGATCGGCTATATCAGAATGATCTTCCCTACCGGGAAACAATTCTTTTACTAACGCCTTGGCGCCTGCTTTTTGCAGCATCGCTAACGCCCTGCCAGCCCCTTTCCGTCCAGGTGTATCGGCGTCGGGTAGAAGCAGCACATTCCGGTCACAGAGTACACTAGCACGGGATGGATTCAGGGCGGTACTTCCTCCGGAAGCCATCCAGATGTACTGGGGTAAGCAAGCGTAGCCAATGCAGGCGGTTTTCTCGCTTTCTACTAAAATGATGGGTGTATCAAGGGGATACAGCTCCGGGCTGAGTTGGTGTTCCCCAAATAAAGGAAGTGGATAACCCTTCTCCAGCGTATACCCTGCGTAATGCATCTGTTTGGCTGGCTGGTCCTTAATTCGCCTGCCATCCAGCCCGTAGTACATCACCTTGGGGCGGCGAAATAATCCCTCCTTATCGGCGTGCCAAAACACCGTACCGCTGTTGCGGGCTGTGCCGAGCCAAAACTGCTTGACCACTTGCCGGGTTACTTCCGGGTCGAAGATATATTCCAGAAATTGTACGAAGGGATTGTGCTCATAAGCAGTAAGGGTTTGTTTTACCCTTGAAAGGGAAATATTTCTATCTGGCTTAGGGAGTACCGGTTCGGACGCTACCGCCTCACCAATGACCACACCAAAAAGAAAACAATATAAACAATTCATTTATTTTCAGCTATTTAACATTATTTGTACAAACCCGGCCCTGGGTACAAGTATCTCTATACAACATGAGTCATCCCGAATTTTGGTTGAGAAGTAGTTCCTGGAGGAGTAATTTGAGTAAGTGGTTGACTTCAAGCAGATAGCCAAGAGCTACTCGGGTCCATTAAAGCGGTACAAAGGCGTCTTTGTACCGCTTTCCAGTTCGATGGCAGCCGTATCGGAGCAGGTCTTGTTGGGAGTCCAGCGAGAGTAGTAAAAGCAGAAAGGCGTAGATGAGGGGGCCACCATCATCATGAGTTTAAGGCGGTTTTCAAACAACCAAAGACGGGGCGACTCCAGGGCCAGTTCTATGGACCGATGAGCTACTAGCTCAGGTCCAATTTGTTGAAGCGGAAGGCTTGTTCAATCGGCCATCTTCTTTGGTAAGCCAGTACAATGTCCCAGGCTTGTTGCTCAGTAGTAACCGGCTCGTTGGTGAGTAAGTACCAGGGCTGACGGCCGTGCTTCTGGCGGCACACCAGCAAAGTGAGCGGGTGGTCAGGCAACTCAGGCAGTCGAAGGGGCGCAAACAAGAGTTTGACCAATACTTGGTTGCCGGTTTTTGGTCGGTCATCTCCCGCTCATAGGGGGCTTTCCTGCCCACCGAGTGCAGGTAGGCCTTTTTTGACTTCTCCCCTGGCATGGACTAACTTGTAAGCGGAGCGCCAGCGGACGATGAAGCGTTGTTTCTGGTGGAGCAGTTTAGTAAGCCAGGGCAGTTTCCGTAGCCCACGATTAACGTGGTTAAGGTCCATAGCCCCGGTCAAAGACGTGCACTACTGAATCAGCCCATTTTTCCACCAGTAGTTTCAGGAGTTGCTGATGGACTATAGCTTGTTTGGTAAGGTGCCTGCCTCTTGAGGTCCACCAGCGAAAAGCCAACAGACAGGGCGCATCTTTAAGGAGTCAACAAGAGACCACTCCACTGAAGACCCGCTACGTGAATGGTTTTCTCACAGCACTTTTTGGTAAAAGCCGGGCCTGATCCTGGTGAAACGCTTAGCTTTGGTGCTTCTGACGGGACACAGGTCCTCATTCCTCATTTTTCATCGTCTCGTGTTTCTCGGACCTCCGATGCTCAGGATGGGCAGGTCCACCACCCTGTCGTCCCAGAGGGCAAAGACTCTTTTTTGGGCTTTGAGCCACTCCTGGAGTTGAGTGAAGGCTTTCTGGAATATAAATTCTTCCAGGAGGTGATGATCCCAGTTTTGACTCCTTAAAAGATTGCTGATTCGTTTAGTACCCGCTGGGGCCTTGTCGGGGGAGCAACTTGCCCCTAACTCACTCAAGAGCAAGCCGTGCTTCTGGTGACGAAGGCGGATGAGACAATCAAGCAGGCCTGCAAAGGTGGCTACCAGCCCGTAGTCGAGCAGGCTATCCAACTGCTCGACTACGGGCTGGACATATTCCCTGAACCGGGTTTGGTAATCTTGCCCTAATTGTCTTACTTTTCCCAGGGCGCTGATGCGTTCCATAAGCCCCTTTCTGAGTTGTGTTTTACTTGCTGGCACCTGTAAAACACAACTCAGAAAGGCTTATCTATTTACCCCCAACAGGTAAAAAAATTGCCCGACCTGCTGGACGGGCAAAATTCGGATGACTCATGTTGGTTGGTAATCGGTAGTTTTAATTACAGCTCCCATGGGTTAATTGTAGTCAGACCAGCAATGTTTTTAAAGTCATCGGCATTGCGGCTAATCAGGGTAAGGTCATAGACCAGAGCCGTAGCGGCAATAATCGCATCTGGGAGTTTTGTTTTGTACTTTTTGCGAATCTGAATGGTTACATCCACAACCTGGCTGGTCAAAGCCAGTACAGTCGCATCGTTCATAAAATCGACCAGCAGCTGATACGGTTCATTGGGCGCATTAAAGCTCGAGTACTTCAATTTTGGTAACCACTGATACGGTTGGCACGGCATCGATTACGCTGTTCATTAAATTCATACCAGCAGATGGGATTTTTCGACCCAGATAATCAATGACAGCATTGGTATCAATTAAATACTGCGGTTATTCCATTCGTTACGGCTTTGGGTGACGTAATTTTGCAGTTCGTCGGCAATAGCAGCAGGGAGTTTGCGACGCATACTTATCCGAAAGCTTGGTTTTACCGGAGCTGCATTTTCTTTCAATACCTTAATCAATTGTAGTTCTTCCAACTCGTGTAAAAGCCCGATTGCTTTTGGGTTGGTTACTTGGATGAGCAGCGTATGATCCATAAATCCAATTATTTAGCTTGTAAAAGCGTTTTAATTCGCTTTTCGAATAAACAACAAAAAAGTAAGAGATGTAAAGGTCGGAAACAATCCGGGAAATTTACATTGGGCTGCTAAATAGCGAATGCCGGAATCAACTGAGTTAGCAGGCTTTATTTGATTCTTACCTCCACCGTCTGTCGGTCAAAAGCCGCGAATACACCCAACCCATCCTGGATATTGGAGTAAACCAGCACGGGTTCGGCAAACGGATTGTCCTGAGCCCGGGTAGAGCGGATAACCGAACGGTGATACTCGTAATAGTACCGGTCCGTATGCAGCAGATAGGCATTTAAGGTAACGGATTTAGATTGCCTGATTAATTGTTCGGCTGGACCCATATAAGCGAAAAGATCTTCTTTTTCTGAATTCATGGGTTCTCCGTTTTGAGACCGGTCACTGTAAAAATCCTGCTCTTTCAGCTCCCGGAAAACAGGTTGAATAGTGGTATAGTCTCCATTGGGGCGGCCAGTCACCATTTCCACATTACCCGCAATCCGGTAAAAATTATCTTCTCCGGGAACGTCATTCCAGAATAGGCGCATAAAATAACTGGATCCCCCGCCCGAGGCTTTGCACCTGGCTCAATGGTTACCTGGGGTAATTCCGGGTAGTGCTCCGGGAACCGTACACGAAGCTTCCACCTGACGGCCATCCGGCACGGAAACCTGGAGAAAATACGTCTTCCCAGCCTCAATCGGAAATTTCTTTGCCTCAATACGGTAAGTGAAAGCGCGGGATTGAGCGGGGCCTGGCCAACAGTAAGCGGCGTCACGGGTAGGATTACTTCCTTATTTCCATCCGAAAGCCGCACCGTGGCATCTTTAACCATAGCGAATGGGTCATTAGATTGCCAGCCCAGCACCGGCTGCGATTCCTGCACTTTTACCTCCAGCACACTGTCTTGTGGGAGATAAAGGAGGTAACGACGAGTTGGACGCCCTGTTCCGGAATTTTTATGTTCACTACATCCTTTTCACAAGCGGACAAGCAGAGCAGCAGTGGAGATATCAGTAGCCAGACTAATCTTTTCATCAGAATTTAAAATTATAACTCAGTGAAGGAATGATGGGAAATAGGGTAATTTGTTTGAGAACGTTCCGGCTGGCTTTTCTTTGCTGGTCATACTCCGAAGCAGTATAGTAGAAAAAGGGATTGCGGCGGTTATACGCGTTATACACGCTGAATTCCCAGGTCCGTTCGTGTCGTTTCATTTTCTTATGGAACTGCACCCCTAAGTCGAGGCGGTGATAGGAAGCCATCCGGAAGCTGTTCTTAGTGTCATAATCATTTACAGTATATGTAGCTGAGTACCAGGAACCTTGTTGCCGCTGGTTGGGAGGATAGTTAGCTTCGTGCGTAGGGGAGGGATAATCAGAGAGCGGCAGCGTAATAGCATTGCCTGTACCGTACACCCAGGTGCCAGACAGGGTAATCCGGGGACTTAACTCATAAATGCCTACTACTGATAGATCGTGCCGCCGGTCGTAGCGGGCATAGTATTTTTTGCCGAAGTTCAGTTCGTCAAACTGCAACTGCGTCCAGGACAAGGTATAGCCTACCCATCCGGAGAACCGGCCCAGTTTTTTCTGCAGCAGAAATTCGGCACCGTACGACCAGCCTTGTCCTGCCGTCACGTTGTCTTCCCAGCTTACCTGACGGGCTCCTTCGGGCCCTTCATCGATCAGCAGAAAACTGGCCCCTTCGCGGTACCCGATAATGTTGTCCATTTTCTTATAATAGCCTTCCACGGTAAGTTGCAGGCCCCGTTCGAGGAAGTCTTTAGCAATCCCGGCGGCTACCTGCTGGGATTGCTGGGGAGCCACTTTGGCCGTAGAGGGCACCCAGAGATCCGTAGGCAATCCAATGCCGGTATTGGTCAGTAAGTGCACGTACTGATTCATACGGGCATAAGACGCTTTCAGGGAAATATCATTGGTAAGGCTGTAGGCCAAGGCCAGCCGGGGTTCCGGACGGAAGTACTGTTGCTTGCCGGAGACATAATGCGAAAACCGGATGCCGGCATTCAGGCGGAGGTTCGGAAACGGACGATACGTATCTTCAGCGTAAATACCGGATTCCACCACATCAATAGCTTCTACTTCCCGCTTAAATTCATTCACATCGGTATCCTTCACCACCAGGGCACTAGGGGTAAACTGGTGGTAGGTACTGGATACTCCCACTTTAATAGAGTGATTGGGGGTTGGGAAAAAGTCCCAGTCCTGCTTGATCCCGATATCCCGGATGCCAGATGAATAGTCGAGATTGAACTCGCTGCCGTCTTTATCTTTGTACCTTTCGTAAATTTTGAAACGGTAATTGCTGAAAATAAGCGAAGTATTCGCAAACAGTTTCTCGTTGAGCAAATGATTCCAGCGCAGCGTACCGGTGGCATTGCCCCAGTTAAAACCGGCTTTGGTCTTTTGTCCGTCATATTTTTCCACAAAAAAGAACCGGTCGCGGCCAAAATAGCCACTCAGGTAGAGCTTGTTCTTTCTTCCGAAATCATAATTTACTTTGGCGTTGAGGTCATAAAAATAATAGCCGCCATCTGCATCCGGAATAAAAGGACGGACCAGGGCATCAATGTACGTACGGCGGCCGGATATCAGAAAGGATGATTTTTCTTTTTTCAAAGGGCCTTCCAGAGTAAGTCGGGAGGAGATAATGCCAATGCCGCCTTCCCCGTGTAGTTTTTCCTTGTTTCCTTCCTTCATGTTCATTTCCAGCACCGATGAAAGCCGCCCACCGTACCGGGCCGGAAAACCACCTTTCGTTAACTCCACACTTTTGAGTGCATCACCATTGAACAGGGAGAAAAAACCAAAGAGGTGGTAGGCGTTGTACACAGTGGCATCATCGAGTATGATCAGGTTCTGGTCCGGACCGCCGCCGCGTACGTACAAACCGCTGTTGCCTTCCCCGCCTTTCTGCACGCCGGGCATCAGTTGCAGTACTTTGAGTACATCTTTTTCGCCGAGCAAGGCGGGTATGGCTTTGATTTGTTTGATGGGCACCTCGATGGTACTCATTTGGGGCGTCTCGCTGATTCTTTCCCGCTGTCCGGTTACCACTACTTCCTGTAACACAGACCCAGAGGCAAGTTCCACATTTAGTTCGGTGTTCTTCCGCAAGGAGATGGAACGGGTCTGGGCCTGGTAGCCCACGAATGAAAAGGCCAGTGAAACTGAATCAGCCGCCGGAAGCGTGAGTGAGTAAAAGCCGTAGTTGTTGGTACTGGTGCCAGTGGTCGTGCCGGGTACGTACACACTCACGCCGATCAGGAGTTCACCGCTGCCTTTTTCGCGGACGTAACCGCTGACGGTATAACGGCTTTGGGCATAGAGGGAGCCAGTTGCTAGCAGAAGCAAGCAGGTGCAGAGTAAATGTTTCATATGAGAGGGAGGAGATTTTTGAGAGAACGCAATTCGCTTAATGAATGCTGCCTGAGTTATTGATCTTTCTTACGTCTGCC
>JAUJNL010000072.1 GCA_030448185.1 Cytophagales bacterium | reverse complement strand
AGTACTGCAAGTGCTAACAGCGCCATTTGAATCACCTTCATTTTTAACCCTACTGCCCTTACAATTTGCCTTATGCTGAATACTAGCAGTGGAATTAAAATGACTGCTAGTGCAAGCAATATAACACTACCAACGAAAGGATTGAAACCACCCAGATATGATTTATAGATGAAGTAGATAAACACTCCTACAATAACATCTGCCAGAATCGTTTTTGTCATGTTTGATTCAATTGCCGCTAACAATCGTATACCCGAGATAGCCTTTCGCATATACAATATAACAAAATACCCGCAACTGATTGCGGGTATCCAGTTAGAGAAATAACCGAAATTCTCTCCTTAATGGGAATCGCGGGGAACATCAGAGCCGGAATTGCCCACCAGAAAATCCATGTCGGCGCCCAGGTGTGATTGCTGCACGTGCTGCACGTACAAACTCACATAGCCCCGGTCCATGATCGGATCCGGCGTTCTCCAGCCCCGGCGGCGCTTTAAGAGTTCTTCATCCGATACATCCAGGTGCAGGCGTCGGTTTTTCACGTCCAGCTCAATCATATCCCCATTCTGCACAAAGGCCAGGTTGCCGCCTATCGCTGACTCCGGCGAAACGTGCAGAATCACCGTTCCATACGCCGTGCCGCTCATCCGGCCATCGGAGATACGCACCATATCCGTTATTCCTTTGTTTAACAACTTCTGGGGCAGCGTCATATTACCTACTTCCGGCATGCCGGGGTATCCTTTGGGTCCCACGTTTTTGAGCACCATCACGCAGGTTTCGTCAATATCCAGCTTCGGGTCGTCCACCCGGGCGTGATAGTCTTCGATGTTCTCAAATACTACGGCCCGGCCCCGGTGCTTCATCAGGGCTGGCGTAGCAGCTGAAGGTTTAATAACCGCGCCATTCTCGGCCAGGTTTCCTTTTACTACGGCAATACCAGCCGCCTCTTGCAGCGGTTTATTGATATTATAAATTACTTCACTGTTATAGCAACAGGCGTCTTCCGTATTTTGGGCGTGGGTGCGGCCATTTACGGTCAGCGCATCCATGTGCAGGTGCTCCTTCAGTTGATTGATAATCACCGGCAGTCCTCCAGAATAATAAAAATCTTCCATCAGGTACTTGCCCGAAGGCATCAGGTTCAGCAACAAAGGAATCTGGCTGCCCAGTTTATCGAAATCGTCCAGGTTCAATTCTACCCCTACTCGTCCGGCAATCGCCAGCAGGTGAATGATAAAGTTGGTAGACCCCCCGATGGCCGCGTTCACTTTAATGGCGTTTTCGAAAGCCTGCCGGGTCAGAATAGCCGAAGGACGGATGTCTGCCTTCACCATTTCCACAATCCGGCGGCCGACCATGTGGGCCAGCACTTTCCGGCGGGAATCTACGGCCGGAATAGCGGCGCCTCCGGGCAGCGTCATCCCCAGTGATTCGACCATACAAGCCATGGTCGAAGCCGTACCCATAGTCATGCAGTGGCCATTGCTCCGCGACATGCAGCTTTCGGCCTGCAGGTAGTCTTTCGGGGTCATTTGTCCGGCTTTCAGTTCGTCGGTGAATTTCCAGACGTGGGTACCGGAACCAATGTCCTGACCGCGAAATTTGCCGTTCAGCATGGGTCCACCGGGCAATACAATGGAAGGAATGTCGACTGAGGCAGCCCCCATTAACAGCGAAGGGGTTGTTTTGTCGCAGCCGGTCATCAGCACCACGCCATCTAAAGGATTAGCGCGGATGGATTCTTCCACGTCCATACTGGCCAGGTTTCGGTAGAGCATGGCCGTAGGCTTCATCAGGGTTTCGCCCAGCGACATCACCGGAAATTCCAGGGGAAAACCACCCGCTTCATAGATGCCGTGCCGGATAGATTCAGCCAGAATCCGGAAATGGGAGTTGCAGGGAGTCAACTCAGACCAGGTGTTGCAAATACCAATAACCGGCTTACCGTGAAACATATCTTCCGGGAAACCCTGGTTTTTCATCCAGCTCCGGTAGATAAAGCCCATTTTATCGGTTTTGCCAAACCATTCCTCACTGCGTAGTTTTTTTTTAGTTTCTGACATGGTGTATAGGAGAATATTGAATTGCTTAAGGTGAATGTTGAATAAAAACTGCCAGGCGGAATTCCGGGAAATTTCTGTAATTATATCAATAGCCCTTTACATTTTCCGAATAAAGTAAAAATTTTTCCTGGTTATTTTATGAAATTTATTCGCCAGGTGCATCTTTTACGAGGAAGGAGTATTGCCGGCACCCCAACCGGTGACGTCCGGTTACGAACATTGAACATCGAACCACCAACACCGCATTCATCGTATGACCCAGCGTAAAATACAGGTTGCCATTCCGGATGCTTGCCCCGAAGACTGGCAAGCGATGCAGTCCGTCGACTGAGGCCGCCATTGTCTCCGCTGCCAGCAGACCGTAATTGATTTTACCCGGATGACGGATGAAGAAATTTACGGATATCTACGACAATCTTCCGGCAAAACCTGCGGCCGGTTCCGGAGGGATCAGTTAAAGGTATATTCTCCCGCCTCCGAAAACAATCATGCAGTGCCCAGATGGCAGTTGTACGCCCTGACGCTGGTCACGACCTAGGCCTTAGAAGTATAGCCGCTGACTCTGCCCGGCCCAGACTAAGACCGAGCAACGGGAACCTGATCAAGTTTCTGCCAAAGAGGAATGCGAAAGAGACGCCGGTGCCCAAACGGTTATCAGTAAGCGGGAAAGTTACGGATGAAACCGGGCAACCTATTCCGGGAGTGAACGCATTGTACTGAAAGGCACTTCGACGGGAACTATTACGGATGCCGAAGGCCATTATACGATGACTTTCGAAAGCGCTGCCGACACTTCCTCTGTATTGGTTTTCTCATTTATCGGCTATACTACCGAAGAAAAAGTGACCTCCAGCGATCAAAGCGTTTATAACATAACTATGTACGCAGATGTTCGGGCACTGGGCGCAGTAGTAGTTGTAGGCTACGGCTATCCTTTCCCAAAAACATCCTGATGCAACTTGACGGGCGCGGTGGCCAAGTATCCCTAGTCCCAAAAAACATCCTAATGCTTCCAGTCCGGGCCTTTCAAAAAGGCCAAATGCCTGATTACGCGGTAAACTAGCTGGTAATTATCCATTATTCTATACTACGGCACATTGGCGCGGAACTTAGTTCCGTGCCTTGATTTAGACGCGGAAGTAACTTCCGCGCCAGTCAATCTTTATAAAATGTACCGTAGTAGACCATTATCCATTTACTTCACTACCCTCTTTTCACCACAATCCGGATATCAGCATTACGGCCTTTGTCGTCGCTGCACGAAATTTTGACTGGCCCCGGAGCCGGTGTAAAGAATACTTTTTCCGTAACGCCGGCGGCGCGGTAAAACCGATCGTTGAGAGTACCAGTATACCTTTCTGACGTCGTTACCAGCCTGGCAGCTCAGCAGCATATCGGTTCCTTCCCCGCCTTCCAGCAGGTACTCTTTCCCATCGGAGGGCGAAATAATTCTGGGGGCGCCGGCATCAAAAATGCGGGTACAAGCCGGATTATGCGGCGGAATTGCCTGATACGCAAGGCCCTCATTCCCATAAAAGGCCATTAATTCGGGGGAAAGATTGGGGTACCATTTTTTCTTGGCTCCCGCTGATTGACAGGCCGTACAATAGGAAAAAGTTCCGTCGGAGGAAACAGCTACCTCCTTCAGGTGATTACAAGGCTGGGTAGGTGAAACCAGGGGCAGGTAGTAATCAGCCACCTGATGCCCGCACCCTTCGGCCGGTGGCAACCCGCTTTCAGTACAGACCATCCGGAAATGGAGCTTTGGCGGCGCGGCAATCCGGCTGGTTTGCGTATTGTACCCGATACTATTGAAGAGATGAAATAATAACGGTGTGGCGATATCAGCCCCGGTGAGTTCGCGTACCCCTTCTCCCGAAGCATTGCCCACCCAAACCGCAATGGTATATTGCCGGTCGTAGCCGATGCTCCAGGCATCCCGCCGGCCATAAGAGGTGCCCGTTTTCCAGGCTACGCGGGGTACGTGGTAACTGCTCTCAAAATTATTGGGCAGATCGGGCCGGATGGCCTGCGAAAGGATGGCACTGAGCATATAGGCAGACGGCTCCGAAATCAGGGGTATATGCTTTTTAGTAGTTTCCTCCGAATCTTTCTCAGGAAGCAGGTACTGTAGATTGGCAAACCGGCCGCCATTGGCAAAAGCGGCGTACAAACCGGCTAGTTCCTCCAAGGTCACGCCGCACCCTCCCAGAATGATGGATAGCCCTAGTTTGCGTTCATCTTTAGCGATTTGCGCAAAACGGGCACTCTTCAGCTTTTGCAGGAAAAGCGGCATTCCGATATCGTGCAACACCTTCACCGAGGGAATATTCAGTGAATAAATGAGGGATTTTTCTACGGTAACCGGGCCGTTAAACTGCCGGTCGAAGTTCTCGGGGGCATAACCAGCGAAGTTACTGGGCACATCGGCAATGACGGTTTTAGGGGTAATTTTTCCCGCATCAATGCCCAGGGCGTAGACCAGCGGCTTGAGCGTACTTCCCGGTGACCGCACGGCCCTTACGCCATCTACCTGACCGGCATGTTCGCCGTCTTTAAAATCCGGTGAGCCCAGGTAGCCTTCTACCTCCATCGTCCGGTTATTCACTACGATCACGGCCAAGTTATGAATGTTATATTTTTCAAGCCGCTTATGGTAGTTATAGGCCAATTGCTGCACTTTGTCCTGCACGTTCTTCCGCAGGGTGGTCTGCATATTATCCGCATCCGGATGGGTTGCTTTCAGCCGGTAGGCCAGGTGCTGAGCCAACTGCGGCACTGGTATTCGGGATGCTTCCAATGGTTCGGCCAGCGCATCGGTGATGATTTTTGCCTCAAACAGTTGACTGTTCCGGAAGCGTTTCAGCCACCGGTCGCGTTCCTGCCGGATGAGCGGATTATTGCGGCCCAGGTACAGTGACGTAGGCCGGTTGGGCACAATAGCCAGGATCACGATCTGGGCGAGGCTCAGCTGATCGGGCAGCCGGCCAAAATACAATACCGAGGCTGATTTTACGCCTTCTACATTGCCTCCGTAGGGAACCAGGTTGAGGTACAACTGCAAGATTTCCGCTTTGGAAAAATGCCACTCCAGTTGCAAGGCCCGAAAAAGTTCAACGAGTTTGTTGCTGTAAGTCCGCTCCTTAGGTTCCAGTAGCCGGGCTACCTGCATGGTGATGGTCGAAGCGCCGGAAGTTTTACGGCCCGTCAGGGTATTGTTGAAAGCGGCCCGGATAATAGCCGCCGGATTTACGCCGGGGTGGTAATAAAAGTATTGGTCTTCTTTGAAAATAATGGCTTCCCGCAGTTCGGGAATGATCTCGTCCAGTTCGGTTTTCATGCGCCATTTATCGTCGCGGCTCAGAAAGGCGTGCAACACCGAACCGTCCCGGGC
Source organism: Cytophagales bacterium (assembly GCA_030448185.1). GTDB lineage: Bacteria > Bacteroidota > Bacteroidia > Cytophagales > 172606-1 > CADCTQ01. The sequence continues at coordinate 28,969 of JAUJNL010000072.1, read as the reverse complement.
ATAGATAATAGGCGAATAGGAAACTTTGGTCCGAAAGGGAAAAATCAGGTCCAGCAGGAGGAAAGAGATCAGCAGGACTATGCAGGCAAGCAGGGTACCCCGGAAAAGCTTACGCCGCCAGAGGGCAGTCAGAAAAATTTCACGCAAAGAACGCAAAGAGTTTCGCAAAGAGGAGAACATTAGACGATTCTTTTCAGCATCCGGTAACCCTATAAATGGACAATGTAAAATGGATAATGGACAATTAATAGACGCTTGAAAGTCAGCTATTTACTTTACCATAAAGAGTTTTAGGCGGCCCGATTGGTAACTGGAATTTCAATGTTAAACTGTTTCAGCAACTCCAGCAGTTGGGCGGTTAATTGTACTTTTTGCTGCTCAAATCCTTCAATCGCCAATTGGTCAGGCTTATCCTGCCGGGAATGAACAGCAATTCTTTCGTTGGTTCGGTCTATCCATTGAAGCGTCTCCTGAATAGCTTCATATAGATGTTCTTTTGATGCTTCGTCCATATTATTGATTATTGATTATCCGTGTTTGGCAGACAGTGCTTTAATTAGAGAAGATCCCCTCCGGGGATGACAGTAAAGAATATTACTAATAGTTAGCTACTTCGGTAATGGAAAATTCTAAATGCTAAAAGTTAAATGATCGTGTGCTAAGGCTTTAAAAGTCAATAATTTACACCTATTCCATTAAGCATCTACCATTTCATCGCTACTTCCTATTTCTTCCCGGCCAGTTGTCCACAAGCGGCGTCAATATCCTTGCCCCGGCTGCGACGCACATTTACCACCACCCCTTTACTTTCCAGAAATTGACTGAAACGGGTCAGTGAGTCAACAGTGGTGTTCTGGTAGTCGGCGTTGGCAATCGGGTTGTACTCAATAATGTTCACTTTGCAGGGCGTATGTTTGGTAAACTCGTACAACTCTTTGGCGTCCTGCAGGGTGTCGTTGAAATTATAGAAGAGAATATACTCATACGTGACCCGGCTGCCGGTTTTTTTGTAGAAATACTGTAAAGCTTCCTTCAGGGCTACCAGGGTATTGCTCTCATTAATGGGCATAATCTGGTTGCGCTTCTGATCATTAGCCGCGTGCAACGACAAGGCGAGATTGAATTTAACTTCATCATCGCCCAGTTTTTTGATCATTTTGGCAATACCCGCCGTGGAAACCGTGATCCGTTTGGGAGCCATATTAAGCCCCTCCGGAGAAGTAATGCGTTCAACCGATTGCAGCACATTGGCATAATTCAGCAGGGGTTCTCCCATGCCCATGTATACAATATTGGTTAGCGGCGTCCCATAATGCGCCTCAGCCTGTTCTTTAATCTGCACTACCTGATCGTAAATTTCGGCGGCTTCCAGGTTACGTTTGCGGTCCATGTAACCGGTAGCGCAGAACTTACAGGTCAGCGAACAACCTACTTGCGAAGAAACACAGGCCGTCATCCGGTCATCGGCCGGAATCAGCACGCCTTCAACCAGGTTCCCGTCAAACAGCCGGAAGGCCGATTTAATGGTCTGGTCGCTGCTCACCTGCTTTTTCTCAACCGTTACTGTGTTAATATCAAAATGCGTCTTCAGAAAATTGCGCAGGTTCACCGAAAGGTTAGTCATCCGGTCAAAGTCAGTCACCGACTTCTTCCAAAGCCATTCGTGCACCTGTTTGGCCCGGAATGCTGGTTCGCCATGAGCCGTAAAGAAGGCTTTCAACTCCTCCAGGTTCATCCGGCGAATACCCTTCCGGGTAATGGGTTTAGCGGAAATTATATCTGTTAATTCGTTAGAAATCATAGTACAAAGGTAGTAAGATTGGTCATTAGTCATTAGTGTATTGGTCATTGGAAAAAGGATTTTCCTGGGTATAAAGTAATGACTAATCCTAAACATTTCCCTCCCCGAAATAATTCTGAACTGCCGCCGATTTGGGTTTTGTACCGTAAAGGGCCATCTTTGGAAGATGGAATCTCCGAGGCTTATTGAATTTCCTTCCATTGGCTCTTCTCAGACCGGTTTTCTATCGGTGGCCGAACAGGAAATCTCTATTCCTTTTGATATCCAGCGGGTATTCTGGTGTTACCAGACTCCGGAAACTGCCACCCGGGGCAATCATGCGCATCACGAACTGAAGCAGGTACTTATTGCCCTGACCGGAACGGCAGAAGTGGTTTGTGAATCTGCAGCGGGAGAAAAATCATCTTTTGTATTAAATAGACCCGGAACTGGTTTGTTACTCCCGCCCCTGCATTGGCACACTATTACGTTCTCCCCCGGAGCCGTTGTATTGGCCCTGGCTTCCATGCCTTACCAGGAGAGGGATTATATTCGCGATTATACGCAGTTCCGAAAAATGGCCGTTCATGTCTGATCTGGCGCCATACTTTAGTGCCCGAGCGGATGTTTTGCCCTTTTATGCGCCCTGCCCTTTCATCCGGCCATTGGATCAACCGCAACAGGTACAGAAACACGTTATTGCCCCACTTGTCGGTTTTGGCCAACATCCTGAAGAACAACTTGTTTCGATTGAAATTTCGGGGGCAAGCTTCTTGTTCTTCGTTAAAAAGCTGACCTGGGACACGCAATTCTTCGGAATTGAAACGTTCCGGCTAATCAATGTACTATACACCAACCAAGATTTCGATAAGCTTTGCGCAGCGGTTAGCCATTTTAAAACCGGCTTCTTTCAGGCGGAAAGAAGGTATCTCTTTTCGGAAATTCCATCAGAAGATATCCGGTTGGTTTCCGCTTTGACTTCAGCCGGCTTCCGGTTGATCGAAACCAGACTCAAGTATTATCGTCCCTTGAGTGGTTTTGCCAATGAACGTTTTCCGGTACGGTTAGCCGCCCAAACTGATATTGCCAACCTAAGGGAAGTGGCCGCCCAAATGCGTAATGCCTACGACCGGTTCCATGCCGAACCAGCCTTTGATCCAGACTTAGGTGATTCTTTTCTGGCCAAATATGCGGAGGAAGCGGTAAAAGGCTATTGTGAGGCAGTGCTGATACCTGATGAACCGGGTATTCCGACCAGAGCATTTATGGCGCTGAAGTACCTTGCGGAAGAAATTCCACTGGCCCAGATATTGCTTTCAGCCGTTGCTCCCGAATGCCGGGGCTGGCATTACAAGCTATTATCGGAATGCCTCCTTCGGGCCAAAGAATCAGATAAAGCGTATTTGGGAAGGCCTACCCAAACTCCCAACCGGGCCGTTATCCGTAACTGCGAAAAGCTGGGTTTCTCGTTAGGGGCGTTAGCCATATTTTGTCGCATAGTAATTAACCGTATCGGGTTTCCAGTTGGTAGTTGTCAGTGTATGAGATTGAAGCTGGAAGCTCAAAACCGGAAACAATACACCCAAAACCAGCAACCAGCCATGCACATTCCTTTTTCTCCTTCAATACCAGCATGAGCTAACCCACGGGAGATGGTGCTGAAAAGCGTAGAAGCAGTAGCCGATTCGCAGTGGTATATTCTGGGTGAAAGATTGAAAACCTTCGAAAGCGAATACGCGGCCTTCAACCAAGTGAAGCATTGCATCGGCGTGTCCAATGGATTGGATGCGATTCACCTTGGGTTACGGGCACTGGGCATTGGCAAAGGGGATGAAGTGATCTTGTCGGCTCATTCCTACATTGCGTGTCTATTGGGAATTTCTATGACTGGCGCCAGGCCGGTACTGGTTGAACCCAATGAACAAACGTTTAACCTTGACCCGGCCCGTATAGAGTCAGCGATTACGTCCCGGACAAAGGCAATTTTGCCGGTGCACCTGTACGGTCAACCCTGCGAAATGGACCAGATTATGGCTATTGCTGGCCGCAATAGCCTTTTTGTGGTAGAGGACAATGCCCAGGCACATGGCGCAGCTTTCCGGGAAAAGCCTACCGGTAGCTGGGGACAGATTAATGCCACCAGTTTTTACCCCACCAAAACCTGGGTGCTATGGGAGACGGCGGCGCCATCACTACGAATGACGATGTTGTAGCACAGCAGGTGCGAATGCTTCGTAATTATGGGTCTGACCGCAAATACTATAACCAGGTGCAGGGCTTCAACAACCGGCTGGACGAAGTGCAAGCGGCTATTCTGAGCGTAAAATTGCCCTTTCTTAATGATTGGAATAGCCAGCGGAAACGATTGGCTGCTCTCTACCAGCAGTACCTATCGGCTTATGACCAGCTTTCTTTACCGGCAGTAGCCCCCGGAGCAGAACCCGTATGGCACTTGTACGTAATCCGGACTGAGAAGCGGGATGCGTTGCAGGAGTTTTTGCAGCGTAAAGGCATCGGCACCATGATTCATTATCCGGTGCCTCCGCACTTACAGGGGGCTTACCAGGAGTTACAGTATGCTTCCGGCAGTTTTCCCATTGCGGAGAACATTGCCCGGACTTACCTGAGTCTGCCGCTATATCCGGGAATGCGGGAAGAAGAAGTACAGTATATTTGCCATTCAATCGGGTTATTCTGGTAATCAATTTTCACTTTACGGCTACAATTTGCTTATTAGCTTCATTCATCTTTTCCTGATCGGCTTATTCCTCCGTAGTAAGTTGAGCCAATACAACGACCCATTACTGCCCCGATTATTTTTGGCTGGTGTAACCAGTAAGCCATTTGCCGGAACCCCCTTGGGATTAGTATATCCGTATTACTATCCTTATAGCGGCGACACTTTCCGCTTTCATCAAGATGCCAGCCTCCTGGCTAACTGGGGTAAAAACCACCCCGTAGACTACCTGCAATTTGTAGTAAGCGGCGCTATTCCGCCCTCCCCCGTTCTCAATAAGCTTTCTCTTGCCAGTGAACCCCGAGCCTTGATTTTTGCCAAGCTGGTAAGCATCATTCATATTTTTACCCGTAATAATTACTGGCTATCAGGCCTGTACTTTTCCTTATTCAGCTTCCTGGGAGCCTGGAATATAGCTTATACCCTGAGCCAGTTATATCCTGCCCGCCGCTGGACGGCATTTATTAGCTTCCTGTTTTTTCCATCGGTCATTTTCTGGACTTCAGGGCTGCTCAAAGAATCTCTTTCCATGGGCATTATTGGTTTTACCGGTGGACTGATGTTGAAATACGAAACCAGAAGTATTTCCCTTAAAAACGTCCCTGAAGCGGGTAAAGCGCTTCTCTTACTGGCAGGACTGGGGATTTTATGGCAAATCAAGTATTACTATTTCGCCATTTTGGTTGCCTGCTTAACGGCTGCGTTACTGGCGGAGGCGCTTATCCGGAAACTGCGGATAAGACCGGTAATTCATCAGTGCCTGCTATTTGAAGGCATCTTGGTTTGCCTGCTATTGCTAGCCACTTTAAGCCACCCAAGCCTATATCCTTCCTATTTCCTGCCCTCGGTTATACAGAACCATGATGCGCACATTACGGCACACCAGGCCAATACCCCAATCACCTATCCGGACTTACAGCCTACCATTCCCAGTTTTCTGTTTCATTCGGGCCAAGCGCTAGTAGCCGGTTTATTCCGGCCTTTTATATGGGAAGCAGCTAATCCGCTACAACTGGTTGCAGCCATCGAAAATACGCTGTTATTGGTAATAACCTTGGTAGCTGCCATAAAGCTTTTCCAATTCAAATTACCGGTACCCGCCAACTTTATCCTTGTTTTGGCTACCTTTCACTTTATCATCATGCTGGTTGTACTACTGGCTCTTTCGGCCCCTAACTTCGGGGAACTGAACCGTTACCGTACCGTTGTATTGCCCTTCTTTAGCTACCTGCTTTTATCAGTCCCCGGATATAATCTACGCACCCGAAAAAGCCTCCGGCGGCAAGCAACTTGAATCATTATTCACCATACTACCTGCTGATTGCCTGACTACTAATTGAAAATAACACTTGATGATTTCCCTAAAAATACCCTTACGGCAAGCACACTTACCCTGGCTCTACTTCCTCGTCTTTTTGGCAATTGCCGGATGGCATGCTTTCCGCCCGGAACTTGTTTCGGAGGCGAACGGACTGGGATGGGATGGGGTGGAATATGCCCAGAACATCAAGCAAATGAAAGAGACTATTTTAGATAAACGGCTTGACTCTTACCGTTTTCAGCGTCTGCTACCCCAGTTGCTGGTATACCTAGGATTGTCTTCTCTCAGCGCAACGATCACTGATCAAACGATTGTCCGGGGTTTTATTCTCCTGAATACAATGGCTATTGCACTTTCCTTATGGCTTTGGCATCAGATTGCTAAACTGCTCGGCCTGGGGGTAAAATCGCAAATACTGGGCTGGATTGCCCTATTTATTAATTTTGCCACCGTAAAAATGCCCTTTTATACCCCTGTCCTGTGTGATACTACAGCCCTTGCCTTTGGAATGGCTATTCTGTATTTTTTTCTGAAGAAAAAATCAATTCCATTATTACTGGTCTCGCTGCTTGGGGCTTTTTGTTTTCCCACGCTTCTGTATACCGGGCTGCTCCTTTTTACATTTCCCTACCAAAGCTTCAGCAAACCTACGGCAGATGCCGGAAGAATTGGGGTGCTGTTTTCGGTGACCATTAGTGCCGGATTCCTGCTGTTTATTCTGCTGCTCCGCCAAGCAGGACATACTTACCTGGTCAACCCGATGAGTAATGTTACGCTGGTTGCTTCGGTTTGCTGCGCAATGATCTACCTGTATATTGCCACGTTGCCATTGCATGTTAGTCTATCGATTAAAACCCTACCCCTGGCGGAGCTAAGGAGTTACCGTACGGTAGTCGCCGTGATTGTGTTGCTGGTGGTTAGAGGAATTATTTACGCTTTTTCGAGTGGAAACACGCCCCGGCTAAACTACAAAGGGTTCTTAGCCCACGTAGCCCTGGAAGCAGTCACCAATCCCCTGGCTTTTTTAGTAGCTCACGTAGTGTACTTGGGTCCGGCAGTACTGCTGGTCATCTATGCGTGGGGTAAAATCGTGCAGTCGGCAAAGGAAATGGGTTGGGGGTTTTTCGTCGTATTCAGCCTGTTTACCCTGCTAAGCATCGGTTCAGAATCCAGGCAGTTTATTACTAGTTGGCCCCTGTTCGTAGTTGCATTATGCGTTACCCTAGACAAGCATCCGTTGCCAGATTTGTTTTACGCAGTACTTTTTCTGCTTTCACTTGCATTTAGCAAGATAGGATTCCCATTAAATATACTTTCATTTAGTGGAAACCTGTTACGCTTGCCGGAGCAGCGTTATTTTATGCACCACGGTCCCTGGATGTCCGACGATGCGTATTTTGGGCAAGGATTTGTCATTGTTATCTGCTTTGGGCTACTCTATTTTTTGTTTTTGAGAAGAACGAAAATCCAAAAGCAGGAAGGAACCCCGGTAAAGGTGAAATCTTCTCCTTTCATCTGATATCCGATTTCCGCAATCCAGCATCCTAAATTATCTCGCATGGCCAAGCTTTCTATTGTCATCCCCTGTTACTTCAACGAAGGCAATATTCCGGTGACCATGGCGGCTTTGGTGGATAATGAGAAGTATTTTCCAAAGGGAGCAGAATTTGAATATATACTCGTAGACGACGGGTCGGGGGACAATACGTTACAGGAATTGCTTCGGTTCCGCGCTCAGTTTCCGCGTAAAGTAAAGGTGATCAAACTGGTCCGGAATTTCGGCTCGTACCAGGCCATTCTCGCGGGCTTGCAATTTGCCACCGGTGATTGTACGAGTATTATAGCCGCTGACCTGCAAGACTCTCCGGAATTGATGCCGGAGATGTTTACTTACTGGCAACAGGGTATTCCCCTGGTGATTGCGTACCGGCAACTGCGGGAGGATAAAAGCACTTTTTCGGAGCTGTTTCATCTGATTATGCGCAAGTTATTCTTCCCTACGGCCCCGCCCGGAGGCTTCGATTATGTATTGTTCAGCCGGGCATTACGGGAAAAAGTACTGGTTTTACCCGAAGCGAGGCAGAATATATTCTACGCACTGCTCCGGCTTTCTCCGGGGTACCAGGGAATTCCGTACGTGCGCCGTGGGCGCCAGATTGGCCGGTCCCGCTGGACTTGGTGCAAGAAGGCAAAGTTATTGTATCATTCTATTGCCGGATTTGCCTTTCCCCGCCTGATGTACGCTGGTACGAAGCCCCCCTTTATCATAGAACGTATTTATGAGGCTCAATAAAAAAACCGGCCTTGTGAGCCGGTTTGGAGTATATATTTTCCAATATGTATCGTCGGTCTAATTAACCAATGTAAGGCTGCAACAGCGATAAACCAGAGAAGGTGCGCAGTTTCTTCAGGGCACTTTCTTTGATCTGACGTACTCTTTCGCGAGTCAGGCCCAGGTCCTCGGCAATATCTTCCAGCGACTGGTTGTATTCGCAGTTGATGCCAAAGAAACGGCGGATTACTTCGCGTTCACGTTCTGATAAGGTAGCCAGTAGTCTTTCCAACTCAATTTTCAAAGAATTGGTGTTTTCCATCGTATTATCAGCCATGGAAGCATCCGGGTTACGGAGCACATCCAGCAGGGTACCTTCTTCTCCTTCTTCAAAAGGGGCGTCCAGTGACGACTGGCGGATAGAAGCCGTATTGGCACTCTTAATGTCTTCTACGGAAATTCCCAGTTATTCAGCAAGTTCTTCGTGCGTTGGTTCCCGCTCAAAGAGCTGCTCAATGATACCAATTGACTGATTCATCTTAGACAACTCACCAATTTTGTTGGCCGGAATACGGACCAGACGGGAATGATCGGCCAGCGCCTGCATGATTGACTGACGAATCCACCATACGGCATAAGAGATGAATTTGAAACCTTTGGTCTCGTCAAACATCTTGGCGGCTTTGATCAACCCGAGGTTTCCCTCATTGATCAGATCATTTAAAGGTACCTTACTGTGATGATACTGCTTGGCTACTGAAACGACGAATCTTAGGTTCGCCTTTACCAGTTTTTCCAGTGCTTGCTGATCGCCTTGTTTGATCCGGCGGGCAAGGTCAACTTCTTCATCAGGTGTAAGTAGCTCTACTTTGGAGATTTCGTTAAAATACTTCTCGATAGTAGCACTATCCCGGTTGGTGATCTGGTTTGTGATTTTGAGCTGTCTCATCTTTTAAACGTCCTGCCTCCTGATTAGTTAAAGTGGAACAAAAAAGTATTAACAAAGCGCGAATTTAACACGCAAATAATCAGAAGAAAATAGTTTTTTTACAATTATTACTGGCTATTTTTTTCCTATCTGATCCCAATGGTTACTTCCTGCATGAAGATACCATTGAAAAGAAGTATCATAATAAAAACGCAACTTTATGATTTACAGCATTTTAATAAAATATTTTATTCTGACTACGAACAATAACCAGTAAAGGTTGTCTAAATACCTAATAAATTTTACTGCAATTTCGCTAAAAGTCTTACATGAGCATACTAAACTAAAGCATTTTTCATTGTTTACTTTTTTAATCGCCATACTCAGCAATGCATTTTAGTATTTTTCCGGTAAAACAATTTTTACTATACTGGGTTACAGAATTTTATGGACTTAAAAAACTACAAATGGCACTGTAAACGGGCATTTTTATGTTACCGCACACACAACAGAGTGGTTCAACATGTCCTGTCCAATTGCCCGGGCTCCTTATCCTTGAGAAGGAAAAACAAAAGCCAATCTGGCTCATGGTAAAACCATCTGAAGGTCATAGCTGGTTGCCTGATTGCCCTTCAGCATAATTAATTTCTCTACCGTACCTGTTGCGGCGAGGCCTAAGGTACCAGTAAGGGGACAGTCTTAATTCGTCAGATCTTTCCTTATCAGGACTACCCGCAGTTTTTACCCCCAACCCCCTGACTGAGGTTTACCCACAAATAATCGGATTATCAGGGGCGGGCAGGGGTGCAGCAACCGTGTGGCCCGTTCTGGCCTTGCGTGCAGGCCGGAGGTAAGTGGGATAGGCCTTTTTCAAAGGGGGACAAAAACGGGAGTTTTTGGGCCAGCCTGTGGGAAGTGGGCTTGGTTGCTGCTGCCCTGTTAGCTTCGCTGATCCTTTCAGGATTGTTTTGTTACTCGTCTTCCCACATTGCTGGCTCAAAACTTTCGTTTTGCCCTATTTTGGGCAAGCAAAATAAAAGTAAGTGCCTGACTAAGAAGAATGTAAGAACGAATTAACAAGCCTGAAATACCTTTCTATAGTAAGTATAAATATTTGTGGGTAAACCTCAGAACCCCCTGAAGGGGGTCGAAACAGGTTTTGAAAAGTCCCCTTTAGAGAATTTAGGGATGTTTTGCGTAAGTCCTACCTTATCATACGAAAGCCCTTCGGTGAAGGGCTTTCGTAATTGATCCTATCAAATTCGCTACCGGTTAATTCAGCGCTTTGCCCTCTCCCAGCGTTTTGATCATTCCCTCTATACTCGTTTTATTTAAATCGTCGGGAGCTTGCGGAAGCGCCAGTTTAGCGTATTTAAGGGCTTTTTTGTAGTCGCCCACTGCCGAATACCCACGGGCCAGTCCCACATTGGTAGGCCAGGCATTACTATTTTTCTTTGCATTCATCAGAAAGATGTCCAGGGCCTCTTTGTTTTTTTTCTGCCCCAGCAATTGCCGTCCATAGCCGTGCAGTTGCATCAGGTCGGCTTTCTGAAGGGCCAGTTTCATGGTAGCATCGGCTTCGGCTTGCTTCCCGAGCTTTTCCTGTAACTGGGCTTTGGTGCTTAGGGTAGCAAAGTTAGCCTGTCCGATAAAGGGTGCACTAGTGGCTTTTTCGGCCCAGGTCAACCCTTCTTCCAGGTTAATGTTGTTTTGCAGACAATACGCGGCTGCCTGGTTCCAGGTTTGCCAGGTAAAACCGGGCGAACTCCTCAACTCGTTACGCATGGAAGCCAGTACCGTGTTATGTACATCTACTTCTACCTTGAAAGGAATTTTCAGCTTTTCCCAAACCAAGGCTACTACGGCTGAGTTAGGCGTTTGCTCCGTAAACTCGTACTTCAGCCATTCCTGACTTTCGTTCAGTTTCACGGGTTTAACCGTTACCCGCAAGGCATCTTCGGCCGGATCATAAAAATAGCTCCCCCAGGAAGTGGCATTCTTCGAAAAAATAACGGTTACGTTATCGGCTTCCAGGCCCATATGCAATCCATAAGTACCCGCGGGCAACTCCTTGCCTTCTACCTTTACGTCACCCGAAAAACGGATGGTGGTATTTTCGTTGGCACCAGCCCGCCAGGGAGCCTGCTTACTGATACCGAAGCCCAAATCCTTATACCCGTAATGAGCGGTCGGGGTACCCCAGATTTTACCCTCCCGACCTCTTACACCCGGGCGACTATAGTGGATGCTTACCTCGGTAATACCGATCTGCTCGGAAACGGATGCCTTCTTATTGTCTCCGCTGGGGGGTGTGGTTAAAAATTGGGCCGTAGCCGTTTTTACCAGAAATAAGGCAAAAATCACGGCCAGCATGCCCTTAGTAGGTTGTACACGCATAATAGGTCAGTTATTTTATTGGAGGACAAAATTTAATTTAATAGGGTAATTTTCAAGCGCGGAAAGGGATGGCTGGCCTTGAAACCGGACAAATGGCTGTGACTGAGCAGGCTACACCATTTATAGCTGCTCTTGTGGCAGCATACCGGTAAATTATCCCAATCCTTCCGGAAACAACCAACCTACTAAAGCAGTTAACACAAAACCAATCATCAGACCATTCTACCCATGCCTTTTCTACCCTCCGGGAAGCCCTGCTGGCTCCTGCTGCTTATAGTCTTCCCTGCGATCTTAGTATCGGCCCAGAATACGGGGCGTCTGTTTGGCTACGTCAAGGATTCGCGAACCCAGCAGGCTATTCCAGGGGTCTCTATTTTGCTGGAAGGCACTACCCTGGGCATTACCACCGACGAACGGGGGTATTACAGCCTCACGGGTGTTCCTCCCAAAAGCTACAATATCCGGGCCTCTTACCTGGGGTATAAGACGCTGACTAAATTTGATGTAGTGGTCACGACCGGCAATGCCGTAGCCCTGGATTTCGATCTGGAAGAATCGGCCAGTGAGCTGGGCGAAGTAATCATACAGGCCAGTCCCTTCATCAAAACCCTGGAGACGCCTAATTCGATCCAGAGTCTGGGGCAACAGGAGATTAAATCGTACCCGGGAGGAAATAATGACGTGGCCAAGGTGGTGCAGTCGCTGCCCGGCGTATCGGGTTCGGTCGGCTTCCGCAATGACATTATTATCCGGGGCGGCGCTCCCAACGAGAATGTGTACTACCTGGACGCCGTGGAAGTGCCGATTATCAACCACTTTGCCACGCAAGGAGCTGCCGGCGGTCCGGCGGGTATTCTTAATGTCTCCTTTATCAAGGATGTGACCCTGGCTTCGGGTGGTTTTGCGGCCCGGTATGACAATCCACTATCAGGAGTACTACAATTTCAGCAGCGTACCGGTAATCCCGAAAACCGGCAGTTCAACTTCCGGCTCAGTGCTACAGAAGTGGCCGGCACCCTGGAAGGGCCTTTAGGCAAGAAAAACGGCAATACGACCTTTATTGCTTCCGTCCGGCGGTCTTATCTTCAACTGCTTTTCAAACTGATCGGCTTGCCATTTCTGCCCAGCTACTGGGATTACCAGTACAAAGTGACGCATAAGATTGATGACAAAAATGAGCTCAACCTGGTCGGCGTAGGCAGTATTGACCGGCTTACCCTCGATCCGCCGACAGGCCGGGAAGACGGCGAAACGCTGCCTGAGTTTTACAGCCGTCTGGCCATCCTGGATGGGATTCCGACCAACAACCAGTGGACCAGCACGGCAGGAATCAACTGGAAACGCTTAATTAAGAACGGATATTTTAACCTGACGGCCAGCGGAAATCTGTTTACCAATAAAGCCGAAAAATACGAAAACGACGATCCTAACCAACCCGCCCGTTTTCTGTACAATTCATCCGAAAATGAAGGCAAATTACGCTTTGACCTGACCCGCACCTACGGCACCTGGACCCTCAGCTATGGCGCCAATCTGCAGTATTCGGCCTATACCAACTCAACCTTTAACCGCATCCGCAACCAGACACTGGACGCACAGGGCAATGTACTTGAGCCGGGCTTTACAGTGGATTATCAGACCAGATTCTCCTTCTGGCGCATGGGTGCTTTCGGACAACTCTCCAAAAGTCTGCTGAATGACAAATTAAAAGCCTCGGCCGGCATTCGCACCGACGGAAATACCTTTATGGATAAGGGTCTCGATTTCACCCGGACTCTGTCGCCGCGGCTGGCTCTCTCCTACTCTCTGACTAATTCGTTTAATCTGAATGCTTCCGTGGGTCGGTATTACAAAATCCCTCCCTACACCATACTTGGTTTCCGGGACCCGGGCACCAACGAACTGGTCAACCGCCGTACCAAATACATCCGCAGTGACCACTACGTAGCGGGAGTGGAATATTTACCTACGCAGGCCACCCGGATTACGGTAGAAGGCTTTTACAAAAAGTATAACAATTATCCCGTTTCGGCGCTGAACGGCATTTCGCTGGCTAATTTTGGCGGTGATTTTCAGATACTCGGCAATGAAGCCGTGACCAGCAACGGTAAGAGCCGGGCGTATGGTCTGGAGTTTTTGGTGCAGCAAAAGCTGACCAACAACCTCTACGGGATTCTGGCCTATACCTGGTACAAAAGTCAGTTTACCGGGGCCGATGGCAGCACGTATATTCCTTCCGCCTGGGACAACCGCAACTTGATTTCCTTTACGGGTGGGTATAAATTTCCCCGCAACTGGGAATTGGGTGTCCGGTTCCGGTACCTGGGCGGTCGGCCCTATACCCCGATTGATTCGGCGGCTACCTTGCGTGACTACGAAGTGGCTGGCGGCATTGTCCTGGACTATTCGCAATTAAATACCCAGCGGCTGCGGGCCTTTAATTCGCTGGATGCCCGACTGGACAAAAAGTGGAATTTTAAAGGTTGGTTTCTGGATGTTTTCCTGGAAATTCAGAACGTCTATAACAGCAGCAACCCTGACATCCCTTCCTATACCTTAATCCGGAATGAGGACGGCAGCATTCAGAAACCCAATCAGTTAATCGGATTAGCCCCCGATAACTCTACCATTCTGCCGACCATCGGCTTGATTATCGAATTATAAGAATTACCCATAAGCAGCAGTGCTGCTGCGTTACTGCCCTGAATTGGCGCGGAAGTTTCTTCCGTGCCTTTTTTGTATCAGGAACTTGGTGCCGTAATACCGTCTCCAAAACGGGCCGGAAGGGCGTATGCCATACAAGAAGGGCGAATGCAATTCGCCCCTACGATAGTCGTCACTTGAATGGAGCCAAGGGGCTGCAAGCCTTGTATGGAAAAGCAAGCAGCTAAGTAGGTCACCAAAATTAGTCGATACCATTTTTTGTCATTCCCGGAGGGAACTCTCTCTGCGAAGCTAATCTTCTCTATTTAGGACAATCATTGTGGTATATGGAGAAGATTAGCTTCGCAGAGAGAGTTCCCTCCGGGAATGACAGCTAGAGAATAGTTTAAAGTACGTGTAGAACTACTTAATCATGGGGAAGTGCAGTCCTCTTCTTAACTGGACCGAAAAATTCACAGCAATTTAATTTCAGGGAGTTTTTAAAGTGATAACTTATCCCCGGTTTCAACCATAATCCTTTCAACCCTTAATCTTGACCCCAATGCCAAAGCTTTTACTCTTCCTGAGCGTGTTGTTTTTTGGGCAGACTGCCCTTGCCGCTACTCCTTCAACTGACCCGGCCCCAATCTCTGTTGCAGGCTTTGCCCTGGTAGAGGCTCCCGCCCGGGGCCAGTGATTGTCAATCTCTCCGACGGGGATGTGATCAACCTGGCCCAGCTGCCTACCCGCAGGATCAATATAGTGGCCCGAGTCCAGCCTCTGGCCCAGCCTTCGCCGGTAGGCAGTGTCGTGTTTACCCTTAATGATAGTGTGTCGGTAGAAAACGTTACGCCTTTTGCCCTGAAGGGCGATAGTGTGGGCCGTTATAGGTCCTGGACGCCTACTCCGGGCAGTTATACGCTCACGGCCACGCCCTATACGAAAGACAACGGGGAAGGGGAAGCCGGCCAGGGGCTTACGATTCATTTTACGGTGATTGATGAGCCCTCAAACCAGCGAAGAGCCTACTTCCGTACCAATGCCGGGGGTGAGGACTATATCACGCCCGAAGGAGTTATCTTTAGGGAGGATTTTGAGGACCGCAGTAATTTTACCAATAACACAGTCGAGGACATCAAAGGCACCACGGCTGATGGCCTCTACCGGACGGAGCGCATCTCGGATCAGGACCAGGGGAGTTTTCAATACTACACGGGGATTCGACGCGGAAAGTATACCCTAAAGCTGCATTTCGCCGAGATCTACTTCGGGGTAGAAGGCGGGCTGTCTGGTGTAGATCCGGTGGGAAAAAGAGTCTTTGACGTGATCGTGAACGGAATCCCTTTCCTCACGAACTTTGACATTGCCGCCGAAGCCGGCGTGGCTACGGCGCTGGTAAAAACACTGGAACTAACCCTCACGGGCAGTAGTCTTACTATCGAATTCAGGGGCAAAGTCAATCGGCCCACCATCGCGGCTATTGAAGTGATCCGGTCCGGCCCCAATCAGCCACCCGTGGTCAGCGCCGGGTTAGATAAGACCATTCAGTTACCGCTAGATAGTACGTTCCTGTTAGGTAGTAGCTCAGATCCGGATGGGACTGAGCCTGATCGAGCCTGGACCCAGGTAAGCGGCCCGGCGGCCACCCTGAGCGGGGTAAACACTGGTTTTCTAAGACTGAATAATCTAGTAGCTGGTACGTACGTCTTCTGGCTAACGGTAACTGATGATGAGGGCCTTACGGCAAGCGATGAAGTAACCCTGGTGGTGCTTCCCGCTGAAGATTTAGCAGTTATGGCCTATCCCAATCCCGTAACCGATGTCTTGCGTGTTGCCGCCGACCCGGAAAGCAAAGCTCCGGTGAATATCCGGTTGTATGACCGATTCAATAAATTGTATTACGAAAAGCAGGGCGTCGATCTATCCGAAGAGCATTTGATCAACGTCTCATCTTTCCCTGCGAATATCTACGTGCTGGAAGTGGAGTCAGCAGGGGCGGTAAAAACCGTGCAGGTCTTAAAAAATTAGTTTTAACTCATCAAACTTGTTCTAATTTGACTTCTAATAAGTAAAGGCATCAACCACCCTGGCCCGTTAGCTTCGCTGATCCTTGCAGGATTCTTATCTAAGGAGAGGAGTTTGACTACAAAAGGAGAAAGTATGAGTAGGAATAGCTAATTCCCTCTCTTGTTGAAAGAGTCCCCAAGGGCTTGACGAAGTTAATTACGCAGTAGTCAACGCGAAGCTAACGGGCCGGGGATAACGTTTTAAACCCATTTCTTTGCGCCCTTTGCGTAACACTTTGCGCCTTTGCGTGAAAATGGTAAAAGGCACCTACAAAGGCATTCCTTATCCAAAATTTAAAATTTAATTTTCAATAATTATTGAAAATACAAAAACTTCTATTACCTTCGAATCATGCATTACGAAGAAGGCAAAAGGCAGTTTATTCAGACTTGGGGCCGCCTGGGTAGCGAATGGGGCATTAACCGGAGTATGGCGCAGGTACATGCGTTGTTATTGATTTCAGCTACGCCGCTCAGTACCGAGCAGATTATGGAAGAACTAAGTATTTCGCGGGGCAACGCCAATATGAATATTCGTGATCTGCTGGACTGGAACCTGGTACATAAGGAACTGGTCCCCGGTGATCGCAAGGAATACTTCCGGGCCGAGAAGGACATTTGGGAGATAGCCCGGCGCATAGCCAAAGAACGTAAACGCCGAGAAATTGAACCGGTCAAAAATGTGCTGGAACAGTTGCAGGCGGTGGAGGGGGATAAAAACCAACCGGATATAGCCGCCTTCATCCAGATGATGGAGCAATTGAATTCATTCGTGGGTAAAATGGATACTTCGATTGATGTGATGCTGAAGGCTGACCAGAACTGGTTTTTCGGCACCCTGTTTAAGCTTATCAAATAAGCTTTTTTATTTGGTTTATATTTTCAAATATTTCTGAAAGTATGAAAACATTAGAAAAACACACGATTATTTATGACGATGAGTGCCCGATGTGTAATCTCTACACCGGCGCTTTTATCCAGACCGGCATGCTGGATGCGGAGGGCCGCGAAGCTTATGGGTCTATACAGCCCGCCACCGCTGCCCTTTTGGACCAACGCCGGGCCTGTAATGAGATTGCCTTGGTTGACCGGGAGCACCAAACGGTTACTTACGGCATTGATAGTTTGTTTAAAGTAATCGGACATAGCTTTCCCATTTTTAAACCCCTGTTCGCCTGGCAGCCTTTCCGCTGGGTTATGCAAAAGGTCTACGCCTTTATTTCCTATAACCGGAAGGTGATTGTTCCCGGCAATGGGTTTGAAAGGGCAGGTCAATGTATCCCTGACCTCAATCTGACCTACCGCTGGGCCTACCTTCTTTCTACCTGGCTTTTTACCTCCTGGGTATTGTACCGATATTCGGGTTTGCTCATACCGCTGATACCCGCCAGCAACCTGTGGCGTGAGTTTGCCATCTGCGGCGGACAGATGCTGTTTCAATCCCTGACCATCAGCTTGCTCCGTAAAGACCGGCTGATTAGTTACCTCGGCAATATGATGACCGTTTCCCTGGCCGGGGCTCTGCTCCTGGGGCCGGTTATCTGGCTACACCAGACGGGCCAGGTACAATCTTCCTACTTCGCGCTTGGCTGGTTTGGTCTGGTCGTCGGCGGGATGCTGCTGGAGCACATCCGGCGGGTGCGGCTTCTGCAGATTCACTGGTCGGCCTCCCTGAGCTGGGTGGTATATCGCCTGTTGGTACTCTGGATACTGCTGTAAACAACCTTTCAAGTCGATTTTCTAACTGAAAATAGTAATAACATGAAAAAGATGATACTAGCCGGTGGCAGCGGTTACCTCGGCTCCGTACTGGTTGACTACTTTAAGGATAAAGTTGAATCAATAATCATTTTGAGCCGCGGACCGGAGTGGCAGCAAGGCAATGTGCAGTCGATACAGTGGGACGGCAAAACACTGGGTTCCTGGCAGACGCACCTGGAAGAGGCTGATCTGCTGGTAAACCTGACCGGAAAAAACGTGAACTGCCGGTATACCGAAGCCAATAAAACGGAAATACTGCAATCCAGGCTGGAGTCAACCAGGGTACTCAATCAAGCTGTTGCCAATGCTCATCACCCCCCTAAGCTGTGGATACAATGCGCATCAGCTACTATTTACCGGCACGCCGAAGACCAACCGATGGACGAAGAAACGGGAGAAATCGGAGTTGGCTTTTCAGTAGATGTATGCAAGGCCTGGGAACGAGCCTTTTGGGAAGGGGTGACTCCGCTTACCCGTAAGGTACTGCTCCGAATTGGCATTGTATTGGGTCGTGAAGACGGCGCCTTCCCGAGACTGCTCAACCTCGTCCGGGCTGGCATGGGCGGCCGGCAGGGCAATGGCCAGCAATACGTCAGCTGGATTCATGAAACGGATGTGGCAAGCATTATCCGTTGGGTAGCCGGGCACCCGGAGGTAGAAGGTGTATTGAATTGTACTGCTCCTGAACCCATCTCTAATGCCACACTGATGAAAATGCTCCGCCAGACGTATGGGATGCCCTTTGGCTTCCGGACACCCGCCTGGTTGCTTGAAATTGCGTCCTGGCTGATCGGCACGGAAACCGAGTTGGTCCTGAAAAGCCGCTGGGTAGTACCCAACAGGCTGCTCCAGTTGGGGTACCGGTTCCAGTTCCCCAGGGCCGATTATGCCATTCATGATCTGGTCAGTACCCGTAACTACTGGCAGCGCCGGAAGAAAAAGGAAAAGAGAGAAATTCTAATCCATTCACAGATGACTTCTTTCTCCGGCTAAAATTTTTCCCGAGTTTTGTATGTGTATTGGTTACAGCAGGATAGATAAGACCAAACAGAGGCTAAGCATTTAAAAAAATACCTCTTTGACATCTTTACCTATCTATTTTTCGTAACTGCTTTTTATGAATGCACAACAGGCCCTGGAAGAAATCTCCCAAGAATTTGCCATTGAAACGATTGGCAAGGAGTTCTTTTGCTCCCTGAGTGACTATCTCTCAAGAGCATTAAAGGTAGCCTATGTATTTATTGGTGAGCTTACCGACGAGGATGAAACCATTCGCTCTATTGTTTTCTGTAAGCAGGGCAACCTAATACCCAACTTGGAATATCCCCTGGTAGGCTCCCTGTGTGAGCAGGTGGTAAAGACCCGGCATTTTTGCGCTTTTCCCCGGAATGTGCAGCAGCAATTTCCCAATAACCGGGCCTTAAAATACTTCGGAGTAGACAGTTACGTGGGTATTCCGCTGACAGCGGCTCAGGGTAAGGTAATCGGCCTGATTTACCTGATGGACACGGGCCCTATTGAAGACCTGGATAAGGTTCAGTTGCTGCTTAACATTATGGCCAAACGGGCCGCTATGGAACTGGAACGGGACCAGCAAGACCGGGCTTTACAGGCTAAAAACGCCGAACTTGAACGGGTTAATCAAAAGCTCCGTCATACCCAGGAAGCCCTCAGGGAATCCAACCAGCAGCTTGAAGTACAGGTAGAAAACCGCACCAGGGAACTTTCAGCCCGGGAAGAATCCCTGCGGAAATCATTCCAAAGAGTGGTAGAACTAAACCATACCCTTACGGAGCGGGAAGCTTTTCTGAGCAGCATCGTTAATCAGACCAGCGTCGGGATTGCTCAGGTGGATCTGACCGGAAGGTTTACCTTCGCCAATGAGAGTTACTGTAAAATGGTTGGCTATTCTCTGGAGGAGTTGCAATCCCGGAGCTATCAGGATATTACGCATTCAGAAGACTTATCCTACAATGTTCCCCGGATGGAGCACTTGATCCGGACCGGGCAATCGTTTGAAATAGAAAAACGATACGTCCGCAAAGATGGCTTCTCCATGTGGGCATTGATTAATGTTTCGCTGATTGGATCAGCAGACGAACCAAGCAGCCGGATTATGGCTGTGTGTCAAGACATCACCCGGCGCAAACAGGCCGAGCAGCAACTGCTAACCATTTCCGAAGAACTGGTTAGGGCCAATCGGGACCTTTGGGTTGCCAATGAAGAAATAAAAGACCGCAATGAAGAGTTAGCCGCTGCCAATCAGCAGCTTTTACACATCAATGCCGATCTGGATAATTTTATTTATACGGCCTCTCATGACCTGAAAGCCCCAATTCTGAACATTGAAGGTTTAATGAAAGTGCTCTCCCGGCGGATTCATAAATTGACTGGCCGGGACGAGCCAATGGCCAATATTCTTTCCTTAATGGAGAATTCGGTGAATCGTTTCAAAGAGACGATTACTGATTTAACCGATATTGCCCGGATTCAGAAACAAATGGACCAGGTGAGCGAAGAGGTGAACCTGACGGAAATTGTTAATGCTACCGTAATGGACCTGGAGCAACAGATTCAGGAGTCCGGAGCTCAGATTGAATTGCACCTGGAAGCCTGTCCGGCCGTGGTTTTTCCCCGCAAGAACCTCAAAAGCGTGGTGTATAACCTACTTTCTAATGCCATTAAATATCGTGATCCGAGCCGGACGCCCCATGTTGCCATTACTTGTCAGCAAACAGATAATTTCCTGGTGCTTTCCGTTCAGGACAATGGGTTAGGAATGGAATCTCAGGATAAGGATAAAATCTTTGATATGTTTAAACGGCTGCACGCCCACGTAGATGGCACAGGCATCGGCCTGTACATCGTCAAGAAGGTAGTGGAAAATGCCGGAGGAAAAATAGAAGTAGACAGTCAGGTAGGGGCAGGCACCACTTTCAGAGTGTATTTCAAACGTTAGCCGCGTAAAAAAAGTCCTAACCGGGACCGGTTTTCCATTTTTAAGCAAAGGTTCATTGCTTCCCCTCGCTACATCCAAATTCTCCCATTCAAGCTTTTTTTTACCATTCTATCGAGGATGGTGTTACAGCAACATCCGGCTCATATACTGATTGCGTTCAGGGTTGCTTTGGTTCCAAATAGTCGGCTTTATACAATCATCCGGTAGACCGTCAGGCTAATTTTGGCTCAACAAACCACTCAACCTTTATCAATCAGATTACCATGAACGCCAGAAAAATCCTGATCGCTACGGTTCCGTTTGATGGGCATTTCAATCCGCTCACCAGTATTGCCGTTCATCTGAAAAACCAGGGATTCGATGTCCGCTGGTATACCGGCCGGACTTACAAACCTAAGGTGCAACAACTGGGTATTCCTTTTTATCCTTTCATTAATGCTCTGGAAGTGAACCAGGACAACCTGAATGAGGTGTTTCCGGAACGGTCAACGGTTAACAGTGCGGTTGGTAAAATTAAGTTCGATATTAAACATGTCTTCGTAAAGGCCGCCGAAAAGTACTTTGAAGACATCCGCCAGATTCATGACGTGTTTCCCTTTGACCTGCTCATAATCGATCCGGGCTTAACGGCGGGTCAGCTGGTTAAAGAAAAACTCGGTAAGCCCGTCATTTCCATCGGGGTAATGCCTTTAATGGAAACTTCTAAGGATCTATATCCGAGTGGTTTGGGCCTGACGCCCAAAAAAGGATTCTTCGGCAGAGCCCATCAGGCCATCATGCGGTTTATGTCGAAGAATGTAATTTTCAAGAACAGCACCGTTGAATACAACCGCATTCTTACCGCTTACGGTCTGAAGCCGGTCAACATGAATATATTTGATGTGGCCGTCAAGAAGTCCGATTTATACCTGCAGATCGGCTCTCCCGGTTTCGAGTATTTCCGGAGTGATCTGAGTGAAAATGTCCGTTTTATCGGCAAACTGTTACCGCATAGCACTTCCCAGCCCCGGCCTTTTACCCATTTCGAAAAGCTGGAACGGTACGATAAGGTAATTTTAGTTTCGCAGGGAACCGTGGACAATAAGGACCCCGAAAAACTAATGATTCCAACCATAGAAGCCTTTAAAGACTCTCCCTTCCTGGTGATTGTAGCTACGGGCAACCTCCATACGGAAACCCTCCGCAAACGGTACCCGCAGGAGAATATCATTATTGAAGACTTTGTGGATTATAACTATATCATGCCCTATACGGACGTGTTTGTTACCTGCGGCGGGTATGGTAGTGTCATGCTGAGCATCAGCCACAATGTACCGATGGTGGCAGCCGGTATCCACGCAGGGAAAAATGATATTTAGGCTCGTCTCGGGTACGGTAGACTCGGCGTGAAGCGGATAACCGATCAACGAAGTCCCGAACAGATTGAGAATGGGGTAAAGGAGGTACTCACCAATCGTATGTATACCCAACAGGTAGGGCAGTTGCGTGAAGAACTCAACCAATATAACACGCTTGCCCTATGCGAAAAATACGTAAACTGGATACTAAAGGAAGAAAATGAAATGATGACATTTCCAGGAGTGGCTTCCTAAAAAGGATTCGGACTCCCCAACCTGCTTAGGTTTTCTCTTGCCTAAAACAAAAAGCCTTCCAATGGAAAGGCTTTTTTTAGTTATTAGTTTTTGTAAATCAATAGTTGAAGATCAGCTTCACCATTGTGTTTCTTTCATTCTGGGGAATACGGGCTGCATAGTAGTTCCCGTCCGCACTGCGCACCCCTGGACTATAATACTCGGCATTGAGAATATTATTCACCACCACTTGTCCGGTTAAGCCTCTCAGGAATTCGTAGGATACCGCCCCGTTAAGGATACAATAGCCATCCACTTTATTCAACGGATTGGTATTGATGGTAGTGCTTTTACCCGTTGGCTTGGCCCCGATCAGGTTGGCCCGCAGGTTAATATTCAGTTTATCGAAATAATTGGCATTAGCCCCTACTCTGACCGAATGGCGGGAAATATCGCCAATACGTACATGAGTGGTATCCTGGGTACTGTAAGGATCAGTAAGGTATAAATGAGAGGTGGTGCTAAATAAAAAGGTCTACAATAAGCTAATGTAAGGCTTTTGAGCGGATTGCAAATCCGCCATTTCGGGTGTACGACAAAATGCCCTTTTTCTCAGTTCCGCATTGCAACTATTCTCAGCGAAGCTAAATGCGGAACAACACGAACAAAGTTTAATGGTTGATCTGCAATTTGTCGTACACCCGCCATTTCCCCCGGTTCGGCATGGCAACTATCTCAGCGAAGCTAAATGCCGAACAACTATCGGCCACCATCGGGTTGGTCCGCATTGGCCATGCGGACACCAGGTGAGCTCGGATTGGTAATCCGATTTAGAACCTCCCCAAAAATTAATTAGCCCAGAAAGAATAATGATCCGCATCGTACCCGATTTGTCCTTGAATACCGTGAATCAGCAGGGAGCTCATAGACTGGTGTTGGGAAGTGCTGTCAGCCTGACCATTGGCATTAATATACTGAACTTTAGCTGTACCGATTACATTACTGTAATCAGCTCGGTATAAGGCAGCATTGGTATAATTTGCTCGTTTGGCCGTAATTTTAGTTTATGCAGCAACAACCTGAGTCAGATCGTCGCTACCCTTTTATGCGGGAAGCCATCCGACTATCAGAGGAAAATATGCGGACCGGAAAGGGTGGCCCCTTTGGAGCGGTCATTGTGAAAGAGGGACAAATTATTGCCCGGGGCTACAACCGGGTACTCGAAACCCGTGACCCAACGGCCCACGCCGAGGTGGTAGCCATCCGGGAAGCGGCCAAATTGCTGGACGTGTTTCATCTGGAAGGCTGCGAAATTTACACCTCCTGCGAACCCTGCCCCATGTGTCTGGGAGCCATTTACTGGGCAAGGCTGGATAAAATGTATTACGCCAATACCAAAGAAGATGCCGCAGCCATTGGCTTCGACGACCAGTTTATCTACGAGGAATTAGACCGTCCCGTGGAACACCGGCGGCTGCAATCGGTGCAGATGCTGCGTGATGAGGCTCAGCAAGCCTTTCGGGAATGGGCAGCAAATCCGGATAAAACGCCGTATTAGGACGATGTGCTGATGGGTTGATTTGGTAATGTGCCGATAATCACAAGGGGTATTAAGAATGTAGACACGCGATGGAAGATCCCTGATTCGCTACGTACGTCTTGCTTCCTACTTCCTACCTCATACATCTGACTTCCCTCGTACTCAAAACCGGGGTTTGCGGTCGGGACCGTAGGGCTGCATGTTTTTTTCGCAAAGCTCCACGGCCTTCCGGATTTTTCGGCTCTTAAGGCTGCTCCTTTAATATTAGCAATCCGGTAGATAAAGGTAAACTGAACGGAATTGCTGAATTGGTTGAAATGTTCCCAGGCCACCGGATTTTGCATAAGGGCATTCTTGAAATCCTCCGGAATTTCCTGCTTATCCTTCATGCGGTAGGCTGCCTCCCATTGTCCGTTTTGTTTGGCGTCTTCCACGGTCTTCATTCCCTCCGGGGTCATTTTACCGGTCTGGATGGCAGCCTCTATCCTTTCGCAATTTACCTTTGACCAGATACTATCCGGTCGGCGGGGCGTAAAGCGTATCACGTAACTTTCCTCACCCAAGGACTTGCGTACTCCATCAATCCAGCCGTAGCAAAGTGCCTCCTCTACCGATTCTTCGTAATTAACACTTGGCTTTCCGGTCCCTCTCTTATAATAAACCAGGCAAATTTCTTTTGCTTGCCCGTGGTTGTCGGCTAGCCAGGCCCGCCATTCCTCCCGGTTCTTTGCGTATACTTTTTCCATTTGTTTCCGTAAACTCTGCTTTTCAGGAATATAGTTCTTCTACTCACTACTTGTACAATAAATCACGAGTCTTTCTATGGTATCTTCCCTACTTTGTGATTTTCCTCATTGATTGTTCTAAGGAGAGGTTGATTGTTCTAAGAGAGAGTTTACTTTTTTGGCATTGCCCCAAAAAAGTAACAAAAAAAGGTCTAGGCATAAAAACGCTTCCTCGCTACTGACAAACCCGCACCCCGCTTTTCTGCCGGGCTTACACACATGGAATTATGCTTTTTATTTTTCACACTTATATCCTCATTCTTCTCTTAAAAGAAAAGTAAATCTCTAACTACGGATATTTCTATTGTTAACAAAGTGGTTAGATTCACTATAGTTCACATTAGTTAAGAGTCTGAGTGCTACCTTCCGCTTTATTCTCCAGCATTTCTTTCAACTGGTTCAGCACGAATAGCCAATTTTGCTCGGAATGTTCTTTCTGTGCTTCAGTGGCAATATTGTCTTGGATAATGGTCAGGAGTGTTGCATGGTCTTGTGACTCCAACTGATAGGTAACCGTAGCGTAATTGTGCGGCGCATCCTCGGTGCCTGACATTGAACTCCAGTAATTGTATTGGAACAGCACCGGGGGGTGGGACTGCAAAATGGTTCCTTTGTCTTCGTAGCGCTTTCCCTCCCATTCGCCCCTGAAAATCAAGGAACTGCCTACTTGCCAGTCGGATACGGCTTCCGTGCCGAAAAAATACTGCCTGATCATGTCAGGATTTGTCAGCCCGTCCCATATCTTACCAGCAGGGGCTTCAATCCGGATGGTAATCCGGGCCACCAAGTCTTTTGTTGGAGTAATCATAATATAGTGGTTTTAAGTAATCAGCATGAAAAGATAGGATGCTTAGGCGGCTGTCGGCGCGTAACGCTGAGCATCTTACGCCTACAAGCTCAGCACCTTGTTGACCGTAGCCCAGTTCCGTAACGTAGCCGAAACACCGAGTATTTTCTCCAGGGAATCCAGGGCATAGCGCCGCCGGTCATTTTCGGCCTTGTGCAGCAGACAATATACCTCCCGGTTTTGAATCCGGTAGTTTTCCACCTCGCCGTTGAAAGAGAGCAAGGAGGATGTAGCCTCGTCACCGGGTTCTTTCGTCAGAAAGGCCACGTACAGTTTGGCTTTTTCCTCAGCCAGCCGATCCGCAAAGGGATTATTCCGAACTACTTCGCTGACTTGCGCATCCGTCCGGATCAGAACGGGAACCTCGTACCCAAGGGCCTGCAACAGATGTTTTTCAATATCCTTTTCCAGCCGGTTTGTGTCGATTTCCCGCGTTTCGAAAATGACGTTACCACTCTGAATGTAGGTTTTCGCTCTTTCGAATCCCATGGAGGTGAAGAGTTGCCTTAGCGTTTCCATGGGAATGAGCCGGTGTCCACCTACATTGATTCCGCGCAGGAAGGCTATACATTTGATCATTCAGAAAGCTTTCGGTTAGACATTCATCCGTTAAGATTCAATGCAAATATACTTCCCCAGTAACTGGAAGACTTATATATAAAGGAGTAAAACGTATATCAGCAGTAAAGCAGGAAGGCTACTGCCGGGCCGTGCGGGGAGGTGTACCAAACTTTTTCTTAAAAGCATGGCTGAAATGCTGCGGCGAGGAGTATCCTAGTGCAAAAGCAATTTCACTGATTGTTTTCTCCCCTTCCAGCAGTGCACGCCGGGCAGCGTCCAGCCGGAAATCAGCCAGGTAGCCGAACACCGTGGTCTGGAATATTTCTTTGAAGCCCCGTTTCAATTTGTACTCGTTGAGCCCTACAATCCGGGCAAGTTCCGACAGACTGGGGGGAGAATCGGCGTGACGGGTCAGATACTCCCGGGCAAATCGGATTTTTTCCTGATCGTCCTTCCTTTTGCAGTATATCCCCTTGGATTGGTTCCCGTCTGATTGGCTGACCTTATGGTAGGCTTCGGCCTGCAGCACCAGCATTTCGATGCTTTTCGAAAGCAGAAATAATTTCTTTAGACCACCCGTGAAACGGCACTGCTGCATTTCGGTAATTATCCTTTGCAGATCGGGGTTCAAGGGCAGAGAGGGTTGCCCAATCACCACGGGTTGTCCGGTCAGCATCCGGTCGGCAAATCTTTGGAGGGTATCATTGCTGTCCTCCACCATCCGCAGGAATACTTCCGGAGCAAAGAGCACTTTAAAGGATTCGGCCTGCAGCGCCGCATTTTGGAAGGTATTATGCACGCCCGGCGTGTAAATGATATTGTGCATGCCACTATGTACCCGGTACACGTTCCCGGCATGGTGGATCGTGTAACTACCCTTCAGATTAAATTCCAGGCTGACGACGTTGAGATCATTTTTCTTCTCAAACAAGAAATGGCCGTGGTACTGGTGCCTGGTCGAACAAATATGAATTCCATCAAAATAGGAGTAGCTCCCATTCAGGGTGCCGTAGGGAAGTTCCTGCACAAAAGCCTCTTCCACCAGCTCACCGTCCGGGAATTTGTCGGGCAGCAGGGCTGGTTCATAAAACGGGTAGTCAGGCACTGGGGAAATCATGAAACAGTCTGTTTACTATTCACTCTTATAAACCACGCCATCCTTCATCACGAAAGTGACCTTCCGCAGGGTTTTAATATTCTGAAGCGGATTTTCGTTTACCGCTACAATATCAGCCAGTTTGCCGGCTTCCAGGGTACCGAGTTGGTCTTTCATCCCGACGAGTTCCGCCGCCACCACCGTAGCCGATTTAATGGCTTCCATTGGAGGCATGCCGGCTTCAACCATGTATTCAAACTCGGCGGCATTGTTGCCGTGTACAAACACGCCGGCATCGGTACCAAAAGCGATTTTTACGCCGGCCTTATAGGCTTTGGCAAAAGTGCCTTGAATCTTGGGTCCTACGGCCAGGGCTTTGGGAACCACTACCGGCGCATAGTACCCGGGAATTTTGGCCGAATCAGCCACCGTTCTTCCCGCAGTGATGGTAGGCACGTAGAAGGTTCCGTTTTTCTTCATCAAAGCCATCGTCTCATCGTCCATATACGTGCCATGTTCAATGGAAGTGATTCCGGCCCGTACGGCCCGCTTCATCCCTTCGACTCCGTGGGCATGGGCTGCCACCTTAAAACCGTAATCCTTAGCAGTTTCCATGATGGCCCGTAACTCTTCTTCCGTAAACTGCGGCCCCGAACCGTCTTTTGCCAGGCTCAGCACCCCACCCGTAGCCGTAATTTTAATCAGATCAGAGCCGTCCTTGTACCGTTGCCGCACCGCTTGCCGACATTGGTCGGGCCCATTGGCTACGCCTTCAGCCGGTCCCGGATCTCCCATCAGATCCTTCCGGAATCCGTTGGTCGGGTCGGCATGGCCACCAGTCGTGGCAATGGATTTTCCGGCGGTAAAAATACGGGGGCCTACTACCCAGCCTTTGTTCACCGCATTGCGCAGAGCTACATTGGCACCGGTACCGCCCAGGTCACGTACGGTCGTAAAGCCAGCCAGCAGGGTAGTCCGGGCATGTTTGGCCCCTTCCAGGGCCAGGTCAGCGGGGTTCTGAATAAACCGGTTAATGGCGCCGCCCCGGCTGGTTTCGCCTTCCAGGTGCACGTGCATGTCCATGAAGCCGGGCATCACGGTTTTATTTTTGAGGTCGATTACTTTATCACCCGCCCCGGGGTTAGTATAGCCTTTGTCAATCCGGACAATTTTACTTCCCTGTACCACAAGGGTTACCTGCGAAAGGGGTTGATTCTGAACGCCGTCGATTAAACTGCCGCAGTGAAGGAATGTTTGCTGAGACCAGACGGGAAGCGAGAGGAATAAAGTAAGCAATAGTAAGTGGGTTCTCTTCATAGAGTTTGAACGGGAAACTGTTTGAACCTGGAATTACAGGATGAAAGGAGTAACGAAATGGGTAACTGAACCCACTATTCTCAATAATAGTTAATCTTCTTAAGACATGCGCCCCCTTTACAGGAAAATAAACAGAAGGCTCCCATCCTAATCTTAATGTGATTTTATACACAGATAAAGTAAAAATAGTGAAGAGGGAGGTGGTGCAGCCAATGGCTAATTACTACTTGAGGGGAGGAGATAAATCGGATTTGTAATCCGAACTCACTGGGTGTCGGCATTGCCAATGCGGACCAACCCGATGGTGGTTCGGCATTGGCAATGCCGAACCTAGGAAATGGCGGATTTGCAATCCGCTCAAAGGCCTTACAGTAGCTTATTGTAGACC
>JAUJNL010000071.1 GCA_030448185.1 Cytophagales bacterium | reverse complement strand
AGTGAGCAAAAAGGGCATAAAATCACTATTTGAGCAACAATACGTTAGTCAGGATTGCAAAACAAAAATGAAACCACTTGAAAAACTTAAGCAGCTTGGACTCGAACTTCCTGAAGTATCAGCTCCGGGCGGAAATTATGTTTCGGTTAACATAAGAAATGACATAGCCTACATTGCCATTCAATTTCCAATTTCAGACGGGCAGTATCTGTATCAAGGTCGTTTAGGTAATGAATTGACAACAGCAGATGGCTATAAAGCTATGCAACTATGTGCTCTCAATGTTTTAGCACAAATTGACAAAAAAGTGGGATTCGATAATATAACAGGATTAAATCATATAGATGCCTATTTTCAATCAGGGGACAATTGGGATGATTCACCCAAAGTTGTAAACGGGGCTTCTGACTTATTTGTAAATGTTCTAGGCGAAAAAGGACAACATTCAAGAGCAATATTTGGTGTAGACAAACTACCCCGAAACTTCAGTGTCGGTCTGACGGCAACTTTTACAATAGCTAAATGATAAAAAAGAACTACTCACAACACCAGCCAAGCCGATAACCAGTGCGCCCCAACGCATAGCCATAGCTTGAGCACACGGTATACGGTTGGCTTGGGTCCATTACCACACATTAATAGAACAATGATTCTCGTTCAGCGTAGTCTTCAGACTATGCTGGCTTGTGTGCTGGACTTAGTCCAGCGAAATGCGCGAGCATTTCAAAGCTGACTCCCCTCACAATTCCCAGGGAAGAGAGACTTCTTGACGAAAGAAAGATATCTACTTTAGACTATTACAATCAGCAGGATTAGGTTTTTGAGAAGAAAAGGCTTTAAATGCATTTTGCTATTGTTAAATATCCGTACGGAGAAGCCTTTCAAACGACAAAAGCCGTTTGGCAAAACTAAGTTTTGCACTCAGAAAAACGTAGTCTTGAGACTACGCTTAACACGGAGAAAAGGTGGGCATCATGTACCGGAAGAAGACATCCGCAGGAGATACTACCGAAGTAAAGACAATTTCTGGAATCAATATCGGCAATTGGCTGATAACTGGCTTTTGATTTATAACGCTGATGAAGGCTTTCAGGAAGTAGCCCTAGGTATGGGAACAGAATTTGTAACTGAAAATGAAAAACTATTCGAAAGGTTCATAAAAGACATTAATCATGGAAGTCAAGAAGTTTGATAATTTAGACTTATATCAGTTCGCCAGCGAAGTAATTAGGATTGGCAACAGAGCGGTTAAGAAAGCTCAGGAAGAGAATAAAAAGTTAGGACTGCCGAATGTGTTTACCAAAAATGGAAAACTTTATTATGAGCTACCTAATGGAGAAATTACCAGCGAAAGCCCATTGAAAGACTAAAAGCATTGCTAACATCTGAAACTGGTGCAAGGGGCTGTAAAAATGACTTCAAATTATCCGGGCAGGCCGTTTGATTAAAAATGACCTGCCCGGTAGAGAGTGATCTTATTTTTTAAACACTCGGTACAACCTTCCCTGGTCGGTAACGGCGTATAAGGCGCCGTCTTTACCTTGGGTAATATCCCGGAACCGCTGATTCTCACCTGCCAGCAATCTTTCTTCCCCGACCACCTTGTTGTTTTGAATCACCAGCCGGATAATATGCATGCCGCTGAGGGCGCCGATAAAGAGGTTGTTTTTCCACTCCGGGATCCCATTGCCGCTGTAGAAGGTCATGCCGCTGGGAGACACCACCGGATCCCAGTAATACACCGGCTGTTCCATCCCTGTCTGCTGCTGAATTCCCTCTCCCACTTTCCCACCGCCGTATTCAATGCCGTAGGAGATGATGGGCCAGCCGTAATTTTTGCCCGCTTCAATCCGGTTGAGTTCATCGCCGCCCCGCGGGCCAAATTCATGCTCCCACAGATCTCCCGTTACCGGATGAAAGGCGAGTCCCTGCACATTGCGGTGCCCGTAGGAGTAGGTCTCCGGTCTGGCGTCCGCCTGTCCGGCAAACGGATTGCCGGCAACCGGTTTGCCTTCTTTGGTAATCCGGATTACTTTTCCCAGACCCGAATTCAACTGCTGGGCCTGAGGCCGGGTGACGAGGTCGGAGCGTTCCCCGGTACTGATGATGAGATTGCCTGACTGATCAAACAGGATTCTTCCCCCGTAGTGCAACGTGCCTCTGTAGGCCGGAGTGGCACGGTAGATGACAGTGGCCCCTTCGATCTTTTTTTCATCCGCGGAGAGTTTTCCTTTGGCTACGGCAGTCAGGTTTCCCTCGGGGAGCGGCTCCGAAAAAACCCAGTAAACCATCCGGTTCTGGGCAAAAGCGGGGTCCAGTACGATGCCGAGCAGGCCGCCCTGACCGGCCGCACTAACGGCCGGAATACCGGCAATAGGCTCACTTAACTGGCCCGATGTCGTGGCGATCCGCATAGTGCCGCCTTTCTCCGTAATCATCAGCCGTCCGTCCGGCATACTGGTCAGGCCCCAGGGACTTTTAAGATCACTGGTGAGTACCTTGCCTTCATAGGCGGTGGTTGATGTTACACTGCCCACTCGGGTCTGACCCGGAAACGCGGGTTTATAAGCAGTGTTGGGTGCCTTGGTTTCTACCGGGGCACCGGTTACTGGCGTCGTTGTGCTGTCACTTTTAGGCCCTTCGGGTTGCTCAATAGGCGTTTTTCTACAGGATGCCAGCGCAAGCATCGCTCCCATCACCAGGGTTAGCGTCGTTTTCGTCATTGGATTGTTTCTCATGATTCTGCTTTGTAAAATATACTTTTTAACGGTAGTATGACCTCCAAAGGTTGGCTTTCGTTTTTAGGTTTCACTGTATGTCCCTATACAAAGTTCACATTAGGGTCCTCAGTTACCATGTATAGTACTTAGCCTTACGATCTCGGGCCATTCTTCGAACTGTATCAAGCATTTTGGCTAAATGACTTTCCATAGTTCTTCCGAACATTTATCATTGCCAACCCCGAAGGCTCGCAAGGTGGGAGTTGAACGTATTTCAACGTAGTTAATCTGACACCGCACATCCTACCCCCGCTGCTTTTTTTATTTCCCCAAAAACTTCTATTTTCCCACCCGCTGAACCGTACTCTTACTTCTTAAAATCCGGACAATATGCAAATTGCCTTGGTGCTGGGGCTGCTGGTAGTGGCTATTGCCTTGTTTGCCTGGGAGAAAATCTCCGTGGATATCGTAACCCTGATGCTGTTGGTGGTGCTGGTAAGCAGCGGGGTACTCACACCGGCCGAAGCCTTTGCCGGGTTCAGCAGTGATTTTATTATTATCCTCGCTTCCATATTTGTAGTAAGCGGCGCCATGCAGGAAACTGGGGTACTGGACCGCCTCGGGGAGATACTGGTCAGGTTAGCCTCCAAGACCCGGTCCAAAGTATTAATGGCCTTCGTGATGTTTATTGTTGGGGTAGTATCCGCCTTTATGAACAACACTACCGTAACGGCCCTGTTCGTCGGACCCGTGATCGGGATGGCCAAAAAGCTCAAGGTAAGTCCTTCTCAATTATTGATGCCCGTGGCGTTTGCTTCCATACTCGGCGGTACCTGCACCCTGATCGGGACTTCTACCAACGTAGCCGTAAGCGGGTACTTAGCCAAGATCGGAATGCCACCCCTGGGCATGTTTGAATTTACCGGGATCGGATTGGTACTTTTTGTAGTGGGCATTTTGTACATGTACTTCGTTGGTGGCCGTCTTCTGCCCAATCACCCGGAAGCATCTTTTACTGCCGGCTACGCGATCCGAGAATACCTCAGTGAAGTACTGGTGGTCAAAAATTCTCCCCTGATCGGCAAGAAAATCTTTGAAACCAACCTGGGTAAGATGGACTTGCGCATTCTGCAGCTGATCCGCGACGACCACCCATTCTTTCCCCACCCTTATCTGGTCATTGAGGCGGGTGATCTTTTGCTGGTAGAAGGAAAAATTGAAGAATTATTGAAGATCCGCGAAAAAAACGGAATCGAAATCCGGGCTGATTCACTATCCGAAAAAAACCTGCAAACCGCTAACTCGCAACTGGCGGAGGTGCTGATTACCAATGCCGAATCAGACCTGGTCGGAAATACCATTATCAGTGCCAACTTCCGTAAACGTTTCGGCCTGGTGGTGCTGGCCGTGTATCGCAGCGGCCAAACCCTGCGGGATAAAATCAGCCACATTGAACTCCGGATCGGGGATTTACTACTGGTGCAGGGTACTCCCGAACGGCTCAAATACATTCGGGAAAGCCACGATCTGGCCGTATTGGGCGAATTCAACCCGGTCAGGTTTCGTCACAAACGCGGTTTACTAACAATTGGTCTGTTTATACTGGCCGTTATTGTCGGCTCCCTGGATTGGTTGCCCCTCTCCATCTGCTTCCTCTCGGCAGCTATTATTACCGTACTCACCAAGTCGCTTTCCGTGGAAAAAGCCTATACCGTGATTGATTGGCGCTTGTTAATATTAATCGGGGGCATGAGTGCTTTTGGAACGGCTATGGAAAAAACGGGAGCAGCTGATTTTCTGGCTAACCAGATCGTACACCTGCTTCAACCACTGGGCATCATTGCCATTCTGACGGGCTTTGTGGTATTGACTGTTTTCCTGACGCAGCCCATGTCTAATGCTGCGGCTGCCTTGGTCGTTATCCCCATCGCCCTGAAAACGGCCGAAGCACTACACACCAACCCCAGGGCTTTTGCCATTGCTGTTATGCTGTCGGCTTCCGTTTCCCTGATTACTCCCTTTGAGCCTTCCTGCATACTCGTATACGGCCCCGGAAAGTATAAATTCTGGGATTTTTTCAAAACCGGATCTATCCTCACGCTGATTCTGGTTTCCATTATTATCCTAATGGTGCCCGTCTTCTGGCCCTTGTAGATACGTTTCTGTTCACCCCACTAGATCTTGCACCGGTACATCCAGTCCATGCGCTGCTCCCAAAAGCTTTGGGGGAGAAGGACATATATCCCTGTGCCGGGCCGGCAAGGAGCTGCGGGCTTTCTGCAAATGGCCGTTACATCGGGCCTGGACATTAATTTTATAGTGAATCTAACTACTATTTTAACAATAGACATCTCCGTAGTCAGGCGCTTACTTTTCTTTTGCTTGCCCAAAAGAAAAGTAACAAAAGAAAAGGGCCGCACCAACAGAGCCCGTTCCACCCTTTGGAAAAGGCCAAGCCCGCTAACCTACGGCCTTCGCACAAAGCCAGAACGGGCCACACTGTTGCTGCACCATCCTCCCACCTCTTTCTCAGAAAAGAGTGAGGATAATCAGGAGTGTAAGTGAACAAGAATGAAAAACTAATACAACCATTGCAGGCGAGGAAGGGCGCACGTGCGGACGTGCCCGCGGCGATGAGCTTTCAGGAAAAAACGGTACCCGTGCCTGAATATGCCTGGTGTACAGGGACATTATGAAAAATGGCATCGGAACAATCTATGGGGCTTGGCACAAAGTGAAGAAATTGAAACCAGTTAATTTATGGATTATTCCGTTGTTGGTGAAGAACTATGGTTTTGGTGATGCGGAAGACATATAAAGAAAACACCAAGAGCTCAGGAAGGTGCAAGCATTTAAAAAGCAACTACGATTTGAATATGATATTGAAATTTTTCAATTCCATCAATACGTGAATACTGATGCGGGTTCTAATACGGGTGACTTTTAGCTGATGAAAATAAAATATATATCTTTCCTGGGCCCGTCGTATTACAAAATAAACGCTTATTGTAATAAAGCTTATATTATATAAAAATTAAAAATAAACAAAAAGGAGTGTAGTATAAAATTGTCAGTCTATTAAAAACAATTTTTTTCTATCAAAAAACGGGTGAAATTTTTTATTTTAAGAAAAATCTCTCCTTTGCATAACACTACAATGGCTGTCAAATCCATTATGTCTTACTGTCGTTATATGAGACCATTCATCCTCTGTTGATTTACAAACCGCCCCGCCTGAATTGAGTTTGCTGCTTTGAAGGTGATTATGGGAATCAAGACGTCTCTGTGCAGGAATGGGGCATTGATGCAATTACGAATCGCCAGCATACTGATAAGCAATGGGTAAACTGTGTAGATACATGTACCATAATCACCGTTAAGCGGTTTTCCATTTTAATTGAGCTGCAACACAATAATATGCCATCACCACCGCCAATATGATGAATGTGAATGCGAGATGTTGAAATCAGATTTGGTTTTGCGTTTTTTCTCCCCTTTGAGTAGGCCACATCATCGGTTTTAGCCAGTGCCATACTTCCTGTTTCATGGCGTGCCACCTGTGTTGGTGCCTGACGAAATTTTCATTGATTTTTTAGTATATCAAAAACGAAGGTAAGCCCCAGCAGCAGGCGAAAAAAGCACTGCTGGTACGCTTAACTGAAAATATTAACTATCAAGCTTTGCTCTGTTGTCTCCACATTGGCGGCGCTCTCTCTTTTCTGAATACTTCTGCCTTTTGTGAAGGTATTGTTGAGATTTGTGATACATTTGTGGGAGGTATCGTTGCTGACCATATTCCGGCTGGCTCGCGCATGAATGGTACCAGCCACCGCTTGCGGATGAAAGGGCTGTTGAAAAATGATTGAGGCTATTCATCAGCTCGCCTGCGGTAAGTACTCTTTGCATCGTAATAATGGTTGTCCTGGTAGTGAGCGGTTAATTTTCAGATAAACGCCGTCTTTCACCGAATATGCCGCATGCTGCATTATCCCGTCATGCGCAGCCAGTGCGCCAGCAGACGGCGAAGAATGATATTCATGTTGGAAAGCAAAAACGTTTTCTGCAGGCATTACGCCAGCAACTTCCATTACGCGATGCGGGCATTGCCACGCCGTGAAGCCGACCTTGTCATCGATACGCGATTTCGCTGTTTGGTATGCCACCATCAGGCGTTAGCCTGTGAGCGGATACATATAGACGCCAGAGGTTGATGACCACGATCGTTACAGAACCTGGTTCCATAGTGGCGTTAAACTCGCCATCTTCCGGGCAAACGAAGGTTGTAATCGGCAAGATAGATTTGTTCATGCCGTTTTCACCACGGCAGCATAATAAACGCGACGGTTTATTCGGTAACTGAAGAAACCGACCATGCGGAATGCGTGACACGCTGTAATCGGAGCCGAACCATTCGCCGGTACTGATCTGCTGGTACCCGGGCAGTTGTTTTACTTCTTCCGGGGAATAGGAGCGGTACCCCATGGACCAATCCGGAAAGTTACGTTCGGTAAGCGGCCCTTCCACCAGCCGCGTGATCCGGGTATGACGCGGATCAAGGGCTATTTTCCGGTACAAAGCTTTCACTTTTTCTTCTTCACCTTCCAGCACCTGAATGATGCTGCCATCCATATACAATAGCATTCCGGTAATCGACTGGGCCGTATTATTCTCGCGGCTTTGAACGAGTATATCTTTTAATTCATCCTCGGATAACAGGGTTGAGGCCGAGCTTAAATACACCAGGTAATACATGGAAAAGGAGTGAGAAAAAGTGTAAGACTGAAGTAAAACTTGACGGTAGGGCTCTATTTCTCTTTTTACTTTATTTACGGGTAAAAAGTTGAGTCAGTTAATGTATCAGATTATCGTAGTGGAAGGTTGCTGGACGAAGCCAATACCAGATCGATGCCATACGAATAGGAAAGGGGGAAAGGGGCGTTTTCCAATGCTTACGCGGCAGATTGCGCAGCTCTTTACGTACCAGAACCGGGATAACCGCTATAAGATATTGGATGCCGTATATTTCCGCTCAGGCACTGCTTCAGGGCTGCTTTTCCGCGCACCAGCTGTTTCGTCCGCTTTGCCCGGGCCAGTCTGCCGGATTTCCTGCTCCAGACTTTCGACTTTTTCGCGCAAAGCCCTTATTTCCCGGATCAGCTCACTGAGCTCTTTTTCTTCTTTCTTCTGGCCGGCCTCCAGCAGAAAACTTGAAACCAAACCGGTAAAAGTACCAAATAGTGCTACCCCGGCTACGACCAGTATTACCGCCAGCATTCTACCGGCCGTAGTAATTGGATAGTGATCTCCGTAGCCAACGGTGGACATGGTTACAAATGACCACCAGATGGCATCAGAAGGGGTTTTAATATTGGAATTAGGATGGTTTTCCAGGCTAAGAACGGCGATAGACGAAAAAATGACCAGAATCATTGATGCCAGCGCAATAGTAGTAATGGTGCTCTTGCGGGGATTTTTGAACAGGTACCTGACCAATATACGTGAGGACCGGAATCCCCGCAGAATCCGGATGATTTCCAGTACCCGTACGACCCGCCCCAAATGAAATACGGTCAGCAGGGGAATGCTGGAAAGCAGGTCAATCCAGCCCCATTTCATAAACTTCCATTTAGAAGGTGCCTGGTAGAACCGAACTGAAAAATCGTAGAGAAAGAACAGGCAAACGGGAAAATCAATCCAATGGAGTAACTTATCCGTAGCGGGAGGCAGATCCAGAAACGTTTCCACCAGTACGGTTCCCAGCATATACAGGGAAAGCACCAGCACGGCAATCTGCCGGGTAGAAACATTTTCGTGAAGGCGGGAAAAAGCAGGCTTCATGGCAGGCTGATTTTCAGCCTTAAGATATGGCACAAGCAGCCGATTACAAAAAGCGGGTAGATAAACCTAAATAACGGCATTTTTGCGGGTCATGGCATGATCCGGCTAATGCCCCTGCATGGAAATAATTTTAAGCTCTTCGTTCAGGGTAAGTTCGGTGAAGATAATCTGTTTCCGCCAGTTGGACCGTCTAGCCCGCCGGTAGTGATAGTTCATCCAGTAGTCTACTACGTAATGGCCGCTTTCATCCTGCCGGTAACGCATCGTTTCCCACATAATTTCGTGCTGGTCTTCCGGAGTCCGTTTCCAGGACTGTTGCAGCATCCTTTTGAGTTCTTTACCACTCACGTCAGACTCATTGAAAAAACGTTTCAGCGGAGGCTCAAAAAAAGTCATCATCGCATCGATATCTTTATCATGAAGCGTTAGGTAATACTCTTCGATCTGGTTCTGGAGGGCAGCTTCAATGCCCGTTTTGGGTTCTGGGTCTGAGGGTGTGTTGCCATAAAAATCTACCTCTGCTTCACTGGTATCAGGCGGAGTAGCTGACTGATTGATTTGTACCGGTGGGTTCGGGACAACCGGTGGATCTACAACAGGCGGACTTTCCCGGGGGTGGTTCCCAGTGGGAACCCGATAGGCAACCGGACGTTTTTTTTCCATAAACAGGCCATCACGCAGGGGATTGAGGGTAAAACCGGCAATCAGGGAAATTACCAGAAGAAGCAGGGTGTATTCAATGGCTGATCGGCCCGTCGATTTAGCAATGCTACTCCTCTCACCGAATTCCGGCCAATAAGGGGGCGCAGGAGCCTGCGGCTTAACCGCGGGCGGCTCGGGCAGTACGGAAGGGAGTGGCATCGGCATATCACTCAGCAGGAAGTATTCCTTGAATTCACCCGCATGGCGATACCGTATATCCTGATCCTTGGCGGTAGCCCGTTCAATCACCGCCTGCAAAAGCTTATGTACTTCTCCGTACAATTTGGGCAGCGGTTCACTGATAATTCTTTTGCTTTGCTCCAGAATATTATTATTGACGGAAGCATACGGTTTGCGGCCCGAAAGCATTTCCCACAGAATCACCCCGAGGGAATATACGTCACTACGGGGACTCAGGCCTAATTTCAATATGGATTCCGGGCTTTGGTAAGGACTCAGTCCGGGATTGTTTTCTTCCGCCACCGAAGGCTTGGGCCTGTCGCGGAATGCACCCCATTCTGATGCTCCGAATCCCGAAACTTTTACCTTTTTATCGGGAAGCAGCCAGATATGAAGCAGACTCAAATGTCCGTGAATAATCTGTTGCTGATGCGCATAAGCCAGGGCATCCAGCACCTGGGAAAATAAGGTATACGTTTCGGCAACCCGCAGACCACCGCCCGTGTTCCGGAGGTATTCATCCAGGCGAAGTCCCTCCACGTATTCGGTTACAATATAATGTCCCTGCAGGTCCTGAAGGTAGTCGTAGAAGGTACAAATATTGGGATGCTGCAAGCGGGCCAGCAGATCTGCCTTCTGTTCAATCTGCTCCAGGTCCCACTGATTCTGGGTGAAGTTGCGGGGAATAACTTCGATGGTAGCTAACCGTCCGAGTTGGGTATGCACGCCGAGATACACTTGTCCCCTATCGCTTTCCCCAAGGAATTTCTCAATCCGGTAACTATAAATCTGCTTCCCCAGCATGTTTTGTGTAATAATCAATAGTTATTTGTTTTCCCGTTAAGAATAGAAACTGACTGATAGGTAATCAGTTACCCGTCATTCCAGGAATAACA
Source organism: Cytophagales bacterium (assembly GCA_030448185.1). GTDB lineage: Bacteria > Bacteroidota > Bacteroidia > Cytophagales > 172606-1 > CADCTQ01. The sequence continues at coordinate 19,035 of JAUJNL010000071.1, read as the reverse complement.
AACGTATTTTTAAGGAAAAAGGGTTTGGCAGGCACTTATATTGCGGCGGATTAGTGAGGTGCCGCCGGAATGGAAATAATAGGAATCCGGCGGCATTGAATTGGGTAACGGCCCCGGCTGGTTCCTGAATAGTAAGTAAAAGCCGGTCTTGTAAACGTATCCTACAGCCGAACTACAGATCAACCAGTAGGGTGTGTAGAAATTGGGATAGCTTTGCGGACCTGATGTTGAAAACGCTGATCTGAAATTTGTTTTATATGCTACCTCCCGATCCGCTGGGCCTCGCATTACATGATTTCCATAATGGCCAGACCAATGCCCGTATTCTAGTGCACAGCAGTATTACCGAAGGGGAATTTATTGAAGTAGCCTACCTGTTCCGCAACGTGCACGAACTACCCGAACTGGAGCAAGTGGCCCTTGCCGCGTGTAAAGGTCACGTACTTGATGCCGGAGCCGGCGCCGGCAGCCATGCCTTGGTGCTGCAGGAGAAAGGGCACCCGGTTACGGCTATCGATGTTTCACCATTGGCTGTGCAGCTGATGCAGGAAAGAGGCGTGAAAGATGCCCGGTGCATTAATTTTTTTGCCTTGCCAGGCGACCCGACCTTTGACACGATTCTGCTGCTGATGAATGGCATTGGTATTGCCGGCACGCTGGAAGGACTCGATCAGTTCCTGGCGCAGGCCAAAACCCTGCTGAAGCCCACTGGGCAGATTCTGCTTGACTCCACCGATATTTTATACATATTCGAGGAGGAAGACGGCTCCATCTGGATTGACCTGAATGCGGGCTACCACGGGGAAGTCACGTACCAAATGGAATATAAGGAGGCTTTGGGAGAATCTTTTAACTGGCTTTTTGTAGGGTATGAAGTACTTGAAGACCATGCCGAAAGAGCCGGTTACGCCTGCGAGCGGATGTTCCTGGATGAGAATGATCAATACCTGGCGCGGCTAGTTCCCCGGCAGTAAGTTGATGTGCTAATTAGATGATGTGATGATGTGCCGATAAGTTACTGATTATTAAAAATGATTATAGTCTGATTTTTAAAACCCCCTGTCTTTGAACTCAACCAGAGTACTAGATGATTAACGCACAGAATTAGCACATCAGCACATAAACCAGTCAGCCCATCCGCTTACTTGCCGTGTTTATGCTTGAAATAATGCTCCCGCAGGGCATCTTCAGCAAAATCGTTGGTTAGATCCCGTACTACTGTGTGTACATGGTTGGCATTGGTCTGGCTGTTGTCATATTCAATCAGCACTACCGGACTATGGATCCGGTAGTAATGGGCCTTGCCAATTTCCGGCTCCAGGGTACCCGCCCAGGCAAAATGCATCTGGTCCATACCCGCTTTTTCGATCTTGGTTCGCAGGTCAGCGGCCAGGTTCGGCTGGTAATTCCGCAGGTATTCTTCCAGCAACTGTTTAAAAAGTTTCTGCTGTCCCGCATCCATTTCGCCGTAGTGAATCCCCTCCGGATTGTTCATCATGGCCTTACGGCTATTATTGGTTACGATTTCATTAGGCGCCGTTTCACCCAGTACCACTTTTTTAAGTTGTTCCGGCGTAAAAGACTTCAGCAGGGCAAAAGCCAGTTCGGCTTCCCGCTTCAGAATCTGCTTTCCTTTTTGCGGACCGCTGGGCACCACCGCCGGATTAGACCCCATAAACGCCGGGGTAACGGAGGCTACTTCTCCCGTAGCCGAAGTAAAATTCAGGGACAAGTGGTGTCCTTCCAGCCGCCAGCCCCAGACTCCTTTACCGGAGGGATTACCGAAAACAGTGAAGAAATACTTGTCAGGGTCCCGCCGGTCATTCTCGGGGGGTAAGCCTTCCAGTGCTTTCAGAATTACCTCCATAGCCATGATTTCTTTCGCCTTGCCGAAGCCCTGCTCACTAAGGGCCGTTTCAAGAATGGCCATAGCGGCTTTCCGCTGCGTTTGATTCATTTTCTTCAGGGGCAGCCCTTTACGTTCTCTTGGTACATAATGCCAGTTAAAGCGTTCTTCATCTTCAAAAGGGAATGTTGCTTGCTGGCGTTGTTCATCAGACAGCACCTGTAAAAAGGCCGTGACCGCTTTGGTCATCTGGGTACTCTTGGCGCTGCGTTGCGCAGCGGAAACTGATTCAGCGGCTCGCTGGGCGTAGGCTCCCGGTATATTTCCTAAAGTAAGGCTGAAGATCAAACAACCAGCCGGCAGCAGGTTCAATTTTGGCATAAAGGATCCGTAAATAATCTATCAGACAAAAAACAGAAAATTTTGTCAGTTTTCAAGATTATTTGGTCTTAAAAAATTCAACCGTCTCACTGAGGGTGCTTATTCCATCATTTTTTATCCGATATTTTAATACTGGAGTACTAGAATTTGATCCCTCAGTACCTCCCTATTTATTTATTGGCTTCTGCTTTGATTAACTTGAAATAATAATAAATTTTGCTTTAATTTTTAAATCCAGCCATTTTGCCATCCTATGATGAAGCAAACCCCTACCCTACTAACTAATTATAGAATTGCTCTCTTACTGGCTGTTTTACTCATTACCGGTGAGAGTTACGGACAAGGCTGCGTAGCCGTGCGGCACGTCTCTTCCTGCACAGCTAGTTCCTCTTCTTCTCTGCTTAAGGCCGGGCAGTTTCAGTTTTCAGGGGCTTACCGCTGGTTCCGGTCAGACCGGCATTTTGTGGGACGTGACGAACAGAAGGTCCGTAAAGAGCAGCACACGGAGGTGATCAACAGCACTCACTCAATTGATCTGGGAGTAACCTATGCCATCTCAAACCGATTTAACGCCACGGTAACACTTCCTTTCGTATTTAATGACCGCTCATCATTATATGAGCATTTAGGAAACCCCAGCGGCCAACGTTTCCATACCCAATCCCGGGGCCTGGGGGACGTCCGTCTAATGGCTAATTACTGGTTGCTGGACCCCGATACATACAAGAATGCCAATATTTCTATTGGCATAGGCCTGAAAGCACCCACCGGCAACTACAGTGTGCAGGATGAGTTTCACCGCAAAGAAGGACTGGAGCGGCGACCAGTGGACCAATCTATTCAGTTAGGTGACGGTGGCTGGGCACCTATGGCAGAAGTGCAGGCCTATGCCCGCTTATTCAAAAATGCCTCTGCCTACGCCAATGCTTTCTACTTATTCAACCCGCGGAACACCAATGGCACCCCCACCTTCCGCAGGGATTCGGTTGAAGTTGGCGCCATCGTTTCAGTGATGTCCGTTCCCGATCAGTTTATGGCCCGGGCCGGAATGAACTATGCCGTATTGCCTTATAAAGGACTTACGGCTACTTTGGGAGGCCGTCTGGAAGGGATCCCGGCCAGAGATGTAATTGGAAAAGAAGACGGATTCCGCCGGCCCGGTTATATTGTCTCCGCTGAGCCGGGTCTGGTATATATGCCGGGAAAAACGACGATTGGCCTGAATGTGACAGTGGCCCTGGTCCGTGACCGGATACGTAGTGTATATGATCGTAAAACGGGCAGGCACGGGGATGCTGCCTTTGCCGATTTTGCTATCTTTCTGACGGTAGCACGCCGGCTATAATGACAGCTTCCGGTGCTGACCATCCCTGGTACCGGAAAGTATTAGATCCATCTTTTACGCCGGAACCAATAAAGCATCACACTGGCGGCTATGGCCATTACTCCCATCACCACAAAATATCCGTACTTCGTTCTTAATTCGGGCATATTTTCGAAGTTCATTCCGTAAATACCCGCAATAAATGTAAGCGGCATAAATATCGTGGAAATGATAGTCAGTACCTTCATGGTTTCATTGGTTTTATTACTGATTCCTGACAGGTACAGGTCCAGCAGACTGGCCATCAAATCGCGGTACGATTCAGTGGTATCAATGATCTGAATGGTATGGTCATACACGTCACGTATGTATTTATGCGTGTCTTTCCGGATCAGGTTGGTCTCCTCCTTCAATAAGCCATTGATTATTTCCCGCAAAGGCCAGATCGCCTTGCGCATGTAGATTACCTCCCGCTTCAATTCGTATAGTGCCTTCAGGTTCTCCCGTACCGGATTCTGGGTGATGCCTTCTTCCAGTTGCTCTACCCGTTCGCCTACTTTTTCGAGCACGATGAAATAGTTATCTACTACCATATCAACCAGGGAATACAACAGAAAGTCAGCACTTGCCCGGCGTATTTTACCCCCTTGTGCCCGCAGACGGTTACGAATCGGATCAAATACATCACCAATGCGTTCCTCCTGGAAAGAAACCACGTAATAAGGTCCCATCACCATACTTACCTGCTCGGTTTCCACTTCATTGGTAACCTGATTATAGGAGAGCATTTTCAGCAGTACAAACACATAGCCTTCGAAAAACTCGATCTTGGGTCTCAATTCCGTATTCAGAATATCCTCCAACACCAGATTATGGATACCCAAGCTCCTATGGCCTGTATTACTTCTACCCGGTGTAATCCGTCAATATTAATCCACCGGATCAAACCAGTTTCCTGATCCGGAACGCACTCCTCAATGTGGGTAGCTTCTTTCTCGGCGTATTTCCCTTCGTTGTATTCAATAATAGTGATTTTGACATCTTCTACTGGTTTGTCACCGATATACACCAGACTACCAGGTGATAACCCGACACCTTTGGTACTGGTAATGATGCTTTTTGTCATTTGGTGAAAAAGGTTACAGACTCTATACGTTGTTTTGGGCGGCCAACTATCTCTGCACCAACGGCCACCAGCCTTTGATAGAAGAACAATGAAAGGACAATTTGCATAAATTCGGGGACTACTCAGTTAAACAGTATTAATTGATCAAAATTTATCCGGCAGACAATTACTAAATAGTAACTTTTATCTCTATCCTATAAATCAGCGCAAGGAAATAATCAAGCCGGGCAATGCCAGACTGCTAAACGAGTACTTGTACAATGGCAAGAATCTGAAAAAAATTACCTATTATTTGATTACAAAAGCGTGAATTGCGGATACCAAAGATTAAATAAGGGCTATATGACAATTCATTTGTCTTCTTGTAATTGGGACGCAAGAAAAGTAATTTGTACTGCTTGGATATTGCTGCAGAATTGTTTTATATTCGTCAAAATACACTCTATGCTCTTTATTAATACCCTTTGCCCTCTACGCTCTCGGTTCCTCGCGGTCAGACCCAGAAGAATGTAAATAAAACAGTACTGGGCTACCTGTTCAATAAATTCAGTAAATCTCCACCGCTTAAGTTTATAGATTTACCTGCCGGGGAAATGGAATTTCTGAAGTGCATGAAGCAACTTTTCCCTCAGCATGAACTACATGGAGCCGATATTGCCGATATTACGCCCCTTCCGGGAATTCGTTTGTGGCAAATGGATTTTAACCGGGACTTTACCATTCCGGAAGAAGAAAAATTTGACGTAATTACCTCCATTAGCGGGGTAATGATGTTTAATCATACCCAGGGATTTATCGAAAACTGTACTCGTCGCCTCAAGCAAGGCGGAACCTTTGTACTTACCAATGATAATTCTGCTACCATCATTGACCGCTTGTCTTTTCTGCTCCTGGGCCGATACCGGATGTTTAAAGCAGTTTATGAAGATGATGAGTTAGTAACTGAGATCATACCCATCCCGGAGCTTATCCGGCAGCTGCGTAAAAATGGAATTACTATTGAAGGAGTTCAGTATACCTCACTTTATCCCAGAGACTTGCTATTTCTGCCTTTGGCGCTACTGGTATATCCCCTTCAATTATTGTACCTTGCTAGGCTCAACACCGGGGTACCAGCTAAGCTCAAGTGGCAGATGTATCCCTTCAAACATTTATTCTGTAAACATTATGTTATTTATGGTACGAAACAATAAGTCAGTTTTGGCGAAATCAAATTGCCCAAAGACAAATGTACGGGCCATCAGTACAGCCTGTTTTTTTAAGTAATTAACCGGTGCCACTGGTTATCAGCATAAAAATCAGTATTTTGTAAAGTTATTCTCCCGTAAACTGATGTGGTCCCCTTTCTCCTTATTAATTTGCGGAACAAACAGTACGATTGAGTGTCAGTGTGTAAAAAATGAAGAGATAAAAAGTTAATTTATAGCCCTTACGTTAAATCTTTTACTAGTTACTGAGTCGCAGCAAGCAGGACTTTAGAATTTAATAAAGTTAAAGCTATGTATGCACGCATCTAGATCGCGGTCACCCGAAGAGGTAATTAAAGTATTAATTTAAGTTGGCTTAAACCCTTCTGATCATTTAGAATAGTTCCTATATTAACCCGAACGGATACTATACTATGTCAGACTGATTGCAATCATTATCTGATGAAAATAATTTTCTACTCCTCCGTTTTTTATCCTTCTGTTGGCGGTCTTGAAACAGTGTCCGAAACCTTAGCCGACCATCTGGCAGAACTAGGAGCTCAGGTTACACTCATTACGGAAACCCCGGATAAAGGTGTTTCCAAAAATTTTCCTTACCGGGTCATACGCCGGCCATCCAAGTCAGAGCGGTACCGCCTGATCCGGAAAGCGGACATAGTTTATTCCAATGGCGCCAGTATGGCTCTGTTTTTCTTCGCAAAACTATTAAATAAGCCCTTTGTCTGGACCCATGCGGGCTACCAGTTGCAGTGCATTGACGGCGGCGGATTCAAAGACGGCGAACCAGCTCCCCTTACGCCGAGGGAGTCCATTAAATACTACTGGAAAAAATTCGGTTTCCAGGTTGCCTTTGTTGAAGGTATCAAACTCTATTTGCGTCGTTTCGTAGGCAAAATACTTGTTGATAAAAATATTGCGATCACGAATTGGGTAGCCAAAAGACAACCTTTACCGCGGCAGATGGTCATCTATAATCCATTTCCCGTTACCCGGTTTAAGACCGTCGACCGAAATGTACCGAAAGAATTTGACTTCATTTATGTAGGACGGCTTACCAGTGAAAAAGGAGTACTAACCCTGCTTCGTGCCTTCCGGTTGCTAGTTAACCACGAACGCTACCAACACAAGCGATTGGTAATAGTAGGTGATGGCAACTGGCGGTCAAGGTATCAGGAGTACGCCGAAAAAATGCAGTTAAATGACCGCGTGGTATTTACCGGAAGTAAAACTGGAACTGACTTGTTAGATATAGTCAGCCGGGCTGAAATAGCCGTAGTGCCATCCGAGATTGAAGAACCCATGGGTGGCGTAGCCGTAGAAATGATGGCAGCGGGCAAAAACATAATTGTTTCCCGCGATGGCGGACTTGCTGAATGTATTGGCGATGCAGGTCTTACCTTTCCTAACGGGGACGCAGAAGCCCTTAGCCAATGTATGCAACGGCTGCTGGAAGATACAGTCCTCCGGCAGGAACATAAAGAACGGGCTATCTTCCGGGTACAATCCTTTAACGAGGCGGAACTATCCAGAAGTTACTACCAGACTTTCCAGGAAATTATCTCCCAGAAACGCGAAAAACGTCTTTTCTTCAGTTGGAAACCCGTACTGATCAGGGACCGGGCTTTCAGTTAATCAAGCGTACAATCAGCGGTTCATCAAAAGTCATTCATTACGCTATTACTTCCTTTGGGACAATCGTCTTCAGCTCCTCCGGGCGCATTTCGTTTTCTGCTGGCTTGCACCGTGTACACACCGGTGATACTACTGAAAACAACCGTACGGAGCATTAAGGCCTTACTGCAGTCACGTCAATATATTTTTCTGCTGTTTGTTTTATTGGCAGCCACACTGCTGGGACTAGCGCTATTTACCCGGCAGTGGGTCCTTGCAGTTGCCGGAACTGTTCTGCTGGGTGTATCTATATTAATTGGTTTACGCCGGTTATACCATTATATTCATGACCGCACTGTACCCCTGCAACAATCTCTGCTGCAGCCAGCCTGGGCCCGGCGGGCAATGGTTATTTTCCCGCATGCTGATGATGAGTTCACGGTAGCTGGCACCATACGGATGCTGGTGGAACAGCAGGTGAGTGTTACACTTGTCTATCTGACCAAAGGCAATGCTGGTGTCACGGCTGGTCTGACTCAGGCCGATAATCTGGTAGCTACCCGTTCGCGAGAAATGGAGTATGCCAAACAAATACTGGGAGCTTCGCATCTTGAAATGCTAGTTTTTGAGGATGGGCAGTTAGCTCTGACCGATCCGGAGGTAGTGAGAAACTCCATTCGCGGATTACTGGCAAAATACCAGCCCTCCATTGTGCTTACCTACGATACTCAATCCGGTCTGTATGGTCATGCTGATCATATAACTACGGCCCAGCGAGTGCTGGAAGTATGCCGGGAGGCTACTGCCGAATCAACCGCAGCTTCCGTCAGGAGAATCTATTGTGTGACCTTACCCCCTCCCATGCTGCGCTTTTACTTGCTGATGTCACCCATTTTTCAGCTCTGTTTCCACAAGTTTGCCCAAAGTCTCCCTGCACCTGATTTTGCGGTTCCAATCCGTCGTTTCGCATCGGTTAAGAAAAAAGTTATTTTAGCTCATCGTACCCAATGGAGAGTACTGGAGCTTTTACTACCCCTTTTTTACTTGATACCAGCAAGTTGGTATTTCCGTTTTTTTGACCGGGAATATTTCTCAGTGCTGTTTCAAGAGGAGGCAACTGCTGAAGAAGCTACCAACCTCCAGTCAACGGTTCGGGATAGCCTTTAGATGCTTCCATCGAATGCATTAGCTAATTGATCGACAAGGCGACTTGTATCAATAATTTTGTCAGTACTTTTATCTGACACTACCAACTTATTACTGGCGGTATAATTCCAAAAATATATCCTTATAAGTCCATCCAAAATTGTGGAGTTCCGTTTCATAATGTAGCAGATTCAGTATATACCCTGCATTTTTAGCGCTGCCATTTTTTATGAAAAACCCAACCAATTCCTACTTATTGTATACGCCACTGGCTTTGGTAGCCGGGTACATTATTCTATTTTATGCTCTGCTATACATTATTTTTGCCTGTCAAGGAAAATTTGTTCCCAGGTTAAACCTCTCAGTTGCTCTTAAGCATTTAAAAGGGCGCTTTCGTCCCGTTCTTCGGAAAATAAGCACATAGTGACTTGCTTAATTATTGAGTAGTATAACTAACGGTTACCGTTTTGGTATCACCGTCGTCGGCGTTACCAGGCTGTTTGGCCGGATCAAGCTCAATTTGTTCGGATGCTTTAAGTGATTTTACCGGAGATTCCCATTTTAGTGCAGGCTTCATATCACTGGTACCGGTTCCTTTTAAAAATTCCAGGGTGAGTTTATCGTCTTCATGGATATAAAAAGCGTCGGTATAGAGATTTTCAATGCTCTTAGCAACTGGTATCGGGTTAGACTGGTACAATACTTTGTCTCCGGCTTTGATTCGCCAGGCTACATTTCCACCTTCGGCCTTCTTTAATTTAATATTGGCAATACCAATCGTTACAAACCGGAGTTTCTGCCGGTCCGTCTCAAACCTGATCGCTGAGGCTGTTCCTCACCCGTGGCAACTGTCTGACCTTCTTTGCTCACGGAGCCCCGGTAACTGAACGGAATAGGGGTAGCCTCAATTTTAGTCAATGACGTATAGGGTAGAAACAGATGTATTTTTCCATCCGGTTTTACCACTTCAAATTGCAACAATTTCTTATCTGCCGCATTTACCTGTTTGGTCGTACCAATGGGGTCATCCGGCGGAGCAGTTCCATAGCCCGGGCATCCTGCGTACCATACAGACTCACGTACCGCTCCCCTTTCATCAGGTCAAAGTATAAAGCAGGCAATTTGTAAGGAATAGAAAGCGTGAGCCCATGTTCATTCGCATACACTGTATCTTTAAGCACTACCGCCGGTGATAAAGAAAAATCTTTGAGCACGCCCAGCGATAAATCCTGCTTTACCGATTTCTGGGCAACTACACTGGGGTTGTTTGGCAGCTTAACTTGTACCAGAAAGTACTTAGGCGGTTTTTGCCGCACTTCCGGATCGCTCAGCAACAAGTTAAAAGCCGGATAAAATACGGTAATTTTTCCCTGGGAGCTTTTATCCAGTTGTACTGATCCGGTTGTGTCAGTTTGGGCCTTCCCGGAAATCACCTTTCCGCCAGTTACGGATACCTGCGGGCTTTCATTGGACGGACGATACGAAAGATGGGCTTCTACGTAAGGCAACTCTGGCAGCAGCGTAACCTCCGGGGTAAAAGAGACACTCATGCCGGCTACGCCTTCCTGGGTAACCAAAGGATTCACTGACAGCCCGGATAATCGGATGGCCGGAATGCGGTAGCGGTCTACCTCCAGTTTCAACTCCATAGCATTATTTTTCAGCGTGACCGTTTTACCGGCCTTCGGGTCCAGGGACCATTCTCCGGTCAGGGCGGCGGCATTATTAAAATTGCCCAGGCTTTTTCCGTCCGGACTGCGGAGTAAGCGGGCCTTGTTCGTTCTAACCAACCCTTTCTGCGTACTCTTTTCCACTTTGAGCCGGAGGACGTCTCCTTCGGAATAGACAAAACCTAAGGATTCATTCAAGTCCACGTTGGCCGCGGCGCTTACGTCTTTAGCCGCTTTATTAGCTCCCGGAATCAGGAAGAAGTCTTGTTCGAGTTGACCAGCGGGATAGGGCTTACCGGCCTTATCAAAAACCGTAATTTGCTTAGGCGTTAAACTTACGCCGTATGCTGGTGGCCGCTGGATAGTCAGGCTTTGCGAATAGATATTCTCAAACCGGGTGCCTTTTTCAGTGGCTGCATTCAGGCTAAACTTTACCGGGTTGGCTCCTTCTGGCAGCGTGGTGTGAGTAAAAGGGATAAATAATTCTATTCCCGTATTGCGGCGTCCCTGGGCTTTGTTTTGGGGCTCATATACATTTTCCCGGGCAAAATGCAAAGCCGTAGTCTCATTGATCTTTTGATAGAAACTATAGTCAAAAGCATTATAAGCCGGTTCGTTGTTCGCGTCGGTAAGCGAAGCATAGAAAGTAAGATGTACTTTCCCCTGCTTATCCTTTAGGCTGGCGTACTCCGGGTCGCTAAAGTTGTACTCAGCACTAAACAATACGGATATTCCCCGGATGCCTTCCTTGGTGGCATTGGGGTTGATATCTATTTTATAGACATTAAATTTCTTAGTGGCGGGATTGGAGATCTGGGCAACGGCGCCTAAAGAGGCAACAAATAGAACTATTCCAATGGTTAAAATACGCAATACAATCATAGACAGCGGCTGAAGTTTAATGAAAAACGAATTGCCGCGGAATTTAGCACAAAACGGGCAAGAAATTCAATTTTAGGTAATAGGTAAGCGGGTATTGGGTATTTAGGTATCTGGTACCTAATACCCAAATCATGGTTTGAGTGGCGTCTGCGGTTCACGAACCGGCTCAATACCGGGATCCGGTTGCTGAGGAATAGTAGGCGGCTCCTGAATCTGCGGCGCCACCGGAGGATCTATGTTCGGCACCATTGGATCGGGCTGCTGAGGAATAGTAGGTTCTGGTATACTAGGCGTTTCTGGCGGCAGGTTGGGGTATCCGGGAATAGGTTGCATAACCGTAAGTTTTTGATGTGCTTACGGAAAAAGCCAGGCTTATGTTGCTATGTTGCGCTTTTTTCGGACTTTTTTGGTTTAAAATTATTACTCGGTGCCAGATTATCGAGTTTCAGCGTAAAACGGGTTCCCTGATCCGGCTGGCTCTCGACAGATACGGTGCCGCCAATCCGGTCCAATGCTTGCTTTACGATATAGAGTCCCAACCCGGCGCCCTGTGATTTTTCGGTTCCCCGGTAGAACATATCAAATATTTTCCGGATACTTTCCCGCTCAACCCCTATTCCCGTATCTGCCATAACTATTATTGCCTGCCGGGAATTTACGCTAATATCGCAATGGATAAAGCTTTTTGGGTCCTCTAGATTCTGGTAGCGAATCGCATTTTCGAGCAGATTATGGAAAATAGTAGTTAACCGGAAAACATCATTGCAAAACAAGCTGGAGGCCTCGGTTTTTATGGTCAGTTCCACACGCTGCCAATCGGGCATTTCGCTTAAGTCATTGAAGCATTCCCCAATCAACTGTTCTAAATCTATCCGGACTGGTTTCAGTTCCATATTAAGCACTTTAGAATGCGTCAGGACCGACTGGATAAAATTGTCTGATTTTTTTATGGTACTGGCAACCATAGTTAGATACTGCCGCACGGCAACCAGGTCTTCCTCCTCCTGGGCCAGATTCACTAAACCCGTCACTGAACAAAGCGGTGCCCGCAGGTCATGCGAAACCCGGTATACATACTGATCCATCTCCTGATTTCGGTGTTTTAGCTCTACTAAGGTGCGGCGCAGGTTTTTTTCCGATTTCTCGTAGACCACCATCAAATACATCAGCGACAATACGACTGAGGCCAGGATACAACCGATATTAATGATGAAGGCTCGGTTTAGCAGTTGGTCGGTAACAGTTACCTGATACGGAATCGTATAACTAGTTACCTGAAAAATGGAAAAAATACCTAGCATGATTAGTATGTTGCCCACTAACTTCCACTGGGCATCATCGAAAAAGAGCAGGTAACAAATCAGCACGCCTGCCAGCAGCATCGGATAAGTAAGCAGCAGATCGGTACGGATGGCCGAAAGAAAAAATATACTCAGGTGAATGAAACCAGTAAAGAGTATCCGGGCGGCTTCATACTTTCCCCGTTTATTGAGCAGCAAAACGCACAGGGCAACCAGCGTAACTACTCCGTAGAACTGATATGACACCCAGGAACCCAGAAGTCCAATCAAAAAATTAACGCAAATAACTACCAGGCAGCACACCCGCAAAATCTCGGTCTGTAAGGCCCGGATGGTAAGCCGATTGGTAAACCATTCCGGATTGAAGACCGACTTGAGCAGGCGGTCAACCTGGGTATGAAAAAGCTGAGCAGATAGTTTCATTTACATTTTCCGTAACAAAAAGACCTTTGTACTCCTCTCTTTTCGGGCCTTTCTTGCAGTAATCAAAAAATTCTAAACCAGGTCCAGGAACGTTACTGATTGAAACTCAATGTCATCCTTAAATATCCGGACGGAATAGCGTCCTTTTTTAAAGGAATGTTTTACCGGAATAAAAGTAAAGTCAGTCGTAAAATCTGACGAGGCTCTGATTCGTTCGGTACCGGTACTGATAATGTTATTTTCCGGATCCCGAATTTCAACAACCAGCAGTCCATCCCCGGCAGCACTTACGTCGCCAGTCAGTTGGAGTTCTACAGAAATGGACCGGGTACGCTGGTGCCGGTTTTTATGATCCGAAGAAAAAGCCTTAAAATAATACACTGACAGTTTATTCTGCACGATTACCTGCACTGTCGGCGCTGGAATCGGCTGCACCTGTCCGACTACGATAATTTTTGGCTCCCCAGGGAGGGTTTCTTCAGTTTTACCGGCAGCCGAATGAACGGCCAGCATTACCTGCCGGTTTTGTTCGTCGACTACCACTTTTTTAACGTGCGTCTTTAATTTGCCCACTTCTTCTTTTAATTCTCCGAGTTGTGCCAACAAGATCTGCTTACGGGTAACTGGATTGGTATTTTCGTAAAACTGCTGCTGAATCTGAGCCACTTGCTGAGTGATTTGGTTTTCTGCCGATGGCTGGTGGGGTCGTTGGCAGGAAGAAACTCAAACAATACGTTCATTTCCTGTTGAATAGCCTTTATTTCATGCCGGAATTGTTCATTCTCCTCTTTCACCACCATTGTATAACGCGCTATGTAAATCAGTGAAAACAGCAGAATACTGATCACAATGGCGAACGTGAACTTTTCACTTCGTAGACCATGTAAACTCAGGTTCATGGGTATATGTATTAAGTGCCGGGTAATTTCTTCCTTAAATTAAGGAGGGGCAATGAAAGATGGTAAAGGGAGCAGACTGGCTCAGAAGCCGATGCCGGAAGGAATCAGTAAAAAAACTATCAAATTTTACAAAACACAAAAGAATAATCTGGATGGACTGATTTACTTACGCCCTTTGTTAGTGGGCCATTCCTTTGGGCCGGCCTACCATAATTCCGGATTGGCCCGCATTACCAGCCAAGTATTCGGTGAGGGGTTGGTCACTTACCACTACTTTCCGCAGCGTTTGCGACGCATGCAGCATATAAACCCTCCCCTGCTTTTTGACGGCTATTCCTACATGTACCACGTCAAGGCCCTTAATTGGAGTAGTGATAGCCACAACGTCGCCCTCCTGCAACTGATCTTCCACTTTTGCAATAGCCGCTTTAGGCAGGAAATAGTAGCTTCTTACGTTTAATACCCTTTCTACCCGCTGCATAGCCGCAAATGCACTGTCATCCTTAAGCCCGGAGTACAGATTCCGGTGCGTAGTCATGAAATTAAGTTTTTTCAGGTAAGGCTGTCCCCCCAAGGCTGGAGTCATCACTTCCAGTCTACCCTGCTGTTGCCCTTCATGCAACCAGTCGGTAAAATAATGCAAACGGGAGGCGTAGCCTTTTATTGATCCATTGCGGTACCGGATGTTTTGTAAATGCTGCGCAAAGGCCGTGAAAGTAGTATCACCGGTTTGAGCCGTCAGTGCCAGGGCAAGGGCCGTTTCCACAAAGGTGGTACAATCCAGTCCCCGCAGGTTAACTACCAGTTTTTCTTCTCCTGCTCCCTCCAGCGTATTGGCTACGTAGGGAATGCCTAGCATACCCTTTCCTGCCTTCACCAGGAGACTATTAAGGGGTAAATCTCTCTCTTTTGTCAAAGTAATCAGCAGTCGGTGCACCCGGGCCGAATCCTGCGGCGTAGTTGCCGGCTGGGCAACGGTTACTGTATAACAGCAAAGCAAGTAAGCCGTAAAAATTAAGCGGAAATGATTCATAAAAAATAGCAGAAAACGAAAGCCGTACCTGATTAAAGATACGGCTTCCGGGTGAAAAGTATTGGTCTTTGCGTTTATGGAGTTGGGGTAAACCGGGCCGCCCAGCCACCGCCGGGTACCATTTCTATCGTAATTTCGTCATTGCGGGTCACCTTCCGGGTGGTTTTCTGATAATCGTTACCCACGCGGTGGGCGTTGGGACCATCGGCAAAAATTTCGGCAGTATAAGTGCCATTGCCCAGGAAATCCAGCTTAACTTTAGTAGTCCGGGGCGTCCAGTCAGTCATAGCGCCTACGTACCAGTCATTGACTTTCCGGCGGGCTACCGTTACGTAATCGGCCATCTTACTTTCTAGCGGAACGGTTTCATCCCACGTAGTGGGAATGGGCTTGAGGAAATTCAGCACTTCGGGTTCCCGCTGATAAGCGGTGGGCGCATCCGATAACATTTGCAGCGGCGCGTAGTACACAATGAACATGGCTAGTTGCTGGCAACGGGTTCCCTGGCTCATAGGTCTTTCGAAAACCTGACGCCAGTCAGTTTTATTAGCATTGGTCATGGCGCCAGGTGTATAATCCATTGAGCCCGCCAGCATCCGGATAAAAGGAACTGATACAGCATGTTCGGGCGTAGTGCCTTGCGGATTAAATTTATTCCATTCCAGGCCGCGTACGCCTTCCCGGTTAATGTTATTGGGGTAAGTCCGCTCCAGACCCGTTGGCTTATAGGCTCCGTGGTAGTTTACCAGCATTTTACGCTTAGCGGCTTCCTGCAACAACCGTTCGTAAAAATTAACCACTACCTGATCGTCCCGTTCCATAAAATCCACTTTCAACCCCGCAATGCCCCACTGCTGAAACTGGTCAAGCGCCGGAATCATCTGCCGGTCCAGCGTATGCCATACGCACCAGAGAATCAGGCCGACGTTCTTTTCTTTGGCGTAGCGGATTACTTCGGGCATATCGAGTTTATCGGTTACCTTCAGCAAATCAAACTGGTCAGACCAGCCCTCATCCAGGTTTACGTACTCGATTCCGTTCTGCGCGGCAAAATCAATAAAGTATTTATAGGTCTCGGTATTGAAGCCGGTTTTGAAGGGTACCCCGTACAGGTTAAGTGCATTCCACCAGTCCCAGGCTACTTTGCCCGGCTTCACCCAAGAGGCATCCCCAATCTTTGATTCGGAAGCCAGTAAGTAAACCAGGCGGTTGTTAAGCAAATCTTTGTCAGAGGGGGCAATCGTTACAATCCGCCAGGGGAATGACCGACTTCCCTGAGTGCGGGCCAGAAAATTTTCCCGTTCATCAACGATTAGGTTAAAATTGGCGTGTCCACCCTGGTGCACTTTTTTAGGATAGGCCGGCAAAGCACCCGTCAGCACCGGCGTGCCTTTGGTTCCTTTCAAAAAAAGACCCGCGTAGTCAAGCAGGTCCGATTCGAGAATGGCCACTTTGGGGCCATCAGGTACCTCTACCAGGATGGGAAGAGTGGTCATCCGTCCGGCAGAGTCCAGTTCTGATAGTTTCTTATAAGTATAGTTCTCTTCGTAAGAGGTCTGGAATGGAGCGATATGAAAATAAGCGGGGTA
The DNA here is from genome assembly GCA_030448185.1 of Cytophagales bacterium. Classification (GTDB taxonomy): domain Bacteria; phylum Bacteroidota; class Bacteroidia; order Cytophagales; family 172606-1; genus CADCTQ01. Next base: position 2,596 of record JAUJNL010000071.1, on the reverse strand, counting down.
ATCACCGGAGAAACTGAACGTAACCTGTTCGGCATTTACGGTGATGGTGCCGGGCAGGCGGGTGATAAAACGATAGGCAGCTCCATCATTATACGCCCGGAAGGCAACCGAAAACTTCTCCCGGAAATTAAGTACCAGCTCATTATACTGATCTTTTATTGTCGAACTGATTCCATACAGCGGCTTTACTTCCTTATTTACACTGGCCGTCTTGGCGTTTTGCAGGCGGGAATTAACGCCTAAATTCTTCCCGTCAGCCAGGGTCATCGAAACCGGCGAGTCGGTAATGATGGGCTTGCCATTGTAATCCATCCGGTACTGCAACTGATTGCCAGCCGTAACTGTCACAGTCAGTTTATTATCCGGCGAATGGAGGGTGAAATTTTGACCTTCGGCTCCAAATGCCCAAAAGGAGGTTGCCAGCAGTCCGGCAAACAGCGACAAGTAACTTCGTTTCATGCGAACCAGAAGAGATAAGGGTAAGGGTTAAGATTAGTCCGGGAAGCGGATATCCGCTTTGGGGCCGCATATTACCCATTTTTGGCGGATGAAGGATGATTTTGTCTATTCCGGAAGATGGAAAGACTTATTGCAGGACTATCCCCACCGAAAAGGACCAGGTTACCTGGTAGCAAGGGCAGCATCTCCCCGGAATTTTGCTTACTTTGCCCTAAATCACACACCTTTCATCAGGTAAACCGCGAAATTATGGATGAGTTAGAAGAAGAGAGGAGCTTCGTATACCACGCCGCTATGGAACTGATCCGAATTAAGGGCCTGGACAACTTTATGGACTTTTTGCAGGAAGTGGAAGAATCCGGAGCGGTTCCTAAATCGTGCCTCCTGGATAGCGATACCTACGTAGCCGTTCTTAGGCGGGCCGCGAATGACTACCGCAAAAAACTCCTGTCACAACAGTAAGAAGCCGTTTAAAGACCTTACCCTAAATCCCTCTCCTGCTGAGAGGAACTTTAAAATTGCCGTAGTTTTTCTCCCCTCTCAGCAACTCCTGAGTACAAGAGTATAAAAAGGTGGGGACGTAGTCATGGGACTGGTAGTGAGGCCTTTAAACGGCTTACCAGCCCCTTTTACTCCTTGCTGGCTACTTTAAATGCCGGCGGTACCGCTGACTCCAGGCGGATGCGTTCTTCAGTAACGGGATGGGTAAACTCCAGAGAAAAGGCATGTAGTCCAAGCCGGCCGATGGAACTGGTAACCGCGCCATACTTTTTATCGCCCACAATCGGACAGCCAATGCCGCTTAAGTGAATCCGGATCTGGTGTTTACGGCCCGTCTCGATCTTCACTTCGAGTAAGCTTTTGGTAGCATACGTATGCAGCACCTGGTAGTGAGTCACCGCTAACTGCGCCCCGGGGGTGTTTTCGTGGCAAATGTATACCTGCAGCGCCGCATTCTCCTTCAGCCAGTTTTGGATGGTACCCTCCCTTTGCCGGGGATGCCCTTCGACCAGTGCCAGGTATATTTTCTCATTTTCCGCCCAGTTTTCCTGTAAAGCCTCTTTAATCTCCTCACTCTTGGCAAAAATCATCACGCCTGACACCTCCCGGTCGAGGCGGTGAACAATGAATATTTTCCCTTCATCCCCGTTACTATCCTTTACGTACTCCGATACCTTTTTATAGAACGTTTTGGTTTTTTCGCGATCCGTGCCAATAGAAAGCAGGCCAGCCGGTTTTTCCAGGGCAATCAGGTAGGCATCCTCGTATAAAATGGGAAAAGGAGCTGCTTTCCGGCGCTTGATGGCTTTCCTCGACGCCTTTTCGGGCTGCCATTCCTCTTTGCGGCGCACCTCTACCTGTTGCCCGGCTTGCAGCCTGAAATCAGCCCGCTTCTGAATTATCCCATCTACCTGTACACTGCCATACTGAAGCAGGTTGCGGACGGTGGTTCGGGAAGGGTTTCCCATGGCATTCACCAGAAAATCCAGAAGCGGGACCGATTCTTTAACTGTTAGTTGCATAATCGAAACGAATACCGGGTATTTGAAAAGAGCAGTTCGGTTAATTATTTCTCAAAACTACGCTGCGTAGCACTCTTTTTACCAAACCATCGGTTATTTCCAGTCTTTCTAGCCGGACTGCTATTAGAAGCATATCGGTTAGGACCACCCGGGTTACTTCCGGCTTTTTTGGGCATCGGAGCCGATGTTTCGGGCATCTTCTGATTGCTCATCGGATAGGGGTGCTCTTCAATTACCGGAATAGACCGGGAAATCAATTTGGTAATGTCCCGCAGATATTCCTTCTCTTCCGTATCGCAAAAAGACAAAGCTATTCCGCTGGCTCCTGCCCTGCCGGTCCGGCCGATCCGGTGTACATATGTTTCGGGCACGTTGGGCAACTCGTAATTAATTACGTGAGAGAGGTCTTCCACATCAATACCCCGGGCCGCGATATCCGTAGCTACCAGCACCCGGGTTTGCCGGGTCTTAAAGTTTTGGAGTGCCTTCTGACGGGCCGACTGAGATTTGTTTCCGTGAATAGCCTCGGTCTTGATGCCCACCTTGTTCAGGTCTTTAGCTACGCGGTCAGCACCGTGCTTGGTCCGGGTAAACACCAGTGCCGAGGTAATGGC
>JAUJNL010000070.1 GCA_030448185.1 Cytophagales bacterium | reverse complement strand
GCCTGGCCGACCTGGCGGCGCTCGTCGGTCGGGGGAACGCCCCCTCGGTGTTCGATACTGGTGGCTGACTCATGTACACTCGAAACTCCATTTCGGGTATTCCAATATAAGGAAATACCCGAGACTTTGATTGCGGGTGTTTGGCGAACAGCTAGAAATAGCCGAATTAAAATGACTCAAAATCTTGTCAGGTCAACCAAAAATAACTGCAACAGCTGCTTAATTGATTACTGGCATCGTTTCAATCCATCTGATGGTAGGCATGCTCATGTTAGTCCAAAAACAGAAATGCCTTCTTTACCAGAAGGCATTTAAAAAGGGGACGGTAATGAGTAGTTAACCGATACGGATCCTATTGGCCGAAACATTGGTTAATTACCGCTTCGTAAGTGCTGCCGAATGTTTCATGACACCATGCTTGCAGAAGCTTGATCTCTTCTTTGATTAGAGAAGCAATGGCCTTGCGGAGCTCTTTCTCGAAAAGACGAACATCAAAACTCACTTTTTGCAGGATCAGTTTGGCGTATTCCAGCATAGTCCTTAAATGTTTTTAATGCCTGAACTGGTCAGGCAGGTTCCCATACATGTTTAACTTTTTACGAATAACAGGGTTAGTCTCTGATTGTTCGTTCTAACTCATCCACTCCTGGATGGAGAACGCACCATACGCGTATCTTATTATCCAATGCTTTCTACGTAACAAATATAAAATTTGATTATTTCAATAAAAAATATTTTTTTAATTAGAATAAGCATTTGTTTTTGAAGCCTTTTCCCAAATTTGTATTATGTCTTTTGGACTAAAAACAATTTTTGTTTGGTTTTCGGCTGTTATAAGCTTCTCCGGGTTTGCCTTTGCGCAGGAAGCTAGTATAGAGTTGGGCAAAAAAGACATCGCCCTGAATGAACTTTTTACAATTACGCTTACGATCCGCAATGCGCAGGTGAAAAATACGCATTCTGCTTTTCCAGACATTTCGGGTATGCAGAAACGGGAAGTGGCTTTGGTAAATACGAAAGAAGTAATTGATGGTAGATCCGTTATAATTCAGCGGATTACACAAAATTATCTGGCCCAAAAAACCGGCACTTACCGCCTGTTACCCTTCCGTATGACCGTGAACGGCGAAGTGATTGCATCCTTGGGTATGACGATACAAGTATTGCCCGCAGGCAACGAAAACGATAAGCCGGGAGCAGCGCTATCCGACAAACTTTACGAGGAAATTCTTGATATGGAAAAGGAACTGGCAGAAGTAAAGGAAGATGCCTTCCTGTCATTTTCTGCCAGTAAGGATACCGTCTATGCAGGTGAAGGTTTTACGGCTACACTGGCATTATATGTAGCCGAGAGTAATCAGGTCGAAATGAAATCTTTCGAAGAAGGGGCACAATTAGTAGAAATTCTAAAGAAGCTTAAACCGGCCAGTTGCTGGGAACAGGATTATAATATTCGCGAATTCCACACCAGCTCCATTACCCTCAACAAGAAGCGCTATACGCAGTATAAAATGTATCAGGCTAACTATTTTCCATTGAGTGCCGATACCATCCGGTTTCCGTCGGTAGGCTTTAAAATGGTCAGGTACCGCACGATCAGAAATCCACAAACTACCCATACCAGTCAGCAAGCTGATACAGTAGCTTTTTTTTCGAAGCCTCGTACGGTTTGCGTAAAAGAACTACCCGCCCACCCGCTGAAGGGGGGGATTGCAGTAGGGAACTATAACTTGCAAGAAGCCATCAGCCGGAGTAAGCTCATGACGGGGCAGTCATTTATTTATGAATACCGGATTTCGGGTGAGGGCAATCTGGCTACTGTTAATCTGGCGGTTCCCTTTTCCAACCCGGCATTTGATTTTTATCCGCCGGAAATCCGCCTAAGTCAGGACCGGCAAAATCTGATGCGGGGGGCTAAAACGTTCCGGTTTACGGGAGTACCTAAAGAGTCGGGTACCTATCCTTTACAGCCCTATTTTGAATGGATTTATTTTAATTCAGAGAACCGGGAATATGATACACTCCGTCCCCGGACTATGGTGGAAGTAAGCGGCGAAAGCTTTCTCAACTACCGGCTTTCAGCCATTGAGATGAAGGGCATTTACCGGGATATGAACGGAGAAAGTAATCGGTTGCGTTCGGTCAATAGCCGGGAGGTGGTAAGGAACCTGATTAACGGGTTGCTGCTTACCCTATTGCTGGCTGCTATGTTGCTGATGGTAGTAAAAAAATAAGCTATATTTATTAACATTACACCATGAATTCTTACGGTAAGCAATTCCGGATCACGACCTTTGGCGAATCACACGGTGCGGGTATCGGGGTAGTGATTGACGGCTGTCCGGCGGGTCTGGTAATCGATGAAGCTTTTATTCAACGCGAACTGGACCGACGCAAACCAGGACAGTCCCGCATTACGACGCAGCGCCGCGAAAAAGATGAGTTTGGGGTATTATCCGGTATTTTTGAGGGAAAAGCCCAGGGTACTCCCATTGCGTTGATGATCTGGAACGAAGACCAGCGCAGTAAAGATTATTCGCACATTGCCGGCCAATTCCGGCCTTCTCACGCTGACTATACCTACCAAGCGAAGTACGGTGTCCGGGATTACCGCGGTGGCGGCCGTTCATCGGCCCGCGAAACCGCTGCCCGCGTAGCCGCCGGAGCTATTGCAAAGTTAGTCCTTGCGCCCATAGGCGTGCAGATACAGGCTTACGTATCGCAGGTAGGTACCCTGAAATTAGAAAAGCACTATACCGAACTTAATCTGGCTCTGGCCGAGGAAAACGCCGTACGCTGTCCGGATCCGGTTATGGCTGGGCAGATGTTTGACTACATCGACAACGTTCGGAAGCAGGGCGACTCAGTAGGCGGGGTGGTGACCTGCGTAGTAACCGGGGTGCCGGTAGGTTGGGGTGAACCCGTGTTTGATAAACTGCATGCTGAACTGGGCAAAGCCATGCTGGGCATCAACGCCGTAAAAGGGTTTGAGTATGGCAGTGGTTTTGCCGGCACTGAGCTTCATGGGTCAGCGCATAATGATCTTTTTTATACGGATGAAGCAGGCCGTGTACGGACGCAAACAAACTACTCCGGCGGTATTCAGGGAGGCATTTCTAACGGGGAGGACATTTATTTCCGCGTCGCATTTAAGCCGGTGGCTACCATTATGCAGGACCAGGATAGCGTTAATGTGCAGGGCGAAAAGGTAACTGTACAGGGAAAAGGCCGCCATGATCCGTGTGTAGTACCACGGGCCGTACCGATAGTAGAGGCAATGGCCGCTCTGGTATTAGCTGATTTCTACCTGCGCAATAAAGCGGTAAAGGTATAGAAGGGAGGTTATTTTCGTAGGGTAAAGCTAAAAATAGCTCCTTCTCCCGGTTTTGATTCCAGTGTAATGACCCCACCTGCCCGGTCAATCAGTTTTTTGACCGTTGCCAGTCCTATTCCCGTTCCTTTTTTATCAAAACGGTCTTTGCGGCCCAGTGTCTCAAACAGATCAAATACTTTCTGGTGATGTTCAGGCCGGATACCGGCTCCATTATCGGAGATACGGAAAAGATAAAAATCTTCCTGTTCCCAGAAGCTTAGTTCTGCTATTCCTTTCGCCTTGTCGTTATACTTAATGGCGTTATTGAGGAGGTTAAGCAGAATCTGCTGGAGCGCAGTTTTAGAAGTAATGATGGTGGGAAGATTATCCGGGAACCGGATTTCAAAATCAGTGGGCTGAATCAATAAATCCACTACCTGCCGGACAAGTTGGTTAAGGTCTACCAGTTCAGTATTACGGGTAATGGTTTCATCGGAGTATTTGTAATACTCCAGAATGCCATCGACCAGTTCTTTCAGGCCGGTAGCCCTACTCTCCAGAAAATCAAGCGATTGCCTGGCAAATGAATCCAGCTTATCCGAATAGCCACTTTTGAGCAAACTGGTCAGAGAAGCTATATTGACCAGCGGTGATTTTAGGTCGTGGGCCACTACATGGGCAAAACGGGTGAGTTCTTCATTAGCTCTTTCCAGTTCCTGGCGGGTCTTGTTCAACTCCTGCACCTTTTTCCTTAACTCCAGTTGGGCTACTACCTGGTGAGCCAGGGCTTTTAATGATAAAATCTGACTCGACGTTAATTGATTGGGCTTTCGATCAATCACGCAGAGCGTTCCTAGCGGAAACCCTTCCGGGTTGACCAGCGGAACACCCGCGTAAAACAGTACATTAGGTTGGCCGGTTACCAGCGGATTGTCGGCAAACCGGTCATCCTTGGCCGAGTTCTGTACAACCATTACTTCCTCCGGATTGAGGATCGCATGGGCACAGAATGCATATTCCCTGGGCGTTTGGGTAACATGTAATCCATGGTGCGATTTAAACCATTGCCGGTTGCCATCTACCAGGCAAACCAGCGAAACCGGCGTCTGGCAGATTTCGGACGCGATCTTAGTAATATCATCAAAGTCGCTCTCAGGCAGTGTATCAAGAATATGATAGGCGGAGAGCGCCTTTATTCTTTTTCCTCCTCATTTTCAGGTATTGCAGGTTCTTTCATGTTAGGTACCATTTATACTGATTCCGGCAGAGCTTGCTCAATTTACCGTTAAATATATTATGGGCAGGTAGTTGTAAAAAATATACGCATATTTTTTACATCACCATACCTGTCGGGTCATTTGAAGACCCTGCCAGGAATAGCCTCACACACCGCTCTGTTTATCAATGCAGCTATTGTGACTGTAACTTATAGATAGAAGGTAATGTTAGATGTAGATAAGAAGGTAATGTTAGATGAGAAGGTAGTGTGTATCTTTATTACAAGAAAAGTCAACAAGGCCGGTTATGGGATTAATCGTATTTCCTTCCGGAAAGTAAGAGGGAAATAATGTTAGTCAGCGGTGCGGATTCCGGGAAAAGTATCCAAATGCTGGAGGTGAAGCTGAACCATAAAAATAGAAAACCAGTATAAAATATACCTTATACTGGTCCATGAAAGGTGTTACAACAATCTTTACCACTATATAAACAACTTTCTCAGCTACTGTTCACGAAAGCGACAAGAAACGGTTACGCAAATTGCTACTTTTTGTGAATAAAGAGCCACTAACTTGCTTAACAAATGGCCCCGCAAAAAATAAAAAGGTAATTAGTTAATTAGCTGATGTGAGGCCTGCAGCAGACGTAAGCCGAACTGAGAACGAAGTTTACGAAGAGGCGCCCTCCTTGATCTGACGTACTCTTTCACGGGTCAGTCGGGGTCTTCCGCAATATCATCCAGAGAAAGGCTATAATCGAACCCAATTCCGAAAAACCGCTTCAATACCTCCTGCTCCCGTTCCGGAAAGAATAGAAGCAAGCAGCCGCTCCAGTTCAGTCCGCAATGAATCTTTATCAGTTAGCAGGGCATCGGCCGGGTTTTGCATCCGGGTTCTGCATGACATCATACATGTTGCCGTCTTCATCATCGCCAAGGAGCATCTAGCAGGTGCCGGATTGCGGCAGTATTGGCGCTTTAATATCCTCCGGTTTAATGCTCTGGCACCAGTCCAGTTCTTCCTGCGCAGGTTCCCGCTCATACTTGTTCTAATCCGGCCATTGCCTGACCGATTTTAGATAAGTCACCTATTTTATTGGAAGGAATCCGTACGATCCGCGAATGTTCGTTGAGTGCTTCCATAATGGCCTGGCGAATCCACCATACCGCATAAGAAATAAACTTAAACCCTTTGGTTTCATCAAACATACCGGCTGCCTTGATCAGGCCAAGGTTGCCCCTGTTGATCAGATCATTAAGCGGCATAGACCCATGATGATATTGTTTAGCCACCGAAACCACAAATCGCAAATTCGCCCGCACCAGTTTTTCTAACGCTAACTGATCACCCTGTTTAATCCGGCGGGCACGTTTCCCACTCCTCCTGGGGGTGTCAGTAATTCTTCCTTTGAGATTTCGTTGAAATACTTCTCAATCGTGTTGCTGTCCCGGTTGGTGATCTGATGCGTAATTTTTAACTGTCTCATTTGGTTTACTAAATGTATTGTATAAAGCTTGAAATATTTTTTTAGATAAAACTACCCATTGTTTGATATACTGGACATCAAACGACTCTCCGGTCTTCAGACCCGTCTTTTACTTCATATTGTGAATTGCTCAGAGAATACGGCTCCTGGTTATCCAGGAATAACAGCCACACGTGGTAAAGGGAGAGGTAACCGTTTTAACTGTAAGTAATAAGTGCTTACAGCGATTCTTGAATCTCAGTACAACGCCGTCTTATTATCTGACAAATCTTCTATTGAAAAAAGTTTACTAATTGCAAAAGTTCTTTTATATTAGTAGGTTTTAAAAAATCGCCTTTTCTCAGAAGTTTTAAATGTTAAACAAAAGGGTCGCAAAGAAAATTCAAAAATTTCAGAAAAATAATTTTATCGGGAATTTGAGAGAATAATTGTAATACTTCCCGGTTTTTTTTCGGCGCTGCTGGTCTTACTCCTGGTACTACTTGGTATTGACCGGGAATCTGAGAGCAAGTAACCCCTTTCCCGTCAAAGGAAAAAAATGCTACAACCAAGGGCATTTGGACAGATGCAAGAATTTCCCGAAAAGTAGTCTAAAAGACGTTTACCTTTTTATAGATCCGTTTCGTCCGTTTCTAACCCTACAGTATGGTAGAAATAGGAAAGACATCCCAAAACAGGATGACAGAAATACTCACAGGTTTAAACTTTACCTTTGTCTGTGGTTACAAAAAAAGGTTATCCGATTCCCTATATTACATCAACCGGACCATCAGATGATGATTCGTTGCCTCAGACGCTTTTTCTGACTACTGCCTCAATCCCCTTTCTATGCAGAGAACCTTTGTAATTGCTTTATTGCTGGTTGTAGCGGCTGGTAGCCATCTTTTTGTAAATGCACAAACTATGGCCGGCAAAAACAACTGCTGCCAAACCCAGAAATGTTATTTTTATTCTTAGTGACGGCCACCGGTACGACTTCATCGGATTCACCGGGAAAGTTCCGGTCTGAAGACGCCCAACATGGACCGTCCGGTACCATGGTATCTGGGACACGAATGAGTTCTATGATCTGCAGCATGATCCTTACGAAATGAACAATCTGATTGCCAGTCCTGAACATCAGAAAACTATTGGGCAGATGGCTAATGAAGTATATGACTGGCTTGAAAAATCCAATAGTATGGAGATACCGCTGAAACGAACTATAAATATCTCTACGGTGACTACCTGCATCCGAAGCAGTATTAAAGGGCAATAGATAATGAGTTGATACATTGAGAAGGTATAAAAGAGAATGGACCATCATTTCAGATTATTCACCTGAAATGATGGTCCGGCTCTTTTTGCGGGAAGAACAATTGTTGCATGAAGCACTAATGCTACGAAAAGGGTTGAAATCCCCTTTGTCCTTAGCTCCCTTCGTGAAATTGTAAAAGGGAAAAGCGACTTGCGTAAAACTTTAGTTAATCAGAATTACGTTTCTCGTGCGTATCCGCCATAATGAAATCCTCTGATTTTAATTGCCGTCTAGCCGGTCCTAGTGTGTGATTCGCTTTATAATTATCCTTTAAACGAAATGGATTAATATAATGCTCCATGCGGTTGCCTGGTAGTACTAAAATAGCCTGGTTGGTGTATTGCCCGGGGCAAAAATTCTTATAGAGTAAGCATTTCTTGGCGTCCATAAATCCCGCATCCGTTTATAGTTATACGATGACACCTCTAACCGGGGCGTAGGGTTTTCTCTTACGGGCTGCGGCGGCTTTATTGGGATGTTTGTAGTTGTCTACTGAGAAAGATGGATCTGCGACTGACCGGTATTTATTTTGAGCCGAAACAGAAAATATACCGCACCCTATTCCTAATAGTATGATCAATGGTATCTTCTTCATAGCATTGAAATAGTTATAAAGTTGATTTTTGTTTGTTTTGAAAATATTTTACAAAATGGCGAATTTTGTTATAAAATACGATTATTATTCAGGTTTGTCTGTTAAATTTTATTCTTTTTGAAATAAAACACATATTTTTTTAAAATAATTCGATTTGAATAAAATTTACTATATCGTGAAAAATAGGAATAGTTAAATTTTTAGGAATTTATTATGTTTGAGAGAAAGCTTGGGTGAATGGGAGCTTTTACCTAAAGGGGGTGATTTAAGAAGTATATTCTTAAGATTAATTCTGTTTTTAGCGTAGCAGACGTTATATCGAAAGGGTCTTATCATAAAAAGTAAATCGTACTCAGGTAAACCGAGAAGCGTCTGGTAAGAATCCACGGCAGCATAACCTATCCTAAATGAAACTTCTGCGTATGGAACCTGAAAGAAATGAAAGATGGACACAGGAATGCTAACCCCGCTTACCAATCAGTATTACATTCTGGTATGGCTGCAGGTACACTACTTACAGAAATAGTCAGGTTGACCGAGAACAACTAGGCGCCCACCGGTGCTTTTTATATGTAAGACAACCGGTCCAACGCCGGGGACGGATTGCTTTTTGCTGGCGGAAAAACGAAAGCGTACTGATGTAATCCAGCCGGATTGGCAGGAGGATACGAAGGAATTACCGAAAGAAGATCCCTTATTTGCCGCCGCTTTGGCTGGCAAGCCTTCCGTATACGTCGAAGATGTGCAAACTGCCTCCCCCGGACGTGCTTAATCGTGACTTTGAGAACCATACCTTTGGCCACCGGGCTCTTGTTCATGCGCACATTTTCGAAGCGGGTCAATTGTGGGGTATTCTGCAACCTGCCATGTTTGGTACTCCCATCAGTGGACTGAGCACGAGAAGGCGCTGATAGAGGGAGTGCTGCCGCATCTGGTGAAGGTAATTAAGGAATACGGACGGTCTTGATGGGCTTTGTGCGCATCCCTCTTTAAAAAGCCTAAGTTCTCCAATAATTCTTCTAATTTTGAAGGGTCAACCTTCCGCGTAGCTTAGCTGCGCCACCCTATCCACGCATGACCATTAAAATCCGTAGAGAAGATGCCCTCGCTTACCATTCTCAGGGTCAGCCAGGCAAGATCGAGGTAGTTCCTACCAAAGTGCTAAGTTCACAGCTTGATCTGGCACTGGCTTATTCGCCAGGCGTGGCCGAACCCTGCAAGGAGATTGCCGCCAACCCCGAAGAAAGCTATAAGTACACTGCCAAAGGAAATCTGGTAGCAGTTATTTCCAATGGAACGGCCGTGTTGGGATTAGGTAATATCGGGCCGGATGCCTCTAAGCCCGTTATGGAGGGAAAAGGGGTGTTATTTAAAAATTTGCCGGTATTGATGTATTCGATATCGAAATAGGATTGTTCGATCCGGCCGAGTTCGTCCGGGATTGTAAAATCACTGGAACCTACTTTTGGCGCCGTAAACCTGGAGGATATCAAGGCACCGGAGTGTTTTTATATCGAGCAGGAACTCCGGCGGCTAATGAATATCCCCGTAATGCACGACGACCAGCATGGTACTGCCATTATTTCGTCGGCGGCGCTGCTCAATGCCCTTGAAGTAGTAAACAAGCAGATCGGGGAAATCAAGCTGGTAGTAAACGGAGCCGGGGCCGCGGCTATTGCCTGCGTAAAGTTGTATATAGCCCTGGGGGTGAAGTCAGAGATATTGTCATGAATGATATCAACGGATTCTGCACGTGGACCGCCAGGACCTGGATGATATCCGCCGTGCGTTTGCCACTGCCCGACCAATCAAGAACCTGATGGAGGCAATGGCCGGAGCCGATGTGTTTCTGGGTCTTTCGGCGGGTAATGTGATCTCGCCGGAACACCTGAAAGTAATGGCTGATAACCCAATCGTGTTTGCACTGGCCAATCCGGACCCCGAAATCGCCTACGATCTGGCAATGGCTTCGCGTCCGGACATCATTATGGCTACCGGCCGTTCGGATCATCCCAATCAGGTTAATAATGTACTGGGCTTTCCCTACATTTTCCGCGGGGCACTGGATGTACGCGCCACTGAGATCAATGAGGAAATGAAACTGGCCGCCGTGCGGGCCATTGCCGACTTTTTAGCCAAAGAACCAGTTCCCGAGTTAGTAAATAAAACACGAAAATAATACCCTTTCTTTTGGGCGTGAATACCTGATTCCGAAGCCCCTTGACCCGCGTCTGATTACTACTATTTCGCCGCCGTAGCCAGAGCAGCCATGGAATCCGGGATGGCCCGCCGACCCATTCCTGACTGGGATACCTACCATACTGAGCTGGAAAACGCGTTGGTATCGACCAGCGGTTGATGTCTCGGGTAATTGGCCGGGCCCGGCAAGAACCTAAGCGGGTAGTATTTGCGGAAGCCGACACCTATAAGATTCTGAAGGCCGCTCAGATCATCCAGGATGAACGCATTGCCATTCCGATTTTACTGGGAAACAAGGCTAAGATCAAACAAATTATCCGGGAAAATAAAATCGAGCTGGACAGCAATTGCCAGATTATTGATGTGTACGAGGAGCACGAACGGCTCGACCGTTATTCGCAGATGCTTTACCAGAAGCGGCAACGGAAGGGCCTTACCCTGTACGACAGCCGTAAACTGATGAAAGACCGTAACTACTTCGGCGCCATGATGGTGGCCACCGGCGAAGCGGATGCCTTGATTTCGGGCCTGACCAAGGAGTATGCCCGGACCATCCGGCCGGCACTGCAGGTAATCGGAGTAGAAGAAGGTCGCAACCGGGTAGCAGGTATGTACATCATTCAGAACAAAAAAGAAACGTTCTTTTTTGCGGATACCACGGTGAACTAAAATCCAACTGCCAATGAACTGGTCGAAATTATCGGGCTTAATGCCCGGAAAGTACGTTTCTTCGACGTGGAGCCCCGCATTGCCGTGTTGTCTTATTCCAACTTCGGCTCTAATCCCGGCGAAATACCGGCTAAGGTGATCGAGGCAACCCGTAAATCCAAACAGAAATATCCTGAGCTGGTGATTGATGGAGACATTCAGGCCAACGTAGCCCTTAATACCCGCTTGCTGCGGGAGAATTATCCATTTAGTGATCTGGCCGATACGGGGGCTAATACCCTTATTTTTCCTAATTTGGCTTCGGGAAATATTGGCTACAAACTCCTGCAGGAAATCGGTGAATCGGAAGTGATCGGGCCGATCCTGATGGGAATGCGCAAACCGGTGCACGTATTGCAGTTGGGCAGTTCGATCCGGGAAATTGTAAACATGGTCGCCATTGCCGTAGTGGAAGCCCAGGAGTTGAAGGCAGCTGAAGCCGGACAGTTTGTGATTTAGATGTGCGATGTTTAGATGTTCGATTGGCGATGTGTCAAATAGAGAAGACTTAAGAATGCTTCAAAATATGGGAAAAGGGATTGGATCAAAATTGAATATTTACCAATGAGAGAACTAATTCAGCAGCGGACAAAACGCTTGGCGGTAGAAACAATTCAATTCTGTGATACTTTTCCTCAGAAGCAGGCATACTGGATTATTTCCAAACAACTTATCCGGGCGGCTACCTCTGTAGGGGCTAATTATCGGGCTGTGCATAGGGCTAAATCAAAACCGGATTTTATCAATAAGTTGAATATTGTAGAAGAAGAAGCCGATGAAACAATGTTTTGGTTAGAAATACTGGAAGAGTTAGGATTCAAAGACAACCTGAAGCTGCAATGGTTGAAAGATGAGGCGAACCAAATTCTTTCTATAGCGGTAACTGCTAAGAAAACAGCAAAAGATAAAAACTAAAATGCGCTGATGTTCTAGCAATGATGTACAATTGATGATTTCAGATAGATAGTGTTCACTCTGAAATTTTACTTCGAACATCGCCAATCGAACATCGCCAATCGAACATCGCCAATCGAACATATTATGATTGCCTACATTGACGGGACGCTTACCTATAAAGATGCCTCTTATGCCATCATTGACGTGCAAGGGGTAGGGTACGAAATCCGTATTTCGCTGCAGACGTACGGTGCGTTGAAGGAAGGAGAGAAGTGCCGTCTGCAAACCTACCTGCACGTAAAGGAAGATGCCCACACCCTGTATGGGTTTATGGACCGGGCCGAGAAAAAAGTATTTCTGGATCTGATCAGCGTATCCGGCATTGGGCCGAACACAGCCCTGGTAATGCTTTCCTCCGCATCGGCATCCGGTATCCAGGAAGCTATAGCCTCGGAAGATACCCGCATGATTCAGAGCATTAAGGGAATCGGGACAAAAACCGCCCAGCGGGTGATCCTTGAACTGCGGGATAAGATAAAAAAAGATCTATATCTTACACCTTCGGTGCCTTCTTTACCGGTTACCTCAAACAATACCCTTCGCAGTGAAGCGTTATCTGCATTGACAACCCTTGGTATTCCCCGGAATGTGGCTGAAAAGAGCATTGAAAGTGTGCTGAAACGGGAGGGGAATCAAATTACGCTGGAACAACTAATCCGGCTGGCGCTGAAAGCAGGGTAATCAGAAAAAATAAGTTTTTGCTTTCTGGTAATTCAGGTAATCGATATTACACTTTTAAGTAGATATAAAATCCTTAAAATCTGAGTAAATACCCGGTAAAAAAGGATAGATCACTAGAATTTAAGTAGCTTTATTGCACCACTTTTATTCCACAAAAACCGTTTTATTATTGATCTGAAATTTACCAGCCCTTAGTTTGCTCATTCAGCCCAACAACAATGTTTCATTGTCATAAACTGTATCGCAAGCATATTTTTGCTGCAATCATGGATCAATATGTTCTTACGCATAGAACCCGGAAAGGTTATTTGGCTACTGTTCAGTTACCGGGCTCCGGTAGTGTATATGGAGCAAAAAGTGTAATTGCCCGGCATAAAGCATCCGTGTAGGGCCGCTATTCAAATCTATAATTCCCAGTTAATCTTTCTACCCTTGCCTAAGGCTACCAACCATATACTGTTTTCAGGAGGAATATTGTTTGCACTGGCAACCTGGTTTGCTGACGTGGAGTCCGATTCACGTCCGGCAGGGCAGCACTACTCCTACGCCTCCTTGGCTGATACGACCCGGCGTGACACAACTAAAAGAGATTCCTGAAGCGGGTTCGTCGCGGCCCTACTTTTATGCCCCGTGACCGCTACGGCGACCCGTATACCAGCCGGCCGCTCAGTTCACTGCGCTGGTGCCTGCCGGAACCCCGGCAACATCAAGACGGATATTACGGCTGATACGGCAGGTACTATTACGATTCAGATGAGAAGGTTGGAGCTATGATTACCGTCCGCCGATGTCATTGAGTCAGGATGAATTTTCGCGGTATCAGGATGGCTGGCTGGCCCGTGATTACTGGCGCAGCAAGTCGGAGGGCGCCGAGGGGAAGAGTGAGGTAACCGGTCGCCGGCTGATCCCCAAAATATACGTGGGTCCCACGCTGGATCGTATTTTCGGCGGTAGTTACATCGATTTCCAGACCAATGGTTTTGTAAGCCTGGACTTTGGCGCCCAGTATCAAAAAGTAGCCAACCCTAACCTGCCCGTCAGGCAGCAACGCTATTTTCTGCCGCTGGACTTCGACCAGCAGATGAGTATTAACTTTACCGGCAAAGTAGGGGAAAAAATGAAGCTGACCGGAAATTTTGATTCGAAGGCTTCTTTTCAGTTTGAGCAGAACCTGAAGCTGGACTACACCGGTTTTGAAGAAGACATTATTCAAAAGATCGAAGCGGGTAACGTAAGCATGCCCCTCAATAGCACCCTCATTACGGGGGCTCAAAACCTGTTTGGTCTGAAAACCCAGCTGCGTTTTGGCCGGCTCAACGTCACCACCATCATGGCCAATCAGCGGGCCCGCCTCGACGAAGTAAATATGCAGGGTGGCGTGCAGAAGCGCCGGTTTGAAGTGAAAGCTTCGGATTACGAAGACAACCGTCACTTCCTGCTGGGACAATTTTTCCGGAAGAAGTACGAGCCTTCCCTGCAGAATATTTCGGTGTTTGGCTCGGGTACTGCTTCTTCATCTACACCCGCTGCCAACCGTAACCGTACTACCGATGGCGATCAGCAGGTAGGTGACAACGCTTTTCCAACCGGTGATAATTCTCTTTCGGGTTCGGGATCTGGTTCGGCCTCTACCAACCGGGGTATTTCGTCGGGTGCCGCTTCCGGCGTAAACTCCGGCGTGAATATTACCCGGATGGAAGTGTACGTAACCAACCGGAATAATAATACGGAGACCCTGCGGAATCTGGTTGCTTTCCTGGACTTGGGTGAAAAGGAGCCCTTCAATAAAAATGCAATTCAATCAGGGACCGTATCGCGGGATGTGATTGATAATAATGTAAACAACTTGTACAGCCGCGTTGCCAATAACGCCGGTGTTCGCAACGCCGACCAAACCAGTGAAGCGTTAACCGCCTTGGGGTTATCGAAGGGTACTGATTTCGAAATTCTCCGGGGAGCCCGAAAGCTTTCTGACCGGGAATTTACCTTTCAGCCGCAATTGGGTTATATCTCCCTGAATACGCCCCTGCGCAACGACGAAATCCTGGGGGTAGCTTTTGAATATACCCTGAATGGCCGTAAGTACCAGGTTGGTGAATTGACCGAAGATTACCAGACCCGCGACGAAAAAGAAGTAATTATTCTGAAACTGTTGCGACCCTCGGCCGTACGGCTTGACCTGCCTACCTGGGACCTGATGATGAAGAACGTCTATTCACTGGGCAGCGGACAGATTAACCGCGAAGGGTTCCAGTTCCGGGTAATCTACAAGGACGATCTGACTGGGATTGATAACCCTTCGTTGCAGGAAGGAAATGAAACCAAAGATGTGCCCCTGGTGCAAGTATTTAACCTCGACCGGCTCAATCCGCAGGGCGACCCGCAGCCCGATGGTAATTTTGACTGGATCGAAGGTGTCACCATTGACAGCCAGAATGGCCGGATTATATTCCCGGTATTGGAGCCCTTCGGTAGTTATCTGACCTCTCCAAGTCCGGCAGTCAAGGGCGAAAAAGCGGCTGGGGTTCCGTGGATTAATCCACAGACGGAGCAGACCTTAGCCAACAAATACGTTTTTGACATACTCTACCGCCGTACCAAGGCCGATGCGCAGCAGCAGGCCGAAAAAAATAAGTTTTTTCTGAAGGGCTATTACCAGTCCAGCGCTTCCAGTTCGGTACAGTTGCCCGCCTTTGGTACCGACCCCAGCTCGGTAGTAGTAACGGCGGGAGGTGTGCCCCTGACTCCGGGTACCGATTATATCGTCGAAAACGGGGAAGTAAAGATTATCAATGAAGGCATTCTGCAATCGGGTCGTGAGATCAGCATTCAGTACGAACAGCCCGACCTGTTTAATAACCAGATGCGTACCCTGATGGGAACCCGTCTGGATTATACCCTCAGCAAAGATTTTACTATTGGTTCTACCCTGATGCGGCTCCGGGAACGGCCCATTATCCGGCGCGTGGCGATGGGAAACGAACCGACCAATAACACCATTTTCGGACTGGATGCCAACCTGAAGAAAGACTCCCGCTTCCTGACCCGGATGATCGACAAACTGCCGCTGATTCAGACCAAGGAACTTTCGGGCCTTACCTTTACCGGCGAATATGCCAAATTATTCCCGGGCGTAGCGCCGCTGGCCCAGAGCAACTCTTTCATTGATGATTTTGAAGGTACCGAGACGCCCTTTGACCTGACCCGTCAGCCGCAGGTACGCTGGAAGCTGGGGGCCACACCCCAGCTATTTCCGGAGGGAAATCCGAATAATAATAAATTGGATTATACTTACCGCCGGGCAAAGCTGGCCTGGTACTCCATTGACAATACCGTCTATTTCAATAATTCAATCGCCAACATCAGCGAAGAAGCCAAGCGGAATCACTACGTAAGACGCATTGATCAGCAGGAAATTTATCCACGGAGAGCTGAGCAGCCTATTGATATACCGGAAGCTACTTTTGATCTGGCGTATTACCCAGCCGAGAGGGGAATGTATAACTATAACCCGGCAGTGGATGTAGCAGATGGAAAAGTAGTATTTAGGAACCGGACTAATCCCGAAGAACTCAAGAAAAACTGGGCTGCTATTACCCGGGCCATTACTTACGACATTGACTTTGATAACTCAAACGTTCAGTACATCGAATTCTGGATGATGGATCCGTTTATTAGGCCAAATACTTCTGGTAATGATAAGAATGTATTAGTAGATGGGCAGCGTGCCTATACCAATCCCGGCGGATTATTATACTTTAACCTGGGCAACGTTTCCGAGGATGTTATGAATGATAACCGCCATGCCTTCGAGAACGGTCTGCCGGCTACGGATAATGCAACAACCAATCAGCCTGAGCCTACGACGTGGGGAGCAGTGCCTTCCACCCAATACCTAACCAATGCTTTTGAAAATACGAAGGGTTCCCGGGCCCGTCAGGACGTAGGGTTGGATGGACTTACGAATGAAGCGGAGAAACAACGGGCCGAATTTAACCCGCCCGGCCTCGACATCACTGACCCTTCAGGCGACGACTTTACCTACTTCCTGGATCCTCGTTTCAATGGTGATACGCCCATACTGGAACGTTACAAGAATTTTAACGGGATGGAGGGCAACTCACCGGAGGTAGGGAACCAAAACATTGCGACGTCATCTACGTATTTGCCGGATAATGAAGATCTGAATACAGATAATACGGTCAGTGATTTGGAGAGCTATTATCAGTACAAGGTCGAGCTTAAGCCCAATGAACTAGCCACGAACCAGTATGTTGTAGATAGTCGTAAGCCGCCGTCAGCATTAACCGGAGGAGATGATGTAACCTGGTACCAGTTCCGGATACCGGTGCGGGAGTTTACCGAGAAAGTAGGAGATATTGACAATTTTAAGTCAATCCGCTTTATCCGGATGTTTATGACGGGTTGGTCACAACCCGTAGTACTCCGGATGTCGCAATTGCAATTGGTAGCCAACCAGTGGCGGGCTTTTGAGGGAAGTCTGAACGAAAAAGGTCTGCAATTACCCGTGGAGCCTTACGATGCTAGGTTCACGGTAGGTACCGTAAATATTGAGGAAAACTCCGTACCAGAGGGCGATGGAAGCCCTTACATACTGCCTCCCGGCTTCCAGCGGGACCGCGATATTACCACGCTGAATAACCGCGAACTGAACGAACAGTCCCTGCGCCTCTGCGTAGACGGTCTGCGGGATAAAGATGCCCGGGCCGTGTTCAAGAACGTGAACCTCAACTTCCTGCTTTATAAGCGACTGAAGATGTTCCTTCACGCCGAGACGGACCGGAATTCAAATACTAGAGACGAGGATGTTTCGGCTTTTGTGCGGGTAGGGACTGATTTTACGGAGAACTATTACGAGATTGAGAAGTTCCTGATTATGACCCCGTCTGGTTCAACCAGTGAAGACGCTATCTGGCCACGCCAGAACGAAATCGATATCCCTTTTGATGAGCTGGTGCGGGTAAAAACAGAACGAAATAAAGCCGGCGGCAGCGTACTGGTGCCCTTTACGTTGCCCATCGAAATTGACCAGGGCGACGGGCAAAGAATCGGTTACCGCATCACCGTGGTGGGTAATCCCGACCTGAGTTCTACCCAGATCATGATGATCGGTATCCGCAACCCGTTTGACCCCGCAGGAGACACTGAGCCCAAGTCGGTGTGTATCTGGGCGGACGAATTACGGGCTTCCGAGTTTGACCAGACTGCCGGCTGGGCCGCCACGGGCCGTCTGAATCTGAAGCTGGCGGATTTTGCTACCATAACGGCTTCGGCCAGGCATACGACCTATGGCTTCGGCGGCCTGCAGGATAAAATTTCCCAACGGGCTACCGAGAATACGACCCAGTGGGATGCGGCCGCGAATATCAACCTGGACAAACTGCTGCCCCAG
Source organism: Cytophagales bacterium (assembly GCA_030448185.1). GTDB lineage: Bacteria > Bacteroidota > Bacteroidia > Cytophagales > 172606-1 > CADCTQ01. Next base: position 15,187 of record JAUJNL010000070.1, on the reverse strand, counting down.
CGTTTTGGCGTGAAAATACCGATGTTCATTGGCTACGAACGTGAACGGATTCAGCCGCACTTCAATCCGCTGGACCCCGATGTGCCTTTAACTGAATCCATTAATTCTCGCTTTGCCAACCGTTCGGAAGACGAAAAACAGAACTACCGAAAAATCGTAGAGGCGAATTCGACGCGGCGCAGCATCAACTTTACCAATATTCAGAAAACCCGGGTCAATGCCGCCAAGCAGCACTTATGGGATATTGAGAACTTCTCGGTGAGCTACGCCTACAGTGACCTGGTCCGTACGGATATCCTGACTGAGCAATTTCTGCAGAAAAACTACCGGGGCGGTATTGGTTATTCGTACAATAATCAGCCGAAGTATATAGAACCTTTCAAGAAATTGAAGTTTCTCAACTCGCCCTGGTTTAAGTGGCTGCAGGAATTTAACTTCAATCTGGCGCCTAACAGTATTGCCCTGCGGGGAGATCTGGACCGCACGTTTGCCAAAACGCAGCTACGTAATTCAGATCTGACGACAAGGGGTATTGCACCGTATTACGAGAAGTTTTTCACCTTTAACCGGCTGTACGACCTGCGTTGGAACCTGAGCAAAAACCTGTCGCTGGACTATACGGCTACGGCTAATGCCGTCATTGATGAGCCCTACGGTGATATTGACGACAGTGAGATTGATCCGATTACCGGCGAACCTACTTTAGGCACAGGCTATACCAAGAAAGACTCGCTGATGGCTAACCTGAAACGGCTGGGTCGTATGAAGAATTTCCAGCAGCAGACTTCGGCAACGTATCGCTTACCACTGGACAAATTTCCACTGACCGACTGGCTGAAAGCAGATGTTCGCTATAGTGCCGGATATCAGTGGCTGGCTGCCTCATTGGGCGCTGTGGATACGGCCGGCAACTTCTTTGGCAACCTGGCGCAGAACAACCGTGACCGTACCGTTAACGGGCAAATAGACCTCACCCGCCTGTATAATAAAGTGAAGTTTCTGAAGGCCATTAACGAACCACCCAAGAAACAACCGGCAACCGGACCCCGTCAGCAACCCAATACCCCGCAAAACCCGAATGTAGCCGTCAAGGATACAGTTAAGCCCAAGCCCGAATTTAAGGTACTGAAGGGCGTGGTTCGGGCTCTGATGACGGCCCGGAATATTACCTTTAACTATTCTTTGCAGGAAAGTACCATTCTGCCGGGTATGCTGAGTAGTCCTAAATTCTTCGGAGTGGATAGTTCCTTCCGGTACCCGGGCACGGCCTTTACCTTGCTGGGCAGCCAAGATCCATCTGTAAAGAAAACGATGAGTGATGCAGGCCTATGGTCGAAGAGTTATCAGTTGAACAATCCGTTTATGCAAACGCAAACGGAGAACTTCACGGCCCGTACCGATTTGGAACCGTTCCGCGACTTCAAGATCCGATTGGACGTACGACGTACCCGTTCGTCTGATTACACTGAGCTGTACCGGATGGTGACTGACACTTTGGATAATGGAGAGATTTTCGATGGTTATCTTGGTCAAAGTCCGAATCTGGCCGGTGACTATACCATTTCTTTTATTTCGGTTAAAACGGCTTTCTCCCGGATTGATCAGGATACTAAGGCTTCGGAAGTGTTCCGGAAGTTTGAGGAAAACCGTGATGTTGCCTGGAACCGGCTAAATGCTATTAATGGTGAGCTTGGACGCTATGATACCAATTCACAGGACGTGCTGATTCCGGCCTTTATTGCAGCTTACAGCGGCAAGGACGTGAATAAAATGAATTTGTCACCCTTCCCGAAAATTCCGTTACCCAACTGGCGGGTAGACTATGCCGGCTTGTCGCGGGTGGAAGCGCTGAAAAAATACTTCTCTTCCGTAAACCTACAGCATAGCTACACCTCCAATTACTCCGTGCGTAACTTTATCTCGGCCGCCGAGTACAGTGAACCAGGAACGGAGGGCGTATTAAAACTAAACAACGCAATAAATTACCCTTATGCCAGCATTCCGAATGATACGGGTATATACGTACCGGTCTACGTAATTGATCAGGTAGTGATCTCCGAACGGTTTGCGCCGTTGATCGGGATAGACGTGCGTACCACCAACCGGATTACGGCCCGGATCCAGTACAATACGGAACGGATTGTAGCACTGGGGCTGAATAACCGGCAGGTGCAGGAGTTGAACAGTAAGGATATCACCCTGAGTCTGGGCTTTACCCGGAACAATGTACGGCTGCCATTCCGCACGCAAGGCCGCAATGTTGTCCTGAAAAACGACCTGACTTTCCGTTGTGACATGTCAGTGCGTGATACCAAAACCATTCAGCGGAAGATTGAAGGCGAAAATACGATCACGCAGGGGAACCTCAATTGTCAGTTCAAGCCTACCGTTAACTACCTGGTAAATGAACGGTTGACGGTGCAAGGGTATTTTGAACGCAGCGTCAATAATAAACCCTGGTTTTTATTTTCGTATCCCCGTACCGTGATGCGGGTTGGTTTTAATCTCCGGTATAGTCTAAGCCAGTAAAAGGATGTCGGAGGGCGGATTTCGGAAGTCAGAGGTAAGCGATGTTCGATCTTCGACTGTCGCTACCATCGCCAATCCAATATCGCACATTTCCGACATCTGAAATAGGTCAGATTTGTTCCAGCTTAGCTTCTACTACTGTTTTGTCGTCGGCCCAATCGGTATCGCCGGAGAGGTACTGGTTGAGCCGGGCCCGGAGCTCCTGGAGGGATAGGTTATGCATGAGCTGACCGCTTTTTACCAAAGATATCTGGCCGGTTTCTTCGGATACTACCATTACCATGGTATCTTCCACGGCTTCCGTAAGACCCACTGCCGCCCGGTGGCGTAATCCAAAGGCGGCGGGTATATTCTCATTTTCGGAAACTGGCAGGATACAACGCGCCGCTTTAATCCGGTTGCGGCAGATAATAACGGCCCCGTCGTGCAGGGGGCTGTACTTATTGAAAATAGAGATCAGCAGACGCTTGGAAATAACCGCATCAATTTCGTCGCCAGACTCGGCGTAAAACTTCATTTCGGATTCTTTGCCAAACACAATCAGGGCTCCGGTGTGTGAACCCGCCATGGTTTTGGCCGCTTCCACGATAGGCGTTACGTTCACCTGTCTTTCGTTCTGCTCTTTTCGCCAGGGGAAGGACCGGAACAGGCTATCGTTGCGGAAGGCAGTCGTTTTACCAATAATCAGGAGAAACTTCCGGATTTCCTGCTGAAAGAGAATCAACAGGGCAATTACGCCAACGCTCATGAACTTGCCCAATATTTCGGTGAGCAACTCCATATTGGCGGCTTTTACAATCAAATAGGAGAGATAGATGGAAAGAAAACCCAAAAATATTTTAATCGCCACACTGCCTTTCATCAGTTTGTATAACTGATACAGCAGATAACTAACCAAACCGATATCAATAATATCTACCCAGCTGATATCCAAAAAACCGATGGAAAATAATAACTGCATATCTCTCCGGAGACCATTTTTTACCGTACTGTTTTATACCGGTAACCTGAATTTACGACATACATAATTAGCAGAAAATTTAGTAAACTTCCTTTAAGAAATAATATTTTTTTTGAGAGGAATAAAGTCGCACATAAGCGGCAGTTCTCAAATAGTATATGCTTCACAGCCACCGATTTTATAACTGATAGCCTACTAAATTAATCTTATAATCATTCATTACCCCCGGCACGTTGGTAGAGCGTAAACAATTTTACTGCCTGCACAGCTTCTTTTACATCATGTACGCGAAGTACCGAGGCTCCTTTGGTCAACGCAATAGTATTGAGCACAGTTGTGCCGTTGAGGGCTTCCTCCACCGGAATATTCAATTTTTTGTAGACCAAAGATTTTCTCGATAAACCTGCAAGCAGGGGCAGGTTAAACGGCTTGAAATAATCAAAGTCCCGTAGCAAGGCATAATTCTGATCTGGTGTTTTGGCAAATCCAAAACCCGGGTCCAGCACAATGTCTTTTACATCCGCTTGGCGCAAAGCATAAATCTTCTTCTCAAAATAGGCGAATATTTCTCCCGGTAAGTCTTGATACTGACTCAGTCCGGTCATAGTCTGAGGCGTGCCTTTCATATGCATGAGCACGTAAGGCACTTGTAGTTGCCCCACGGTAACAAACATGCGCTCATCCACGGAGCCTCCCGAGATGTCATTAACCATACAAGCCCCAGCCTCAACCGCTGCTTTTGCCACCTGGCTGCGAAAGGTATCAATGGAAATGTTAGCCGCCGGAAATTCCTTTACCAGCACCTTAATGGCGGGTATCACCCTTGCCAGTTCTTCGTCTTCGGTGATATCGGCTGCCCCTGGCCGGGTAGAATAGCCGCCTATATCCAGCAAAGCAGCTCCCTGCGAAAGCATCTCTTCCGCTTTTTGCCGGATATCATCACTTAGTTTATATCGGCTGCCCGCGTAAAAAGAATCTGGCGTGATATTGAGAATACCCATCACCGCGGGTATGCTCAAGTCAAGCAGCTGTCCCCGTAGATTTAATGTTAAACGGGGCGAAAAAAGGTGACTTTTCAATGAATAATTCAGGTTTTAGAAATGCCCGGGTAAAACTGAAGTTACCAAAAAACCTTAGCTTTGACTCGATAAGTCTGCATTCAGCCTAAAAATTGTAAATTGAACATCATCAGCCCGGATACTAATTAATGAGTCAAACTGTTAACGAATACCGCGAAATAATTCGTACCTGTAAGGAAATTTTTGCTAAAAAAACCCGTGATTATGGTACTGCCTGGCGGATTCTCCGGTTGCCATCCATTACCGATCAGATTTATATTAAGGCCCAGCGTATCCGTACCCTTCAGGAGAAGGGCGCACAGAAGGTGGAAGAGGGAATTGCTCGGAGTTTATCGGCATTATTAATTACTGTATCATGGCCCTCATCCAGATTGAATTGGCGGATGATACCCGGATGGACATTCCGTACGAAGAACTGGAGCCGTTCTATGATGCACAGGCTGAAAAAACCCTGCAGCTATTGATGAATAAAAATCATGACTACGGGGAAGCCTGGCGCGAAATGCGGATTTCTTCCATGACAGATATTATTTTGATGAAGCTGCTGCGGACCAAGCAGATCGAAGACAACCAGGGTAGGACGCTGATTTCGGAAGGCGTGGATGCGAACTACCGGGATATGATCAATTACTCGGTTTTTTGCCTGATCAAGATGAAATAATATGGATACACTCACTCAAACGCCACCCAAATCCGCAGCGATACGGGTAGTGACCGAAGGAATCCGGTTGCTGGTCGGTATTCTATTCATTTTTCGGGTCTTATCAAACTTAATGACCCAGTTGGCACCCAAATCAAACTTACCGAATACTTCGAAGTATTTTCCGCTGACGTCCCGGCACTGACGGGCCTTTTCCATGCCATGATAGCCGTAAGCCTGGGCCTGGCCGTACTTGTTTGTCTGGCAGAGGTAGTGCTGGGCGTGGCCTTGCTGGCCAAATACCGCTTGCGGATTACGCTTTAAGGGTATTACTGGGGTTGATTGTATTCTTTACTTTTCTTACGTTCTACTCCGCCTACTATAATAAGGTAACCGATTGCGGCTGTTTTGGTGATGCCATCAAGCTTACGCCCTGGCAGTCCTTTTCCAAAGATATTATATTGTTGATCCTGATTGGCTGGCTTATAGTTGCCCGCAGGTATCTGGGAGAAGCGGATAACCGGAAAAGGAGCACTTGGGTGGTGGCTTCCGCCGTGATTTCGTTTGCTCTGGCCTATTATGCCATCTTCTACCTTCCCATTATCGATTTTCTGCCCTACAAGATAGGGGCAAGCATTCCCGAGAATATGAAATTACCTGCCGGAGCCCGTCCTGATGTGTATCAAACCTTATACACCATGAAAAACACCAAAACCGGGGAAACGAAGGAGTTGTCCGATAAAGAATACTTAAGCACCAACATCTGGAAAGATACTACCTGGCAGATCACGGCTACCTCGGAACCGAGACTGGTACAAAAAGGAACCCGGCCAAAGATTACCGATTTCTCGGTGAGCACTGCTGACGGACAGGACCTGACGCAGCAGGTGTTTCAGGGAAATAAACTCCTAATTATTATCGGTGATGTCCGTAAGCCCAGCGACCGCAGTATGCACCGGATTCGTGAGTTGGTAGAAGGGCTGAACGGTGCAATGGTACAACCAATGGTTCTGACTGCTGCTGATGAGTCTACTTTTGAAGCTTTCCGTCACCAGCATCAACTCGGGGTGCCTTATTATTCTACTGATGCCACCGTACTTAAAACAATAGTCCGGACTACACCTGGCATTCTGCTGCTTAAAGATGGCAAAGTACTGGATAAGTGGGCGGCGGCCGCTATTCCGGATGCCGAAACAGTGCAGAAATACCTTCTGTAAGGTTTGGAGCAAGATCTTACCGCCCCGCTACAAAGCAAATTATTATTTTTCGGGCCGATTCAGTAAATGAATTATGACCCTTCAGTTCCAGTCGATAGGGTAGTATTACTGAATAGTATTTCTTTCGTCACGGACTTTTTTGCTTTTTAGCCAATCTATGGTAAAATTTCTACTCCGCCGCCTGATGTACGGACTATTAGTACTCATGGGCGTTGTTATTGTCGTTTTTTTTCTGTTTCAGGCCCTACCTGGTGATCCGGTGGCCATGATGGCCGGCCAGCGAACGGATGCCATTACCCGCGAAGCCATTGCCAAAGATTTTGGGCTGAATGCGTCACTGCCAGTGCAATTGTGGCATTATGTAAGGGATCTTTCTCCAGTAGCCGTGTACGAAGATACTCCCGAAAACCAGGAGAAATACGGATATGCCAGGTTGTTTTCAATGGGTGATCATACCTTTACCGTCAAAGCTCCTTATTTACGGCGTTCCTTCCAGACCAATAAGCGGGTAGATGAGATCATTCTGGAAAACCTTCCGGGAACTTTAGTATTGGCCTTGGCCGCTATGTTATTTGCTACCGTATGTGGTATTGCTTTCGGCATGATCACGGCACTTAAGCAAAACACCTTCTGGGACCACTCCCTGATCGGCCTATCCGTTATTGGTATTTCAGCGCCATCATTCGTAGCCGCCATTCTGATTTCTATTATTTTCGGTTATTACCTGTCTGACTACACCGGATTGAACATGACGGGTTCACTCTGGGTGACTGACCCTATTTATGGCCGTCAATTGATGTTGCAAAACCTGATTCTGCCGGCCTTTACGCTGGGGATTCGTCCGCTTGCCATTATTACGCAACTTACCCGCAGTTCTATGCTGGATGTGTTATCACAGGACTACATCCGTACTGCTAAAGCCAAAGGGCTGCGCTTCTGGAAGGTGATTCTGAAGCATGCCCTGAAAAATGCCTTAAACCCGGTAATTACTGCAGTATCGGGTTGGTTAGCCTCCCTGATGGCAGGAGCCTTCTTTATTGAGTATATTTTTAACTGGAAAGGGCTGGGCTGGGAAACGATTCACGCCGTTGAAACACTTGATTTCCCGGTAGTTATGGGAACTACTTTATTTGTGGCATTAATTTTTATTGTAATTAATATTGTGGTAGATGCCCTTTACGCGGTGCTTGATCCACGCATCCGGTTGAATTGATAGGTTTCCGGTATTGGTTTAGGGTTGCCAGTTTTTGGTTTCTGGTTGATCTTAAAGATTAGTAAAAATCTATTTAAGTAGTAAAATCTTTTACATAAAGACTTTTGGTAAGCTCATTTACCGAAAGTCTTTTTATTTTGCCCCATGCGGATTTATCTGATCGGAATGCCTGGCTCAGGCAAGAGCACTTTAGGTAAGCAGCTAGCCAAACGGCTGGGCTACCAGTTTGTTGATCTTGATGAATTAATTGTACAGGTTGCTGGACATCCTATTACGGAAATTTTTGCCCGGCAAGGCGAAGATGGATTTCGCCGATTGGAAAGAGACATACTTAAGCAAACAGCCACCCTCGAAAATACAGTAATTGCCACCGGTGGAGGAACACCCTGCTTTTTTGATAATGCTGCCTGGATGAACCGGCATGGCAAGGCTGTTTTTATTCATACGCCACTTCCGGTCATTGCCGAACGGATCTACCGGACTTCGGCAGAAAAGCAGAAAAGGCCCTTATTTGCCGGAAAAAGCCGGGAACAGGTTTGGGAAACCCTCAATGAAATGTACCAAAAAGGCTTCCTTTTTACCAGGAAGCCTCTATTCGTGTTTCCAGAAATGATATCACGGCTGAAGAATTGGTAAAATGCCTGAATATTGTCTGAACCGCTGATGTAACTGAGGAAAGGATGAGCATGATTTTACTATCCTATTTCTGCAAATTCAGTAAATTGTGATTCGGACCACATCCTATTTATCCTTTCCTCAGTTACATCAGCGGTTCAGACGATTAAAAGAACGTTCCGAAGGAGAGTACCGCATTGGTGGAGGCATTACGAATCATTGCGGAAGGCTCTTCGCCCCGGAATCTGCTGTTAGGGTCGAATTGGAAACTATAGGGTGTATAGCCAGACTTATATCGGCTATGAACTACTCCAAAATCAATGTAGAATTTAGGTAATCTCAATCCAACTCCGGTAGAGAGATTAATGCGGGTACGGTCAAGACCATCTGCCTGTTTCTGATCATAAGGGTCTCCAAAATAAGCGCCACCTATTCTGGCGCGGAATATACCTTCTCTGAATTCGCCGCCAATTCGGGCATTAACCGTTGGCTGATAGCGGGTACGGATTAATTCATTGTCTGGTCCAAAATCATCTTCTGTGGAAAACAACTTGGCATTGTTATAGGCCACATATTCTACATCAGCTGATACAAAACCATGCTTCCCGGCGAAGAACGCTACCCCGCCGGCTAATCGGAAAGGAGTAGTTAGCTCAAAATTGGCGGAATTATTAACTGTTTTCAGATTAATCTGGCTCGGCGTTGTCCCATTAGTGGCGTTAACATCAAAGTTGGCGTTCATACTAGAGCTGAATTCCTCCCGCAGATTCCAATAATACGTCGGCGTAGTGGCAGAGATACCAAACCGGATGATATCATTAGGTTTAAAAATAGCACCAACTGTTCCATTCACACCGCCCCCGGAGACTTCATAATTATCCGTAAACCTAAAGTTTAATAATCCAGGGTAATCTGTCTCCAAAACGGTTTCCGAGAAAGTCTTTTCGTAGCCATATCTAAGGGAACTAAGTCCTAACGCAGCGCCAAAATAGAATTTATCGGCAATATTGCCTCCATAACTGAAATTCCACTGATTTTGACCGCCATTGGTTGTGATCGTGCCTTCCTGACTGGTTATTAATTTTTCCTTTCCGGCTCCGCTTTCATATCTATTAGTGGGATTATTATTCTGATCAAGGATTGGATCAATCAGGAACCCGATGTACGCTAATTGGGCACGGGCCAAGTCTTCAGAAGCATTCAACCCAATTTCTTTTTCGGGTACGTACAACTGATTCCGGGTGTAATCATAAGCTTGATCAGCCAGAAAGTCAGTAAAAGAAGTATTATTGTTTACTCCTCTAAAAGTAATTTGGTTGTGAAAATTATTTAGCCTGGTAAAACTAATCCCAAAGGACCCTCCCCGCCATATGCCTCCTTCTATATCTGCTTTCGGAGAGGCAAATACAATTCCCATGTTAGCAATATTAAAATTGCTCTTGCTATCTCGGCTGGAAGTAATATTTCCCGAAGGTAAAGGTCTGTAATCGGCCCGGGTATTGGCGAATCCCAATGAAGGTGTAAGGCTCCATTCTGATTTACGGAAAAAACCTAGACCCGCTGGGTTGCCTGCGGCTGAAGATATATCGGCTCCCAACGCCGTATTGACTCCCCCCATGCTCTGAAAACGGGCTGACCCAAAGGTAGTCGTTTGCGAGTAGCGTAAGGCTTCCTCAACATACTGGGCGTGAGCCATCATCGCAGGAAAAATCATTCCTGCGAGGGCAACTATATGTCTGAATTTCATGATTATAAGTGATTGAGTGAGGTAAGCTAAACTATAGTAGTGGATGATTTTGATCGCCACTACTATAGTATTTCAGCTTCTTGTTACAGGTATTTTGTTGATTCGTAAAGAGAGGATTATATAAAATAAATCAAACAGAATACTCAGTTATGCTACTGTATTATCTTGGAGGACGGCCTCCGCCACTTGAACTGCTGCTTCCGCTACTACTACCACTGCTGCCGCCGCTTCGACCACCTGATTCGCTGCCACCAGAATATCCTCCTGAAGAACGCCCGCCTGAGTTGCCACCACTATAGCCGCCGCTATTCGTATTGCTATCATAGCTGCGTGACGGCCGGGGGGAATAAGTATCATTACTGCGATTCTCATTACGGGGCGCACTATAAGAAGGGCGAGATTCAGTATTGCTATTATTACTATTGTTATAGTAATCACTGCTCCGGCGGTTAGAATAATCGGAAGTCCGCTGATTGTTGTTATCACCGGATGAAGATTCGCTGCCACCACGCGGACGGGTTGGACGAGTGATTGTATAGTCATCTGCGGGCCGGGTAGCAGGCGTCGTTGCCGGGTAAGTTCTGCCAGCATTATAGTCGGGGTTACTGTTGGTACGGCCCCGCCCACGGGAGTAATCTTCCTGGTTGGCAGGCTGGCGATAAGTACCCTCGGTTCCGGCAGAAGCCCTGCCTCCTCTGGCAGGCCGGGTAACACCTTCATTAGAGGTTCCTGCGGCACTGTTATCATCCCGCTGCACCACTCTCCCGCCACGTCCGCCACCATTATTCGGATCAGTTCCACCTCTTGGGTTACTGCTACCTGGTTGATTATTAATCAGATCTGAATCCCGGCCCATGCGCCGTCCGCGATTCTCATAGATGGTATTATCCCGGTTGCCGCCATTACCCACTACTACGTTATTGCCGTAATATCCCCGGTTCCAGCCACCATTGCCATACCAGCCACCGCCCCAACCGGAACCGTATCCGTAATAGTAGGGATTGTTCCAGGCGCTGTAGCCCCAGGAAGGTCCATAGAAGGGGTCATACCAGCCACCACCCCAGCGGTTCCAGGAATAGTAACTATCCCAGTGGTTTCCCCAGCCCCAGGACGGACCTACAATAACGGTTACCCTTGGCCGGACAATCATGGAAGGGCCGTAGGAGTAGTACGTATCGTAGTAATAGGGACTGCGGGCAAAATACGGATCGTAGTACGTGTTAGAAAAGAACGGATCATAGTACGATGAATTATTGATGTAACTACTTCCGCTGTTATTGTAGTTATAATCCGGGCGGATGTTACCGAACCGACGACGATCCTGATTGGCCGTGTAGTTCTCATCGTAATACGTGTCGCTTCCCTGCACATCAGCCTGAGCGTTTTTCCGGTTTGACTGGACATTCTGATTAGAATAGTCAGGGTTTACGTCCTGCTGATTCACGTTGTCTGCAGTGCGCTGGTTGTTGTATTTGGTTGGCTCCTGGCTGGCCGAAGCCGTCAGCACCTGTTCTTTATCTTTAGAGGAGAAATACAAATCATCATATTCTCCCTTTTGTGCAAGCTGTCCCTGGTTACATCCCCACAATCCGACTCCCAGGGCCAACGCAACGTAATAGCTTAATTTTTTCATACTTTGAATGTTAAAAGTAAAAGGGCGTAAAGGCTGTATTCAATTATACGGTTGAGGCGGCAAATAGATTGGGCATTAAATTCTATATTTGCCCTGCTAACCGTATTAAATAGAACGAATACTTACTGTAATTGTGTGCATACTAAGGTAAGGATTTATTCCTATCTAAAAACAAAATTCATACCGTAAAAGTCTAACTCCTTCCGGTATTTTTATAATTGTTAAATAAAAAGAGTTGTCTCCCCTATATATTTGGTTCAGGCAAGCTAATTATGCCTTTAACTGCTTGTAATACAATAAATTATATTTAATTCTATGAGCAAAGGATTGCCCAAAAGAAGTGAAGATTATTCTGCCTGTACAATGAACTCATAAAACGGGCCGACCTGGCTGAAAATTCGGCCGTCCGGGGTTGCATGGTCATTAAGCCTTATGGTTTTTCGATCTGGGAAAAAATGCAGGCAGCACTGGATAGAATGTTTAAGGACACTGGCATAGCAATGCCTATTTTCCCTTGTTTGTGCCTAAAAGTTTGTTGGAAGCCGAAGAGAAAATGCGGAGGGGATTTGCCAAGGAATGTGCCGTGGTAACGCATTACCGGCTTAAAGCGGACCCCCAGCGGAAGGGGAAATTAATGGCTGACCCCGGACTCAAACTCTGAAGAAGAACGTGTAAGACCAACCAGTGAGGCTATCATCTGGAATACCTATAAACTGGATTCAATCCTACCGCGACCTGCCCATTCTGGTCAATCAGTGGGCCAACGTAGTTCGCTGGGAAATGCGAACCCGGCTGTTTCTGCGGACGGCCGAGTTTCTGTGGCAGGAAGGCATACTGCCCATGCTACTGCCCATGAAGCCGTAGCCGAAACCCGGCAGATGCTGGAGGTGTACGCCACTTTTGCGGAGGAGTTTATGGCATTGCCGGTAGTAAGAGGTGTAAAAACACCCAATGAACGGTTTGCTGGGGCCGAAGATACGTATTGCATTGAAGCACTGATGCAGGATGGCAAAGCCTTGCAAGCCGGAACTTCTCACTTCCTCGGGCAGAACTTTGCCAAAGCTTTCGATGTGCAGTTTGCCAACAAAGAAGGGAAACTGGACCACGTGTGGGGCACCTCCTGGGGTGTGAGTACGCGGCTGATAGGGGCCCTGATTATGGCTCATTCCGACGATGAAGGACTGGTACTACCGCCCAAACTGGCTCCGATTCAGGTAGTGATTGTGCCCATTTTTAAGACTGAGGAGCAAATTGCCGCTATTCGCGAAAAGGTACAACCACTCATTACCGCACTTCGCAGCAAAGGTATTTCTGTAAAACTGGATGAACGTGATACTCAAAGCCCCGGCTGGAAATTTGCCGAATACGAATTAAAAGGCGTGCCAGTGCGGTTAGCCGTCGGTCCGCGTGACCTGGAGAATGGAACAGCTGAAGTAGCCCGGCGGGATACTAAAGAGAAGAAAGTGTATCCGTTGGAAAGCTTAGTTAACCACATAGAAGGTTTACTGGTTGATATTCAACAGAATATTTACCAGAAAGCCTTAAATTTCCGCGAAGCCAATACTACCCGTGTGGATTCGTACGAAGAGTTCAAGCAGATACTGGATGGAAAAGCTGGTTTTGTAGCCGCTCATTGGGACGGTACTTCCGAGACCGAGGAAAGGATTAAGGAGGAAACCAAAGCTACGATTCGCTGCATTCCCCTTGATGCCCTGCCGGAACAAGGTAAATGCATGCTGACGGGCCGTCCTTCCCAGCGCCGGGTCCTGTTTGCCCGAGCCTATTAGTCTGAACCAGGATTTACAGGATTAAAGGATGAGCAAGATTAGTATCTGAATCAGGATTTTCAGAATCAGACTTTTGAAATTACAGTAATGCAGTAGACTTTGGTTGAAACAATTAACAGGATTGCAGGACCAAAATAGGAAAGTCCTGTCAATCTTTTAATCCTGTAAATTCTGATTCAGACTATGGAATGGTTCACGTTAATTCTCCTGCTGCTGTTTGCGCTGGCACTGATTGTAGTAGAAGTTATTTTTATACCCGGAACCAGCCTCTTCGGGATTGCCGGATTTATTCTGGGCATTATCGGGATATGGATAAGTTTCAATAGCCTCGGGGCCGCTACTGGTTTCTCAGTGCTGATTGGTTTTATGCTTGCAGCCGCCGTGACGGTATATTTCAGCCTGAAGACCAAAGCCTGGGAACGGTTTGCGCTTCGGAATCGGATCAGCAGCCGGGTGAATGACGAGTTGAAATACCCTTTTCAGGTAGGTGAAACGGGCCGGGCCATATCTGCTTTACGTCCCTCTGGTAAAGCCGAATTTGATGGACGCATTATAGAAGTGCACACATTGGGTAAGTTTCTCGATGAAAAAATGCCCTTAAAAATAGTCCGGATCGATAATCAGAAGATTTTCGTGGAAGCCGCTTATTAGTTTCAGGTTTTGAGTTTCCCGTTAATTGAGCCTGGGTTCTGATAGCCTGCTACATCCATTTTACCCCATCCAAAACCAGAAACGAGGCCTTAAAAATTCCTTATACCTTTGAAGTCTCGTTTTCTTATGCTTATTTACCGGACAATAACCACTTTCCGGAATTCGATTCTTACTCCTGTCTTCTAATTTCTGACTTCTTTTTATGGAAGGTTTCCCTTTTCTCGTGGTAATCGGACTAGCCGTAGTCGCCTTTTTCGTTTTTTTGTACTTTGTACCCGTTAACCTCTGGATTACGGCTCTGTTTTCTGGGGTAAAGGTCAGTCTGCTGGAACTCGTATTTATGCGCATCCGGAAGGTGCCGCCGAGTCTGATTGTTCAGTCATTGATTACGGCAACCAAGGCCGGCTTAAATATCACCTCAGCGGATCTGGAAACCCACTATCTGGCCGGCGGACACGTGCCTTCCGTTATCAAAGCCCTCATTTCAGCCGACAAGGCCAATATTACGCTGTCTTTCAAACAAGCCGCTGCTATTGACTTGGCGGGCCGCGACGTGTTTGAAGCTGTGCAGATCTCCGTAAATCCCCGGGTAATCAATACGCCTAACGTTGCCGCTGTGGCGCAAGATGGTATCCAACTGGTGGCTCGGGCCCGCGTAACCGTAAGGGTAAACATTGCTCAACTGGTCGGCGGCGCCGGGGAAGAAACGATTCTGGCCCGGGTAGGAGAGGGGATTGTAACCTCAATTGGGTCCTCTCTTTCCCACAAAGAAGTGCTCGAAAATCCGGATAAAATTTCCCGGCTCGTATTGCAAAAAGGATTGGATGCAGGTACAGCTTACGAAATTCTTTCCATTGACATCGCCGATATCGACGTAGGGGCCAACATTGGGGCGAAACTCCAGATTGACCAGGCGAATGCTGATTTGAAAGTAGCCGAAGCCAAAGCCGAAGAACGCCGTGCGATGGCAGTAGCCCTGGAGCAGGAAATGAAAGCCAAAGCGCAGGAGGCCCGGGCTAAAGTGATTGAGGCCGAGGCTCAGGTCACACAGGCCCTGGCTGAAGAGTTACGGAATGTTAACTTCGGAATTATGGATTATAACCGAAGGCTAAACT
>JAUJNL010000069.1 GCA_030448185.1 Cytophagales bacterium | reverse complement strand
AAAATTTATCTCTTAACTTGCACTAAAACTGTCCGGCAAAAAGGAACCACCCCAGGTACCTGTGATTCTGAGCCAGCTTCTATAGGCAAAATGATACCATAGCTAGTCATACTGAAAGAAGTTTATGTCAGCGATAGTAAGATGGCTAAAGCCTATCACCGTACCGAAAGCCATAGAGGATTAAACCACTATATGCACCATATGGTAGCAATCCCAAAGCAGGAGGCCATAGAAAAGTATAATCCTACTGCTGGTCAGCGATGCTGCTGAACTTCCTGAAAATAACTAGTAATTGATGCCCTTGCCCAGGAAAAACTTTAGCAGCATGAAAAATAAGCTTGTCATTTTACTACTTCTTACGTGGAGTCAGTATGGGTACGGCCAAAGCAAAGATCCCTTAAATGATCGACCTACGAGTATTTACGAAGTGGCCCGAAAGCTAAGCAAAGATACGGTAGTGTTCTACTATAACCACCGCTAGCAACTAGTTAGACCCGTATCCAACACAGGCATGGAGCATGAATTGATCCGCGTACTAAAGACGATGGGCCAGTGGATACCTACCACCGCTGATACAAAGCCTGTCAGCCAACCTAAGTTAATCAGCTTTACCATTCGGTAAATAAGTTATGCAAATCCCTAACACACTATTCCTTGATTAATGCCAAGCTATACGGGAAATGTATTGGGAGGGTAAATTAAACTGTATCATTTCGCCGTTGATTGGCTTGCCTTCATACAAGCCTTTAATAGCCTGCTGCTTGAAGTCCTCAAAATCGAAGGGTTCTTTGGTTTCCATTAGGTGTGTGCCGGTTTAGAAGATAGTCTTTTAGTGGACTCCTTTGACACAGTTTATTGTACAGTCTCACGGGTTTTGTAAATACTTCCTCATCGTTAAGGCGCATTATTTCCGAGAGAGATAAAACTTGTCTTATTTCTGCTATTTTTTGTATTTTATTTTGCAATATTACCTCAAATCCTATATTTGCGAGGCTAAAATATTAACCTTTACCGTATGTCGAATATTCTCTACCTGGTGCCGCTATTAGGAGTAGTAGCGTTGATTTACACCTTCTTGCGTTCCAAATGGGTATCCAGTCAGGATGCAGGTGATGCCCACATGACGCGTATTGCTGGCTACATAGCCGAAGGGGCTATGGCCTTCCTGAAAGCCGAATACCGGGTATTAACGTATTTTGTGATTATTGCCGGGGTGCTGCTTGGTATCTTATCCGTTACCAATGAAAAATCATCCCCGCTGATTGTGGCGGCTTTTGTGATTGGCGCCGTATTTTCAGCTACTGCCGGCTTTATCGGGATGCGGATTGCGACCAAGGCCAATGTCCGGACGGCACAGGCAGCCCGTACTTCCCTGGCCAAGGCACTGAATGTATCTTTTTCGGGAGGTTCGGTAATGGGCATGGGGGTAGCTGGGCTGGCGGTATTGGGACTGGGAGCTTTGTTCATCATTTTTAAATATATCTTTTTCGATAGCCACGGGGCAACGTCAGTGAACGGGGAGGAAATGGAACGAACCTTAGAAGTATTGACGGGTTTCTCATTAGGTGCGGAAAGCATTGCGTTGTTTGCCCGGGTCGGCGGTGGTATTTATACCAAAGCGGCTGACGTCGGGGCTGACTTGGTGGGTAAAGTAGAAGCCGGTATTCCGGAAGATGATCCGCGTAACCCCGCTACCATTGCTGATAACGTGGGTGATAATGTGGGAGACGTAGCCGGGATGGGTGCTGACTTGTTTGGCTCGTACGTGGCAACTGTACTGGCGACCATGGTACTGGGCCGCGAGACGGTAGCTCAGGATAACTTCGGTGGCTTTTCTCCGATTCTGCTTCCCATGCTGCTGGCTGGTTTCGGTATTATTTTCTCCATCATCGGTACGCTCTTTGTCCGCATCTCTGATTCGGCCACTGCCGATACAGGTGCGGTACAATCCGCGCTTAATAAAGGCAACTGGAGCTCTATTATCCTGACTGCGATTGCTTCCTATTTCCTGATTCAATGGTTGCTGCCCGATACGCTGAGTCTGCGTAATACGGAATTTACCAAAAATGGCGTGTTCGGCGCCGTTATCCTTGGCTTGGTGGTAGGTACCTTAATGAGTATCATCACAGAGTACTATACAGCGATGGGCAAGCGTCCCGTAAATTCAATTATCCAACGTTCTTCTACGGGGCACGCCACCAATATCATTGGGGGGCTGGCCGTTGGTATGGAATCAACCGTACTACCTATTATCGTACTGGCAGCTGGTATTTATGGTTCATTCCAACTGGCGGGTTTGTACGGCGTGGCTATTGCGGCTGCCGGGATGATGGCCACCACCGCTATGCAACTGGCCATTGATGCTTTCGGACCCATTGCCGATAATGCAGGCGGTATTGCTGAGATGTGTGAATTACCTAAAGAGGTTCGGGCCAAAACTGATATTCTCGATGCGGTTGGGAACACGACTGCTGCTACGGGCAAAGGGTTTGCCATTGCCTCCGCTGCCCTGACGTCACTGGCCCTTTTCGCTGCTTTCGTCGGGA
Organism: Cytophagales bacterium; assembly: GCA_030448185.1. Classification (GTDB taxonomy): domain Bacteria; phylum Bacteroidota; class Bacteroidia; order Cytophagales; family 172606-1; genus CADCTQ01. Next base: position 35,051 of record JAUJNL010000069.1, on the reverse strand, counting down.
TTGCCGGCATTGACGCCATTAATATTTACAAGGCTGATGTACTAGCCGGGCTCTTCATCGGAGGCATGATTCCATTTATATTCTCTTCCCTGGCCATTGCGGCTGTAGGGCGGGCTGCCATGTCGATGGTGCAGGAAGTACGCCGACAATTCCGCGAGATTCCGGGTATTATGGAAGGAACTGGTAAGCCAGAGTATGATAAGTGCGTAGCCATTTCTACGGAAGCGTCCATCCGTGAAATGATGCTTCCTGGCGCCATTGCCATTATCGTACCGGTTATTATTGGATTCTTATTCGGTCCGGAAGTATTAGGAGGGCTGCTGGCTGGGGTAACGGTGAGTGGGGTGCTCATGGGAATGTTCCAATCTAATGCCGGCGGCGCTTGGGACAATGCTAAGAAATCCTTTGAAAAGGGCGTGGTAATTGATGGACAAACGTATTATAAAGGCTCTGATCCGCATAAAGCTTCCGTAACGGGTGATACTGTCGGTGATCCTTTCAAGGATACTTCTGGCCCCTCCATGAACATTCTGATCAAACTGATGTCTATTGTATCACTAGTCATTGCACCTTATATATCCGATCACAAAGGCGCAGATCAGGTAGAAGTGAAGCATGAAAAAGCAAAGGTGAAAACAGAAATAAGCTTGAAGAAGTAACCCTCCCAATAATTTATAAAAATAAACGGGGCAGGATTACAATCCTGCCCCGTTTATTTTTATAAAGTGTTCGAAATCCGACTTCTGATATCCAACATCATCTTTTTACTCGTCTCCCCTGGCGGAAGATTTGGCTGGTTTGGCTGAAGCCTGCAGCGTTTGCATCATGGTCTGATAAGCTGGTTTTTTGAGTTCATTTTCCAGGGCCTTGTACTCGTTGACAAAATTACCTACGGCTTGCCGGTTGAGGTAAATCCATTCGTTGTCTTCCCCAATTTTGGCTCCTTTGGCTTTCAGGTTGTTCAGGATTTTCGATTTGATGCCGGCATAACTTTTAATCAGATTGCCATATTCGCGGTCAGTCCGCAGAAATACATTCACGAAATCTTCATTGCGGATAATTGCCTTATATACCTCCGGTTTATGCTTCTGGGCATAAAGAAGGTACGCCAGGCAATAAAATTTAAACTCTACGTGCGCATTGATTACGCTGCCTACCGTGGAAAAATAAGCATACCAGTCATTGGTAGTCCCATTGGTATGTTCCTGATACCACCGGTGCATATTCACATCGGCAACCGTACCGTGATAATAGGCGATGTATTCGTCCAGTAACCCGTAAATGCCATAGGTATTGGAAGAAAGTCTGATCTTTTCCTTGGGATTATAGATATAGGTAGCAAACCGTAACGTCCGCAGATGCGCGGGAATGGTTTTTCCCATCTCTTCCGTTGGAAACACGGGCGTAAACTTAATCAGTTGATATTTTCCTTCGCCCAAGTAAGCACAGGCATACTGGTCAATATTATTAGGTTTCAACCGCCAGGCCATCAACGCACTATAGCCATGATGGCATTCGTGCACCATGGTTCCCACGGCTTCCCGCACGTGAGCTTCGGTGTTTCCGTCCGCATAGCGGTCGAAGGCATTGTTAAAGGCCAGTGTATCCACCTTTTTGATAATAGACCAGCCCTCCGGGTCATACTCCTGCAAAAGTGCAAGGGCATACTGCCGTTTTTCCTTGGGGGTTAGCTCAACAGAGGCTGGAATAAAAGCAACCAGAGGAAAAAGTATACCAGATAGCAGCAGGCAAATAAGTCTATTCATACGAAAAAAATTAAGCGTACAAGAATTAAGATGGGCTGGTTGCAGAATAGTAGCGGGGAATTGACCCTTCAGTTAATACTACTTTAACACTTTAGATCATACGTATAACCTTTGGTTGTCTGGTTGTTGATCAAAGCGGTTGGCAGACCCGTACTTTCGACTGGAAAAGCAGAATTTTCGGAATAACACTTGGGTCTTAAAACAAGTTCAGGACCGTTTTACCGGTCATTTATCTGATGCAGGGATTAGACGGCGGAAGGAGCCGGCAGATGTCCGACTTTGCCAATAATCTTATCGAAGTACGGTTTGCCCCTGTTTGTACCCCTTTACAACAGGGCAATATTGGTTTTTGGGAAAGCGGTTTCTAACTTCAATAGTATATCAGTTTGGATCATTCTCTTTTAAATACTGCCTAGAAATGCTAAAAGATTTACGGGAAAAGGGAAATTAATCTTGAAGTCAATAACCTACGAACCTATTTTCATACTGAAGCCGGAGTAGTCAAAGCGGTGGACGATGTAAGTTTCAAATTGAGGAAAGGGGAAACGGTAGGGATAGTAGGTGAATCGGGTTCCGGCAAATCGGTCTCTTCCATCTCCATTATGCGCCTGATTCAGAATCCTCCCGGACGTATTGAAGGCGGAGAAGCTATTTTTTCACTCTCTCCCGAGTTTGGCCCGGTTGCTTAAGCTGTCCGAGAAAGAAATGCAGCGCATCCGGGGCAACGAGATATCCCTTGATTTTTCAGGAACCTATGAGTTCTGAACCCCGTATATGCCTGCGGTAATCAGGTGATGGAAGCCATCATGCTGCGCAGAACGTGAGCAGTAAAGTGGCCAAGCAGAAAACCATCGAGTGGTTTGAAAGGTACATTTGCCCCGCCCGGAGCATATATTCACCAGCTATCCCCCATGAAATTTCGGGTGGGCACAAAGCAGCGGGTAATGATTGCCATGGCTCTATCTTGCCAGCCCTCCATCCTGATTGCCGATGAACCTACTACGGCCGCCGACGTGACCGTACAAGCTACCGTACTGGAGGTGCTCGGAACCCTGCGGGATGAGTTTGATACCTCTATTTTATTCATTACCCATGACTTGGGGGGTCATTGCCGAGCTGGCTGACCGGGTGATCGTAATGGCACCGGGGAAAAATTGTGGAGCAAGGCGCCGTGTTTGATGTTTTCTCCAATCCGCAGCATCCGTATACCAAGGGCTTGCTGGCCTGCACGACCCCGGCTGGATATGAAAATGAAAGTACTGCCGGTAGTTTCTGACTTTATGAAAACGGATGAAACGGGAGCTATTGTGGGGGTACAACAGAAATATGCTTCCGTCGGTGAAGCCATTTTGATGAACTTTATTGACGAGGATGAAGTACGTGAAAAGCGAAACCCTCATGAAGCAACCACCTTTGCTGCAGGTAAAAGGGCTGAAAGCTACGGTTTCCGATGAAGAAGAACTTATTCGGCAAAACCACGGAGTAGCGTAAAGGCGGTAGATGATGTGAATTTTAATGTGCGGGCGAAACAGTTGGACTGGTAGGCGAATCGGGCTGCGGCAAAACTACCCTGGGCCGCACTATTCTGCGGTTGATTGAGCCAACCGGTGGCGAAGTGATCTACGACGGACGGAACATGCAGGTATTCGCCGAAGGAAATGCGGATGCTGCGCAAAGACGTGCAGATGATTTTCCGGGACCCTTATTCTTCCCTTAATCCACGGATCACAGTGGGCAGAAGTATGTGGAGCCAATACCCGAATCCATAAGGTAAGGTCAGGCGGAAACGGACCGTAAAAACAAAGTAGTGCAGCTGCTGGAGGAAACGGTAAGTCTGCGTCCGGAACACTTTAACCAGTACCCACATGAGTTCTCCGGCGGCCAGCGGCAGCGATCTGCATTACCCGGACCTTGGCCCTTAACCCGAAGTTTATTATCTGCGATGAATCGGTTTCGGCGCTGGATGTATCCACGTACAGGCACAGGTACTTAACCTGCTCAATCGCGAAAGAAGAGTTTAAGTTCACCTATGTGTTCATCTCCCATGACCTGTCCGTAGTGAAGTTTATGGCCGACCCTTGTTATCATGAATAAGGGAGTCATTGAGGAAATGGGCTTCGCGGAAGACATCTACGAAAAACCTCAGAAAGAGCCTGAAAGTGATCCAACTCCATCCCGAAAGCAGACCTCGACGAAATCCGTAAGCGCTACTTTGCCTGCAGTACCTGACGGCCAGTGGGAGTTTCCAGTTTTAGTTTTGGGTTGCTGGTTCAAGGAACAATTACAATCTAGCTGCTGGAAGCTTTAGCCTAATCAAGAAGTTATGTAGTCGTGCCACAAATTACAGTAAGATGAAGCAATTAGCTATTTCAGAATTCTTAAAGCGTTCGAAGAAAATAGTACTATTTTTATTAATACTTCATCTGGGACTTATAATCATACCTTCATCTGCTGCGCCAGCTAATTCCAGCGTTATAATTTTGATATGTTTTATTGGATTTATCGTATTAATATTAGAGGTTATTACGATTTTAGATTAAGCAATAGAACCGTCAGGGGCACGAAGGTAAGTCGCAGCTTATGCAATCCGCAGGCCAGGAGCATGACTTGGTCACGGACAGCATACCCTTTCCGGGCGAAGGATATCTTTGACGATACGAAGTCGTTTTACCCCACTAATAGTATGTTCGAGGCTAACCCGGAAAGAGTTCGGGAGTTGGTTAGTGGCTTTTTGTAGGTCAGAGAGTTCTTTGTTTTTAGGTTTTTCTCCAGGCATTGCCAGAAAGACTCCTTCCGGTTTATGTCCCAGATAGCCTAAATCCTGGAAGAGAATGGAGTCCTCCGGCAAGCAGATCGGTTCTTCATCGAGCATTTTCTTGTCCTTGCTTTCCTTCAGCGCTGACTTAAGTACTGAACGCTTCCCGTCGAGTCAGTAAGCAAGGTGTTTTTTACCGCATGCTGATAGGTCTTGCCAGAGTAGTCTTCCGGTTGATTATCGGGATCGGTAGAACGGGGAAGGGTCTTTCGGTCGCATCTACGAAAAATATCTTCTCTCTCTCCGATTGCAAAAGAAGCCTGATCAAGTTGCGCTTGGGAACGGGCGGGGAGTTGTTTAGCTGCCTTACACTCTTCTCTAACAAGGGGAGTAAGACTTTGAGCCACTGCGAGGTTTTCGATTGGGACAAGCCAAAAGGCAAAGCCGGTGAACGTCTGCAACGCGTTGTTTTTCAAGTAGCAAGCACAAAAAACAGTTTATCTCCGTCGTCAGGCAAACTGCTGTTTTTTAGCTTCTTTAAATTTAGGAATTACTCTTCTGTTGCCCTTTCAGATCGTAATGCCGGTGATATGACTTCAAGCCGGGGAAAAATAAGGTAACAGGTAGTCAAACTCTTTCAGTTGCAATCCGGTTAAGGACAAAAATACACTCGCCTGTTGTCGTACGGAAGCTAAAGAATACATCGAAAATGCGCAAAAAGTGAAAAAACCAGTCAATATAGAAATTTAATCGTACTAATGTCTAATAGATGAGTATTGGGTATCAGGTACTGGTTCTTTCTGAATATCCTTTTTCCCAATATCTTAATACCCGATACCGAATACCTGACTACCCAATACCTGATACCTACTTACCAAGTAACTAATTTTCCATCATGGCAGATCTCTCCTCCCCCTTAACCATCTTATCGGCAATGATTACCCCTGCGGTGCTGATTATGGCCAGTGGATCTTTTAATTCCTGACTACTTCACAGCGGCTGGGCCCTCATTATTGACCACACCGCAGATATCGGACCAATTTGAGAGTTAGCCAAAGCACGGGCCGAAGGCGAACAAGTGACAAGAACAAAGCACCATGCTATTTCAATTATTAGGTCTGGCTACGCGCCGTTCCCGGTTACTGCAACAGGCCCTGACCAGCCTTTACCTTACCCTAAGTACCTTTGTAGCCACCAGTGTCGCCCTGGGCCTGGTAGCCCTGTTTGGCGTTCATTTTACCTGGATGCCCGTTGCCTTTGGTATTACTGGAGCCGGGCTGCTATTTTATGCGAGTCTGCTGTTGATTGCTGAGTCACGCATAGCGCTGGCATCAGTAGATGCCGAAATGGACTTTGTACTCCGCACGCGGCAACTGATTGCGCCCCCAAGAGCTATTAAAAATTTCTAAATTCTAAATTCTAAGCTATTCGTACATGTTTTTCGGATCAGCCGCTGCCAGTTCGGTCAGGAACTGTCCGATCTTAGTCGTTACGTCCTCCAGAAAAGCTTTCCCTTTTCGGCAGTAGCTTCTGCCGGATCTCCTACCCCAGTGTCGGCAGTAACCTGGCTCCATTCCCGTTGGGCCCAGGCCCAGCCCTGACGGAACGCTTTGATTTTTAAACTTTTTGTCGTAACCATTGCCCGCTTCGGATAAAGGCAGCACCAGCTCAGGCGCTATGTGCATCATTGCGCTGGTCTCCATAGCATCGGCGTGATCACCGGGGGCTTGAAAATACTGGCTTCGGTCGGCTACGCTAAACCAGTTGACCGTGCAGAGGAAAACTGTCGGAAACTCCGCCTGTAGTTGCCTTAGCATCTGACGGAAATCATTGCCGCCGTGGCCATTAAGCACCACCAGTTTGGGATGCCCTGCCGGTTCAGCACATCGATAATATCACGCAAAACCGCCAGCTGCGTGCTGGGATTCATATTGATATCCAGGGTAATATCCAGCTGACCCGTATTTACGCCAAAGGGGATGGTGGGTAATACCACCTACTTTAGCCCCCTGCTCCCGGGCAATACGGGCCGATTGGGCGGCAATAGCGTCAAGCTGAATATTATCCGTGGCATAGGGCAAATGGTAGTTATGGGCTTCGGTGGCGCCCCAAAGGCAATACAACTACTTCATAAGCAGTTTCTTTGACGGCTTTCCAGTTGGTTTCATATTTTATGTACGGTTGTTGCGGCATCTTTTGAAGATGTTTTTTAAATACAGTAATGGTCTCAATTTAAGTATAGAAAGTTTTTTCGAAAAAGAACATGCAGGTTTTATACGTACAAACTACTCGGAGCAATACCATTGAGGCGGCCATAAGTCACGAAACAAATCCGCAAAAGGATAATTCCACCGTAATTTTATAGCTGTTTTTTTCAACGCAAAAGGCCGCCTGCCCGTAAACTTTAAGACTAACCACTAAACCTTTTAACCAAACCAGCACAAGTCATGGACAAGAGACTCAATAACAAAGTAGCCATTGTAACCGGCGGAGCAGCCGGCATTGGCGAAGCGATTAGTAAGAAATTCGCCCTGAACGGAGCCAAGGTAGTTGTATGCGGGTTGACGGAAGATCCAGTGGATGAGGTAGTCCGTGAAATCAAATCGAAGGGGGACGAAGCGACTGCCTTTAAAGGCAACATTGCGGTCGCGGCCAATGCGCAGGCCTGTGTGCAAAGAGCCATTGATACGTATGGCAAACTGGATATTCTGATCAATAATGCGGGTGTATTCCCGGCCGTGGGATTTATCGAAGAATGGCCGCTTGAAAAACTCGATTACCTGATCCAGAACAATATCTACAGCGCCGTGATGATGACCCGCGCCGCGATGCCTTATCTGCAGAAAACCAAGGGCTGCGTGGTAAGTGCGGGTTCGGAAGCAGGCATCGATGGCGATGCCCAAAATTCGCCTTACTCAGGAACTAAGGGCTTTATTCATTCTTTTACCCGGAGCATTGCCGCTGAGCAGGCTCAGCACGGAGTGCGGGCCAATGTAGTATGCCCCGGTCCCATAGATACCGCCTGGACCAACGATGAATCCAGTCCGATGACGGTAAAGATGGAAAAGCTGTTTATATCAGCTACGCCCATGGGCCGTCGCGGTACGCCGGAAGAAGTTGCCAATGTATATTTGTTTTTGGCCTCTGATGAAGCTTCTTACGTAACGGGAGCCCTGTACGCTGTGGATGGCGGTATTACCATTAGCAAAGGTCCGATTGGTATGATGGCCGATAAGGCGATGAAAAAAGAGCCTGAAGGAGAGCTTGACCTGAAACATTCCAAAGAAGGAGATTCGGTGCGGCACGTAGGTAAGGAACAGTCTTTGCCGTCTTCGGCTTCAGCCACTGCCTCGGGAGGATCGTCAAATACCACATTCAGTACCAATGCCTGGGATGATCGCAATAAAGAAGCAATCAGCAACTATAACAGCGAGTCTGGTACGGGTTCATTTGCCCAACAGTCAGTTTCCCGTAATCAGGCTGACTACACCCAGCAGTCATACAGTAATCAATCATACCAAGCTTATAACAACTATACCGGGCAGGAGTATGATTATTATAACAATGACCAGTATGATCAGCAGTCTGAATCATCGTGGGACTGGGGCCGGATTCTGGGTATGGTTGGGGTAGCGGTCGCTGCTGGCCTGGCTACCTATGCTACCCGCCGCTTTACCCAGGCCGACCGCAGCAATTGGGATACCTCTAATCTCGATGTACGTAGTCCGCTGGCCGGATCTAGCCAGGCAGATACAACCGTCGAGTCAAGGGATATTCCGGTACAATCAGATTATACGCACGCAGCCACCATTCCGATAGAACGTGGCACCACCTTCGGCTCATTCCCTTCTGACCCAATGGGCGATGTTCCCTTCCTGAACGAAGATTCGCCGCTGAAACCATAAATAGCAGCATTTTGTTTACTTTCAAGTTCCCCCTTTTCTTCCGCCAGCGTTAGCACTGGTGAAGGAGGAGGGGATTTTTTTTAGATATTACCCAGTTTTATAGTGTATACTAAAATCTAGGGTTTTTATAAACATGCTGATTCCAGATTTCCATGTAGCCTTCCGGTTTAGCCAGCGGCTTAAAGCCGAATTGCCCATACAAACTGTGCGCATCGGCCGTGATCAGGCAGAACCTGCGTAAACCTTGTAAGTTGGGATGTTGGAGAATGCATTCCATTAACCATTTGGATAAACCCTTGCCCCGGTGAGACTCCTCAATATATACATCACATAGGTAAGCATACGTAGCGCCGTCAGTGATTACCCGGGCCAAGCCAACTTGTTCAAGATCATTATAAACCCCGAAACACAAAGATCCTGCCACCGCTTTTTCCAAAGTTTCCATCGGAATGCCTTTTGCCCAGTACGATCTTTCATTCAGGAAAGAATGGATAGCCTTAAGATCAAGTTTATGCTTGTCGGTTGAAACCAGATACCCGTCGCGGGTGAATTCCTGGATTTGATACCCTCTCATAAATAATAATGATTACTACAGCAGGAATTATTAATGTTCATCACCCTGGTAAATCCACAAAGGTTCAGTTTCTCCGGCCCGGTAGAAACCGCATTTCTGGTAAAAGCCTACTGCCTTTCCGTCAGACACCAGCATTTGCTGATGAAAGTTTTTGTAGGGTTCCATGAGCCTCTGCACCAATTGCCGGCCAATACCCAATCCCTGGTAAGCGGGAAGTACCACCAGATGCGGGTAATACACTACCAGAAATCCGTCGGAAATGGCATTCCCTAACCCTACCAGAGTCTCACCATCCCAGGCAGTAATCAGGGAATGAGAATTGAGGAGTGCTTTGTGGAGCAAATCTGGTTTCCGGGCCGAAGACCAGTGATTAGCCTCATACAGGGCAATAATACTGCGTTGGTCGATGTTGCGGTCGTTGCGGTAAATGATGGAGGCTGACGGAGTTGGCATGAGCAGCTTTGAAGAAATGAGCTATTAAAAATAAGCAAAGTTTAAAACGGCTCATAATCCTTCTCCTTTCCTGTAAGGAGCAATGGAGAAAATAACGAATATCGAACAAGAAAGTTGAATGTCGAAAAGAGTCAAACTTTAATTACTTCGATAGTTATCATTCCTCGTTCGCTATTCGACATTTAAATTCAGTTACCCTTATCCGCCACTGTATACAGAAAACCCAGGGCCAGTACCTGGCTGACTTGCACCTTTTTGTCCTGGTCCTTATCATAGAGCATAATACCGGCTACATTCATACTGATGTATTTGGTCACTTTGGTGGTAATTGCCAGATCGAGTCGGTGGTCGATGGCATTCCAGCCAAATTGCTGCAGATTAGAGAACATAAGGTAGCGTCCTTTCACATTAAATTTTTCCGAAATATTGCGATCATAATCAGCCAGTAACTGCGTAGCAACCCCTTCAAACCGTACCTGCTTCCCGATGGGCACGCCGTAGTTGGTGGGTACGTTACGGTACAGCGTAGTATCCGTGACGAATGTCAGCCGGGGAGCAACCGGACTGAAGCGTACCCAGAAATATTTCACGGGTTTATATTCAATTCCCATGGACGTGGTCAGAAAGCCAGGTGCTAAAAATTTGGAAATCATCATGGCTTGTTCTTCTCCCTGGCTGTCTTTTTCGTATTTGAAACCTGGCGCAAACTGAGTTAGAAAATTAACCGATACGAATGCGTTCCATTTTTCCGAAATTCTACGGCCGAATTTAGAATCGAAGAAAATACGGTCAGCCGACTTGCGGGAGCCCTGCCCCGCATTGGAAACAACTCCGTAACGCATTTCTAATTCATTGGAGAACGTAACTTTGCCACTGGTATAATTATAGTCTGCTTTGGTGCGTATTATAGACCCTAAAGATATCGAACTTACGCCACCGCTTTCCAGTTACCACTGAAAGAAGCTTGATTGAAATTAACGCCACCACTGAAGGACCTTTTCCAGTAGGCGGCTTTTGGCGCGGATACTGAGGTAGTGTCCTGCGCCTGCAGGATACAAGGGAAAAGCAACAGACCAGCCAGAAGTTTTAACAATTTCATTGTATGGGTAGCAGTTTTCAGATTGCACTGCAAATTAACCCAGCTCCCTTTAACTAAAAGACGTAAGCCCGGACCCTCAGATGTAAGGTCTGAGAGTCCGGCCTGGAATATGGAAACCGAAAGTTTTTAATTAGCCTTAAATAGAACGTTCGGCCCGGATCGCATCCCGGATTTCGGTCAGCAGAATTTCTTCACGGGTTGGGGCGGGTGGTACTGAGCTAGGCGCAGCGGCTTCTTTCCGGCGAATAGAATTAATCCCTTTGATCATTAAAAAAACAACAAAAGCGAGAATGACAAAGTCAATCATTGCCTGCAGAAATAGTCCGTAGTTCAGCGCAACTGCTTCGGCAACTACTTTTCCACCCGCATCGGTTTCGCCGGTTTCAGCAATATTTTATAATCCTTAAAGTCCATTTTACCGATTAGCAACCCTAATGGCGGCATCAGTACGTCACTCACTAATGACGATACGATCTTATTAAAGGCGGCGCCAATAATAACGCCTACAGCCAGGTCAATTACATTTCCTTTTACGGCAAACTCTTTAAACTCTTTTAAAAGCCCCATAATGTGCTTGGTTTAGGGTAAAGGAGATTGAACTATCGGCAAAAAATAGTAAACCCAGTCTGAAATATCAACCATTAAATATGATTTAGCAGTTTTTTAATAATAATGCTGTTTGATCGGATTGCTAACTTGCAAAGAACCCAGACTCCCCGTACTGGTAGGCCGTTTACAACAAAAAAGCAGGAGTTGAGTCCTGCCTTTGTACTTATCCGTTCTTGACCACCGGAGGAGGAAGTTCTTCCCAACCTCGGTCAACTTTCAACGCGGGTAATTTTCTGTAAACTTTCAATCCCTTGCGGGGTTACTTTGGTCTGCCACAGATAAAGGCTCTTCAGGTTTTTGAGGGATTCTAATTGCTGTAGTCCGGCGTCGGTTACTTCGGTGCCGTATAGATTCAGGTATTCCAGGTTAGACAAGCTTTTTAATTTTGCCAGCGAGGCATCTGTCACATTGCTGTGCTGTAAATGCAGCCGGGTCAGGTTTTTCATGGCAGGCAATGCGTCCCAGGCTTGAGCCGCAATTCCAGACCACTCCAATCGAGCCAGGTTACCTGCCGGGTCATTTTAGGTAACAGGGCAAAAGGCTGATTCCCGGCATCTTTAGCTCTTGGTTGCCAGCGGGCCTGCAGGAAATTGCTGCCTTGGGCAACCGGCATTACCAATATGCCCATACGGCGCATTTTATTCACCAAACCCGTATCAGCGGCGGGTACTTTAGTGGCCAGTATTCCTTTAGGTTTGTCACCCTCTTCCCCGCTGCCCAGCTTGGTAAGCATTACTTTTACGTCGGGGGTGGCTTGCAATTGCGCCACCGTTTTATCGAAAGAGGCTCCGGAGTTAATCCACCATTTGACCAGCTCCACTTCTTCCTTGGTCAACTGCGTTTTGCCCTTAGGCGGCATATGGTCTTCGTCGGCTTCGGGCAGTAATAACCGTTTTACAATATCACTCTGCGTGGCATTACCCGGTACCAGAGATTTGCCGTGTTCACCACCTTGAGCAACTGGTCGGGCGCATCCATCCGGAAGTCGCCTTTTTTCTTTCTCAGGATTATGACAGCTTACGCAACGGGCATCGAAGATCGGGTGGATGATATCCCGGTATACAACGGCTTCATTGATATTGGTGATGGGCTTGGCCTCTACCGGTTTCTGGCGCGGCGGCAGTCCGGCAATGGTCCGCAGGGTTGCGGCATGTACTGAGTCAGGTAATCGGAGCCGTGGGTCAATGAACCGCCGTAGTGCCCGGCCCCCATCATCAGAAATACACTCAGGGCAAAAAGCGGAAAGTAAGCCTTTACGTACGGAACAACACTTTGCCGATTTCCGTACTCTTTCAGAATATAGGCTACCAGGGCCGTAAGGGCAACGCCAATGCCCATCCACTGGTGCAGCCAGAGCGTTTTTTTCGTAGCCACCACTTAATGACAGGAAATAGCCGCAAATGGCCGCCATAATCGAACTAATGGTTCCCAGCAGCAGAATGAAGGAAGTTGCATGATTCAAGGCCCGGTATCGTTCGTACCGGGGAAAAATCTCCAGCAGAAAAGCTACCAGCAAGAAGCCAATCGGAATGTGGACCAGCAAGGGTGAAACCGCCCCAGAAAGATCAGAATATCGGGTGGTGCATCCGTCTTGGCAAGCAGTAAATGATAAAGCATTACTTATATGTATTTAATTGTCGGGTGTTACATTAAAAGACATTAGATGCTGGACATTGGTATTAAGACTTTCAATGGAATTTACACTCCTCGCGCAAGGCTTTAGTCTTGTGCCATACATCTTAATACTAGAATCGTTTTGCTAAAGTCATACATCTTAAGTAGATCACTGAAATTACTTTAGCCTATTCTCCTAACGGTCATTCCCGGAGGGGAATTTGCCTCCTGCCCATTCCTGCCGAATGCTACACCCGCTCCAGCTTGAATGGGTATTGCTTGCCCGAATTCCACTGGGCTACGTACAGATTTTCGTCGCCGTCTACCAGCACGTCGTGAGGGTGAGTGAAAAGCGTACCGGCCTGTTCCATTTTCTGCAATTCCCCATTCTGGTACACCGGCTGGCTGCCTCCCCGGATTGGACACAACCTTGTCATTCTTGTCCAGAATCGTCACGAAGCCCGAGCCCGAGGTCCAGGGCAGGTGCGAAATCAGTACGGAAGCGTATACATTCTGGCCCCGCACCACTGGACGGCATACATAGGCGCCGGGCAGCTTTATGGTTTTCAGTAGCTTGCCATCTAGCGTAAAGCGTTTCAGCGCATTTTCCTCCCGGGATGTCACCAGCAACGTCGGATTCTTCTTGTCCCGGTTGTCAAGGGCCACCCCGTGGGCTTGCCGGATATTTTCTTCCTTGTCGCCTTTGCCGCCGAAGTGACGGATGTATTCGCCTTTCGAATTGTATTGAATTACGTAGCTTTTGCCGTATCCATCGGCTACGTAGATGTCGCCATTAGGACCAATAGTGGTTTCAGTAGGCTTATATTCGTTGGCAGAAGCATACTGACCCGTTTCAGACGGGTATTTCAGGGTCATCAGGATTTTACCGTCCAGCGTGGTTTTATACACTTCGTGCCGGTCGTGTGGTCAGTGATAAACAGAAACTCTTCGCCTCCTGCATTCCAGTAGCTCAGGCCGTGGGCGCCGGGAAAATCATGTCCCCAGGAACCCAGCAGCTTTCCGGCGTTGTCGTAAATGATAATGTTGTTTTTAGTCTCGTTGGTGAGCAGGGAAAATTCGTCCCTTCTGGTCCTGAATCATCTCGTGGCAGTCTTTCACGGGAGTTACATTGGCATCGAGTACCCCCCAGCCGGGTACCACCCGGTATTTATAAGTTCCATGACCAATTACTTCGTTCTTTCCGAGGGAAAGGATGTTTTTGGGCTATCAGGGCAGTTCCCTGCCAAGGCTGTGAACTGACCGAGAAAACGCCGGCGATTGGGGCTATGTTCATTCATAAAGGAATTGTTGGGTTGTGGGTTACTATTTATACAGTATAGCGCGAGCCCTCCGGGCTTGCGCTATACTGATTTATTTGTCTTATGTCTAAAATCTGTTGTCTCAGCTCCTACGTCAGGATGCCTTTGACAATTTTGCCGTGTACATCAGTGAGGCGGTAGCGGCGGCCCTGGTGCTTGAAAATGAGTTTTTCGTGGTCAATACCCATCATGTACATGGCGGTGGCCTGGAAATCGTGCACATGTACCGGATCACGGACAATGTTGTAACCGAACTCGTCGGTTTCCCCAAGGGTAAATCCGGCTTTCACCCCAGCACCCGCCATCCAGATGGTAAAACAACGCGGATGGTGGTCGCGTCCGTAGTTGTCGGGACTCAGTTTACCCCTGCGAATAATTGGTCCGCCAAATTCACCGCCCCAAACTACCAGCGTATCGTCCAGCAAGCCGCGCTGCTTAAGGTCTTTTACCAGAGCGGCAGATGCCTGGTCCACACTTTTGGTCATAATCTTGATGTCATTGGGCAGGGTTGCCATGCTGGTCCCAACCCTGGTGGTAGAGCTGCACGAACTTCCTCCTCTTTCGCACAACCGCCTTGCCAATAAGCAGTTAGCTGCAAACGTACCCGGCTTCCGGGATTCTTCACCGTACATATCGTAGATGTATTCCGGCTCCCTGGAAATATCCATAGTCTCAGGCACGGAGGCTTGCATCCGGTAGGCCATTTCGTATTGCGATACGCGGGAATTAATTTCCGGGTCAAGTACGTGGTTGTATTGCTGCTGATGTAGTTTAGCCAGATAGTCCAGCATCCGGCGGCGGCTGGTCCGGTCAATGCCAGAAGGGTCATTGAGGTACAAGACGGGGTCTTTTGCCCGAACGAAACATTACCCCCTGGTGCTCAGAAGGCAGGAATCCATTCCCCAAAGCTTGGCATACAGCGGCTGATCTCCGCCGCGTCCTTTAGAAAGCAACACGCAGAACGTAGGCAGATTTTCGTTGTCACTCCCCAGTCCGTAACTTACCCAGGAGCCAAAACTGGGACGGCCGGCCTGCTGCGAACCGGTTTGCACAAAGGTTACCGCCGGGTCGTGGTTAATAGCCTCCGTATACATGGACTTGATAAAAGTGACTTCGTCCACGATTTGGGTATGATGCGGCATCAGATCACTTACCCAAGCGCGGCTTTTGCCGTGCTGCTTGAATTCAAACTTACCGAATGCCAGCGGAAAGGATCGTTGTCCGGACGACATTCCCGTTAATCGCTGATTGCCCCTGACCGAAGGGGGTAACTCCTGCCCGAACATTTGTTTCAGTTTAGGCTTATAGTCAAACAGTTCCAACTGAGAGGGTGCCCCGCTTTGGAACAGGTAGATGATCCGCTTGGCTTTGGGAACGAAGTGCGGCAGCAAATCCCGGCCCCCTTCCATTGCCGTAGCACGGCCCGTATTAAGCATCGAACCAAGGGCCGCGGCTCCTAATCCTAATACACTTCCTTTGAGAAAGTCACGACGGCTAAGCTGGTGGGTAATTTCCTGAATGGGGTCTTGCATGGCGTTAGATTAATGCTAAATGCTAAATTATAAATGCTGAATGAAAAGCGGCATTTTCTGTATCAAATATTGCCGATCAGGAAATCGGGGAGGGCGTATGCCGTACGCCCCTACATTCTCAAAATCGAACATCGCACATTCAAACATTTCCGAAATCCGACATCCGAAATACCATCTACCTTTTCATGACAAATTCATCAAAGTTCATCACCGTAGAGGCGATGATGGTACAGGCGGCTACTTCGCTGGCATTCAGTTTTGGGTTCCGTTTGTATTCGCCGGTACTCAGCAGTTCGGCGGCCTGATTCGGCTGCTTCCGGAAGTCGGCCAGTTCTTCACTGTACAACTGTTTCATCAGTTTCAGTTCTTCCGGACGTGGAGGCCGACTGGTCAGGGCTTTATAGGCAAAGTCTATTCTGGCTTCCGGTGTAGCGCCTCCTTCCTTCATCATCCTTTCGGCCAGTACTCTTGCAGCTTCCACGTATTGCGGGTCGTTCATCAACACCAAAGATTGCAAGGGTGTAGCCGTTTTCTGGCGGCGCACTGTGCACAGGTAGCGGTCAGGGGCGTCAAAGTTCATCATGGAAGGCGGCGGTGAACTGCGTTTCCAGACGGTGTACATACTCCGACGGTACAAGTCTTCGCCGTGGCCTTGTTCATATTTTGTTTTGTTGCGGGTTGCCAGAGCTTCCCAGATACCAGCGGGCTGATAGGGGTAGACACTAGGCCCGCCAACTTTTTTCGAAAGCAATCCACTCGCCGCCAGAGCATTGTCCCTGATCATTTCGGCGCTTAACCGGAAACTGGGGCCGCGGCTTAAGAGTGAATTATCCGGATCCAGCTCCAGAGCTTTCTTAGTAGGAATAGACGATTGTCGATAAGTGGCGGAAGTAACGAGCATCTTCATAAAAGCTTTGGCATCCCAGCCAGATTTCATGAAGTGTACAGCCAGGTAATCAAGCAGGGCAGGATTGGTAGGCAATGCACCCTGATTGCCAAAATCATCTACGGTATTCACCAAACCATTGCCAAAACACATGGCCCAGAAGCGGTTTACCACTACCCGGGAAGCCAATGGATTTTTGGGGTCAGTAAGCCATTTAGCTAAGCCCAGCCGGTTTTTAGGTAGTTTTTTGTCGAAGGTAACTAGTTTAGCCGGGGTATTCGGAACAACCTTCGTAGTAGGAGCATCATAGGCACCACGATTGAGAATAAAGGTCGGCCGTACCTCTTTCCGTTCTTTCATCACCATTACCTCCGGCTGGTCGGTAATCAATTGATTCTCCTCGCCCCGCAGTTTGGTAGCCTGCGCCAGATTTTCGGCGTACGTCTTGTCGTAGTTCAACCGGTAGTATTCAAACAGTTCGTCCGTCTGTTGTGGCGTTCTTTGCGTCTTAGGCGTCTTTAGTGCCTGTAAAATAGCTCCCTGCTGCCCGTTAATTTCTTTTACTTCAATGGATGACAGCTGCCGGTCATACGCCATCAACTCATCCATTACCACATCCTTGATACTTCCCCGGAAATCTTTGCCCAGCATAAAAGGCATTTTGCTCCAGTTGGTTTTCTTCTCACCATGAAGCAGACTCTTATGCAAATTGTCCGAATATACTTTCCGGGCAGCTTCTTTGCCATTCAGAAATATTTTTACTCCATTGGCTTTGCTGCTGCCATCATAGGTAAGTGCAATATGGTACCATTGATTCGGAGTAAGCTTCTCCATCGTTTGTAAATCAATACAGTTGGCCGGCCATACATAGCTCAGGCTTACGGATAGCGAACCATCTTTATTGAGCAAGCAACGGTAGCCCCGGTAGCCCTCAAACTCTCCGTTGCTTTTAGCAAAAAGGGTCCCTTCTTCGCCTGCCTTCAGCGGATTTACCCAGATGCTGATCGAAAAAGGCTGATTGCGTTCAAAATTCAATTCCTGAGTGAAATCCATTCCGGCATCCCCGATGAACTTACGACCATTGCCGGTTTTGCCGGGTACTACTACGGGTTTCCGGTCAGGGTCGCCGGATGTTCGGGCAGCCAGTTTGGTACCAGCAGCGTTTTTGAACTCATCAGCCTTGAGGCGGGGAGCAACCTTCTTATTTTTATCTTTAGGTTTCTTTTTATTTTTATCCTTGGGCTTAACCATCTCCTTGGAATAAGGCTCTTCGAAGTGAAACCAGCCAATCAGACCCGCATCCGTTTTTGCAAACTTCTCGGGAGTTTTTTCGGCATTAGCCAACCAGCTTTCAAATGATTGCCGGTAATTTTCCGGATTCAGTTGCTGCTCAATGGGTGTCAGTTTTTCCCGGATAAATTTCAGTTTGGATTCAGCCTCGGGAGAAGGCAGAATTACCGAAGGGGAAGCCTCTCCATTATACGGGATAATACCTGATTCGAGGTTATTATTGAAAAAGGCAAACAACGAATAATAGTCTTTCTGGGAAATAGGATCATACTTGTGGTCGTGGCAGCGGGCACACTCTACAGTAAGTCCGATAAAGGCCTTTCCAAACGTATTGGCCCGGTCGGCTACGTATTCAATACGATACTCTTCGTCTACTACGCCGCCTTCCTGCGTCTGCGGGTGGTTTCGGTTAAAGGAAGTAGCCAGTAATTGTTCCTTTGTCGGATTGGGGAGCATATCCCCGGCCAGCTGCCAGGTCATGAATTGGTTGTAGGGCAAATTTTGATTGTAGGCCTTAATCACCCATTCCCGCCAGGGCCAGCTGTTGCGCATACCGTCATCCTGGTATCCGTGCGAATCGGCGTAGCGGGCTACATCCATCCACTCAGCGGCCATGCGTTCTCCATAATGGGGAGAGGCCAGCAGCCGGTCTACTGCGGTTGAGTAGGCATTAGGCGATTGATCATTCAGGAAAGCATTGACATCATTCACAGAAGGCGGCAAACCCGTTAGGTCAAAGCTAACGCGGCGCAATAAAGTGGCTTTGTCAGCTTCCTTATTGGGTTGTAACCCTTTTTGCTCTAGTTGACTCAGCACAAACTGATCTACCGGGTTGCGGACCCATGTTGCGTGCTGCACTTTAGGCATTTCCGGATTGGCAGGGGGAATAAACGACCAGTGTTCTTTCCACTGGGCTCCTTGTTCGATCCATTTGGCAATCAGGGCAACTTCGTGGCCGCTTAGCTTCAGGTTAGACTTAGGCGGAGGCATCATCAGTTCCGGATCACTGGTGATTATACGCTGATAAGCCACGCTTTCATCCAGGTCGCCAGCTACGATGGCGTGTTCTTTACCCAGGCTGTCAAGCGCCGCAAAAGCGCCTTCTTCAGTATCCAGTCGCAGATTGGCTTCCCGCTTGTTATTATCCGGACCATGACAGGCAAAGCAACGATCTGACAGAATAGGCTTAATATGGAAGTTAAAGTCCACTTTTTCAGGCAAAGTGGCTTGCAAACTATCAGAAAGTGAGCTTTTTCGTCCGCAACCGCCCAGCCCGTTAAACATGGTAATGCTGAATACTACGAAGATTACCAAGGCTGATAGACGGGTGATAAACTTCTTCATAAAATAGTCTGCCGTTAGGTAAAATTTGATGTTTAAATATAATTAACAAGCCCGTCTAATTCAATTAAATATAAAAAAAGGCTAATTCGTTCCTGACGATAGGTGTAAAATGACATTTACCCTCGCTACAGGTAAAATTACTGCCTTCGCGGCTCAAAGGCTAGTTTTAGGGCTTGCAAAGTCCTTGCAAATCATTTGCAAACCGTTTGCACACAATTTGCAAACTGCCAGACGGAGTAAAACAGGGCTGTGCCCTTAGCAAAAAGGACGTAGTTTTGTATTTATTGTGATTTCAATAGCCCGGTTTAATCCCCTGGCTCTGGAAAAATGATATATTAGCTTACTCGCCAACGTGTCTTTACCGCATAGTAATACGTTTATGCAGGAAATGGACTATCTCAGTAAGTGCCTCGCTTTAATTGAACAAAAATTAAACTGGGGCAGCCGAGATAAGTGGACGTTTCAGGATTTTAAAAAGCTCCAGGAATTATTATTTGAGGCGTCCAATATTAGTTTGAGCGTACACACCCTGGAACGTCTTTTTTAGTAAACTTAAAATCCATAAAAACTATAACCCGCAGCCGGATACCAAAAATGCCTGGCTATCTTTCTGGGCTACCAAAACTGGATTCACTTTAAAGAAGCGAACCGGATTCCAACCGGGGAGCTAGCATCGAAACAGCCCGCTGACGAGGAACTATTCCCTTTAACTATTAGAACGGAAGCCAGTATCAACTCGCCCTTAAGCCTCGGTGAAGTTGAAAGGGTAGACAGCCGCCTTTCCGGGAGACAACCAGCTACGACAAGAGTCAGGGGAAATTTGCGGAAAAAGCTGTTACTCCTGCTGGTAGTCCTCAGCGCCGGATGTGCATTATCTTTTTACCTCTTGACGAGAGAAGTATTGCAGGCACCGGTAAAGGGGCAACTGGAAGCTTTTCCTCCTTACGGGAAGAAGCCCCACACGGTTAAATTCAGCTATCACATCACCGGCGCCCCCGCGGACAACCTCTATCTTGACTTTGGAGGAGCTCAATGGAAACTTCCTGCCGAGGAAAAGCCTTTTTTCAATTCTTACATGCGTCCGGGGATATTTGATGTAAAACTGAAAGCCGGAGAAACGACCCTGGCTACGGCCAAAGTATTTATTGATACGGAAGGCTGGGAAGGATACCTTTATCGAACGTATGAATACCCGCAGACCAGAAAAGCGCTTCCGAAAAATATACTTCAGTCAGGGGGAATCCTGCATACCGACCCCAACCGCCTAGGTGATACTATTAGATCGGCTAAGGAGTACTTTGTTGAGTACAATACGGTTAAAGATTTTGGGGTGGACGGTGATAACCTCCAGTTTGAAGTCCGGTTTCGCAGCAACGAGCCTGGCGGTGGACAGTTGTGTAATGATATGTGGTTTAAACTGTCGGGAACCAAAGGCATATTAAAAATGCACTTCCTGGCATCCAACTGTTTCGCCTTCGTGCAAATGGTATTTGGCGAAAAGCAGTTAGACGGCCATACGCAGGACCTTTCGGTTTTCGCCCAGGAGATTTCTGACTGGAAGAAGGCCCGAATGGTAGTAGAGAACAAACAAGTGTCTATTTATTTTGAGGATAGATTGATTTACCAAACTACCTATAACCAGCCGGTCGGCCCCATTCTGGGTATTTCGGTTACATCCAAGGGAGCCGGAGAAACGGATTATGTTAAACTGTATAACGGGAAGAAACAACTGGTTTTTTCTGATTCGTTTGAGGAGCAGCAATAGTCAGTTTTTGTTTTATTCGATACGCAAGTATCAATCGCAAGGTCCAACTCCCTTACAATCGCTTGACTCCAGCCGAGTGACAACATTGGAGGGGTGTATCGCATACGCCCTTCTTATCAAGTGTATAGAATACGACTTTCTGGCCCGTTTTATGAGCAGGTGTAAACAAGATTTGTTTCCTGGCGTCATAAAAATGCGGTACAGCAATGGTAAGCTTACTACTTTTGCCTTATGGGAGATGCATTGCGACACCATACTGTTTACTCTTTTGCCGAGTACGAGGCGCAGGAAAGGGCAGCCCAGGAGTCCCGGTACGAATATTATAATGGGGAAGTCTGGTCACTGGCCGGAGGAAGTAATGCGCACAATCAAATTGTGCAGAATATTGCCTTCTTTTTGCGAAATCAAGCCCGAGACAGGGGGTGCCGGGTACGGACCGAAACGGCCAAGTTAGAGGTTGCAGCCAATAAAAAATACTTTTACCCGGACGTAATGCTGACCTGTTCCCCGAAAGATATTCAAGACAATCAATTTACTCGGGAACCGGAATTGCTGGTAGAGGTATTGTCGGATAGTACGGAAAATAAAGACCTGGGCAAGAAAGCAGATGCTTACCTCTCTATCCCTACGTTAAAGGCCTATTTGATTGTGGCTCAGGATGAAGTATGGATACGAATCTATATCCGGCAGCAGCAATTGTGGACCCACTATACGATAGAAGAAATAGAAAAGTCGGCGGACATTCCCGAGTTATTCCTGCAAATACCTCTATCCGAAGTGTACGCCGACGTAAATTTTTCTGTCTGATTATGAATTAACCACTTTCATTTTTTCGGGGTCCCAGCTAATGATCTTCTTCTCAAAATAACTCATGTTGGTGGCCAACGCCGGACCCGCAGCCCGGAGGCCAAAAGAGGGATCTTCGATAACGGGTTTGCCGGTCCGTACGGCTTCGAAGAAATTAGCAAAGTGTTCGTAGCGGTCGTCATGCCCGTCGGGTTCTTTGTAAACCTGTTCTTTGGGAGCGGACCGCTGCGGTTTGCCGGGGCCATACTTTGCCTCATATTGCTTCACATATTCCTTCTGCTGGGCCTCGGGGAATGTGTAGAAAGAGTCGTAGCCTCCGTACCAGGGAACAGTGCCCAACTTGTTCTTCACCACCTTCACATTATTTCCACCGAGTTCCATATAGCCTTCCGAGCCTACCAATCTGGTATAAGACCCTCCACCGGCGCCACTTACGAAGTTAACCCGCAAGGTCATCTGGAAGGCAGGATGGGTTTCGGTTTTAGGATAGTCGAATACGGCAACTACTACGTCGGGCACGTCGCGGCCATCCTTCCAGTAGGCAAGCTGACCGCTGGCAAAAATGCGGCTGGGTCCTTTGGAACTGATGATATAATGCAGTCCCGTGATCAGGTGCACAAACAAGTCGCCGGGTACGCCGGTGCCGTAGTCGCGGTAGTTACGCCAGCGAAAAAACCGTACCGGGTCGAAAGGCACTTTTGGCGCATCGCCCAGGTAACGGTCCCAATCCACGGTTTTAGGCGAGGCATCCGGTGGAATGGAATATTGCCAGGCACCAACCGCATCACTGCGGTCCATGGTGGCTTCGACCAGGTTGAGCTCACCGATTTCACCCGCTTCGTAAAATTTCTTGGCTTGGGCATGAGAAAGGCTGCTGATTCGCTGGCTGCCTACCTGCATAGGCCGCTTGGTTTTCAACTGGGTATCAATCACGGCCTGCCCTTCGTCGAGATGATGTACCATTGGTTTTTCGCAGTATACTGCTTTTCCCTTATTCATGGCATCAATGGAGATGTGGTCGTGCCAATGGTCGGGAGTGGCAATAATAACGGCATCAATGTCTTTCCGGTCCAGGATTTCGCGGTAGTCGCGGGTAGTGAAAATATCCTTCTTGAATACTTCCTTAGCCCGAATCAGCCGGCCATCATACAGGTCACACACGGCGGCCAGTTCTACGCCGGGCACCTTCAAGGCGGTTTGCATATCGCCGAATCCCATAATGCCCATTCCAATACCGGCCACCCGGATTTTATCATTGGCCGTAAACCTCTGGTTGGGGACTAAGGTATGGGCTTGCAGGGTTTCCGGAATAATCAGCGAGGTGCCACCGGCCAGCAGCGCAGTAGAACCGCCCAGCTTTTTCAGGAAATTTCGGCGGGAGTGGTTAGATTGTTTCATAAGGAACCGATTGAGAGTGGAAAGGAAATCGGAGTAATTGGTTGAAGATAGTAAAATTATCCTAAAAGCTATATTTGTAAAATCTAATATATCATTTGTTTAGTTACATGAAGAGAGTACCCTTTAGGGAAAATTCATTATAAGGATGGGCTGAATATTCTACAGGGGTCAGGATAATTTAAATTTTCCACTCAATTTCAATAGTCCGGATATGGCTTTTCTGGACAGAAAGTTTTCCTGGAATCAAGGCTTTTGGGCGGAAAAGGAGGCCTTTTTTGGTATTTTTGCGCACCAACGCAACCTTATTCTTGAAAAATACCCGCCTGTTCCTTTTTGCCCTGCTCCTGCTCATTGGCACGGCAATGTTCTTCGGTTACCGATGGTGGGAAGCCCGACAACTGGCCACCGTCTGGGCCCTGATTCCCGAAAATGCGATGTTGGTGGTAAAGAGTGAAAACCCGTTACAGGAACTGAAACAATGGAAGGCAGATCCGCCGTGGCAGAATATGCAAACGCTTCCCTTCTTTGGACGGGTGCAGGCACGGCTGCAAACCTTGCAGCAACTGGAAGGAGTCAACGAGTTGCTGCAAAACAAGCAGCTATTTGCCTCCTTGCATCTGACCTCCACGCAGGATTTTGACTACGTATTTTATTTGCCGCTGACGGCGGAGCAAGAAAAAAAGAGGGTACAGGCAGTGCTTAGCCATTTTCGTCAGGACCGCCCCTACCGCACCGATACCCGTAATTTTGGCGGATTGCTCATCACCGAATTCACCCATGTCCCATCCGGCAGCCGCTTTTCCTACATCATTCATCAGGATGTATTGGTAGGCAGTTTCACCTCATTTCTGGTAGAAGACGTAATTCGCACCATTCAAAAAACTTCCGGAATCCAGAAAAATCCCTGGATGGATTTGCAGGAAGTTCACCCGGAAGGCAAAGCAAAGTTGCAATGGTACCTCAACAGCCGCATGATGGCTGGATTCCTGTCTGCCTTTCTGGGGAATAGCCAGAATAACACCGGTACGATGCTTGGCTTTTCCTTCCAATCGGCCCGCTTTGATGTAAATGCTTCCAGTGACGCAATTACTTTGCAAGGTGATATACGGGCAGTTACCGGTAAAGAATCGATGCCCTACCTGGCTACGTTTGCGCGGCAGTCTCCTCAGGCCATCTCCTGCCTGGACCTGATTCCCAAGCGAACTGCCATTATGGAGCATTGGAGTATTTCGGATGCCCAAAAGTGGCAGGCAGATATAGCTAAATACCAGCAGCTTGACCAGTCCCTGAAAGAATCCTGGCTGAAGCTCCGCGAGGCAGGGGTACAACCCGAGGGCTGGTTTGACTGGATGGGCAACGAATTAACTCACCTTACCCTTGAGCCAGGCCAGACCCGGACCGATAAATTGCTACTGGTGCAGGCTAAAAATGTAGCGCAAGCATTGCGTTACCTGAATGCGGTTTCCGGAAAAATGAAAGCTCATTCTTCGGCCGACAATTTTGCGGAGAAGTTCGGGGGCACCACTATTGGGCGTATGAATACATCCGATTTTCCGGCCAAAGTCCTGGGCAATCAGATTGGCGAGGTCGGGGAGTGTTTTTATATCACCTACGAAAACTACATTGTATTTGCTTCCAGTATTCCGGGCTTGAAACAGTGGTTTGAGGACGTGCGAAAGGGCGAAGTCTGGAGCCGGTCCGAACGGCAAAAACAGATTCTGGAAAGGATGCAACCCAAAGCCTATTATACGTATTTTGTAAACACCACCCGCATATGGCCTTTATTACGGCAAAACACTACGCTTTCGTGGCGAAAACTTCTGCAGGAGCATGAAAGTCTTTTTAAACGGTACGAATGGCTGTCTGGTCAGGTTTGGAACAATTCAGGTAATCAGTTTCCCGCCCAAGTACAGCTGCATTACTCAGAAGGCAGGACGCCTGCCGACCAGCGTAATAAATACATCCTCAACGTGCGGACCCGCCTGGACACCACCGTTCGCAGCGAACCATCTGTCGTCCGGAATCACGTGGATAACAGTGCAGAAGTGCTTATACAGGATGTAGCCAAAAGAATGTATCTCGTTAATCAGAAAGGGCAAATCCTCTGGCGGAAGTGGCTGGAAAAACCTATTGCCGGTGAGGTTCAGCAAATCGATTATCTGAATAATGGTAAACTGCAATACCTTTTTGCCACCCAACGGAAACTGTACCTGCTCGACCGGAATGGTCAGACAGTCGGCAATTTTCCAATTGAGGTACCAACGGCCGTGCCGCTGCAGGGCGCATCGGTAATTGATTACGACGGCAACCGGGATTATCGCTTTGCAGTATCCGACCTTACGGGCAATGTGTTCTTATACAGTAAAGAAGGCAAACTGCTGGAAGGCTGGAATCCACTGCGGCTCGGGTACCGCTTGCAGGGCCCCATCCGCCACCTGCGGATTGAAGACAAAGACTACCTGATTGCCCTGCAACTGAACGGCAAAGTACACTTACTTAACCGCCGCGGTCAATCTTACCAAGGCTTTCCGGTGGACCTGCGGGAATTAATCTCTAGTCCGCTGTTTATGGGACCACAGGTAGCGCCTCAACATTCGGTTCTCACGGCTCTCCAATAACGGAGCCATTATCCAGATTGACCTGACCGGTAAGATTTTGGAAGAAGGCAACTATACCGCCCCTCCCGCGAGGCCTTTTTTACGCTTTGCCCGGATGTAAGGGTACCGATTGGCTGGTACTCCGGCAGGATCAGGAGCGAGTAAGTATACTAGATAAAAAGGGCGAGGTGCTGTTTGAACTGGATGGCGAACTGGGCTCTGGGTTTAAAGCCCGGTACTACAACTTCGGCGCTGGTCTGAAATTAATCGCAATTACCGATACTCATACGAATCAAACACTGCTGTATGATCTGGCTGGCCGTAAGATCGGAAACACTTCCCTTCCCAGCGGCTTTCCGGTATCGGTGCTGTACGTGGAAGATTTTGACAAACTCCTGACTTATTACACCTATCAACAACTCCTGGAAGTATCAGCGGTTAAGGTGAGGTAAAGGGTTTACAGTTTTGGTTCGCAGTTTTTAGTAATTATAAATAGATTTCCCGTATATCTTCTGTTGTTGGTTCAACCACCAACGGCTATATAAACGTACATTTTATCCTTGCAGGCGAAATTGAGAGAGCCTTTGGGTAGCACCATTGACAAAGGCAGTTCCGTTAGTTCATTCCTTTTCACCCCATTGCTTATTTTCAACCAACCTTTAGTAAATCTATACCCTCATGAATGCACTACTGGCTTTTCTATTTGTTTTGCCGAGTTTTCTCGGATACACCCAAACACCGGAAGGGTATAAACAGCGGGTGGGCAAGCATCTACTCGTAGTATTCCCTTCACCTCCCCAACCCGACCGGCAACCCGGTTTAGGCGTCTCATACGTAGCTGCTACCCCAAAAGGTTCTTTGTCGGCAGGTGAGTCAACTTCGATCCCTACCACGCAGCTTAAAGCCGATCATCAGCGGGTAAAGGACAAAGCGTTTTATGAGGAGATGATCCGGAGTATGACTGACCTCACTGGAATAGAACCAGTCGAGCAAGAAATTATCCAAGTAGGAGGTCACAAAGGAGTGTATTGTAAAACAGTATTTCCCAGAGAAGGGGATAAAGTGATTATCGCTTTATTTCAGATGTATATGTTTGAGGATGTATTTTACACGATTACTTATTCCTACGAAGGAAATGCAGAAGGGGTCGAATACGATAAGAACACTTTTCTGTCCACCGTACAACTGGCAGATAAAGAGTAGTGAGTAGGTTGCGTTCTTCTTAGCTAGTTCCTGCTGACAGGAACTGGATTTATAACCTGGCAGGGCACCGGAAAGGATTATAACCGCGTATTCCTTCCCGATGTTATATTTTTCCAACACAAATATCACTCCCCACTGGTATGAGGCAGTAACATTTGGCGTATTGGGAGTTGTATAGGTACTTCTTTACCGTAACTGGATTGATGGAAAAGCCACTAATAGTTAAGTTAAAATTACACTCTTTGTGAGTCACAACACCATTACCCGCCTGGACAAAGACTTTAGCGGCTACATCGAGTACAAGGACTGGGAAGGAAAGCTCCTGTTTCGGCGCAAAATCAAAAATGGCAAGACTGTGCATACCTTTGTGCCGGGACAGAGCAACCTACCGGGACAGCCTCCGGCAGCGGAACAGCATCAGCAAATCCGAAATACAAACCCAAAAGGTTTTGAAGACATTTTCTATTTCGCGTAATTCTTTTCAAGAAGTTGTGATCCACTATTTACCTAAAAATAAATTCATAATTTCAGCCAGTCTTACCTACCCACGTTGCTTTGTTCCTTATGCAAAGAATCAGAAAGTACTTTTTTCCCCTCTTCCTCTTAGCCAGTACGCTTGCCCTCTTTTCGTTTGGCCGGCATGAAGCAACCAATGACGATCTGATCAAACGGATTATCGGGCAATTAAAGAAGTTCAAATACCAGAATCTGCAACAGAAGGTGTACTTGCACTTGGATAAACTGGTTTACGCCTCGGGAGAGACCATCTGGTTTAAAGGTTACCTGGTCAACGGCGATACGCATACGGCGGATACGCTTAATGGCACCCTGTACGTGGACCTGATTAGCCCGTCCAATAAAATTATTGCCCAGCGGGTACTCCGCTTAGATAAAGGACTCACGCACGGCGATTTTACCGTTACGGATTCCCTGCCCACTGGTACTTACCGTATCCGGGCCTACACCAACTGGATGCGCAATTTTAACCCGGATTATTTCTTTACGAAAAGCTTTTCCGTTTGGAACACTGAAAGTACCAGCCGTTCTGCGGAAGCTGGTCAGCCGGGCAACGTATCGGGTACTGCAGGCAAACCGGACGTACAATTTTTTCCGGAAGGCGGACAGCAGGTTGCGGGGCTGGAAAGCAGAGTGGCTTTTAAAGCCGTAAACGCCTCCGGAAAAGGAATAGCCGTAGCCGGATCGGTGATTGATGAAAAAGGCGCTACTGTATTGTCTTTCAAAAGTATGCACCTGGGCATGGGCGTATTCACCCTCAAGCCGGAAGACGGCAAGCAATACACCGCCCGAGTCCAGACCCAAGAAGGCGCTTTTATGGATTATCCGTTGCCGCAAGCTTCCGGTTCCGGATACGTAGTGGCCGCATATACTACTTTTAAAAATGCCATCCGGGTGGCCATTCAGCGTAAAACGCCGGCCCCGGAAAGTACTCCGGCGCAAGTACTCCTGGTAGCGCAGGTGCGGGGGGTAATTTGCTACATGGCGAATGCAACCCTCACAAATTCCACTTTTGTAGCCGACATTCCTAAATCAAAATTTCCTTCCGGTATCGTACATCTGACCCTCTTTAGTAGCCAGGGCGAACCGCAGTGCGAAAGACTGGTCTTTGTCAGCCATCCGCAACCCGTAACGCTGAAGATAAGTACGCCCAAACCGGTATATGCGCCCCGAGAAAAAGTAGCCATGCAGGTACAGGTAAGTGACCAGATGGGTAACCCGGTGCAGGCAAACCTTTCACTGGCGGTAACCGATGCCCTGCAGGTAAAGCCCGAGCCTCTGGCGGACAACATCCTAATGAACCTTTTGCTTACTTCGGATCTGCAGGGCACAATTGAGCAGCCTGGCTTTTATTTTAAAGACGAGGAACCTCAAACCGTGGCGGCGTTAGACAACCTGATGCTCACTCAGGGGTGGCGCCGGTTTATCTGGAAAGAACTTTTGGCCGACCAGCTGGTTGAAACAAAATATCTGATCGAACAAGGCTTCAGCATCCGCGGGCAAGTATTGAGGCCCAACCAAAAGCCCGTTGCGGGCAGCCATGTGACACTGTATACCAAAGGAGCCGATCAGCAGTTTGCCCTAGCCGACACGGATGAACAAGGCAGGTTCTTTTTCGGGGACTATACCTGGTTGGACAGTACCCAGGTATTGCTTCAGGCCGTTACGGCGAAGGGCAACCGGGACTTGCAAGTGCTGGTAGATGAAACCCTTCCACCGGTGGTAAAAAAGTACCATCCGCCATTTATGCCGGAAAGGGACGCTGCTATGGAGGGCTACCTGCATAAAAGTAAGCAAAGAAATGACCTCCATAAACAATTCAAATTGGATTCGGCCACCATTCAGCTTCAAACTGTCACGGTGAAAGCTAAAAAAGTCCAGCAACAAGATTCCCGCAAACTTTACGGCGCCGCCGATGCAGTGGTGAAAGCGGATGATTCATGGGCCGGTTATTTTACTGTTCTACAAGCTTTACAGGGGCGAGTGGCCGGTGTTTCGGTTACCGGCAGCGGAATGAATATGGACGTCCGGATCAGAGGGAATAATGCGCCACCTCTTTTTCTGCTGGATGGCATACCTACGGATCAGGATATGATTATGAATATTCCGGTCAACGATGTAGAAGCCATTGAAGTATTAAAAGGAGCCTCTACTGCAATATACGGCGGCCGGGGAGGAGGTGGGGTAATTGCCATTCTTACTAAAAGAGGTAACCCTAATTATGATTACGCTAAAGACAAAGCCTTGGGTACGCGCATATTCATCAAGTCCGGTTACTACAAAGCCTGCCAGTTTTACGTTCCCCGGTACGACACCCTGCAACCCTCCCATAGTCGCCCTGACTCCCGCTCCGCTCCACGCTTTACTGGAACCCGATGATTCAGACCGATGCCACGGGCAAAGCCACCGTATCTTTTTACAACTCCGACGACATCAGTACCTTCCGGGTGTCGGCAGAAGGCTTATCGGTCAACGGGACGCCACTGCTGGGCAGTTACGAATATCGGGTACAGAAGCAGTAAACTTTAGGGATCAGATTCATTTCACAATAACCAAAAGGCCGGAGAGTTCTCCGGCCTTTTTCCATCAGTAATATAAGTATTTCCAGAAAATGATTATTCGTTGCCTTTTCCGCGCAGAGCTCTTGGAATTTCAATACTCGCTATCGGGGTAGCAAGAGAATTCAGAATCTGATAGTTTTCGGGTTTGATATCACCTACTTTAACCGATTTACCAAGGTCAATGCCGGTTACATCAACATCAATAAAATCAGGAATATTAGCTGGCAGGGATTTCACTTTGACTTTCCGTAATTTGGAAATCAGTTTCCCCCCTTTTGTTACACCCAGTGCGGTTCCCTGCAGACGAACCGGAACTTCTATTTTTACTTCCTTCTTGTCGTTCAATTCCAGGAAATCAACGTGCAGGATCATTTCATTGACCGGATGAAACTGAGCATCCTGCAAAATAGCCCGGTAGTGGGTTCCTTCGATGTTCAGATCTACCTGGTAGATATTAGGTGAATATAAAAGATCCCGGAAAAGAATCATGGGTGTGTAGAAATGCACTTGCTCAGCGCCACCATAAAGCACACAAGGCACATTAGCTTCAGTACGGAGTTGTTTAGCACTGGTTTTGCCGAGATTTGCTCTTTTATACCCTATAATCTCTAAAGTTTTCATAAGATAAGAGTTGAATTAAAATGAATGTTATTGATTTAAATTTATAAAAAGTGAACTGATGGACTCGTGATCATGTACGTTACGGATAGCCTTGGCGAACAATTCGGCTACCGTAAGCACTTTAATTTTGGCCGACTGCTGTTTAAGCGGCAGCGTATCAGAAACGACTAATTCTTCTAACACTGAACTATCAATCATGTTGTAGGCTTTACCCGACAAAATGGGGTGAGTGCAGATAGCCCGTACGGAAACAGCTCCTTTGTCTTTAATGATCTGGGCTGCTTTAGAAATCGTTCCTCCCGTATCAATCATATCATCTACCAGGATAACGTTTGCGCCTTCTACATCACCGATTACCTGCATGGAAGCTATTTCATTAGCCCGTTTGCGGTGCTTATCGCAAACCACTATGTCGGCGTGAAAATGCTTGGCGAAACTACGGGCCCGGCTTACCCCTCCCACATCCGGCGAAGCAAACACCAGGTTGTCCAATTTAAGGCTGTTGAGGTAAGGCACAAATATGGCAGTGCCGTCCAGATGATCCACGGGAAAATCAAAGAAACCTTGAATCTGGCCGGCGTGCAGATCGCAGGCCATTAACCGGTCGGCTCCGGCAGCAGTAAGCAGGTTAGCTACCAGTTTGGCCGCAATGGCTACCCGCGGCTTGTCTTTCCGGTCCTGGCGGGCATAGCCAAAATAAGGTACCACAACGGTAACGTATTTGGCTGAGGCCCGGCGTGCGGCATC
The DNA here is from genome assembly GCA_030448185.1 of Cytophagales bacterium. Lineage (GTDB taxonomy): Bacteria > Bacteroidota > Bacteroidia > Cytophagales > 172606-1 > CADCTQ01. The sequence continues at coordinate 3,690 of JAUJNL010000069.1, read as the reverse complement.
TACCATCAGCAACAGTTCCATCAGGTTTTCAGCCGGCGGACAGGTTGACTGGATCAGGAATACTTCACAACCACGGATAGATTCATCAAAACTCGGCGATAACTCCCCATCACTAAACCTTTGCATGGATACCGAACCGAGAGGTTTTCCGTAATTGTAGGCAATCTTCTCAGCCAGGTACCTGGAATGTGTTCCTGAGAACAATTTGACGGCGTAAGCCATAAACCGGGGAGATAAAAGGAATAAGGATCTTCAGAAATAAGGTGCAAAACTATTGGTTTCAGCGTAATTAAACAATGGAATTGGCAGAAGTATAATTTATAATGTGAAACCATAAGATTCTGCAGAGTACTACGAACTGATATTGGGTCGTCGGTGTCTGATTTGGCTTTTGTGAGGGGAAGCCGAGAAGTTTTATGACCATTCAGGCTTTAACCGATAATCGGTTATGTTCTTAAACTGATTGTGCGCTATTTGGGCGGCTTCTGAAAACAATCCCGCCACTGTATTACTTTTTAGCAGCAATACAGTGGCGGGATTGTTTTTAAGATCAGAAAACCGGGTAACGATCTATCTCTAATCAAATTCTACGCGGCATCCACTAGGAAGCCAGTTGCGGATAATCCGTTGTTCTTCGGGCGAAATAGGATTGCCGGACAGCTTAAGTACTTTTAGTTTTCTTAATTTTGCGACCGAAGCGGGAAGTTCAGTAAGCTGATTCATGGATAAATCAAGGTATTCTATAGACTCCATCTCGCCAACGGAAGAAGGAAGACTTTTGAGTGCATTGTTACGCAAGTGCAGTTCTTTCAAAGATTGCAGCTTGCCTATCATTTGAGGCATAACCTGTAAGCGATTGTAACTTAAATTCAACTCCCGCAAATTATCCAACTGGAACAAGGCTGAATCTACTACCAGAATGGCATTATGACTGGCATCCAGTGTGAGCAGTTGCGGGTTATTGGTCAGTTCTCCTCCTAATTGCACTAGTTGATTATCGGAAACATCCAACCAAAGAAGATTAGCAGACTTGGCAAGGGAAGCAGGTAGCCCAGATAAGCGCTGACTACTCATATCAACACAGTATATCTCTTCGGCTTGAATAGGTAGATTTGCCCCTGTAAAGCATTCTACTCCGCAAGACTGCATGAGTTTCTCGACGGCCTCCTGTTTCCCCAATCGTAAAGATTGTACCCAATCAATGCATTGTTCACTACTCACATAACCGGCTTGCCGGGCTAACATTTCTTTTGCATTGGCCCGTTCAAAATAGGCTTCCGCAAAATGTGGCGACAAACTGATGGCATTAGTGAAGTCGCCAACCGCTTTGATATAGTTCTTTTGTACCAGGCTCTGTAACCCTTCTTCATAGTAGGACTGGGCGTCCTTAGCAGCGAAGACTGTCTGAAAAGCAAACAGACAAAGAAATATAAATATAGAAACCGGCCTCAAAGTATGTATCAGTTTGGTTGCTTTTAATACCTGCCGAGCCAGATGAAGTCACCCCTAACTAAGATCGGAACACTTGTTTAATCTTACACAAATGACTTTTAGAAAAAAACTGCGGAAAGGGTACTGACGCCGGTAGCATACCAGTTTACTATTCAGGTAAATTTCCATCCGTTAGGATTACTTGCCTGAGGAACTGCCATAAGGTGAATAGGGACGGTCTGAGCCGGAACGGCCATTAGGAGAGGAACTTCCTTTTATCCCGCTCCCGCCTGACTCATCTGCGATTGTCGGTTTGATTGCCTCTTCCCGCCGTCCATAGCGAATCTTTTTAGCATAGTGAGAAGGTTCTATCTCCTCACCCCGGCGTCTTACGTAGACGTAAATATATTCAGCACCGATAAATAAGATCCAGGAAGAGTAGTTCACCCAAAGTAGCACAATTACTACGGAGGCAGCCGCACCATACGTAGAAGCCAGGTTACTTTGTCCTAGATAAAAGCCGATTAGTGATTTGCCAACGGTAAAGAGGGCCGCCGTAAGAATAGCGCCCTTCCATATCCGGCTCCACTTGATTTTCACATCGGGCAGAAATTTAAAAACCATGGCGAAAAGGAGGGTAATAATGGCAAAAGATATCCCAATCTGAATAGCCCGGATAAAATAAACGGAGTAGTCAGCCAGCACGCGCTGAATATATCCTTCTAATGCACTCAATAACACATCAATTATCAACGATACCATCAACAAGAAGCCAATACCTACTACCATGGCAAAAGAAAGCAGCCGGTTGATAACTACTGCCACAATCCCACGCTTGGTATCTGCCTCTACTTTATAGATCTTATTCAAAGCATCCTGCAATGCCGTAAATGCAGCAGTAGCTGACAACAGCAGCGTTACCAGGCCTATTACCGTCGCTAGAAACCCCTGTTTTTCTTTATAAGCGCTTTCCACCATAGTCTGAATCCCTGCGGCGCCTTCGGGTCCCATCAATCCTTTGATCTGCGTGTACAATTCACCAGTAACAGCCTCCCGGCCGAAAAAGTAGCTGGCTACGGCAATAGCTACTGCAATCATGGGTGCCAGGGAAAATACAGTATAGTAGGATAAAGACGCAGCTAATTGAAAACAACCATCAGCCTGCCATTCAGCGTACATATCCTTCATAAAACTCCATGTATTGGAAAGATATTTTTTCATCGTCAAGAACCTGGTTATTTTCCCGCAATCGGATTGAATATTATTTTTACGGGATAGTTTTCTTGTTATTACGAAACCAGCCAGGCATAGTTGGCGTGTAAAAAGCTAAATCGTAAAATTGCTGGCCAGCATCGGCTAAGGCACGCTACTTATCCCTCATAAATTTCTGTCTCCAAACCACTAACCGTATGAACCCCTTGTATCTGAAAAATGAATATGAAGACGGCACGGTGTATTTTAAAATAGACCGGATTGACAATGCCGACGATGAGTATATCTACGATGGAGTAGAAATAATGGTGGAAGAAGAACTTATCACTATGGACGAATACGAACTGACGGAAGAAGATCTTCAGGAAATGTATGATGATGGTTTTGAGGTAGTTCCTAAAGATGAATTCGAAGAAGCCGAACGGCAGTATCAGAGCCTGGATTTGGAATAAAATTTCGAATGTTCGATGTTCGACTAGCGATGTTCGAGGTTAGGAAGTAAGCAGAATGAAAAAGGATCGTCCCTTTTTATCTCTTACTGCCGCTGCTACTGCCACTTTTTACCAACATCGAACATCGCTAGTCGAACATCGTTTTCTACTTCCGCCTGCTCATTAACTCCTCAATTTCATCGGCTTCAATAGGGATAGATTCCATTAGATCAATATTGCCGTTTTCGGTGATAAGAATATCATTTTCCAGTCGGATACCGATTCCTTCTTCCCGGATGTAGATACCTGGTTCGCAGGTAAAAACCATGCCTGGCTCAAAACGCCGGTATTTGTCGCCTACATCGTGTACATCTAAGCCCAGAAAATGCGACGTACCGTGCATAAAATACTTTTTGTACAAAGGTGTTGAGGGATCTTGCTTTTTTACTTCTGCGGCGTCCAGCAGCCCTAAGCCGATTAGCTCCTGTTCCATCACTTTACCTACCTCCTTATGGTACTCGTCCCACAGATTACCCGTGACCAGCAGTTTACGGGCTTCTTTCATTACCCGCAAAACGGCATCGTACACCTGCCGCTGACGGCGGGAATAACGACC
>JAUJNL010000205.1 GCA_030448185.1 Cytophagales bacterium | reverse complement strand
GGTTTCCAGTTTACCGGGTACATTCAGGTACCAACCAGTGGCTCTTATACCTTCTACACTACCTCAGATGATGGTTCAAAGGTATTTATTGGGTCTACGCAAGTAGTAAATAACGACGGGCTTCATGCACCAGCTGAAAGGTCTGGAAGCATAACGCTTGCTGCCGGAAAACATCCGATTACGGTTACTTTCTTCGAAAAAGCGGGCGGTGAAGTACTCGATGTCAGCTGGGCGGGCCCAGGTATAGGCAAACAGCGTATTCCTAATGCTGCTTTATCAAGAGCCAGCGCAACGGCCCGGATTGGCCTGGCCGCTGAACCTACCCTGACGCTGTTCCCTAACCCGACTTCGGATAAAGTGACGGTATCCTTTGTAGCAGAAGCCGCTGGCGACGGGCAAGCAATCATTACTGATGCTACCGGTCAGGTGAAGCTTAGCCGCGGACTTAATTTAACGTCAGGCGTCAACACATTTGATCTGGATGTCCGTAGCCTGAACAGCAGCGTATATTTCCTCAAAATTGCCGCCGACGGAAAAGAAGCCAATGAGAAACTGGTAATATCAAAATAATTTAAGCTAAATCAAGCCAAGTTATTGATAGTGAGAAAACTGAACTCACTATCTGTATCAAAAAACCGTCCGTAGCCTTGCGGACGGTTTTTTTGTGCTTCCATCTCTGCCCAACTTATTATACTTTTACCCTGCTTCCCATTCCGCATTCAACATTTAGCACTTACCCTTTTTATACTATGCCCGTATTCAGCCACTTACACTGCCACACCCAGTTTTCCCTCCTTGATGGAGCTGCCAAAATCTCCAGCATGATGAAAAAGGCGCAGAAAGATGGTATGCCTGCCGTTGCGCTTACGGATCACGGCAATATGTTCGGGGCGTTTAAATTTGTGGCGGAAGCCAATAAGTATAATGTCAAGCCGATCGTCGGGTGTGAGTTTTACCTGGTGAAAGACCGGCATAAGAAGACGTTCAGTAAGGACGAAAAAGACAAACGTTTCCACCAGCTCCTGCTGGCTAAGAACCAGGACGGCTATAAGAACCTGGCTAAACTCTGTTCGCTAGGTTATATGGAAGGGCTCTACAGCAAGTGGCCCCGCATCGACAAGGAATTAATTCAGAAGTATCATGAAGGACTCATTGCAACTACCTGCTGCATTGGAGCCGAAGTTCCCCAGGCCATTTTGCACGATGGAGAAGAGGAAGCCGAAAAACGCTTTACCTGGTGGCTGGATATATTCGGCGAAGATTACTACGTGGAATTACAGCGGCACGGCATGGGCGAACAGGAGAAAGTAAACGCAGTGCTCCTCAAATTTGCTGCTAAGTATAACGTCAAAATCATCTGTTCCAATGATTCGCATTACGTAGACCAGGACGACTATAATGCCCATGACATTCTGCTGTGCGTCAATACCGGCGAAATGCAGAGTACTCCCGTCTGGAAAGGCGACAGTGATGATGTGCAAAAGCCCAGAGGTCACCGGTTTGGCTTCTTTAACGATCAATTCTTTTTCAAGAATACGGCCGAAATGGAGAAACTGTTCCACGACTTGCCGCAAGCCCTGGACAATACCAACGAGATTGTTGACAAGATTACACCGCCTAAACTAAAGCGGGATATCCTGCTGCCTAATTTTCCGTTGCCGCCGCAGTTTGCCACCGCCGACGATTACCTGGAATATCTCACGTACGAAGGCGCCAAAAAACGGTATAACGGCCTGCCCCTAACTCACGCGGATACCAGTAGTCTGTCCATTGCCACAGACGTAGAAGAACGCTTAGCTCACGAACTGCGGATCGTAAAAACAATGGGCTTTGCCGGATACTTTCTCATTGTAGCCGACTTCATCAATGCGGGCCGGGCGATGGGCGTAGCCGTGGGACCGGGCCGGGGTTCCGCCGCCGGTTCCGCCGTGGCCTATTGCATCGGGATTACCAATATTGACCCGATCAAGTATAACCTGCTCTTCGAACGTTTCCTGAATCCCGAACGGGTATCCATGCCCGATATTGATACCGACTTTGACGACCAGGGACGCCAAAAGGTGATTGACTACGTGGTAGATAAATATGGTAAAAACCAGGTGGCTCAGATCATTACGTACGGTACCATGGCCGCCAAGATGGCTATTAAAGATGTAGCCCGGGTGTTGGAATTGCCTCTGGCTGAGTCCAACGCCTTAGCCAAACTCGTACCCGAAAAGCCGGGAACTACGCTGGAAATGGCCTTTGC
>JAUJNL010000068.1 GCA_030448185.1 Cytophagales bacterium | reverse complement strand
TATATCCACTGACAATCACCAAAGCGGCCATCAGTAAGCCGAACACCTGCAGTTGACTGGTCGCCTGACTTAAGGTGGTTAACAGCGGTACCGTACAGAGGGTACCTAATACGCCAAAGCCAATTAACAGCGGACGTCTTCCGATGTAGTCAGATAACAAACCAAACGCCGGCTGCAGTCCGGCAAATAGGCAAAGGGAGACAAAAGTGAGCAAGGTTGACTGATCCTTGGTGAGGTGTACGGTGTTGACCAGGAACTTTTGCATATAAGTGGAGTAGGTGTAAAAGGCAATGGTTCCACCCAGGGTAAGGCCTACTACGGTAGCAATGGCTTTGGGATGACGCAACAGTTCTTTCACCGACCCTTTTTGGTGACCCGAGTGACTGCTTTTCACAAAGGATTCCGTTTCCTGCAATCGACTGCGCAGATATAATGCCACTACAGATAACAAAGCTCCTAAAAAGAAGGGAATGCGCCACCCCCAATCATGCAGCTGCCCGGAAGTAAGCACAAATTTTTGCAGAACCAATTGCAGTCCCAGGGCTATTAATTGCCCGCCGATCAGGGTAACGTACTGAAAACTGGCGTAAAAACCGCGGCGGTCGGGGGTAGCAATTTCACTCAGATAGGTAGCGGAAGTGCCGTACTCGCCCCCCACACTCAAGCCCTGTATCAGCCGGGCGATCAGCAGCAACAGGGGCGCCGCAATTCCGATAGTTTCGTAAGATGGGGTAAGCGCAATCAGTAGCGAACCAATCGACATCAGCAGCACAGCCGAGGTCATGGCTTTTTTCCGGCCTAGCCGGTCGGCCATCCGTCCGAATAACCATCCGCCAATGGGACGCATCAGGAAGCCTACGGCGAAAATGCCCGCAGTATTCAGTAGCTGGGCCGTCAGATCACCCTTCGGGAAAAAGGCTTGGGCAAAGTATAAAGAAAAGGCCGAGTACGCATACCAGTCGTACCATTCCACCAGGTTGCCGATAGACCCGCCATAAATGGCTCTTAATCGCCAGCCGGTATCATTTGTACGCCCATTATTGGTGGCAGTAAGGGAGCTTTTTGTATGCATAAGTGAGGTACGAAGTGGCAGATTCGGCCTTTAAGTGGAAGAATTATCCAATCTTATTGTCCAACTATTCCGTTACAAGCTACAGGGTAACGTTTAGAAAACAAGATAGGCTTATTACCTAATACTATGGCCCTGGCACTTGTTATGATTAATCTATTCATTACAAAATTTTAACTACTTTCTGATTTAACGGACAATAAACGGCATGGCTATACACAACCATCACTCAGCAATAAATCCTGATGTAGTATTAATCGGGGCAGGCATTATGAGTGCAACCCTTGGGGTATTGCTTAAGGAACTACAACCTGATTTGAATATAGAAATTTTCGAAAGGCTTGATGTAGCCGCCGCCGAGAGTTCAGACGCCTGGAACAATGCCGGGACGGGTCACTCAGCCTTCTGCGAATTGAACTACACGCCCGAACTCCCGGATGGTTCTATTGATACTTCCAAAGCAGTCAAAATTGCCGAATCCTTTGAGATTTCCAAGCAGTTCTGGGCGTTTATGGTCGAGCAGAAGCTTATTAAGCTGCCGGAAACCTTTATCAAAAGCATTCCGCACGTAAGCTTTGTGTGGGGCGAGGAGAATGTGGAATATCTTCGGAAGCGGTACAACGCCCTGCAAAAGTGTCATTTGTTCCGGGGGATGGAATACTCCGAGGACCGGGAGGAGCTGGCCAGGTGGATGCCCCTGGTGATGGATGGCCGTTCGACGGACGAAAAGGTGGCTGCTACCCGCATGGAGATTGGTACGGACGTAAACTTCGGTGCCCTGACCCGTTGCATGTTTAACCGGTTAAAGGAACAGCCAGGGGTTAGCCTCCATTTTCACCACGAAGTCAGGGACCTCTGGCAGGAGTCAGACGGCCGCTGGCACATCAAGGTAAAAGACCTGCATACCGGAGAAAAGAGGGAACTACAGACCGGGTTCGTTTTTATCGGAGCGGGCGGCGGATCGCTGCCCCTGCTGCTAAAGTCAGACATTCCGGAAGGTAAGGGATTCGGCGGTTTTCCGGTCAGTGGCCAGTGGCTCAAATGCACCAATCCTGCTATCATCGAACAGCACTACGCCAAAGTATACGGTAAAGCCGCCGTTGGTTCGCCGCCCATGTCGGTGCCCCACCTGGATACGCGCTTTATAGAAGGCAAAAAAGCCCTCCTGTTCGGGCCATACGCCGGTTTTTCAACTAAGTTCTTAAAAAACGGGTCATTACTTGATCTGCCGCTATCCATTAAAGCAAGTAACCTGAAGCCCATGCTGGCTGCCGGTCTGCACAATATCCCCCTTACCCGCTACCTGATCGACCAGGTATTGCAATCACCAATTGACCGGCTGTCGGCGCTCCGGGAGTACTTCCCGAATGCGAAACGGGGGGATTGGGAACTGGAAGTAGCCGGCCAGCGGGTGCAGGTAATCAAGAAAGATGAGAAGGAAGGGGGTATTCTGGAGTTTGGAACCGAAGTGGTAAGCGCCGCTGATGGCAGTATTGCCGCATTGTTGGGGGCATCTCCGGGAGCTTCTACGGCGGTTTCCATTATGCTGGGTCTTCTGCCCCGCTGCTTCGGCGACAAGATGCGTTCCCCGGAATGGCAGTCAAAAATTAAGCGGATGATTCCTTCCTACGGCCGGTCATTAGGCAGTGATGCACAACTTTGCCGGGAAATCAGGGCGTACACCAGCGAGGTGCTTGGCCTCCGAATGAACACACCTATTCATTCAGCGGCGGGAGGGGTACGATGAGTGCGGCGGCTAAAAACAAAGATCTTCACGGAAATGTGCCCGATCAGTCTTCTCTAGTACTGATTCTGATTGACGTGATTAACGACTTCGAGTTTGAAGGCGCGGATGAGCTATTCGACCAATTGCTGACAGCGGTGCCAGCAATGGCGGCACTCAAAAAAAAGGCCAAGCAAGCGGGTATCCCGGTCATTTATGTAAACGACAATTTCGGGAGGTGGCAGTCTGATTTTCAGAAACTCCTTGATCATTGTCTGCGTGATGGGGTAAAGGGGAAAAGAATAGTGGAGATGCTTAAACCGGATGAGGATGATTATTTTGTGCTCAAACCCAAGCATTCAGCATTTTTTTCTACCACACTTGACGTGCTGCTCGATTATCTGAAGGCAAAAACGCTGATTCTGGCCGGCGTATCGGGCAACATCTGCGTGCTGTTTACGGCTAATGATGCCTTTATGCGGGATTTTCACCTCGTGATTCCCCGTGATTGCGTAGCCTCGGCCAGTGCCGCTGAAAACGAGTATGCCCTGGAGCAAATGAACAAACTGCTCAAAGCAGATATAAGGCCCTCTTGTGAAATTGACCTGACCTCACTGGATAACCAATAGCCGGCGGGTCACTCATTGAAACATCAGGTAGCCTGCAAGAGTTAGCTACCTGATATACCTGCCCTATGAAGCCATTTTTCTCCACTGAGAACTTCAAAGAATTTCTTAGGAAAGAATACTTCGAGCCCGAGGTAGCCCGGGCTTTATGGGTTACAACGGCGCTGGTAGTTCCTTTAGTGATCGGATATCAAAACGGGAGTACCGGAGCCGGAGTATTTGCCGGGATTACGGCTCAGTTACTGACTTCAGCCCGGATCAAGGGTACATACGCCAGCCGGGCACTGATGTTAGCACTAGCAACCCTTGCCGTTACAGCAACCGCTTTTGCAGGTACTTTAGCGGGTGAATATCCCGGGGCCGCCTTTATATTTATGGCACTGGTTGCGTTTGTTGCTTCCATGGCCCGGGGCATCGGGGTTTACGGACAGGTATTCGGCATTACTTCCGTTTTCCTTTTCCTGATCTCGCTGCACGCCCCAATACCGTTCCGGAAGCTTTGTACCGGGGCTTACTCATTCTGACGGGCGGATTCTGGGCCCTGATGGTTATGCTGATCCGCTGGCCGCTGCAACCGGACGGTCCTTTTATCTGGCTATTGGCAAGCCCTGGTTCCTGAGTGGAACTTTACTGAAGTTAGTAGCCAAAAGTCAAGGGAGCAATGGCGCAAGAAGCGGCCATTACGCAGACTGAAAATGATTTCCGTAAGGCCATCCATGAGGTATTACCGTGGCTGAAGCGTAAGACGGGCCGTACGGCGCCGCTCGCCGGGAAGCCCTAAAACTGGTAAGAGCCGCTTCCCGATTGGGAGCTACGGCCCTGGCCCTCCATTCAGAGCTGAAAGATATCCCCGGCCTGTCCGCTCAACCAGACCTGAATGGAGCTATTCGCAATACAATCCTGCTACTAAGTCAGGCTGCCAGCTCTATTACTGACGCAATTATCAATCCTGGCCCGGCTACCTACGCAATGGCACGGCAAAACGCCGAAGAAGCATCATTTAAAGTCCGGCAGTTGGCCGCTTCTTTGAAGGACAGGTACCTGGCTCTCCCCTCCGCTGGACATTATTACACATTCAATCCTTACTTGAGGCAACGCTGCACTATTTCCGGGATGCCCTCTGATGCTGGCCCGAATGGAGCAGAAAAAAGGAAAAGCGACCAGTCGGAAAAACTGATCCGCAGACATGGTTGTGGCGGCAGTGGCGTATCATTCGGCTGCAACTACAACCCAATTCATTGCTGCTGCAACATAGCCTGCGGGTAGCGCTGATGGCCGCACTGGGTATTGGTATTTATTACGCATTGGAACTGCCCCGCGGATACTGGATTGTGCTGACGGTGGTGATCCTGCTGCAACCTGAGTTCGGTACCACTGTGGAAAAAACCCGGGACCGGATGCTGGGTACCTTGTTTGGGGTACTATTGGGAAGCTTGCTCCTGATGGCTTCTTTGCACTACCTGATGCTGATGATTACGGTAGTGATCAGTTGTTTTCTGTTTGTATACCTGCAACCTAAAAACTATAAGCTTTCGGTGGTATTCGTTACAATCATGCTGGTGGCGCTGCTGGAAGTGTCCGAGCACATCAACTGGTACATTGCGGCGTACCGCTTGCTGGCAACCCTAATTGGCGGGACGCTGGCCATTGGGGCTTCCTACCTGCTATGGCCCCGCTGGGAAAGCCTGCGTTTCCTGCGCTGATGGCCAAAGCCATCCGGGCTAACAAAAATTACTTCAGATCGGGCACGAACTTCGGTTTAATTCCGGGTTTCATGCCCGGGTGGTTGCCGACCGGCGGAAAGCCGAGGTAGAAAATATAAATGCGCAGGATGCCATTAAGCGGCTGCAATTGGAACCAAGCTGGCTGCGGTGAAGGCAATTGCTTTTTGGTACCCTCGTGGAACGCAATAAGCAATTGACCCGAGAACTCACTTCTTTCGCCGCCTTTCTGCCCGGAATTCATCTTCGCGAAGATTTCCCGGAAGCAGATCAGCTAATTGCCCGTAGTGCGCAGGTATTGGAGCAGCTGGCTGATTCGGTAGCAAACAACCGCCCTTTGGGGATAACACCCATCTCGACGATTTACTTACCGCTTTGGAGGAAAAGATCGAAAAGACTAAGAATGCTCCTGCCTATAGTGATAGCATGGTACATGATGAGCTCTACGCATCCGAACTACTCTATGCCGAAGTCAAACGGGTAGCAGGTGAAATAAAGGCAATGACCGAACTGCTTACGGATGAGAAGCAGGCGGTAAATTGGGCGAAACAGTAATGGAATGCGGAAAACAGTCAGGGTTAGTGGGTATTTTTGAAGTCATTCTCTACCTTCGCACCACTGGGTGTCTCCCATCACTCCGGGAATTATAATTACTGCGAATCCCTTCTCATGCTATGAAAATCACCGGCAATACTCACCTTACGTACTGTACCAATATTCACCCCGGCGAAACCTGGGAAGAAGTTTTCCGTACGCTGCAAACCTATGTGCCACCTCTCCGGCAGGCCCTTGCCTTAGGACAACCTTTCGGAATCGGGCTGCGTCTCTCCGATGCCGCCAGTCGTGACTTGATCCTGCCTAATAAGTTAACGGAGTTTAAAGGGTGGCTAGCCAGCCAAAATGCCTATGTCGCGATTATCAACGGCTTTCCCTACGGTGGTTTTCACCGGCAACGGGTAAAAGATGAGGTGCACCAGCCCGACTGGACTACTACGGACCGTTTCGAATATACCGTCAGACTCGCCCGTATTCTGGCGCAACTGCTACCGGAAGGGATAGAAGGAGGCATTTCCACTTCGCCGGTCACCTACCGGCACTGGTGGCAAGGCAATGGGCAGTCGGCCATGCTCCGGCAGGCTTGCGGACATCTTACCAATGCAATAGCTGAACTCCACCAGATCCGGCAGGAGACGGGTAAACTCATTCACATTGACATGGAACCGGAGCCCGACGGTTGGATAGATACTACGGCCAATACCATTGATTTTTTCAAAAATCATTTAATACCAAATGCGGTTGTTGACTTACAGACGGCATTAAACCTGACCCAATCGGAAGCCGAGGAAAGCATCCTTACGCACTTCCAGCTCTGCTACGATGTGTGCCACTTTGCCGTGATGTACGAAGATCCGGCAGAAGCCATCCGGCAATTTACCCAGGCAGGCATCCGGATCGGAAGAGCTCAGATCAGTGCGGCCCTGAAAGCTGCGATTCCAGGGGATCAGGCAGGCCGGCAGGCGCTGGCCGGGCAATTCCGGAAGTTTGCCGACTCAGTTTATCTGCATCAGGTAGCAGCCCGCATGCCTGATGGCACTATTGCCCAGTTTCCCGACTTGCCACCTGCCCTTAATACGATGGAAACTACCCAGGCATCTGAGTGGCGTTCTCACTTTCACGTACCTGTTTTTGTGCACGACTACGGTTTATTGCAGTCCACGCAAGACGATATTGTAACCGTATTGCAACGGCAACGCCACGAACCTTTTACCCGACATTTAGAGGTGGAAACCTATACCTGGGAAGTATTACCCGACGATCTCAAGCTTGACCTGACGGCTTCTATCCGGCGCGAACTGGAATGGGTGCTGGATCAGTGGAAGTCATAAATAATATTTGTCCGCTGAATCTTGTTTGATGCTGCGTTGTTTTATAGGCAAAGAGGTTACTTTTAGCCTCTCCCCTCACTCATCTGTATACATTCAGACTAAATTCACATTTTCATGTTTCTAATTATTCTGGGAGTGCTGGCCCTGATTGCCGGCTTCTCCCTCGCTAAGAGCAACCCGCAAGTGAGCCGTTTTGCGAACCCGATTCGTATTGCCGGCTTTTTACTGATTATACTGGGATTTTTCTCCGCCGCCGTCCGGCAGATTGACGCCGGAGAAGTAGGCGTACAAAGTCTCTTCGGGAAAGTACAACCAAATGTCTTGGAAAGTGGGCTGCACGTAGTAAACCCTTTGGTGGACATTACTACTTTTACCGTCAAAACGCAAAACTATACCATGTCGGGCGTACATGATGAAGGCGATAAAACCGGTGACGACGCCATCCGGGTACTTACTGCTGATGGACTTGAAGTAGTCATTGACCTGACCATCCTTTTTCGGGTCATTCCCGATAAGGCGCCTAATATCCTGCGTGAAATCGGATCGGACTATAAGAATGTGGTGGTGCGTCCCATTACCCGCACCAAAATCCGGGATAATGCCGTGTATTACGACGCAGTTTCGCTGTATTCCACCAAACGTGATGAGTTTCAGGCCCGCATTTTTAAGGGCATTGAGAGCGATTTCCGGAACCGGGGCCTGATGATGGAACAGTTGCTGATTCGCAATATCAATCTGCCCACTTCGGTGAAGCAAACCATCGAGTCAAAGATCAATGCCGAACAGGAATCGCAGAAAATGCAATTTGTGCTGACTAAAGAAAAACAGGAAGCCGAACGGAAACGGGTAGAAGCTCAGGGCATCGCTGATTACCAGAAGATCTTGAGCACGGGTCTTTCCGACAAGCAGTTACAGTACGAAATGATTATAGCTCAGAAAGAGATTGCCACTTCCCCCAATACGAAGGTGATCATCATGGGCGGCGACAAAGGAAAGCTTCCGCTGATCTTGAGTGGCAACTAGGGTGATGGGAGGATATGCTGATGTGCTGATTCGTTGATGTGCCGATTAATAAATACCCGATCAGCCAGTAGCCTATGGTTTAACAGGGCTCTATTACGCTAATTGAAGTTTTTTCTAATTAGCACATCAACGAATCAGCACATCATCAGATTAATCTAGTTTCGGGTGCTTTGTATGAAACTCGGTAGCGTCCTGGTAAGCTTTGGCGGCGGCCAGTAATTTAGCTTCTCCGTATAGTTGCCCCACAAAAGTAATACTGGTGGGCGTACCCGCTTTCGTAAACCCATTGGGCAATACTACACATGGGTGACCGGTCAGATTGGTTAGGGCCAGGTTAGGGCTACCCCAGGAGGGAGATAGGTATACGTCAATATTTTTCATCTTCTCGGCCATCTGTCCGATCAAGAGACTTCTTACCCGGTTAGCTTGCAGGTACTGCACGGCTGAAGCCAGTTGTCCTTCCCGAAAGATAGTCGGCCAAGCCTGCCGGATTTGCCTTACCATCCGGTCATCGCGGTCAGAACGGGTGAGTTCATCGAAAGCGGCGGCGGATTCTACGGAAATAATAAAAGTCAGGTCACGGATTGGCAACGCAGGCAGTTCTATCGGAACGAGTTCTACACCCAGGGTACGGAGTTTGGCAATAGCCGTGGAGTCAAATGATTTAAACCCGTAGTTTTTCTCGAAATCTTTCTTCAGGTAGCCGATCCGCAATGAACTCAGCTTGGTATTGGAATCGTAATTAAAGGGTAAATCCACTACGGTGAGGTCTTTACCGTCGGGTCCGTACAGGGCATTAAACACAATGGCGCAATCTTCCACGGTGCGGCACATCGGCCCGATCTTATCCATTGACCAGCTCAGCGCCATGGCACCCGTCCGGCTGACCCGCCCAAACGTAGGACGAAGTCCTGTCACGCCACAAACGGTAGCAGGAGATACAATGGAACCCAGGGTTTCAGTGCCAATTGCAAAGGGCAAGAGTCCCGCCGAAACAGCCGCTGCCGAACCGGCCGATGAACCGCTGGAGCCTTGTTTGAGATTCCAGGGATTGCGGGTAGTGCCGCCAAACCATACGTCTCCCATGGCCAGTTCTCCCAAAGTGAGCTTAGCCGCCAGTACGGCCCCGGCTTCTTCCAACTTCCGGATGACAGTGGCATCCGTATCTATAACCTGGTCTTTGTAAGGCACCGAACCCCAGGTGGTCTTGTAACCGCTTTTAGCCAGCAGGTCTTTGGCTCCGTACGGAATCCCGTGCAATAGCCCCCGGTACTTACCGGCTCTGATTTCCTGGTCGGCTTTACGAGCCTGGTGCATAGCCAGGTCTTCGGTGAGGGTAATTATGCATTCCAGCTTAGGTCCGTATTTCCTGAGGCGATCCAGGTAAAACCGGGTAAGCTCTTCGGATGAAATTTTACGGGTGCGAATGAGTTCGGCCAGTTGGTGTACGGAGTAAAAAGCCAGGTCATCCCGGTTGGCAGGAAGCGCCACTTTACTCAGCCTATCCACTTTAAACGGTCTACGCACTTTTTCAAAAGTCATTCCCGGTGGAATTGGGTTAAACAGCAAAGCGGGAGCCACTTCATTAGGCAACTTTACCTTGCGGATACGTTCGTAAGCCTCCCGCTGTTCTTGGAGTCCATCAATCAGTGAATCTTCTTCGGCAGACGTAAAATCGAGCCCAAACAGAATTTCGGCTCCTTTAATCGCTTCTTTGGTAATGGGTGGAGTATCAGCAGTGGAGTTGAGAAAGGCTCCGGCTAAAAAACTGACCGTACAGAACAATGACAGAATCAGCAGACGGCGTAAAGTGGGTCGCATGGCAAATGAGATGGTAAAGGCCCATTAAAAGGCGGCAAGGTGGTAGAAATGACCAGTATTTTAAGTAAAAAAATACGGACGGACAATTCCGGTTGACATCATAATTCACGAAAGCTTTTTCTGTTTTATACTTGCCCGGCTATAACCCATCCGTAAATTGCGCCGTAAGTAAAGCCTGTTCATTATTTCCGGCCGCTTCCTGCGGGAACTGGCCGCTAAGCTGCTATTCCATTCATGCCGACATTCTGCCGTTTATTTACCTTTACCGTACTATTCCTTATTTTCCTGGCTGCTTCCCAGACTTCCTCTGCCCAAGAAACGACTCCCGATTCACTGCTTCGACAGCAAGCAGATACCATACAGAAAGCGCGGCAAGACAGCATCCGCAAGGCAAAAGCTTTCTTCCGGCCTGATCTGCTGAAGTACCGGTTTTATACCGATGGTAATTTTGCCCGGGGCAATGTTACCCGCGATTTACTGGTACTACGGGCCGAAATGGATTACTCAGGGCCAGTGATTTCGTGGGCTACGCATCCGCGCTTTGCCTACGGACGACAAAACGGCGTGCTGGCCGAACGGGATTTTTACGTCGATTTATTCATCGATATTTACAAGCAACACAAGATCTATACCTTCGGGCTGGGCACGATTGAAACCAGTAATCTCCGGAAAATTGTCCTGCGGCAACTGGCCGGGGCGGGAGTAGGTTTCCGCCTGTGGGAAACGCCTGAAAATTCGCTGGTACTGACGAATGCCATCCTCTTTGAGTCAACTAATTTCCGCGAAAGGGCTACCGTAGAAACGCTGCGGAACTCAGCCCGTCTCAAAGGCAAGCATTCTTTTTTCAGGAACCGCTTTCGGCTCACGCACATTACGTTCCTGCAACCCTCCATCCAGAACTGGGCTAACTTCCGGTGGAGTACCAACGTTGCCCTGGAACTTCCCCTCAACAAGTGGATCAGTTTCCGGACGGGCTTCGAGAATACCTATGAAAGCATCGTGGAAGCCACCCGCAAACGCAATGACTCCCAGCTGACAGTCGGCCTGTCCATTGGGAATAAGTAATGGTTTCGGGTTGCTGGTTTATTGTTTTTAGTTGCCGGTTTAGGGTTTCCGGTTGACGGTTGTTTAAAGAGTTTTACGCAAAGGCGCAGAGAAGCAAAAGGCACACAGGAAGATTCCGCCGATAAACACTAACCCCATCTATAGTGGCAATAACCGGAAACAAGAAACCAACAACCAGAAACTATCAACCGGCAACTGGAAATCATCAACTAGAAACTGGCAATCACTTTATCCTCATTTTTGCGGTAGGCTGATGGGCTCACGCCTTTGTACTTTTTAAAGGTCTTAGTCAGATGGCTTTCATCGGTAAAGCCCAATTCGTACGCAATTTCATTTAGTCTCAAATCACTGTGCCGCAGCCTTATTTCCACCAGGGATAGTTTGTAATGGATAATATACTGCTGCAGGTTTTCCCCCGTATGTTTTTTAAAGTACTCACTGATATAGTTGAGTGAAATATTAAAATGAGAGGCAATGTTTTCAGCCTTCATCTTCTCAGGCTTGTAAATATTCAGGTGAATGTAGTGGATAATATCCAGGGTAAGGTTATTACTGACCAAGGGCTTATCGGCAATATGCCGGGAAATATTGCGGGCTACCAACGTGATCAGGGTATTAATTACTTGCTGAATCAGCTCTTTGTGCAGGATTTGCTGATTAATATGTTCCTGCACTAAGGCTTCAACCAGAGCCCTTACCAGGGGTTTGTCGTGGATATTGCGGATAATGCAGCCCTGCTGGTAATTGCTGTTTTGAAAGATATATTCCAGCTTTTGGATCCAGTCCCCCAGGTTTCCGTGCTGCCCTTCGGCCTTCTGAGCTTTCAGATAAATATTATTAAAGCGGATAAACAGAAAAGAGGTCGTATTTTTTACCTCGGTATAGTGGACCTCCATCGGCCGTACCAGAAAGAGGTTGTCCGCGGTATAACTGAACTTATTCTCATTGACATGATACATTCCTTCGCCGCTTAGAATGTAGATAAGCTCAAAAAAGGTTTGCTTGTGCGCTTTTATGGGGCACTCATTGACTTTTACAAAATCAATCTCAAAGGGTTGGTATAAATTCTGGACTTGCATACCCGCAAAAATACCTGATTAACCCAAACTTTTACAAGTATTATTCCACCGGTTTGCCCCAGTTTTGCTTCATTATTTAACAGAAAGAACCATGAAAGCAATCATTTTGAAGCAAGTCGGCGGCATTGAGAACCTGACGCTTGCCGAACTACCTACTCCTTCTATTCAAGCCAACGAAGTATTGGTACAAGTCAAAGCAATCGGCATTAATCCGGTGGACAATTTTGTCCGGCAAAATCAATTTGGAGTAGACAATTTTCTGAAACCGGCACCCGGCGAAGACACTTATGTACTCGGCTGGGATATTTCGGGCACGGTCATCGAAACCGGGTCAGCAGTAAATACCTTCAAAAAAGGGGATGAAGTGTTTGGCATGGTCAATTTTCCGGGTCACGGAAAAGCCTACGCCCAGTACGTAGCGGCTCCGGCTAGCCATCTAGCCCTCAAACCGGCTAACGTTTCCCACGAAGAGGCGGCTGCGGCCACCTTAGCCGCCTTAACAGCCTGGCAGGCACTGGTAACCTATGCCAAAGTGCAGCGGGGCGATAAAGTACTGATTCACGCGGCGGCGGGTGGGGTAGGCCACTATGCCGTACAGATAGCCAAACATTTTGGGGCCTACGTGATTGGCACGGCTTCGTTGGCCAACAGAGGCTTTGTGCAGGAACTTGGCGCCGATGAATTCATTGACTACTCAGCAGAGAAGTTCGAAGACCGGGTAAAGGATGCGGATGTCGTGCTGGATTCTATTTACGGCGACCACGTACTCCGGTCCCTGGAAGCAGTAAAAAAAGGGGGGCGATTGATCACGCTACTGGCTTTTATCGAAGGGAATATCGCCCAAAAAGTGCAGGAAAAAGAAGTTTTTGCCCACCGGCTGGGAGTAAGCTCAAACGGGCAGGATATGCAACAGATCGCCCAACTTATGCAAGACAGGCATTTACGTTCGTACATATCCGAAACCTATCCTTTTACTGAATTGCCTAAAGCTCACCAGCAAGTAGCCACTGGCAAAACCAGGGGTAAAATAGTGGTCACTGTATAATAGTTTAGGGTTGCTGGTTTGGGGTTGGTAGTTGTTGAAAGAGTTTCACGCAAAGACGCTAAGAGGCAAAGTTCGCAAAGAGAATTGCCGGAGAGAAACACCAGTGTCACAACGTGATAACACCTTCCTGACAAGGAACAACCCAAAACCATCAACCGGAAACAAGAAACTAAAAACCGGCAACTACCTGAATCCTCATCCCTTCACCCGCCTTTTCAGAAAATCCCGTAATGCCTCGTCCAGCGGCTGGTCGATGGTGAGCAGATGGTAGTATACGTCCCGTTCCAGCATGCGCTGCCGGATTTGGCTTAGTTGCTCCTGCAAGGCAGCTACGTATGGGTTGCGCAGGCTTTCGGTGGCTACCTCTACCTGCCGGCCGGTCTCCCAGTCTTCGAAGGTGACACTGCCCGGATAAGCAAGGGTAAGCTCATTGGGCGCCATCAGGTGAAACACAATCACTTCATTGCGGTAAGCCTTGAATTGTCCGGTCAGGCGGCTGATTTCATCTTCCTTTTCGTACAAATCCGTGACAAAAACAATTACTTCCCGGCGGCTGCTTCCGCCTAAAAGGCTAATGGCTTCTTCCTTGCCGGGGAAAGTACCGGCGGGTGTCAACGTTTCCAATTGATGAAAAATCCGCTGCAAATGCTGGGAATCGCGGCGGGGTGCCAGCGTGAGCACCTGCCCCCGGCTCAGGGTATACAATCCAATGCCATCGCCCTGGCTGTGGGCCAGGTAAGCCAGCGAAGCAGTCAAAAAACGGGCATATTCCATTTTAGTCATGCCACTATCCTCGTGGTTCATCGAGGCGCTTGCATCGAGTATAAAGCGGACATTGATGCTGTTCTCGGTTTCCGCCTCCCGGATGTAGTAGCGGTCAGACCGGGCAAACAACTTCCAGTCGAGCTGCCGTAGGTCGTCGCCGGGCTGGTAACTCCGGTACTGGCTGAATTCCATACCAGCTCCTTTCTGCATACTTTTCTGCACGCCCATCATAAAACCATCGACCACGGTTTTGGCCAGCAGCGGCAGACTTTTAATGGACGCCAGGGTTTTGGGAGATAGCAGGCGGGACATAACAGATTTCGAATTTTGAATGGTGGATTTCGGAAATAAAATTTGCGACAAGAGCCGTTTGCAAATCTTATTTTATGAAAAATTAAGAATAATGTCTTAGCTAATATCCTAACACTAAAGTTTAATGTCCTTCAACTTAATCGCCTCTATGATACAGGTTGAACGCATTTAAATTTCAAATAAAATTTGGCAATTCAGTAGTTTCAGCTTTCTAAACAGAATTTTATTTTGAACGAAAAGTTGTCAAATATTTTGTAAAGGATAGTTTCTGGAAAAAGTCCAGGAACACCCTAATCTGCCAGCCAAAAGTAGCGTTTGAGGGAATACCTTTTTTACAATTAGAATTATTCAAGGAAAAACAGGTCAATTTATTGTACTTTTAAATGCAATCAACCTGTCTATGATACGTAATTAGTTTGTAAACAATCATCGGGAAAGTTCGCTGTACCCAATTACTGACCAACTCCCGCTTTAGCAATTATTAAATGTTCGGCGTATATTGAAGTACCAATACCGATGAAAGAGTATGAGGCTCTTACCGGGTTACAACCGATTCAGTAAGAAAATATGATAACAATTATTGATCTATTTGCCGGAGCAGGCGGTTTTACGCAGGGTTTTGTTCAGTATAAATATAATGAGCAGCCTGTTTTGAGCCTATATGGGCAAATGATAATAATACTGCCGCCGTCGAAACCTATAATGCCAATTTTGGTAATCATTGCATACCCGGGGATATAGTCGATTTGCTGGAAGATCCGGCTATTCATATTCCTCAGGCCGACGTAGTAATAGGAGGGCCACCCTGTCAGGGATTTAGTCTGTTGAACAAGAATCGGGAACTGGACCCGAGAAAGCAACTTTGGGTGCCAGTTATGGAAGTAGTTCGAAGAGCTAATGCGGCTGTTTTCGTGATGGAAAACGTACCCGAATTACTGGCATCGGAAGAATTTGAACAACTTAAAGAGATTGCCGGAGAGATGGGTTATCAAGTAAGGTCGGCAAAGCTGGTTGCAGCAGATTATGGCGTACCACAAGTGCGGACACGTGCCTTTGTAATGGGTTCCAGATTAGCTGATCCTAATGATGTATTTCCACCTCTGCGTACTCACCGGGACCCACGTAGCCGGAAGACGATAGATCTTACGCAGTATGTTCAAAATCCAATGCCTTGGGTTACGGTTCGGGAGGCAATCGGCGACCTACCGGAACCGGCCGGAACGGAAATACGTGGAGAGTCAGGTGCCGAAGCTTTACATTTTGGCCGTACTCCAACCGCATTAAGTATGCAACGTTACAAAGCCATACCGGAAGAAGGTATGAACCGGTTTGATTTACAACGTTTAGCACCGGACCTAACACCGGCCTGTTGGATTAAGAAAAAAAGTGGCGGTACGGACTTATTTGGCCGGCTTTGGTGGAACCGCCCATCCGTAACCATACGCACGGAGTTCTTCAAACCTGAAAAAGGTCGGTATTTACATCCTGAGCAGCACCGTCCGATTACTCATCGTGAAGCAGCACGTTTTCAGTCATTTCCCGATGATTTTATTTTTAAAGGCAGCAAGATTGAAGTCGCCCGTCAAATCGGCAATGCTGTGGCAGTAGGTATCGCCGAACAAATCGCAAAAGCCGTTTTGATTCATCTTAATAGAAATACACCTGTTTTAGAAATGCAGGAAGGTGAGGTAGCAATAGCCAATGGATAAACTCTCATCCCAGGCCCGAAGCAATTTAATGTCCAGGGTAAAAAATGCCAATACTAAGCCTGAAATCATTGTAAGGAGGCTCTTACACAAGATGGGCTACAGATTCAGGTTACACAATAAAAAACTTCCCGGTTCTCCGGACATTGTTCTACCCCGGCATCAAAAAGTTATTTTCATACACGGATGCTTTTGGCATAGTCATGATTGTTCCAGAGGCAAAAGGCCAACTACCCGAGTCGAATTCTGGAACGATAAGCTTGATGCAAACAAGAATAGGGATAATAACGCTTACGCATCTTTACATGATCTTGGATGGCAGGTACTTATAATCTGGGAATGTTGGCTGAAAGACTTAGATAAGGTTTCCGGCGTTCTTTCCGATTTTTTAAATCCCGTCAATGGCTAAAAAGAAATCTACCGGCTTTGATGCACTTACGGCTAAAGAAGAAGCCAATCAACTGATTACTAATTTCATTGCCCTTGCCGGAAATGATTCTTTACGGGAGAAGGTATTGGCTTTAATTCCCGTATTTCGGGCCATTCGCAGGATGGGCAAGAACATCATTCCCGAGGGAGAATCGGTGTCGGGACGGGATAGAATTCTGATTTATCTTCGGCGCTATCCACTAACCGTAATCGGCGGCGAAGAATTAATGGTGGTGTCCGGCATTAGTGATTATCCCCGCAGAATTAGAGAATTACGAATAGAAGCAGGCTGGCCCATTTTAAGCGGTACTACTGTTCGTGCAATGCTTGAAGAAGGCGAATGGGCACAAGATCAGGTAGCAGTTTCCCATATGCAGACTGATGAATATATTCTTCTTGCGGATGCACAAGACCGTGATGCGGCACACCGATGGAATGTTAC
The DNA here is from genome assembly GCA_030448185.1 of Cytophagales bacterium. Lineage (GTDB taxonomy): Bacteria > Bacteroidota > Bacteroidia > Cytophagales > 172606-1 > CADCTQ01. The sequence continues at coordinate 14,009 of JAUJNL010000068.1, read as the reverse complement.
TAATCAGATTCGCAAAAAGAAAATTTCCGTTAAAGATAAGATACTAGCTTTTTTAAGGGAAAGCGTTGGCAGAAATGTTACCGGCGAAGAACTATCTTACGTAGCTAACGGCAAAACCGAGTGGGCACGTCGAACCCGAGAATTAAGAACTGAAGAGGGCTGGCCGGTAAAAACGAGGCAGACAGGCAGACCCGATTTGCCAATAGGCGTTTATATTTTGGAAGAAGATAAACAGGCCGAACCCCATGATCGTTAGATACCCGATTTAGTTAGAATATCGGTCTTGGAGAGAGACAAATTTGTTTGTAGAAAGTGCAAATGGTCTATATCTCAAAAGCATCAAGGCGATCCTCGCAATTCACTTGAACTGCATCATTTGGATTATCACGTCGCAGGAGGGAGGAATGAAGAAGCAAATTTAATAACTCTTTGCAATGTGGATCACGATGAAGTGCATCGACGTAAAATGAATAAACCGGAAGTTTTTTCCTGGATCGGTATTACGTCTTTGTGAATTTTTATAGGATTAAGAATTTTCGCCTTTTTGCCACCCTGATCGGAGTCGAAGGGCGACTTTGCAAAAGCTTGGTTTGTAATGGCTCTCCACTATCCGAAATTATTTCACATTATCGCCCTATCTTTACGGTCACTTAACTCATTTTTGCACAATGACTACTGACCAGATAAAAGAATTAAAAGGCCGCGTTTCGGCTTTGAGGAGGTATCTTTGACTACGATCAGAAACGGGAAGAAATAGAATCCTTAGAAAAAACTACCTTAGAACCCAATTTCTGGGACGACCCCAAAGAGGCCGAAAAAAAATTAAAGTCTATCAAATCTCTTAAAACCTGGACGGACGACTTTGAAGCCGTTGATTCAGCTTTCAACGACCTCGACACGCTGAATGAGTTCTACGAAGCGGGTGACGTGGGCGACGAGGAAATGGATGCTGAATTCGCCAAGGTATCGAAAGCCGTAGAAGACCTCGAATTTAAGAAGATGCTCAGCGCCGAAGAGGACCAGCTGAATGCCATTCTGGAAATTAACCCCGGTGCGGGTGGTACCGAAAGTCAGGATTGGGCCGAAATGCTGATGCGGATGTACATTATGTGGGGCGAGAAACGTGGTTTTTCCGTAAAACAGGTAGACTACCAACCCGGCGAAGGAGCCGGGATCAAATCGGCTACGCTGGAAATAGACGGGGAATTTGCTTATGGCTACCTCAAGGCGGAGATTGGCGTACACCGGCTGGTACGGGTTTCGCCGTTTGATTCCAACGGACGACGCCACACTTCCTTTGCCTCGGTGTTTGCTTACCCAATTGTAGAAAATACGATTGAGATAGAAATCAATCCGGCGGATATTGAATGGGATACGTTCCGGTCGGGCGGCGCCGGTGGCCAGAACGTAAACAAAGTAGAAACGGCCGTACGGGTGCGGCACCTGCCTTCCGGCTTGGTAGTGGAATGCCAGCAGGAACGTTCACAGCTCCAGAACCGGGACAAAGCCCTGCAATTACTGAAATCGAAGCTCTATCAGTTAGAGATTGATAAGCGCAACGAGGAAAAGGCCCGGATTGAAAGCACCAAGAAACGGATTGACTTCGGCTCGCAGATCCGCAACTACGTCATGCATCCTTATAAACTGGTCAAAGACATCCGTACCGGCGTGGAGACTTCCAATGTGCAAGGCGTGATGGACGGCGACATCGACGAATTCATCAAAGCCTTCCTGATGGAACAGTAACGAATGTATGATGTTCGATTTCCGATGGGCGAAAGAATGCTGGATGGCAGAATGCTGATGAGGGAAATGTAGGGGCGAATGGCATTCGCCCTTATTTATCTGAACCAGGATTTTTAGAATTAAAGGATTTACAGAATTATGAAATTGAAATCCTGCGAATTCCTTAATCCTGTAAATCCTGGTTCAGACGAACATTAGACTTGCTGTAAGTTGAGACTCAAAGGTTTAACAGATAAAAGTTCCAAAGGGCAGCGCAAACGCCAATAATTTGATTGATGATTTTCCTCGACTTAATCCGGCTCCGATGTTCCAGAATTCGATAACGCTTCATGCCTCCAATGGCGTGTTCGACATAAATGCGTTCTTGCCCAGCTTGCTTATTGTGCTCTTTTTGTTGCGCGGTTAACTCATTGCAGACGCCTTTAGGTGTTCGCTTCTTCTTGATAGGAATACAGAGCTGTTCACACTGATATAGGTCGGCAAATCCTTGAAAACCTAAATCTAAGCGTACTTTTACTCGGGTAAACCAGTCTTGATCGGGTGGAAATTCGGCTTGTAACAGGCTGTAGTCAGGTTGCTTGCCTTTGTAAGACTGGCTAATATAGAGTATCTGCTTGTTTTTAGTGCTAATGATTAACTCTTTATGGGTAGGTCGCTTTTTTTTCCGGAATACTGCTCCTTTTGCGCCTCCTGGTTCTTGGGACGCTGCGTAGCCTGTTCACTTACATCCACGATAATTCCTTTTCCTCCTGTAGATACGCCTTAAATTCAGCAGCATCCTTAAAATTACGTCTGGGCATTGCCCCTTCTCTTTCTAACGTGTAAGTGAGCAACTGCAGGTATTTCTCAAAAATTGCGTTGGGCATTCGAGCCATCCGTACCGATTAACAAACCCAAATTATCCTAGCACAAGCCGTTCTTAAGCTGAACAAGACCAGAAACAGGCAGTCCGCGTAGGTAGGCAGTAAGTAGAATCTACTTCGGTTCGCGCCGCTAAGGTACTCAAAGACACTCCTTGAAAAAACTCATACGTCTCGCCAAAATACTTCACCAGACGATGAAACTGTTGTTCACTCAAACCGGTACTCGACTTCCACTGTCGTTCGTTCCGAATCTGCTGATAACTAAGCATCCGCTTTTTAGAAGCTAAATTACGGCTCTATTCCCTAATTTTACCCCTTGTTTTGTAACTCCTTCTAAATCAACTTGCAGCAAGTCTATTGAACATCGCCAACCCCGAAGGGCTCAACGAAGTTAATCGAACATCGGACATTCCCACACATCCGACATTCACATTCCGACTTCCCAAATTCTTTCTCATTCCCCTAAGGCGAACTTGATAGGTAAGGCATATCTCACGGCAACGGCCTTGCCATTCTGCCTGCCGGGTTCCCATTTAGGCATGCTTCCAATTACCCGCAGCGCTTCCTCATCCAGACCGGACCCAACCCCTTTAAGCACTTTAGGACTTTGAATACTACCATCCGCGGCTACCACAAAACCAACAAATACGGTTCCCTGTAATTTATTCTCACGGGCTTTGGCCGGATATATTATATTCTCGCCCAGGTAGGAATACAAACCCTGCTGTCCCCCTTCAAATTCGGGCATTTCTTCTACTACAGCAAATACTCCATCCGCATCGGGAATTGAAATAGAAGCATCTCCCTCTGGAGCAGCATTACGGCCCACAATAATTACCCCGGAACCTTGGTTAAGCTCAAATTTAATCGGCAACGCCACTCTCACATCGACAACTTTGTCGCTTTGCATACCAGGGATCCACTTTTCTTTGGAAGCTTTCAACACCCTTACTACTTCTTCGTCCAACTCCTTGCTTACGCCTTTGACAATATTTATATCTGAAATACTGCCGTCTTTGTGCACTATAAAGCTACTAAAAACCGTACCCGTGGTATTTGCCTTTCTGGCTACTGCTGGATATTTGATTTCTTTTTGAATTCCTTTCATAAAGGCATCACTGGCTTCGGGCATCTGCTCTACTACCTGAAAGACGGTACCATCACTCTTATGCGGCTCAATCACGTCAGTGGTCCGGCAGGCATACAGGACCGAAAAGAGGGAAACCACACCCATACTTAAGGCGATTTTCCAGGAGGAAGGCTTGGTGTTTTTGGCTAGTCGTAACATGGTGATTCGGTTTTTAAGTTGGAATGAATGAAAGGGCTGAATAAAGGAAATATTAAGTCGGCCCAGAGCCTGGGCAACTACCAGTTGGGCATATACTGAAGGATCACTTTCCCGGACTGCTTCCCGGTCGGCCAGGTACTCATGCACGGTCCGCAGGGACTGCTGAGTCAGGTAAATAAAGGGATTGAACCAGAAAGCTATTTTGAGTATTTCCAATAGCAGGGTATCAGCTGAGTGGCGTTGCCGGATGTGCGTTTCTTCGTGCCGGATCATCTGCGCCTGTTCGGCAGCCGACAAAACTTTGCTGTTATCCCAGAACAACCAGCGGAAGAACGAGAAAGTAGGTGCCTGCCCGTGGGTATGGATAAGCTTGTAATCAGACCGCCTTTCGGAGGGAAGCTTATGGGCCAGCTTCCATAACCAAACCAGGCGGTACCCCAAACGGAGGCTAAAAACGATCACCCCCAATAGGTAGATGCCGAGAATCAGTTGTATCCAGTCGAAGCTTTTAGGAGTCTGCTCACCGTCTACCCCGACCGTAAAAGCATCCATGGAAAAAGTATACATACCGGCTAGCGGCACTTCATCAGCCTGAATTTCAATCAATGGGAGTACGGCTGATAAAACTACAGCCCCCAGGATAAAAGCCCGGTTGAAGGCAAAAAACGTTTCTCGGTGCAGCAGCAAGCGGTAGAGTCCGTAGAAAGCCGCCAAACAAGCACTGGACTGGAGCAGGTAAAGAAGATATTCCGTTTTCATAAGAAGATATTCAGTACAGATGTGAGCCGAAAAAGAATAGTTTAAGAAAGAGGCTTAGCTGGATTTTAATAGCTTCTGAACTATTGTCCCAAGGCAAAGGGAATAGGCAATGCATATTGTACGGATACGGCCTTGCCGTCCAGCTTACCTGGTTCCCATTTAGGCATGCTTCTGATTACCCGTAAAGCTTCTTCATCCAGGCCGGAGGCAACGCCTTTCAGCACTTTCGGGCTCTGAATACTGCCATCTGCGGATATCACAAAGCTCACAGCGACGATCCCCTGCACTTTATTTTCACGGGCTTTGGCGGGATACTTTATATTTTCTTCCAGGTAAGCAGCTAATGCCGGAGAGCCGCCCTTGTACTCGGGCATTTCTTCTACTACGCTGAAAGTGCCCTCTGCATTAGGGATAAAAGTCAAAGTGGGTGCCTTCGGAACTCTATCACGACCAACGACAATTATCCCCTGTCCGGTGCTAAGGTCAAATTTAATTGGCATATAGATTGGCATATCTACCGGCTTCCCTCCTTTTAACCCTGGCTTCCACTTCTCCTTAGAAGCTTTCAGCACCCTCAAAACCTCATTATCCAGTTCTTCACTTACTCCTTTCATAATCTTAATATCAGCAATACTGCCATCTGTTTTCACAATAAAATTGCAGAAGACAGTGCCTTCCGTTTTAGCTTGTCTGGCGACAGCCGGGTATCGTATTTCTTTTTGAATTCCCTGCATGAATGCTACCGCATTTCCAGGCATCTGCTCTATTTTCTCGGGTGCTCCCTCCCTTTTAGGTTCAATTACATCCGTTGACCGACAGGCATACAAAAAAGAAAACATCGTAACAATGACTATACTGGCAGCGGTCCGCCAGAAAACAGGCGGTTGGGTTTGGGCTATTTTGATCATGGCAATTCGTTTTTTGAGTTGAAAGGAATGAAATGGCTGGGTAAAGGAAAACCGGAGTCTCTGGAGAATCTGAGTGGCTACCAGCCGGGTATATTCCACGGGGTCTGAGGCCTGCAATGCTTCCCGGTCGGCCAGGTACTCGTGCACGGTACGCAACGTATTCTGGAAAAGGTAGATAAAAGGATTAAACCAAAAGGTTATTTTGACTATTTCTAGCAGCAGTATATCCAGTGAATGCCATTGCCGGATGTGCGTCTCTTCGTGCTGCAGAATCTGTTCCTGCTGCGTTTCAGTCAGGTTTTCCTGGTCGTTCCAGAACAGCCAGCGGAAAAAGGAGAAGGTCGGCAATTGTCCTTCCGTGCGGATCAGGACAAAGCCCTCATATTCTTCGGCGGAAAATTGCCGGGCCAGTTGCCACAGTGAATACAGCCGGTACAGGAATAGGCAAGTAAACAGTACTACTCCGGCCAGGTAGAAATCAAAAGCTGCCCCCCACCAGTCAAAAGCATCCGGCTCCACAACGGCAGCCGGGGCAACGACCAGCGCTTCCAGGGAGATCATTACGGCTGGTATCGGGGTTTGGGGACCCGTAAATTCCACTGACGGCAGCAGAATTGAAAGTCCTACCGCGGCCAGGATAAAAATCCGGTTAAAAGTAAAAGCGGTCTGATTACGCAATAAGAGCTGGTAGAGTCCGTAGAACGCCGCCATGCAGCCGCTGACTTCCAGCAGGTACACCAAAAATTCCGTTTTCATATTTATGGGTAGTAAATAACCTTATATAAATACCTGGTTAGCTGGCCTGACGGGCACGATCCCTTTATTTATTGTCTTTTAGCCATTTCCTGCGCTATGGCTTCCTCACCCCTTGCCCGCACCTCCGCGGGCACAGTTTTATCCATGGAAAGGGTAATGTCCAGCGGTATTTCTGCACCATCTTTTCCATTTACAGTAATCTCTTGCGGTGCATATCCTACCCGGGTGAATACAAGTGATACGCCGCTCTGAACGTTCAGGTCAAACCTGCCATCTTTACCCGTAATCGCACTGCCAGCCGTTCCTTTGACCATAATCACGCACCCGGCAAGCGGTTTTTGTCTATCTCTGGTGAGTACCACTCCGGAGACTTTTACTTTATCAAAAGGCTTTTTCATAAAAACGTACCGGGTAGTATCGCCTTCCTGCTTTTGTAATTCGATCCAGGCAAGCTTGTCCCTCTCAAGGATTTGTCTGAGCCGAGCCTCATCTTCTGCATTATCTACGCCTTCTACCGTTACGCCCACACCTACAATAACTTGTCCTGCCCGTTTTCCCGTTTCAAAAAAACCACCCACCTGTAGGTCGGGGTACTTCTGTTTATAGACATCCCAAACGTCGTTTAACTTGGTAGAGGCTACCGACGGACTGAGTACAGGTTCCTCCTTTTCCGTTGTCCCGGAGCAGGCAAACAATAGGGCAAATACAATTACTCCGGTTAAGCTTGCCAGTATTTTCCATACTATCGGTGCGGCAGGCCGACTTTTTTGAAGCATAGCAATGCGTTTTTTGAGCTGAGGCTGATTAAAGGGCTGTACTAGTGCCGGATTAACATAGTGCCGTAACTGGGCCGCCACCAATTGTACATACTCAGTTCGGGAACCATTCTGGGATGCTTCCCGGTCGGCCAGGTATTCGTGCACGGCCTGCAGTTGTCGTTTAAAGAGATAAATGACGGGGTTAAACCAGCACACTACAGTCACTAGCTCCAGAAACAATATATCAAGGGTGTGCCACTGCCGGATATGAGTCCATTCGTGGCGCATGACCTGCTCGGTTTCTTCCCCGGACAACAGCTGGGTTTCATCCCAGAACAGCCAGTGGAAAAAGGAGAAGGTCGGTAGTTGCCCTCCGGTTTTAATCAGGTAATGCCCTTCGTGCGCCTCGGCGGGCAGGGAACCAATCAGCCGGTACAGTTTCCACAACCGGAGCAGCAACCGGCAGAGCAACAAGGCGGCTACCGATAAGTATAAACTAAAAGCAAGTTCTGCCCAACTGATATAATCTACTGAATCTTCCACCTGCCCGACCGGAGAGGACGCAGGAAGCGACATTTCCGACGACAAGCCCAGCATCACTATGGGTACGGGTGCCGCAGAAGCCTTCAGAAAAGGAACTGGAATGTCTACCAGCGGCAGCAACAGCGATAAACCCACTGCCCCCAGGATAAAAGCCCGGTTGAAGGCAAAAAACGTTTCGCGGTGCAGCAGCAGCCGGTAGAGCCCGTAAAAGACTGCCAGGGCTGCACTGATTTCGAACAGGTAGAATAAAAACTCACTGCGGCTCATCGGGTTTGTCCTTTTTGAGTTCGTTCAACAGGTCCTCCAGTTCATTGATATTCAGGTCCTCTTCCTTAGCAAAGAAGGAGACCAGCCCCGCAAACGAACCACCGAAATAGCCGCTCAGGAAGTTGCGGAAGTAAAACTTAGTGTACTCCGGCCGGGTAATCAGCGGGAAGTATTCATGGGTTTTTCCGTAGGCATGGTGCCCCACAAATCCCTTGGCTTCCAGAATCCGGACAATCGTGGAAACGGTGTTGTAGGCCGGTTTAGGTTCGGACATATGATCCAGAATATCTTTCACAAATCCCTTCTTAATCTTCCACAGGATTTGCATTACTTGCTCTTCCGCCTTAGTGAGTTCTTTTTCTAAGTTTGCCATAGTAAAATGATGGGCTAATGTGTTAATAAGCCGATGTGCTGATTAAAATTAGCAGCCTACGATTTGGGTAATACTGATTCTACAATCAATACGGTATGGTTTAATGGACCAGTGACCGGGTGTATTAATTAAGTCTGAAAACTGGATACAAAAATATATATGCCAAAGTATAACTAATGTTTTAGTTTAACAACTAATTTATTAGTTTTTTTGAAAAATATTTTCCAGTTGGAAAATTGCTGGGTGGCGTACATCAGGGAGCTCGCTCAGTTTAGGAAAACTGGGTCTGTATCCAAGGGTCGTTCTTGTTCTTCTGGTCAGTAAGCATCCGGCCAAGTACGTAGGATTCATCGAACTCTTACCAATAAGGAGTACTGATACTAAGTACACTGTTAAGCAAGTGAGTTTAGAAAAATGATTGTTGGTGAAAACACCAACAATGGCAATCAGCAAAGCCGTTGTTGGTGTTTTCACCAACAACTAGAGCTATTAACTTATTTAATGAACAGTGTACTAAGCTATTACCCGTCAATAATTTTTCCTTTTTACCGTCACACACGTAAGGGCAAGAGCGTCTAAAATATAGTTAACTGAAATGTAAACATGGAAAACATTGAATGGCTAGTCGAACAAGCCTTACAGGGAGATAAACGTGCCCTTGAGCAAGTAGTAAAAGCAATTCAAGGAAAGGTATATAACCTGGCCCTGAAAATGCTTTTTGATCCAGAAGTTGCCAAAGATGGCACTCAAGAAATTTTAATCCGGATCATTACTCACTTAGGTACTTTTAAGGGTGAAAGCGCTTTCACCACTTGGGTATATAGAGTAGCTGCTAATTACCTGCTCACTAGCGTTAAAAAAAATTCTAGAAGACGCTATAGCTTTCAGCATTACGGCCGGCTGCTTGACGAAGGCATTAACCAAGCCACCTCATATATCCATAATACTGGTGAACAAGAGGTACTAGCTGATGAGATCAAAATTACTTGCTCTCAAGGTATGCTTATGTGTCTGAAAAGGAATAGCGCTTAGCTTATATTATAGGAGTAATACTGGAGTTTGATAGCTTAGAGGCCTCCCGAATATTGGATATTTCACCGGAAGCTTTTCGCAAACGCTTGTCCCGGGCCCAGCCAAAAATCAAAGCATTTATGGGTGCCAAATGTGGTTTAGTAAATCATCAGAATCCCTGCCGCTGCCATAAACAGATTGATTACTTTACTCGTCAAGGCTTTATTAATCCCCACCAGCTTCAGTACGCCCAGTTAGAGCAGAATACCCTGCTGCTGATCGAGAAGATTGAGCAGACTGATAAAGCAGCTGCCGTTTTTCGAACAAATCCACTTAAACTCGCTCCAAAGGATTTACTAGAAGGCATTCGCGCAGCAATAGGACTTTTTTAACCCGGTTTGGTCACACTACTCTAAGCATACATGTCTAAAAGATATACCAACCAAAATTATACTTTTAGATACCATGCAAACAAAAGCATTCATCATCGGGGCAACCGGTAACGTAGGAAAAGAACTAGTAGGACAGTTGCAAGCAACCCAAACAAATTTTACCCTTGGGGTAAGGAGTGTAGAGAAAGCCAAGGCGCTTTACAGTCCCAGCCTTTCCTACGTGCTTTTTGACTATGACCAGCCGGAAACCTACCTTCCGGCTCTGGCAGGCATCACTCAATTGTTTATGATTGCCCCGCCCGTTACTGCTGGCGCCCTGCAACAAGCCTATCAACTGATAAATGTTGCTCAGGAGGCGGTCATCAAAAAACTTGTTTTTATTTCGGCCAGTGCCATAGAAGTAGATGAAAATTTACCGCTGGGCCAGATTGAAAAACGCATTAAACAAAGCACAATACCTTCAGGTATACAGCCACTATCAGGTAGCCCAAGCCATTAGTCAGGCTATTAGCCGAAAGGTAGAGTATACTTCAATCAGTGGGCAAGATTATATCAATATTTTAATGCAATACGGTCAAACCAGGGAGGCTACTGAGTTTTTAGTTTACCTCTTCTCTATACTGAAGGACGGTACAGAAGACCGAACAACAGATCAGATAGAGAAAATTTTAGGCAGAGCCCCTATCTCTTTGGGACAGTACGTCCAAGACTACGCACATAGCTGGAAATAAATAAACAAAACCATTAAAATTTTGAACAATGACAACGACAATAAACAGAATACTTACCACAGGTACAGATCGTGTAGCTGCATTAAATGCAGCCGCTTTGGTGCTGCGCCTTACCCTGGCCCTTGTGCTGTTTCCGCATGGAGCGCAAAAACTATTGGGTTGGTTCGGAGGGCCTGGCATTACGGGAACAATTGGATTTTTGAATGGAGTATACCATCTACCCGTCTTTCTGGTAATAATCGTAATTGTAGTAGAATCAGTCGGAATGGTTATGTTGGCTCTAGGATTGGCTACCCGGCCAATAGCTGCACTCACAATTATTCTTATGGTAGGAGCTATTTTTATAGGGGGGCATCAGCAATTCTTTTTCATGAATTGGTTTGGCAATCAGTCCATAGAAGGTTTTGAGTACCATTTGCTCGTGATTGGATTAGCGACCGCCATACTTATAACAGGGGGTGGAAAATGGGCAGCAGATGTTCGCTTATTTAGAAAGCTTAGGCAAGTAGCTCCGCTATGTATACTCCTGCTTTTTACGGACTGCCAGAATAACGAAGATGCTGCGGCTGTTGACCCATTAGCTGAAAACAAAAAACTGGTGACGCAATTCTACGATCAGGTCTTTGTACAGAAGAATCCCGCCAAAGTAGATGAGTATATCGGGCAGACCTACCGGCAGCATAATCCCCAACTTCCGGACGGAAAGGAAGCTTTGAAAGGGTTTCTTCAGTATTGGTTCGGTACGTACCCCTCCCTGCAAATAAAAATTGAACGCGTCATTGCGGAAGGTGATTTAGTCGTATTACATGTTTCGAGCCGGGAAAGTCCTGATTCCCCTCCAACCGCCATTACCGACATTTTCAGAGTATCAAACGGCAGAATTGTAGAGCACTGGGACGCCATTCAACCTGTGCCTCCTAATCCTGTACATAATAACGGCATGTTTGCCGGACCGGATAATAAGGTTAAACTGAATAGCGACCTGGAAGCAAATAAGCAACTGGTTAGGCAGCTCTATGAGGGAGTATTCAATGGGAAAGACCTTTCCTTAATTGATCAATACTTACCGGAGAATTACCGGCAGCACAACCCTACCGTAGCCGACGGGCGGGAAGGCTTCCGGCAGTTTGCCTCTTTCTTAACCACTACCTATCCGCAAATGCGCGTAGATATCAAGCGGGTAGTGGCTGAAAATGATTTTGTGGTATTACACGTTCACGCTAAATTTTCTCCGGAAGACTCAGGCTCTGCGATTACTGATTATTACCGGATTGAGGCAGGTAAAATAGTCGAGCACTGGGATGTCATTCAACCTGTAGCGACAGATCCGGTAAATGATAACACCATGTTTTAAGACTGAACGAAGACTGAACGGGCTGTTAGGTAACTGGAATACCGTAGGATTTACTTTTGTCCAACAGCCCATTCTATGTAGACTCTCTAAGATTTGTATAACCCATCCTTGGCAAGATATTTCTATCAGGGAGTAAGTACCCGGCTATCCTTATATAGTTGAATATAGTTGACCACGTACTTCCTTTCATCCCGCAACAGTACGGCCTATTTAAACGCAAGTAAATATGGGGTTCACCGGACGGATACTCTGGTCAAACTACGAAGAGAAGTCATTCCGTTCCGGAATAAGCGGTTTGGGAAAACCACTCTCCCTCTATTTTATCATACTTACAGCTATTTTAGCCGAAAGCAGGCTAAGCGGAATCCCGCCGCCGGGGTGCACACTTCCCCCCACAAAGTAGAGATTTTTGATACGGCTTGATTGGTTGGAATGGCGCAGAAATGCCGCATACCGGTTGTTGGAGGCATTGCCGTATAGGGCTCCCTGGGCCGAGGAAGTCCGGCTTTCAATGGTACGCGGGTCCAGTACGGCTTCGCAGGCAATGAGCGGAGCCAGGTCGGTACGAAGCAAACGGCTTAGTTTGGTAACAATACTCTGCCGGGCTCCGGCAATAAGCTGGTCCCAGTTCTGCCCGGAATTATTGGGCGAATTAATCATCACGAACCAGTTTTCGCAGCCCTCGGGGGCATCGTCAGGCTTGTACTTGCTGGTAATGTTCACGTACACCGTAGGGTCGTTTGTCAGCGTTTTCTGCCGGAAAATACAGTCAAACTCATGGCGGTAGTCGGCGCTGAAAAAGATATTATGCAAATCCAGTTCGGGAAACGGCTGACGGATGCCCCAGTAAAAAATCAGGGCCGAAGAAGATTTAGGCTGGTTGAGCAGGAAATCAGGCTGTTTCTGACCAGGCAGCAGTTTCCGGTAGGTGTTCACAATATCCATATTGGTGATTACCAAATCGGCTGTTATCTCCTCCCCCACTCCTTTCTCTCGGGCTGCAGCCGAATCCAGCCGGATACCGGTTACCTTTCCATGTGTAGTAATTATTTCCCTGACCGGAATACTGTACCGGAATTGTACCCCTAAGTCTTCAGCCAGCCTGACCAGACTCTGGGTAATGCCAAACATGCCTTCCTTCGGAAAAAAGGCCCCGATATTATACTCCAGATGCGGAATCACATTCAGCGTAGCCGGGGTCTGGTAGGGATCGGAGCCGTTGTAGGTGGCATAGCGGTTAAACAGCTGCACCACCCTCGGGTCTCGAAACTGGCTCTGGTTGGCCTCGTTCATGGTCCGGAACACATCCAGCTTGCCCAGATTCAGGTAGCCTTTAAAGGCATCTTTATTGAACCACGTCCCCCACCGGTGCAGCGAACGGTGCAGAAACAGATTGGCCGTGATATCGTATTTAGTGCGGCTGTCCCGCAGAAACGCGAGAATGTTATCCTTTTTTTCGTCCGTTTTACCGGCTAGTTCTTCGGCAAATGCCTCCGGGTCGGCATGAGCCGTCAACCGGGTGCCATCTTCGTAGAAATATTCGCAGACTACCGGCAGTTTACTGTACTGGAAATAGGCTGACGGCTTTTTGCCCGAAAGTTCAAACAGCTCTTCCACCAGTTGCGGTAGCGTAAACAAGGATGGCCCGGCATCGAAACGGTAACCCTTTAAGCTAAACTCCGAAAGTTTGCCACCGGGGTACGCATTAGCCTCAACTATCTGTACTGCATACCCTTTACAGGCCAGCCTCACCGCCGCCGCAATCCCCCCGATACCGGCTCCGATAACAATGGCTTTAGGTTGATTGGTCATTGGTTGTTAGTCAATTGTTATTTAGAAAAGGAATGTTTAGAATAAATCATCCCTAAAATCAATGGGGATTGACTTATTGGTAACCAAACGCAATTATTTGCTTCAAACGCAATTAAAACTAGCTTACTATCACTGAACGCCAATTATTATATACTTTTGCGCAATGTTTTGTGTGTGCGCAATGCCTTGTCACGCACAAAACAACATTTGCAATGGAATTTGTTGCATTCAAAACAACATTTGCAAACTATTGCAAATGTTGTTTTGACCTGTAAAGGTTCAAGCTCTACCCTACATTCTAATCTCTGAAGCTATGCCGGAAGTAATCGAGAAGAAAAAGAGAACGAAAGCAATTCCTGCCTTTCTGGTGTATGAAGAAATGGACGGCAAGCCCATTTACCGGAAAGGATACGGGCAAGTATTGGCAAAGAAAAAGACTTTGGAAGAA